>DASPTW010000054.1:0-11698 GCA_035623215.1 Candidatus Acidiferrum sp.
GGCTGGTGAGTTTTATGGATTATGATCTGGGCTACTTCGATCTGGAGACGCGAGTGCTCGAACCGCTCGAAAATCCGTTCGGCCCAAAAGTGTTACCCATGTCTTAGGTACGTTGTGTAACCCATGTCTCCGGGCCGGACCACTCAGAAATGGTGGGGCTGGGCGGATTCGAACCGCCGACACGCAGTTTAGGAAACTGCTGCTCTATCCATCTGAGCTACAGCCCCGCAGCTTTATTGTAATACGTCTCGGGTTTTGCGCGAGGTGCGAGTATTCTCTACCAAACGCGGCAGACGGTGTCCGCTGGCTTTGCCATGGGCTGGCCGGCTTTGCACGAAAATGCCTTTGCGAATTCAGGCATGTTCACGACTACGCCGTTGATGCGGTACTCGGCAGGTGAATGCGGGTCGGTCTGAGCGCGCACACGCAAATCCTCGGGGCGCTCGTTGGCGCAATCCCATTGCGCGAAGCCGATGAAGAAGCGCTGCTCCGGTGTAAGCCCGTCGATGGGCTGAAGATTCTTATCCTTTGTCGCATCTTTCCACGCAATATAAGCGAGAATCTCGCCGCCGAGGTCGGCGACATCTTCGCCCATGGTGAGCAGGCCGTTGATGTGGACATCTTCCACGACAACGTATTTCGAGTATTGGTCGCTGACGCATTTGGTGCGCGCGTCAAACTTCTCGCGGTCTTCCTTGGTCCACCAGTTTTTGAGGTTGCCCGTGGCATCGAACTGGCTGCCTTCGTCGTCGAAGCCGTGCGTCAACTCGTGGCCAATGGTGCCGCCGGTGTCGCCGTAGTTGGGAGCTTCGTCGATCTTGGCGTCATAAAGCGGAGGTTGCAGAACACCCGCGGGGAAATTGATGTCGTTCATCTGGGGATTGTAATAGGCATCGACGGTGACCGGGGAAATGTCCCACTCGCCGTGGTCGACGGGCTTGCCAACTTTGGCGATGTCGCGGCGATGCTCAAACTCGGCGCAGCGCTGAATGTTGCCGAGAAGATCGCCGCGAACAATGTTGACGGAGCTGTAGTCCCGCCATTTGTCCGGATAACCGATCTTGTTGCGAATGCCGTGGAGCTTGGTGAGCGCTTGTTGCTTGGTTTCCGGGCTCATCCAATCGAGCTGACGGATGCGCTGCTCCATCGCCGCTTCAATGCGCTGCACCATATCGAGCGTGCTTTGCTTCAGTTCCGGCGAAAAGACCTTACGCACGTACGCTTGGCCCAAGGCCTCTCCGAGATTGTGGTCTGTCGATTGCACGCAGCGCTTCCAGCGCGGCTGCTGTTCTTTTGCCCCGCGCAGGTACTTGCGATAGAAGTCAAAATTTTCGTCGACGAACTTCGCGGAAAGATAGGGAGAAGAGGAATCGGCGACGTGGAAGCGGAGATAGGTTTTCCAGTTCTCAAGCGGTTCGCTCGAGAGAAGCGAGTTCAGTTGCTGAAAAAAAGCCGGTGCCGTAGCGTTCACGATTTGAAATGTGGGAAACCGCAGCTCCGAGTAATAAGTGTGCCAGTCGAAACTGGGCGCGAGTTTCTCCAGCGCCGGCATGTCGATCTTGTTTTTCAGCTTGTAAGGATCGCGCCGCTCGACGCGGGTCATCGAGGCCTTGGCTAAAGCGGTCTCCATCCGCATGAGGGTGTCCGCATTCTTCTTGGCAATTTCCGGGGCGTCGCCGAGCAACTCGAAGACTTTCTGGACATGCTGCACGTAACGCTCGCGGGTTTCTTTCGATTTTGCATCGTCTTTTGTGTAGTAGTCGCGATCGGGCAGGCCTAGTCCGCCCTGATCAAGTGCGGCGATTTGCTGCTCGGAGTTGTCGGGGTCCTGCGTCGAGCCGCTCTGAAAAAGTATCGAGCGGTATCCGCCGGTGTAGAGCTGCAAACGGGCCACCAGCGGAGCCAATTCGCGAGCGCTTTTCAAATTGGCGATGGCTTCGAGCTGAGGTTTTAGCGCGTTCGCTCCGCGCGCCTCGACAGCAGCTTCATCGATGCACGCTGCATAGAAGTCGCCGATTTTTTGCGAGACGGCGTCGCGTTCCGTCCCGCCGGCGGCTGCTTGTTCCAGAATGCCTCGGAGAAAATTCAGGTTGTCCTGATAGAGTTTGGCGTAAACGCTCCACGAAGTTTGATCCGCGGGAATGGGGTTCTCCTTTTGCCAGGTTCCGCACGCATATTTGTAAAAGTTCTGGCAAGGGTCGATGGACTTATCCATGGAGTTGATGTTCAAGCTTGGCGAGTACGGGATGGCAGGTTCCTCCCGCGTCTGTGCATTCAGGGTGGCGGCCAAAACAAAGGAACACACACAAAGTTGCAAGATCCGTGCGATTTTCATTCTTCACCGTGGGCGAGGCATTTACCGCATCTTATGCAGGAGGAACAACCCTCCGGGCCTCTCATTGTACTCTTTGGCGCGAAGTTCGCCAGTGCACGGATGCCAGCTACTTGATCCCCGGTGATTTCGCTCGTGGTCTGGCTGCTCGAGAGTGTTTCGATGTGCGTGCTCTGGCCCATCGTGCTACCATTCCCACCGCCGCACCCATATCCTTGCTTGACTTTATCTCGCGCAGCTTGCGGGAGGAGCAAAGCCCTGCCAAATCGGAGGTCCTCATGAACAAAGCTCTCCGTGTTATCCTCATCGTTGTCGGCGTACTGGTGGTGTTGGTTCTCATCGCCCCGTTTCTCATTCCCGTCAATCAGTTCCGCCCCACCATCGAAGAACAGGCTTCTGCCGCGCTAGGGCGCAAAGTGCAACTAGGGGATTTGAGCCTTTCGCTCATTAGCGGCTCCTTGTCTGCCGAGAATCTTTCCATTGGCGACGATCCCAAATTCAGCTCTTCGCCCTTTCTGACTGCCAAGTCGCTGAAAGTCGGCGTCGAAATTCTGCCGCTGATTTTCTCGAAGAAACTCAATATCACCGGGGTCACCATCGATACTCCTCAGGTCACTTTGCTGCACAATTCCGCTGGGGTCTGGAATTTCTCCTCGATGGGTGGAGCTTCGTCCAAGACTGAAACAAAGAGCGCTCCGGAAAAACCTTCCTCTACATCGAGCACCGCTGCTGACCTCACTATCAAGAAGTTGCAGTTGACGAATGGCAGTATCACCATTGGCGCGACCAATTTTCAGAAGCGCAGCACCTACGACCACCTCAACATTACAGCTTCGGATGTTTCCATGACTTCCAAGTTTCCGGTAACGGTTACCGCGGACCTGCCAGCCGGAGGAAAATTCAAGTTGGATGGCAACGCCGGGCCTGTGGATCAAACGGATACGTCGCTGACTCCACTTAACGCCAATCTGAACATCAGCTCCTTGAACCTCGCCTCCACGGGATTCCTGGACGCTTCCGCGGGCCTCAGCGGCATTCTCGACTTGGACAGCACCATCGCCTCGCAAGGCGGTGAAGCCGAGACGAAGGGCACGGCCAAACTTTCCAAAACACTCTTGGTCGCGGGCGGCTCGCCCGCTGGCGTTCCCGTCACCGTCGATCTCAGTACGAAATATAATCTCCGCAAAAACACTGGAGTCCTGAACCCTTCCGTCTTGAAAATCGGAAACGCGATGGCGCATCTCAACGGCACTTATGAGACCGGCGAAGCCACTTCCGTGCAGATCAAACTCGATGCCAAAGACATGCCCGCGAAGGATTTGGAAGCATTTCTCCCGGCGCTGGGCGTGAATCTCCCCAAAGGTGCTTCGCTCTCGGCGGGCACGCTCAATGCTGACCTCAATCTGACCGGCCCCACCAATCGGCTGGTGACAACTGGAAACGTCGGCCTGTTCAATGGAAAGCTGGCCGGGTTTGATCTCGGCTCGAAGATGTCCGAAATTACCGCGCTCACCGGCATTAAAACCGGCAGCGATTTGGACATCGAGAAACTGACCAGCGATTTGCGCATGGCGCCCGACGGCCTCAAAGCCGACAATTTCCTAGCTGTTCTTCCGCAGCTCGGGAACCTTACGGGCGCAGGCACGCTCGACTCCAAGAACGAACTCGATTTCAAAATGATCGCCACGCTGACGTCGGCTCAATCCGGAACTGGCGGGTCTGGAGGATCGGGGGGCATGGGCGGAATCCTGGGAAAAGTCGCCGGCGGCGGTTGCAAGAACGGACTGAAGGTTCCGTTTCAAATCAAAGGCACGACCGCAGACCCCAAGTTTGTTCCCGACGTAGGCGGTGCAGCCGCGAGCATGTTCAAGTCCGAGCTTGGATGTCTGAGTGGCGGCAGCTCCAACGCAAACGCACAGCAAAACGCGAACAATCCAGTCAACGCGATCAGCGGCCTCTTCAAGAAGAAAAAGCCGTAACTCCGCCCTGAAGCGCGAGAGTAGGAGCTGCTCGGCTCCACGGCCTATTTTTTCTTTTTCTTGCTGGCGTCTTCCGGAGTGGCGCCCGGCACGCTGAAATCCCAGACGGAATAGAAAACCTGAGCGTGGCCGCCTAATCCCGAAGGCGCGGCTTTGTAGCCCTTCACGGGGCGCAAGACAACAGCATATTCACCGGGCTCAAGCGGCTGATCCACGCGCAGAACGTAAAACCCGCGCTCCTCTTTATAGACGCGGGTCGGCCATCTTTCCTCGGAAATCCACTTGCCGTTTTCCGGCCCGCTCCCCGACATCATGTTCTTCATGTTCATTTTGGTCCGCGTCGCTCCGACGAGCCGGTAGTTGTCTCCCGTCTGGACCAGCTTGACGATGGCGGGCTCGAAAGCGTCGGGATCGACGCCGGGTATATCTCCGTAGCTCAATTGGAATCTCGGATCGGGGTCCGTGAGTTCTCTTGCAGATTTGCGCCCGGCAAGACCCCAGACGTAAGTCATGCTGGGTGCGCCGGGACGCATTCCGGGCATGAACCCGGAAGCCATCGAGAACGCCGACATGGCCATCATTCCCGCGGGTCCACCCGCCATGGAAGCAAAACTCAAGCCTTCCGTAGCGAGGCTCCGCAAAGCCATTCCGCCGGGGCTAGGAGCTCCGGTTTTGAGTTTTGTTTGCGCAATCTGCGCAATCGAAGGTGCAACTTCCTGTTTTCCTTTGTTGGACTCGGCCATCAAGAAAACGTGCGGCATTTGCTCGGCGCTGTAGCTCATCGTAGACATTCCGCCGCCCATCATTCCGCTGCTCATCAGTCCGCTCAGCAATCCTCCCAGGCCCATCGAAGCCATCTGCGATTGCATGGCCGCGAGCTGTTGCGGGTTCATGGCCATCCCGCCACGGCTCTGGGGAATCGCAAAACTAGCAGGAGTACCTTGCGACGGCTGTGCATTTCCCGGCGTGGTACCGCTTGTTGCCGTAGAATTCGTCATCCCAACGGGGGCGGTGCTGGTGGCAGATCCCGCTTGCCCTTTTGGATTGGTTATGGTTGGAGTGGATGGCGCAGGGCTGCTCGCTCCATCGCTCTCCGAAACGGGCGCTGCATTCGCTGTTGGGGATCCACCGGCGCTTGGCGCGGAGTCTTTCGCAGCCGCGAGCCTCTTGCGCTGCGTAGCCTGAAGCATTGCGCGGAGCACGTCCGGGCTAATCCCCAGGTCTTTCATGGCGATGAGGGCGTCAGCGGACACGTCGAAGTCCGTGTCCGAGATCTCGATGAGCTTGATCAGCGTTTCGTCATCGAAATGGTCGTCCACCATCATCAAAATGTCGGCGTTCTTCAGGACCTTTTTTTCTTTTTTCTCTTCCTGCGCGTTCAAGGCAGAGGTCAACAGAAGGAGGGAAAGCAAAGCTAAGAATGTGTTTTTTCGCATAGTTGTGCTCGAGCAAAAAAGTATTTAGGAAGTGTTCTCGGCACGATTTGCGCTACTGCGTTACCCGGGATTATAGCACCTAAGATATGGCACGCGACAAGACGCAATCATCCCGGGGAGACTCGCGTGCCACCCAACAACCGATAGTGCGGCTAAATGTGGTTTCGTTTCTGGACCACGTAGAACTCTTTTCGGAGGCCTTCCTTGACTCTGCCGCAACTTCGCACTAGCCTCATCCGTCTGTTCGTGAGGTCGGTTTCTGGGCGCTCTTCAGCACTTCAAAGTCAGGAGTCTCGCATGTATGTGAAATTGCTTCGTGGGTGGGCCTGCGTTTTGTGTTTCGCTGGGCTGTTAACCATGCTTTTCTTTGCCCCCGCCCTTCAAGCCCAGGGGGGTGAACCCCAGTACTTCGCAATTCGAGGCGCCAAGGTCGTGCCGGTTTCCGGACCGCCAGTGGAGGGCGCAACCGTTGTCATTTCGCGCGGCATCATCACCGCCATTGGGAAAGACGCGGCCATTCCCCCCGAAGCTTGGGTGATCGATGGCAAAGGTTTGACCGTCTATCCTGGACTGATCGACGCCTTCACTGACGTTGGTATTCCTGCCGCGGCTGCCCCAACTGGTGGTGACGTTGGCGGACCGCGCCGCGCGCAAGAGCCTTCCAGGGGCCCGGAAGATCGTCCTGCTTCCACGCCCTGGCGCAGCTCGGCCGATGAAGTCAGCCTGAGCGACAAGCGCATCGAATCCTGGCGCAGCGCTGGCTTCACAACCGTCATTTCCGCGCCCAAGGGCGGTTTTTTCCCCGGCCAAGCCGCTGCGCTGGATCTTTACGGCGAACACGCTGGCGATTTAGTGGTGAAGTCTCCCGTGGCGGTTCCCGTTGCCTTCCAAACTTCCGGCGGCTTTGGCGGAGGCTATCCTAATTCGCTTCTCGGTGCCCTTGCGTACATTCATCAGGTTTGGCTCGATACGGATTGGAGCATCAACGCGCAAGCTATCTACGAAAAAAATCCGCGCGGCGTGGCGAGGCCTCGCTATGACCGCACCGAAGCTGCTCTCGCCGATGCGCGGGAAGATCACACCCTGGTCTTGGTTCCCGCCAACAATGCCGTGCAACTTCGCCGTGCCATCGAACTGATCGACCGCTGGCAAGTCAACGGCGCGCTCTACGGTGGGCAAATGGCCTACGAAGTTGCGCCGGAAATCGCTGCGAAAAAACTACCCGTGCTCATCGACCTGAAGTGGCCGGAAGCGGAGAAGGACGCCGACCCTGAAGCGAAGCCATCGCTTCGCACCTTGCGCTTCCGCGACCGCGCACCCTCCTCGCCCTCCGCGCTTGCCAAGGCAGGAGCAAAGTTCGCCTTTTATTCCGGCGGCATCACCGCGCCCAAGGACATTTTCAAGGCCGCAAAGAAAGCGATCGATGCGGGTCTTGCTCCGGACGCGGCTCTTCGCGCGCTGACGCTTTCTCCCGCCGAAATTTTTGGCGTGGCGGATCGCCTTGGCTCCATCGAAAGCGGCAAAATCGCCAATCTTGTCGTGGCCGATGGCGATCTTTTCGAGGAAAAAACCAAAATCAAAATAGTTTTTGTGGACGGCCACAAATTCGAAGTTCGCGAGCCGGAAAAACCAAAGGACCCGCCCAAGGGCGACATCACTGGAAAGTGGAAGCTCTCTTACACCACGCCAGAAGGCGCGGAAGAATCCAACGCCGACCTCACCATGGACAAGGACGGATCTATCTCCGGCACCATCACCAGCCATCGCGGCACTACCAACATCATCAGCGGCTATCTCAGCGCCGACAAATTCAGCTTCACCATCAACATCGTGCTCGACCAGGGCGCCGCAGACGTTACCTTCTCCGGCACTTTCGATGGCACTTCTTTGAAAGGCTCCATCAGCGTGCTCGGCATGTCGCTGGACTTCACCGGAGTCAAGCCCACAGGAGCAGCATCGCAAATTGAGGTTTTGGGAGGCGTACAGTGAAAATCCTTGCCACACGTGAGATGCGCGGCAATCGGAAGCCGTTCCTTTACTTCCTTTGTTTCCTTTGCCTCCTTTACCTCGCACCATCCACGCACGCTGCTCCAGCTCCCGACGCACCTTCTGTCATCCTGATTCAAAACGCGACTGTGCTCACGGTATCCCACGGCACCATCGAGCATGGGTCCATCCTCATTAAGGACGGCAAAATTGCCGAAGTCGGCCAATCCATCAAAGCTCCGAAAGACGCGCAAATCATCGACGCTTCCGGGCAATTTGTAATCCCTGGGATCATTGATTGCCACTCGCATATCGCTGCCGACGCCATCAACGAAGGTAGCGTCTCTGTCTCTTCAATGGTCAACATGGAAGAAGTCCTGAATCCTGAGGACATCGATATCTACCGCGACCTCGCTGGCGGCGTCACTGCGGCCAACATTCTTCACGGCTCGGCCAATTCTATTGGCGGACAAACTCTCGTCATCAAGCTGCGCTGGGGCCAGCCTGCCTCCAAGCTCCCGTTCGAGGGCGCGCTTCCCGGAATCAAGTTTGCCCTCGGAGAAAATCCCAAGCGCTCGAACTTCAGTATTCCCGGCCAGCCCAGGCGTTATCCCGCCACCCGCATGGGCGTTGAAGAAACGATTCGCGCCGCATTCAGCGAAGCCCGCGATTACAAGAAAGCCTGGGACGACTACAACAAACGCTCTGCCGCTGGAGAGAAAAACCTCATCCCTCCGCGCCGCGACCTGAAACTCGAGCCGCTCGTGGAAGTGCTCGAAGGCAAACGCTATGTGCACTCCCACTGTTACCGCGAAGACGAAATCCTTATGCTTCTGCGTGTCGCCAAAGAGTTCGGCTTCAAGGTTCGCACTTTCCAGCATGTTCTCGAAGGCTACAAGGTTGCCGATGAACTTGCTGCTGCCGGCGTTGGCGCTTCCACATTTTCGGATTGGTGGGCCTACAAGGTCGAAGCCTATGACGCCATCCCATATAACGCGGCACTGATGACGCGCCGCGGCGTGATCGTCTCCATCAATTCCGACGACGCCGAGGAAGCGACGCACCTCAACCAAGAAGCCGCCAAGAGCATGAAGTTTGGCGGCCTGACGCACGACGAAGCGCTGAAACTCGTCACGCTAAATCCCGCCATTCAGCTCGGCATCGACAAGCGCGTCGGCACCATCGACGTCGGCAAAGACGCCGATCTTGCGATTTACAATCACGATCCCCTCAGCGCCTATGCTGTGGTACAGAAGACCCTCATCGACGGCCGTGTTTACTTTGACCGCGAACGCGACATCGCCGGCCGCGCCGAAGTCGAAAAAGAGAAAAAAGCCCTCACCGAAAAGCTGAAGAAAGCCGAGAAGAAACCAGAGGAGAAAAAGCCCGAAGAAAAGAAGCCTGAAGAAAAGCCAAAGCAGGCCGCACCCACACCCACGCCAACCGCCGAGCGAGAGGGGGGTGCGCTGTGATCCGGACCGCAACTTTTCACCGTTTCCTTCACCTCCTTTGCTTCCTTAACCTCCTTTACTTCGCGGCCGTGCCGTGTACTCACGCGCAATCGTCATCGTCAAACGCCTACGCCATCACTCACGCCAAGGCCTTCACGCTGGCGGGCTCGCCAATCGAAGATTGCACTATCGTGATTCGTGATGGCAAAATCGCGGCCGTTGGCGCCATGGTGGAAGTCCCTCAAGGCGCCCAGGTCATCGACGCCAAAGGCCTCCAGGTTTACCCCGGCTTTTTCGACTCCATCACGCAAATGGGCCTTAGCGAAATTAGCGCGGTTGGCGCTACCGTCGATTCCTCTGAGACCGGCAATTACAATCCGGACGTTGTGGCCGCTACGGCCGTCTCTCCCTCGAGCGAACATATTCCCGTCACTCGCGCCTCAGGCATCACCGAGGTCATGGCAGTGCCAGCGAGCGGCGGAATGGACTTCTTCGGCGGCCGGGGAATTCTTGGCGGGCAAGCGTCCGCCATTCACCTGGCGGGTTGGACCGTCGACGAGATGCTCCTGAAGAAAAGCGCCGCGATGGTGCTCAATTGGCCCCAAATTGAAACGGAGACTTTTGATTTCTCCACCTTTTCCCGTAAAGAAAAGCCATACACCGAAGCCAAACAGGAATATGACAAGCAAGTGAACGAGCTCACCGATTGGCTAGACCGCGCCCGCCATTACTCCCAAGCCATGGAGAAAGGCTCCATCGCGAAATACGACCGGGACCTGAAGCTCGAAGCCCTTGCTCCCGTTCTTCGCGGGGAAATGCCGCTGCTCGTTTTTGCCGATCGCTCGCGCGATATCCGCAACGCTGTCGAATTTTGCGACAAGCAAAAACTAAAAATAATCCTCGCGGGTGGCTCCGAAGCCTACAAGGTGAAGGATCTCCTCCGCTCGAAAGACATTCCGGTGATCCTTCGCCCCATGCTCTCCCTGCCGGACGAGGAGGACGATCCCTACGACCGCCTCCTCTCTCAGCCTGCGGAGCTGGCTGCCGCGGGCGTAAAATTCGCTATCGCCAGTTTTGACAATTCCTTCTCCCGGCGCCTGGGGCAAAACGCCGCCAATGCCGTTGCGCACGGGCTGGCGTATGACGAGGCGCTCCGAGCGGTGACCATCAATCCAGCGCAGATTTTTGGCCTTGGGAGCCAGATTGGCACGCTCGAACAAGGCAAACTTGCCAACCTTATTGTTACCAACGGCGATCCGCTGGAATTGACAACCGACGTGAAGTACCTCTTCGTCAAGGGGCAGCTCACCTCGATGGAAAACAAGCACCACCGTTTGTACGAAAAGTACCTCAACCGGCCAAAAGCCCAGTAATTCGGCAACGGCCATGCTCGTGGGGGTGCTCGTTTCCCCCTCTTAGATTTCACGCAACTTTTTTTCAATTTTCGCGTATGTATTTAACAGCGCCATGCGCCGGTGTTTCCACCTCGGGCTCTTCTTCTTTCTGGTGAGTGTCTATTTGCCTGCGGCGCGTGCCCAGGACCCTGCAAAAATCATAGATCAGTACGTCAAAGCTGCTGGCGGAAGCCGTGCCCTTTCCAAAATCCAGACGCTGGCGCTTGAGGGTACTTTTAACACCGACGACGGAAAAGCCGGCACTTATACCCTGGACATCAAGCTCCCCAACCGCTTTTACCAGGAACTTCTGGTTGGCGACCAAAATCAGATTGAGGCCTATAACGGCAAATCTGCCTGGCGCATGAATACGGCTGGCGAACTTGGCACTCTGGTCGGCCCGGAGGGTCTGCAGCTGGAAGCCGCAGCCCAGTTTTACAACTCCCATCTACTCAATCCCAGGAAGGCTAAACTGGCGGTTTCGATTGGCGGAAACGCGCGAGTACGCGACAAGGACGCTTTGCAACTGGAAGTGACCTCGCCGACGGGCATCAAACGAGAGCTTTACTTCGATCCTCAGACCCACCTAATCGTGAAAGAATCGGCGGGAATGGGCGGCGTACAGGAAGAAATCCTCTACGACGACTATCAAGTGTCCGATGGCGTTAAACTCCCGCACAAGATCGAGCTGCATCGCGGTGGCGTCACTTACAACATCAGCGTGACGCGCGCCGAGATCAACGGCGCGATCGGAGAACGCGTCTTTGATTTTCCCATCAAGTCGCAGGTGAAACTCCCCAACCTCAAAGCCCTCTTCAAGGAAATCGATGACAATCAAAAAGCGATCGACAAGATCAAGGAAAACTATGCGGGAACGGAAACCGAGGAGGAGACCGAATACGATTCCGAAGGCAAGGTGAAAAAGAAGGAAGTCCGCGAAT
Organism: Candidatus Acidiferrum sp.; assembly: GCA_035623215.1. Lineage (GTDB taxonomy): Bacteria > Acidobacteriota > Terriglobia > Acidiferrales > UBA7541 > Acidiferrum. Next base: position 11,520 of record DASPTW010000054.1, read on the forward strand.
CCACTTTCTTCTATCTCGACGGCGACGAGATCTCGACGCTCGTAAAGAAAGACGGCAAACCGCTCAGTGATGAAGAGCAGAAGAAAGAAAACGAGAAGACCCGAAAAGAAATCGAGAAACACGAGAAACGTGAAGCCAAGAAAGAGGTCAAGGAAGAAAAAGCCAAAGAAGAAGGGAAG
>DASPTW010000055.1:0-50885 GCA_035623215.1 Candidatus Acidiferrum sp.
TGCGGGAGTGGCGGAACTGGCAGACGCGCAAGACTTAGGATCTTGTGGCCGAAAGGCCGTGGGGGTTCAAGTCCCTCCTTCCGCACCAATCCTCAAGCCAGGAACTGCCCATGGAACGCAACGTTCGCGACATTTTGAACCTCTACAACCCTCATGACCCGCTGGAGCAGGCTTGGACGATTCCTTCGCCTTGGTACTTTGACACGAAAATCGCCGAACTGGAGCAGCAGAGCGTGTTTGGAAGAACGTGGCAAGTAGCGGGACGCGCGGATCAGGTGCGCAAGAATGGTGACTTCTTCACCGCGGACGTCGCCGGAGAGCCGATCGTCGTGGCGCGCGGCGATGACGGCGTTCTTCGCGCTTTTTACAATGTTTGCCGCCATCACGCCGCGGCAGTGGTGACCGAATCCGAGGGCGCCGCCCAGCAGTTTCGTTGCCCGTATCACGGCTGGACCTACGGAAATGACGGCGCGCTAAAGGGCATGGTGGAGTTCGAAGGCGTTTGCAATTTCGACCGCGCGAAAAACGGCCTTGTACCGACAAAGGTGGACACGTGGGAGAACTTTGTCTTTGTCAACCTGGATGGCCAAGCGGCGCCGCTCAAGGAATTTCTGGGCAAAGTACCTGAACTCGTTGCGCCCCTGCAGCTCACCAAGAAACTGAAATGCTTTGACCGGCGAATCTACACTCTGCAATGCAACTGGAAAGTGTACGTGGATAACTATTTGGATGGTGGCTATCACGTGCCGCACGCGCACAAAGGCCTTAGCAGCGTCATCGAGTACACCAAATACACCATTGAAAATTTCGAACGCGCCTGCCTGCAGTCGAGCCCTCTTTCCTCGAGCAAAAAATCGGAAGCGGGAGTGGCGGCGACGCGGCAAGGCCGCGCGTTCTATTTGTGGATCTACCCGAATTTCATGATTAACGCCTACGAGGGCGTGATGGACACCAATCTGGTTCTCCCGCTGGCCGTGGACAGATGCGCTGTGATTTTCGATTACTACTTCGCGGACGTCAGCAAGAAAGCCGCCAAACACAATCTCGCCAGCATCAAAGTGAGCGAAAAGGTCCAGGATGAGGACATGGCCATCTGCGATTCCGTGCAGCGCGGCCTGGCTTCCCGCGCCTACGTGGCCGGGCGGCTTTCCGTGCGCCGCGAAGCCGGCGAGCATTTGTTTCACCGTTTGCTGCATGCCGATCTGAGCAGAGCCTTGAATCACGCCGCGGCGGCTGACTGACCGGAGTGCTGTGTCTTGACCAAGTCGGACGTGGCCCAAAAATTGACGATAAAAGATGCGAGACCTTATACTGATTACCTGACGTGCAGGGCGATTTCCCCTCCTTACTGACCGCACGGGTATTGCTCCCTGAACAGCATCCGCAGAGAGAAAGAGGAAGTCAGAATGGCTGAAGCTACTTGCCGCCGCGAACTGGAACTGGAAATTCCCGCCGAGGAAGTGTCAAAAAAAATCGAGAGCGTCGCCAAGGAATTTGCTCGCATCGCAAACGTGCCGGGATTCCGCCGCGGCAAGGCCCCCGTTTCCCTGATTCGGCGCCGATTCGCAGACGAAATTAAGGGCGAGGTGCTGCAAACACTCGTGCCGGAGCGTGTCGAGAAGGCAGTGGCGGAGCAGAAGCTCACACCCGTCTCGCAGCCGCAAGTGGAAAAGCTGGATTTCAACGAAGGCCAGCCGCTGAAGTTCCGCGCGGTGTTTGAAGTGCTGCCTGAATTCGAGTTGGGCAGCTACAAGGGCTTGGAATTGGAAATCCCGACGATGGACGTCACCGACGAAGATGTGAAAAAGACCTTCGAGCAGTTGCGCGAGCGTGCGGCGACGTTTGTGCCGGTGGAAGGACGAGGCATCCAGGACGGCGACTTCGCGCAAATCAAGCTGTTGGGAACGCCAGAGGGCGGCGGCGATCCCCTGCAAGCGGACAGCGTCCTCTGCCATATTGGCGCGGAAGAAACGATGGAGCCGTTCAACACCAATTTGAAAGGCACACATGCCGGTGAACACAAGAACTTCGACGTGGACTATCCGGCGGACTATCCGGACGCGAAGCTGGCGGGCAAGAAGTTTCACTATGCTGTCGAAGTGCTGGGGATCAAAACGAAGAAGCTGCCGGAATTGAATGACGATTTTGCGAAGGACGTCAGCGAGTGGCCCACTCTTGAGGAATTCACCAAGAAGATCCGGGAAGGACTGGAGCGCCAGCGGGACGACAAGCACAAAGAGTTGCTCCGCGAAAAAGTTTTAGCGGAGATTGTGAAGCTCCACGATTTCCCTGTGCCAGACTCATTGGTCGAGCATCAAATGGATGTGCGGTTGGAGCGCGTGGTGCGGTCTCTGGCAGCGCAGGGCGTTGATCCGCGCGCGGTCAACGTGGACTGGGTAGCGCTCCGCCGACGGCAACAGGATCGCGCGAAAGACGACGTGAAGGCGGAGCTAATCGTTGATCGCATCGCCACCGCGGAATCGATTGACGTGACCGAAGAAGAAGTCACCCACGAGCTCGAACACATGGCCGGCCATAGTAACGAATCCGCGGAAGCAATTCGCGCTCGTTTGACAAAGCAAGGTGCGCTCGATAGGATGAAAGCTAAGCTGCGCAGCGACAAGACTCTCGATTGGCTGGCGCAGCAGGCCAAGATCAAGACCGTCGCGGCGGCTAGCGCGGCGACAGATGCAAAGTGAAGTTTTCCGGCCGGGCACCAGCGGTTTTCTAACTCCATGAAAAAATTCGACGATCCCGATTACCGCGCAACGACTCTCGTACCCATGGTGGTCGAACAGACCAGCCGTGGCGAGCGCGCCTACGACATTTATTCGCGGCTGCTGAAAGAGCACATCATTTTTATCGGGACGCCGATTGATGACCACGTGGCAAACCTGGCGACCGCCCAGATGCTTTTTCTCCAGGCGGAAGACCCGGAAAAGGACATTCAGCTCTACATCAACTCGCCGGGCGGCTCGATCACCGCCGGATTCGCTATTTACGACACGATGCAATTCGTGAAGCCCGACGTCGTGACGACCTGCGTGGGACAAGCTGCATCCATTGCGGCCGTGCTGCTCGCGGGAGGCGCACCCAAAAAGCGCTTTGCCCTGCCCAATGCCCGCGTATTGATTCACCAGCCCTGGATGTCCGGGCTCGGCGGACAGGCGACCGATATTGATTTGCACGCCAAAGAGATTTTGCGCATGCGCACCACCATCAATGCCCTTCTGGCCAAGCACACTGGCCAAAGCGTCGAGCGCATCGAAAAAGACGTGGAGCGCGATTACATCATGAATCCCGAACAAGCCAAGGAATATGGGATGATTGACGAGATTATTTTCAAGCACCGTTGATTCTTCACAGCACGAAGCACTTTATCGTTTGAAGCAGGGACAGGTCAGCCGTTCCAAAAGGTTAGCAGCGTTGCGACTTTCTCTTTTGTTCGGGGGAAATTTCGGCCTAGAATAAGCAGTAGAGACTCCGTCGAAGCCCAGCGGAGACGAGGCCTTCACACCAGTGAAAAAATTCAATCCAGACGATCCCTTGCGCTGTTCCTTTTGCCATAAAACGCAGGAACAGGTCGAGAAGCTGATCAGTTCGCCTTCGGACTATCCGCGCGCCTATATCTGCAACGAGTGCGTGGGGGTCTGCCAGACCATTCTTGAGGACGAGAAGCGCGAACAAGCAGCAGCTCCGGCCCGGCAACTTCCGCGTCCTCCGGAGATCAAGCGCTTCCTCGACGGCTACGTCATCGGGCAGGATCGCACCAAGAAAAAATTGGCTGTGGCAGTCTACAACCACTACAAGCGAATCTTCTTGAACAAACAGCCGGGTGAAGTGGAGCTGAGCAAGTCCAACATTTTATTGATAGGGCCGACGGGCACGGGCAAGACGCTGCTCGCGCAAACGCTGTCCCGCATGCTGGAAGTGCCGTTTGCAATCGTGGACGCAACGACGCTCACCGAAGCCGGCTACGTCGGCGAAGACGTCGAGAACATCATTTTGAAGCTGTTGCAAGCCGCCGATGGCGACGTCCAGAAGACCCAGCAAGGCATCATCTATATCGACGAAATCGACAAGATCGCAAAGAAGGATGAAAATCCTTCGATCACTCGCGATGTTTCGGGCGAAGGCGTTCAGCAGGCGCTTTTGAAGATTCTGGAAGGCACAATCGCCAATGTGCCTCCCCAGGGCGGCCGCAAGCATCCGCACCAGGAATTTACGCCCGTGGATACGACCAATATCCTGTTCATCTGCGGCGGAGCTTTCGTAGGCCTCGAGAAAATCATCGAAAAGCGCGCCGGCCGCAGGTCCGTCGGATTCCACACGGACACGCCGCCGATGGCGCAGCAGCGGCGCAACACGGAACTGCTCGAGCAAGTGCAGCCCGGAGATTTGATCCGCTATGGCTTGATCCCGGAATTTGTTGGACGTCTGCCCGTCGCTGGAATCATGAATGACTTGGACAAGACGGCGCTGGTCAAGATTCTGACGGAGCCGAAGAACGCGCTGTTGAAGCAATACCAGCGGCTGTTCGAATTTGAAAACGTGCGCCTGCGTTTTACGGACGATGCTTTGGATACCGTGGCAGAGTTAGCACTTCAGCGCAAAGTCGGCGCGCGCGGCTTGCGCATGATTCTCGAAGACCTCATGCTGGAAGTGATGTACCACCTTCCCATGCAGCGGAAGGTGCGCGATTTCGTGGTCAGCGCGGAAATGGTCCGGACGCGCGAAATTAACTGGAGTTTGCTCGAGAAAGCCGGATAAGCTCGTTCGAGCATCAAAGGTTTGGGGAGGCCGCATTCCAGCGGCGGCAGTGGCAGTTCAGGGGCCCGAATGTTCACTCGTGAAAAACAGGAAATGAAGCGCGTGCCGATGATGCCGGTACGCGACATGGTCATCTTCCCGCAGCAAATGACGCCGTTCATCGTTGGCCGGGAAGCCAGCGTTCGTGCGCTCGAAGAGGCGCTGGCCGGTGACAAGAAAATCTTCCTTTCTACGCAGCATGATGCTTCGGTAGACGACCCGAAGCCGGAAGAGATTTATGCCGTTGGAACACTAGCGAACATCGTCCAGAGTGTGAAACTCCCCGACGGAAACATCAAAGTCCTGGTGGAAGGCGTGGAACGCGCCCGGGCGCTCTCCATCGCCACGGAAGAAGGATTTTTCCGCGCGACTGTTCGCCTGCTGGGCGCGCGCGTCGAGGACTCGCCGCAAGTCAAACAGATCGTCGAAAAGGTGACCGGGCTGTACGAGCAGTTCATTAAACTCTCGCAGAGCCTGAATTACGACACCATGATCGCCGCCGCGCGCGTGGATGATCCGGCGCGCCTCTCGGACACGATTGCGGCGAATTTGCAGCTCCCCGTGGATGAAAAGCAGGATTTGCTCGAGACCGTCGATCCGCTCGAACGGTTGAACCGTATCTCCGACATTTTGGAAATCGAGCTTGAGAAGCTGAACGTCGACCGCAACATCAACACCCGCGTGAAGCGCCAGATGGAGCGCGCGCAGAAAGAGTATTACCTCAACGAAAAGCTGAAGGCCATCCAGAAGGAACTCGGCCGCGGCGAAAAAAGCGAAATCGACGAGCTGAAAAAGAAAATCGACACCGCAGGAATGTCGAAGGAAGTGCACGAAAAAGCCATTCAGGAACTGAAGCGGCTGGAACTGATGCCGCCGATGTCCGCGGAATCCACGGTCAGCCGCAATTATTTGGATTGGCTGCTGGCTGTGCCCTGGAAAAAGCGTTCGAAGGAAATCCGCGACATCAAGGCTGCAGAAAAAGTTTTGAACGCCGAGCATTACGGCCTGGAAAAAATCAAAGACCGCATTCTCGAGTTCCTAGCCGTTCGCCAGTTGGTGAAGAATCCCAAAGGCTCGATTCTCTGTTTCGTCGGCCCTCCAGGCGTCGGAAAGACTTCGCTCGCCATGTCCATTGGCCACGCCACGGGCCGGAAATTCGTTCGCGTTTCGCTTGGCGGAGTTCGCGACGAGGCTGAAATTCGCGGCCATCGCCGTACCTACATCGGCGCGCTGCCCGGCCAAATCATCCAGATGATGAAAAAGGCCGGGACGGTGAACCCGATTTTTGTGCTGGACGAAGTGGACAAAATGTCTACCGACTTCCGCGGCGACCCATCGGCGGCACTCATGGAAGTGCTCGATCCGGAGCTGAACCACGCGTTCACGGATCACTATCTCGACGTGGAGTACGATCTTTCGAAAGTGATGTTCGTGTGCACAGCCAACGTGCTGCACACGATCCCTCAGCCGCTTCAGGACCGCATGGAAATCCTGCGCCTGCCGGGCTACACCGAGCAGGAAAAGATGGAAATTGCCAAGCGCTTCCTGGTGAAGAAAGCACAGGAAGCCACGGGGCTCACGGAGAAGAATCTCAAGTTTACGGACGAAGGCTTGCTCCACATCATCCGGCACTACACTCACGAAGCCGGAGTCCGCAACCTCGAGCGCGAAGTCCAGAACATCGCGCGCAAGATGGCGCGCAAAGTGGTTAGCGACGGCGCGGACTCGGCGGTCGAGATCACCGCGGCGAATGTCAACGACTTCCTCGGCGTGCTGAAATTCCGCGAGCTCTGGCTCGAAAAGCAAAACGAAATCGGCCTGGCCACCGGGCTGGCTTGGACCGAAGTCGGCGGCTCAGTGCTGGCGGTCGAAGCGACCATCATGGAAGGCAAGGGGCGGCCGATTCTGACCGGAAAACTGGGAGACGTAATGCAAGAATCGGCGCAGGCCGCGATGAGTTACGTGCGCTCGCGTTCGAACCAGTTGGGCCTGCCCAGGGACTTCTATCGCAACATCGATATTCACGTACACGTGCCGGAAGGCGCGATTCCGAAAGACGGCCCGTCGGCGGGCATCACGATCTGCACATCGATCGCGAGCGCGCTGACGAAAAATCCCGTTCGCCACGATCTCGCCATGACCGGCGAAATCACCCTGCGCGGGAAAGTTCTGCCCATCGGCGGCCTCAAGGAGAAGCTCCTGGCCGCCCACCGAATGGGCTTGCGTACAGTAGTGCTTCCGAAGGACAATGAAAAGGACCTGGCGGACATCCCCCAGGAGATCCTCTCCAGTCTCACGATCCATTTTGTCGAGACCATGGATGAAGTGCTGCAGATTGCGCTGGAGCGGCCCACTGTGCCGCTTGAGCACGCCGCAGTTGCGCCCGTCGCGGAACCGTTCGTGGCCGGCGCCGAGAAAGACAAGAGTTTGACCAACTAAGCAGCGATTTTCCGGGAAAGGCCCGCACCGCGATTCTGCCCGCAGTTCAAGCACACGTGGTGGAGTTTGAGTTGTAAGCCGGCTGGCGCTGCTCCGGTTACCGATAGTCTGGTTTGCCTATCTTGGCTGGTTTTGGCCCGCGGTTTAACGCCGCGGGGCGCGGAACCACCGGTTCGGTGCGCCACCTCAAGATTAATCCGGAAATTCAGGTCAATTTTCACAATCAAAGCTAAGGAACTATGCCAAAAGAAACAAACGTTGAAGGAAACAATCAGATGAGCATCAGTCTGGCCGAACTCAAGGAAAAGAACATCACCGACCTCGCCAAGATCGCCAAGGAATTAAACATTCCGGGAGCAAGCGGGATGCGCAAGCAAGAACTTATCTTCCAAATCCTGCGCGCGCAAACGGAAAAGAACGGGTTGATCTTCTCCGAGGGCGTTCTGGAATGCCTCCCCGACGGATTCGGATTTCTCCGTGCGCCCGAATACAACTACCTCCCTGGCCCGGATGACATTTACGTTTCTCCGTCGCAAATCCGCAAATTCGATCTTCGCACCGGCGACACCGTGTCGGGCCAAGTGCGCCCGCCAAAGGACGGAGAGCGTTATTTCGCGCTGATCAAAGTGGAAGCGGTCAATTTCGAAGACCCCGAAGTGGCGCGGAACAAAATCTTTTTCGATAACCTGACGCCGCTCTATCCGCAAGGGCGCCTGAAGATGGAAACGGTGAAAGAAAACATGACCGGGCGCGTGCTCGATTTGCTCTGTCCCGTCGGCAAAGGCCAGCGGGGTTTGATCAACGCGCCGCCACGCACCGGCAAAACCATGATGCTGCAAGCCATCGCCAATGCCATCGCGACGAATCATCCGGAAGTCGCACTGATCGTTCTGCTCATCGACGAGCGCCCCGAAGAAGTCACCGACATGCAGCGCACGGTCAAGGGCGAAGTGATCAGCTCCACGTTCGACGAGCCGCCACAGCGCCACATTCAAGTGGCGGAAATGGTCTTGGAGAAGGCCAAGCGTCTCGTGGAACACAAGCGCGACGTCGTTGTACTGCTCGATTCCATCACGCGTCTCGCGCGCGCGTACAACGCCGTGACGCCGCCATCCGGCAAGGTGCTCTCCGGCGGCATTGACGCGAACGCTCTGCAGCGCCCGCGGCGATTTTTTGCTGCCGCGCGCAATGTCGAAGAGGGCGGCTCACTCACCATCGTGGCCACCGCGCTCATCGATACCGGGAGCCGCATGGACGACGTCATTTTTGAAGAGTTCAAAGGTACCGGCAACATGGAAATTTACCTGGACCGCCGGCTGGCCGATAAGCGCGTATTTCCAGCGATTGATATTCAACGTTCCGGCACGCGCAAGGACGAATTGCTGCTTCCTCCGGACGAGCTCAGCCGCGTGTGGGTGCTGCGCAAAGTTTTGAGCCCTCTCTCCACCGTCGAAGCGATGGAACTCTTGCTCAGCCGGTTGACGAAGACCAAATCAAACACGGAATTTCTCAGCTCGATGTCGGCGCCGGCCTGACGGGCTGAAAAGAATTTACAAGCGGTTCGAGCTGCGTCGCGCCGCTTCACTTCCCTTCCCGCAAGCTTTCCTCCCAAGCTGCGCTTGCAATGCGTGAGATGCGCAACAACTGCGCCGCACGGAGGATTGCTCTTGTACGAACGATTCATTGCGCGCCAGCCGATTTTCGACGAGCGGCTGAAAGTTTTTGCCTACGAACTCCTATTCCGCGCCGGGCCGCAAAACGTGTTTCAGCCGCGCAAAGACGCTTCCAGCAGCGTCATCGTGGATTCTTCTACGCTCTTTGATCTGCAAACGCTTACCGGCCACGCGCGCGCGTTCATCAACGTGGATGAAGCCGCGCTCCTGCGCGGCGCGCCGCACTTGCTTCCTCCGCAACGCGTGGTCATTGAGATACTCGAAACCGTCAATCCTACGCCGGAAGTCGTGCAGGCCTGCGCGGACCTGTGCGCCGCCGGTTACACACTCGCCCTCGACGATTTCTCGGGCGATTCCAAATGGGATCCGCTTCTGCCTTACGTGAAATTCCTGAAAGTGGACATGCGCGCCAGCGACCCGGAAAAATGCCGCGAACTCGCACACCGTTTCCGCTCGAACGGCATTCATCTCCTAGCGGAAAAAGTGGAGACGCAAGCCGACATGAACTGCGCTCGCACTCTGGGATTTACCTATTTTCAAGGATTTTTCTTCTGCAAGCCCACGATGGTCGAGGGACGCGATATCCCCGGCAGCAAACTGACTTACTTCCGGCTCCTCGAAGCGATTTCCGAACCGGTGCTTTCCTATTCCCACATCGAGGACCTTCTCAAACACGAGCCCGCGCTCGTCTACAAGCTTCTTCGTTATATGAATTCGCCGCTTGTCGGGTTGCGCGTGGAAATTCATGGCGTGCGTGAGGCCATCGCGCTTCTGGGCGACAAGGAGTTTCGCCGCTGGGTGTCGGTCGTCGCGGTGGTTGCCATGGCTTCGGATAAGCCCCCGGAACTAATTCGCATGGCGCTGACGCGCGGCTTCTTCTGCGAAGATATCTCCCGATTGATTGGCATGGGGAACGAATCGTCCAATCTTTTTCTTCTGGGATTGCTCTCTGTAACCGACGCTCTCCTGGATCGGCCCATAGAACAGGTGCTGGCGAATGTGCCGGTGGCAGAAGAAGTCCGCATCGCACTCTGCGGAGGGGCAAATCGCTTCCGCAACGTCTACGAGACGCTCCTGGCCTATGAACGCGCGGACTGGGCGCTGCTCTCTTCCACGATCGCGCGGTTCACTTCCATCGAGGAACAAGTTCCGGCGTGCTACCTTGCGGCTGCGGCGCGAGCCGGGGAATTTGCTCTGTAAGACGATTACCTCGTGCGGGTAAAAAAAAATGGCGCAAGAGTTTCCCCGCTGCGCCGGTTGCATGGTTTGCAATCAGAATTGGTCCGTTACGCCGCCGCTTCCGCTTCCACGGCAGCAATGTAATCGACAATCCTCTCGGACCAGCCGTCGATGTGCGTCCAGCCATTGCCATAGCTGATGCCGTACTTATAGGGAGCCACGTTCACGACGTACGCTCGCGGTGTCCAAGCGGCAAGGATGCCGTCGTGCGACTGTTCGTCGGTAATGACGATCAGCCGGTCGAGTTCGCGCCACTCCCGCTTGTCGTGGAGCTGCGTCAGGGCACGCTTCAGGTACGTACCCGAGTGCGCCTGCGAACCCACGATGGCGTCCCGCAGCGCGAATCCGCGCCGCGGAGGCAGCTCGACGCACGCGTCGGAGAAGGTCGCGATTGCAAAATCCTCGGCCTTCTCGCGGAGCAGGATGGCAAGTCCCGCCGCCGCGTCCATGCGCGTGGTCTCGCCCTTCTTCGAGAGCTTGTAGTTCATCGAGCCGGACACGTCCACGACCAGTCCGGTCGAGCTGGCAAGCTTCTCGAATCCGGCGATGCCCTTGAGCATGGCTTTTTCGAGCGCGTCTTCGAGCTTCGGTGCATAGTGTGCCGCCGTCACGAAACGGAACGGCAGCGCTCGCGCGACGCCCTTGTCCAGCCGCTCACGAATGAGCTTCGGGTCGACGCCCGATGCAAGCATCAGGCGAAGGTTGCGCAGGACGGCCAGGCCGCCCAGCTTCCCTTCGCGCAGGAGGCGTTCGAAGTTCTCGCGCTTGTCCTTCCCTGCGGACAGAGCAACCTCCCAAGTATCGGGAGATTCGAGCGTGTTCTCAACGAGCTTCTTCCAAAGCGCAGCCTGCGCTTCGTCCTTGGGCTTCGCGTGGCAGAGGAACAGCACGTCGCGGAGCTTGACCGCCGAGTCGCGGTCGTACTTCGCGAACTGGTAGGCGTCGAACTTGGTGAACGCCTTGGCCAGCCCGCGCTTTACGCCGGCGGAAAGCGGCTGCTTTTTCTCCCTCCAGTAGAGCGCCACGAACTCGCCGAGTTCGTCGGCGCGCTGGATCACGTGCTCGAGCGTTTCCGCTGTGAGCGTGCCCGCGCCCTTGCGGCGCGCGAGCTCGCGAACCAGGAAGAGCGGCGCATGGCGGAGCTGCATCTTGTCGCGCGCTTCGGTCGCGAGAGCCGCCACAACTTCCGGCTTGTTCTCGGCAGCGAGCGCGGAGATGCGCTGCGCGATGTCGTTGCCCTTCTCGTAGAAGGTGTCTTCCCAGAGCAGGCACGTGAGTACGGTGCGCCGCAGTTCGCGGGTCGCGTCGACCCTCTGTGCTACCGCTCCCTCGTGCGTCCGCACCGGAAACATCCGCTTCCATACGTTCATCTTTGCCATTGCTGCTGCTCCTCCTTTCTCCGAAAGCCTTGTGCCTCGGATGCCCTCACCCGAAGCACAAGGCTGCGGGGTTAATCGAGAAACGCCACGAAGCGCATTGCGATCGAGCGATTCTCGGTGTTCATCAACACGCGATGCCACGTTGCGAGTTGCACGGTTGCGTGATCGGGGTGGCTAATCTCACCTCGAACATGCACCGAAGCGTCCCGTTTCATCAGGCGGAAGTTGCCATTCTTGCGTTCGGTTTCCGGCAAACGGCCGAATTCAGCGGAACTCAAGCCGGTTGGGTATTTCGCCGAGACGTAGACGGTTTCTCCGCCAGAACGGTAGGCCTCTTCGGCCCAATGTGGCTTACCGCCGTTTCCACGAGAGAGCGGTTCATTGCGAAGGATGAACAGCGGATTGGCCTTGAAGCCCGGATCAGGGATGAAGAACCACTCCCCTTGACGGACAAAGGCCGCGTTCTTGCGTCTGAAACTTTCCTTGCGGGAAACTCCCAGCGCTTCCTCTCGCGTCCGGACTTGCTCTGGCTTCAGCGCGATCTTTGCGCCTGCGACGGTGCTCACTGGTTCACTTTCCGGAATTGCCGCTACGAACCAGTGCCTCTCGTCGTGGCCGCAAAGAAACTTCTGCTTGGCCAGGAACTGTCCCTGCTCGCCAAACTGCCGACTGAGCAAAGCAGATGCTTTTCCTCTGGCTGGACGTTCAGAACGACGATTTCCTGTGTGCTGCCCGGGGCCGTTCGGATCTCGAAATATTCACCGAGCTTGTCTCGACGAATGTCAAGAACGATGCGTGGTGCTTCCTCACGAGACCGAGCCAAGGGCCATCGGGGAGCCACAGACGCGCCTTCCAAAACCTTCACGCGTGCGCCCATCCGGGAAAAATATCGATTCAAATCACTGCCCACTGCTTTTTCCTTTCTAAGACTGCCTGTTGCAGTCGGAATTTAGCTACGGTGCGGAGCTTTCCTCCGCAGCGGCTTGGTCGTTCGGACTTTGCAGCAAGGTTCTGATTCCGTTTCGTAGTTGCATTTCACGGCCTCTTTTCCGCGGATTGAAATCCGCATTTCGAAAACTTGCTGGACGGGAACAAGCGGTCAGGGACATAGGCGCTCTATCCATTGAGCTACTGACCCATCGCTGTGGATCGGGTGGGATTCGAACCCACAACCTCCCGCTTACCAAGCGAAGTAACCCTGTCCTACACCACGTCCAACTTCATGACGCGCCATATGACCGCGCGTCAATTTTCCAAGACATCGCTGGCATGAACGATCTTTCCATTCTTCAATTCACAGGCCGCGGCTGAACCGGCTGAATTTGAAATTCGCCGTCGACGTTGCTCACACGGAGAAAATCGCCCTCTTCCACTTCCAGAATTTCTGCCAGCCACCCCGGGATGACGATCTTCAGAAACTCTCCCTGTGCATCTAGAAAGCTGCGCGAGGGCTTGACGGTGCCGATGGTCTCCGCAAGTGGAACGAGCAGCATCAACTCTCCGTTCGCTTTCACGATCGGCCATTCGGAATACGTTGTGTTTTCCATGTTTCTGCTCCTCCTTCCCAAGTTTCGCGATTCACAGTTCCTGCGGGCGTCTGTCTTCCCACCCCCGGCGCGAACCGCCGACTGGTTCCGCGATTCGCGCCGGCCAAATTCGTTTCCGTCCGTAGGGCGGGCTTTGCCCCGCCCTTACTTGCAAAATCCGCCGGGAGGAAAATCGAGCAGAGTTGCGGGGCGTCAGCCCCACATCGTGTGACAGACGAAGTAACTCTTCTCTGCGCCATCCCGGCATCTCAGTAGCGCAGGCATTCTTGCCTGCGCTTTTTCTTCTTCCGGTGGGAACGGTCGGCCCGCGTAATTGTTGCTTGAGCTATTGCTTTGAGATTGTAGTGGCCGGTCTTTAGACCGGCTCTTTCTCCGAGCAAGCGAGAATCGAAGCTCGCAACCTCCCAGGCTCATCGCCGGGGCGCTCTACCGAAGTAACGCGCACCTTCACCACACCGGAAACTCTTTGCAGCGGGAATATTCGGCCCGAGTTTGCTCTGCCATTGAGTTACTGGCCCGCCGTTATGGACCAGGTGGGATTCGAACCCACAACCCTCAAAGGAGTTCGCGCCTGCGCCACGCTGCAAACTTTTGCGGCGGGAATTGGCGGCACAGGTAATTTGTCCGGTGCTCTGCCACTGAGCTACAGCGGCTCGCGCCGCCGGCAGGAATCGAACCTGCGACCTCCGGATCCCGATGTAACCCGTGCCTTCACCACGCCGCAAACTCTTCAATCCTTCTTCTCTTTACCTCCTGACGTCTTTACTTCTTTACTTCCTTCCGCAGACACATATAGCGTTTTCATCTTCGATGTGCATCCTTCGCGACAGACGTTCCGGGAGGAACCGGTGTTCACAGAATCGGGAATTGCGCCCGAGCCTTGCGGCTTCACGTCAAGAAGTATCCGTGAACTTCACCATCCCGGGGACACTCATCCCGCGGCGGATGCTCTTCAATCGAAACGATTTAGGCGATTTTGTTTATGGTCGCGCGAACAAGCAGACCGCGAGACCGGTTCGCCGTAACATCGCTGCGGATTGGCTTTTATCTTCCTGTCTCAAATCTGCCTCTTCACGCTCAGGAGGGTCCTGCACCAAACTGCAGCAGGCAAAACCTGAGGTACCCCAAAAGTAAACGGAACCCGAAAACCTGTCAAGCACTATTTTCGAAAAATGCAAATTTAGCCCATTTTTCGCGTAACCGGTTTATTTTCAAGTACCTAATCAGAAGTACGGGCGTTTTCAGCCAGTTTGGTCTCTTTGCAGGATCGCACAGGGGCTCTTTTCAAACTTACTTTCTCGCTGCCGCAGTTAGTTCCTTTTCGCGTTCGTGGGCAAGCATCACAATGAGCCGCGCGGTCTCTTCGATACCCATGGCGGTGTTGTCTACAAGCACCGCGTCCGCCGCTCGCACTAGAGGCGACACTTCGCGAGTGCGATCCCGCCGGTCGCGCACTCGCACTTCTTCCAGAACTTCTCCACGCGTAAACGCCTCGCCTTTTTCTTGATGTTCTTTCCAGCGCCGTTCCGCGCGCACTTCCGGGGAGGCGTCCAAAAAAATCTTCAGCTCTGCATCTGGAAAAACGACCGTTCCGATATCGCGCCCTTCCATCACCACTCCCCCGCCTGCTCCGGCGCGCTGCTGCTCGGCCACAAGCACGCGACGCACGCCCGCAATCGTCGCGAGCCGCGAGGCCGCTTGCGCGACTTCCGCGGCGCGAATCTCACGCGTCACTTCCATGCCGTCCAAAAACACGCGGTTCTTTACTCCCGCAGCTTCAAGCTCCGGCGTCGGGGCCCGCAGCTCAATGTGAGTTTCCTGCGCCAGTGCTTCGAGTTGCGCTTCGTCTTCCAGTGACACTTTTCGCTCCAGTGCCTTCAGCGCCAGCGCGCGGTACATCGCTCCGCTATCCAAATACAAATAGCCCAGCTTCGCCGCAACGCGCCGCGCCACGCTGCTCTTCCCCGACCCCGCCGGCCCGTCAATCGCAATGGTGAGTCTCGGCATGTTTTGATTTTCGTCGGCCTGCTTTTCAGTCTTGAACCTTCAGCGCAGGAAATAACACTCTAACTACGGTCAACATCGTTTTCCTTTGAGAATTCTTCACTGTCAACTTTGAACTGTCGACTGTCAACTTCCTCAAAATCCCATAATGTTGTAGCCGCAATCGACGTAAATCGTCTCTCCGGTAATCCCCGACCCCGCCTCCGACAACAAAAATGCTGCCGTTCCTCCGACTTCCGCCGGATCCACGTTTCGTTTTAGTGGCGCGCGCTCGGCGTGCGATTTCAGCATGTCTCCCAATCCCGAAATCCCGCGCGCTGCTAACGTCTTGATTGGCCCCGCGGAAATCGCATTTACGCGAATCGCCTTCGGGCCAAGATCGTACGACAGATAGCGCACTGTCGCTTCCAGCGCCGCTTTCGCCACTCCCATCACGTTGTATTTCGGTACGACCTTCTCCGCGCCGTAATACGTGAGCGTCACAATTCCCCCGCCCGAGGTCATCAGCGGCGCCGCCGCCCGCGCGATCGCGATCAGCGAGTACACGCTGATGTCATGCGCGATGCGAAATCCCTCGCGCGTAGTGTTCACGAATTCGCCCTTCAATTCTTCCGCTGGCGCAAACGCCACGCTGTGCACGACTCCATTCAGCACACCGTAGCGCGTCTTCAACTCCTCAGACAGTTTTGCGATTTGTTCGTCCGACGTGACATCACACATGAATCCCGCCGCCCCCGGCAGGTCATTGATCAAATCCCTCGCTTCCTCTTCGAGCCGTTCATTCTGGTACGTAATCGCCAGCCGCCAACCCGCTTCGTGCAGCTTTTGCGCAATCGCCCACGCGATGCTCCGCTTATTCGCCAACCCGAAAATCACCGCCGTTTTCTGCGTTTCGCTCATTTCCCCTCTCGTCACACTCACCGCTTCTTTTAAATCCGGTGAAACGCTTTCTCAATTTCCTTTACCGAATATCGCAGCACTACCGGCCTCCCATGCGGACAACTCATCGGGCAATCCGTCTTCGCCAATGCGTCGAGCAGCCACTCCATTTTCGAGTTTTCCAGCGGCATGTTCACCTTGATCGCCGCGTGACACGCTGTTGAAGCCGCAATCTTCGCTTGCAACGTTTCGATTGAAATCGCAGCGTTTTCACGCTCAATGCCATCCAGAATTTCCCGCAACAGCTTTTCCGCATCGGGAGCGGCCACTCCCGCCGGCACCGCCTGAATCGCCACGCTCTTCATCCCCATCAGGTCCACTTCAAATCCATTGGCGGCAAGCTCTTCCGCGATTTTCCCGAACGTCACGATTTGTCTCGGTGAAAGCTCGATGACCAGGGGCATGAGCATGCGCTGTGATTCGATCTTGCCTGCGCGCCGCGCTTCCAGGTGCTGCTCGAACAGCACGCGCTCGTGCGCCACGTGCTGGTCGACAATCCACAAGCCCTCGCTGTTCACTGCAATAATAAAGCTCGCGTTCACTTGTCCGAGCGGCTTCAAATCCGCGATTTGCTCCGGGCGCGGCAACGTCGCAGGCGCTTCCGCGTTCGGCGCGGCCAAATTTCCGGCCCAAGTCGAAGCCGCAGAAATCTGCGCAGGCGCAGTCGAAGCAGCAGTCGCCGCCGCTCCAAGCGCCGCGCTCGAACTAAACGGAATGCGCTGCTCCACCGGTTGCAGTGGCGCATTCGCTAAATCAAATCCGCCGTCCGAGCCCACTCCCGACCCCAGCCCGAAATCTTCCATCGGCGGAATCACCGCGCGCGGCACGCCAGACTCGGCCGATGCCGGCGCAATTCCACCGAAGTAAGCTCCTTTCTCCCATCCAGGAGTCATCGACGAAGCGCCTGCCGCGGTGGCAAAACTCGGAACGGGCCGCGCGCCCATCAGCGCCTGGCGAATCGTGTCGCGCGTGAAATCGTGTACGAAATTCGAGCGCCGGAAGCGCACCTCAATTTTTGCGGGATGCACGTTGACGTCGACTTCGCCGTACGGCATTTCCAGAAACAACAGCGTCGCCGGAAAAACCGTCGGCGGCAAAATGTTGCGGTACGCTTCGTGAATCGCATGCAAAATCAAGCGATCGCGCACCAACCTGCCGTTCACGAAAATATAAATCCCATTGCGATTGAGCCGCTGCACCTCCGGCCGCGACGTAAAGCCGCTCACCGTCAGCGACGCTCTTTCCTCTTCGGGATCCAGCTCCGGCTCGGTGATCGCCGCACGAAACGGAGCCATAACCACGGGGATTTCGACCAGTTCATCGATTGCTTGCCGCCCAAACAATTGATAGACGCGGTCGGCCAGTTTTTCCGCGGGCGGGCAGTTGATGATTTCCTGCGTCGGCGTTGTCAAAACAAATTGTTTGGAAGGATTGGCCAGCGCATAGTGCGTGACGAGCGAAGCGATATGGCCCAACTCCGTCGAGTCCGATTTCAGGAATTTTCTGCGCGCCGGTACACAATAAAAAATATCCGCGACGCTCACCGTCGTCCCGGCCGGCACTCCCGCCGGCTTCACGCCGACGAGCTTGCCTCCCGCGAATTCCACACGCGTCCCTTCCGTTTCAGCAGCATCGCGTGTTTCCAGCAGCAACCGCGAAACCGCCGCAATCGAGGGCAACGCTTCCCCGCGAAATCCCAGCGTCGCGATGGAAAGCAAATCGTCCGCGGTTCTCAGCTTGCTCGTCGCGTGCCGCTCGAACGCCAGCAGCGCATCGTCATGCGTCATCCCGTGACCGTCGTCGGTCACGCGAATCATGCGCTTCCCGCCCTGTTCGACTTCGATGCGAACCGTCGTCGCGCCCGCGTCCAGCGCGTTTTCGAGCAGCTCTTTCACCACCGACGCCGGCCGCTCGACAACTTCCCCCGCCGCGATTTTATTCGCAACCGCCTCCGCTAATATGCGTATCCGGCTCATCAGTCCGCTGCTTTTTTCTTTTGCGTGATAGCAAGGCCAAGTTCGTCAAGTTGCGCCGCGTCCACTTCGCTCGGCGACTCCGCCATCAGGTCCTGCGCAGCCGTCGTCTTCGCAAACGCAATGACTTCGCGAATCGATTTTTCTCCGGCCAGCAGCATAACCACGCGGTCGAGTCCAAGCGCAATTCCACCGTGCGGCGGCGTTCCATACGTTAGCGCGTCGAGAAAAAAACCGAATCGCCGCCGAAGCTGCTCTTCCGTCAGGCCCAACGCCTTGAACAACCGCTCCTGAATATCCTGCCGGTGAATCCGAATGCTCCCCGAGCCAAGCTCGTAGCCGTTCAAAACTAAGTCGTAGCCCTTCGAACGCACTTCCCACGGCGCAGTTTCCAGTTTGTCCAAATCCTCGTCCACGATCCCCGTAAACGGATGCTGCGCGCTGACCCAAGTTTTTTCCGCCTCACTCCATTCAAAGAGCGGAAATCCCGTAATCCACAAAAACTTCCATTGCGATTTGTCGATCAGCCCAAGCGCTTCGCCAAGCTGCAAACGCAACTGCCCTGCGATCAGCGCAGCCGCTTCCGTTCCCCTGATCTGTTCTTTCGCGGAAACCGCAACGACCAGATCGCCCGTCTTCGCGCCGCACGCTTCCGCGAGTTTCTTCACATTTTCCGCGCCAATTAATTTCTCAACCGTCGACGTCATTCCCTCCGGCGCGACTTTCACAAAATACGCGCCGCGCGCTTTCAACGCTTTGGCTTTTTCCGTCAAGTCGTCGAGTTGTTTGCGCGAATAGCCCGCCGCGCCCCGCGCCGCCAGCGCAAACACGCTTCCCTCAATCTGCAGTTTCTGCTTCGCTTCTCCCGGAAAGCAATCCGTCACTTCATGCAGTTCCATGCCAAAGCGCATATCCGGCTTGTCGCTGCCATAGTTCCGAATCACATCCTTATAAAGCATGTGCGGAAACGGCGCCGTCGCTTGAATCCCCGCCACCGCGCACGCCCGCACCATCACCTGCTCGATCACGTGAAAAATATCTTCCTGCCGCGGAAACGACATCTCCAGGTCGAGCTGCGTGAACTCCAGTTGGCGGTCAGCGCGCAAATCCTCGTCCCGGAAGCACTTCACGATCTGAAAATACTTGTCGAGCCCCGCAATCATCAAAATCTGTTTGAAAATCTGCGGCGACTGCGGCAGCGCGTAAAACTGCCCGTGATGAATCCGGCTCGGCACCAGAAAATCGCGCGCGCCCTCCGGCGTCGAGCGCGTGAGCATGGGCGTTTCGACTTCCAGGAAGCCGAGTTCGTCCATCACCTTGCGGATTTCCAGGAAAATCTTGTGCCGCAGCGCGAGATTCTGATGTGGCTTGCGCCGCCGCAGATCGAGATAGCGGTACCGCAGGCGCGTCACCTCCTCCGCGTTGATTTCGTCTTCGATCGCAAACGGCGGCGTCTTCGCGTTGTTGAGAATGTGCAACTTGGTCGCCACCAATTCAATTTCGCCGCTGGCCAGTGCGGGATTGGCCTTCGTTCGCTTAGCGACCTTGCCTTCCGCAGCCACCACGAATTCGCTGCGTGCCTGCTCCGCTTTCGCATGCGCCGCGGGCTGCGTCTCTTTGTTGAACACGACCTGCACAATTCCCGTGCGGTCGCGAATGTCCAAAAACAGCAAGCTGCCCAGGTCGCGCCGCCCCGCCACCCAACCCATCACGATGGCGTCGCGGTTTTCATCCTTCGTGCGCAGTTCCCCGCAGTAATTTGTCCTCTTCAAATTCCCCAAAAAATCCAGCACGTCTTCTATCCCTTCCGCAACTTCAAGTCCCTTTTCCGCAATTGCAAGTCACTATCCACAACTGCAATCATTACTCCACAAACGCAAATCACTGTCATGCTGAGCGAAGCGAAGCATCTCAACCGATCATTACGCCCAAGCCTCGCTTACGTTGAAGTCCTTCGGCCATCCAGTAGCACAGACTTTAGTCTGTGCTCTTTTCTTTCTTACCGCCAAGTCCGGCTGCCTTGCACAGGCTGAAGTCCGTTCCACAAAAAGGCCGCCACCACAAATCTGTCATTCCGAGCGCAGCGAGGAATCCTGGCTGCACTTCAACGTGGCATAAACTCGATGGAATCATCACTCGTTCACCCTGAGCGAAGGGACACCCTTCGAGCGGTCACTCGCCACTTCTTCCCTTCCTCAGAAACTCCAGCAACTGCGTTTCGGTGAACTTCCCCTGCTCTCCCGTCGCCAGCGTCTTCAGCGTCCACTCCCCGCTCGCCACTTCATTATCGCCGAGAATCAGCGCATAACGAGCGCCCAATTTGTCCGCCTGGCCGAGTGCCTTGCCGAATTTCTGCTCGACCGGCGGCAGCTCCACGCTGAAGCCCGCGCTGCGCAAATTCTTCGCCGCGCGAACCGCTGTTGCGCGCGCATTCTCGCCCATCCACGCAATGTACACGTCGCGTCCCTGCGCGACAGCGCCTTTGCCGCTTTCCTGCAGCGACAAAATCAGTCGGTCTTCGCCAATGGCAAAGCCGATGCCTTTCGTCGGCGGCCCGCCAAGCAACTCCACTAGCCCATCGTAGCGCCCGCCGCCGCACACCGCGTTCTGCGACCCAAGCCCCTTCGCCGTGATTTCAAACGTCGTGCGCATGTAGTAGTCCAGCCCGCGCACCAGCCGCCAGTTCTCCTGATACTGCACGCCGCGCAATTCCAATTCTTTTTTCACCGCCGCGTAATGCGCCTTGCAATCCTCGCAAAGATGATCCGCAATCCGCGGCAGCTTTTCGATAATGGGTTGCTCGTGTTCCAGCTTCGAGTCCAGCACGCGCAGCGGATTCGTCTCGATGCGCCGCCTGCTGTCCTCCCCGAGTTGATCTTTCACTTCCTGGAGCTTCTCGCGCAGCTTCGCAACGTAGCCCCTCCGGCAGTTGTCCGCGGCGTGCCCAATCGAATTGATATCCAGTTGCACTCCCGGCAATTCCAGCCGCTCGAAAAACGTCATCACCATTTCAATCACTTCTGCATCCACAGCCGCATCTTTTTCCAGTTCTTTGCTCGCCACTCGCCACTCGCCACTCGCCACTTCTTTTCTCGTCGCTTCCAGCACTTCCGCATTAATCTGATAAAATTGCCGGTATCTTCCCTTCTGTGGCCGCTCGCGTCGGAACATCGGCCCGATCGTGTACAGCTTTACCGGCTGCGGCAGCTGCTGCATATTGTGTTCGATGTACGCCCGGCACGTGCTCGCCGTCGCCTCCGGCCGAAGCGTAACCTCGTCTCCAAAATCTAAGTGAGTAACCGCATCCCTAAGCGCAGCGGCAACGGGACTCGTCTCACGCGTCCCTTGGTTTGCAATCCCTGGAAGTTTGGTCGCGTATAGCTCTATGTTATCGACGGCAGACAAATTCTCAGGCGTTCTCGAGACCTGTCCGTCTTCAAATGCGGCTCGGACCGTATGCACCACTCTTCCACCCAGTCGAGCCAACGCCATGACTTCTTCGTATTTACTTGGATCTTTTGATGTGAAGAGTAGCCTCCATAAGTGCAGCAACTCCTCAGATATGTCGAAATCCTGAAAGGTGTACATCTCTTTGGATACGACGTCCGTTTCGGCTCCAATTGAGCGAGCAAACAGTTCGGTTGGCTCAAAGATGGGCAACCGAATTTCGCCGAAACCAAACGTAGCGAATACTTGATGCGCAGTTTGCTCAACGCGATTCCATAGCCCAGTCTCCGGTGGCAACAAATCTCGCGTCCCCTTGATGGCCTGAAACTTGCGCGCCTTTTCCTCTTTTTTAACGGCCCCTTCGCTCACTCCGAACGCTCCTCTACCACCCAACTGTCATTCCGAGCGGAGAAGGCCGACGCTTTTTCTTCCTGCTTCGCTCCTGCGCCCTCTTCTCCATCGCGCGCTTTTTGCGCGATGAACCGGTCGGCCTTCGTAGCGAGGAATCCTGCCTCCCAACTAGCGCCTGCCAGCAATACGAGAATCAGTCTCCACTCGCCCCTTCTTGCTTGTAAATGTCTTTGTACCCAACGTACCGCTGCGCATACGCATCAATCGTATGCTTCTCAATTTCACGCAGCGGCCGCTTCACTTTCCCCGGCGAGCCCATCACCAAACTCCCCGGAGGAATCACCGTGCTCTCGGTGATCAACGTGCCCGCGGCAACGATGCTCCCGTGCCCCACCACCACTCCGTTCAAGATGATCGCGCCCATGCCCACCAGGCAGCGCGACTCGATCGTGCAACCGTGTAGTGTCACCGAATGCCCGATGGTCACGTCGTCACCGAGAATCAGCGGATACTCGTCCCGCATCACGTGCAGAATCGAGCCGTCCTGAATGTTGGTGCGGGCGCCGATGCGAATGTAGTGCACGTCGCCGCGTATCACCGCGCAGGGCCAGACGCCGCAGTCTTCGCCGATGACCACGTCCCCGATGATGACCGCCGAGGGATCGATGTACGCCGAAGCTGCGATTTGCGGGCGCTTCCCGCGGTACGGGCGGATGTCAAGTTGTCTGGCCAAAATGGTTCTCAGTCGTAAGTTCTGATTTGTAGGGGCACGATACATCGTGCCCTTTCAAAGATTCGCTCACTCCGAATCAAGTCAAGATAACATCCGCTTCCGCTCACTGACAAGGAACGCTCAGTCCGATTTGGATAGCATGCGTCCGATTTCCAGAGCGCTGTAGGGGCGGGCTTTAGCCCGTCCCTGCCACTCGCAAACCATCCAAAAACTGTCATCCCGACCCTCATACTGCGGTTTTCCGCAGTATGAGGCGGAGGGATCTGCTTTTGGTTTTCAGAAGGTAGCTATCAGTCGATCTGGAACGACGGCCCGCTGGCAGTGGCCGCGACCTCTTCGAGGCGCTTAGCCACGGCGCGCGCCACTTTGTACAGGCTTTGCGCGGCTGGCGTAGACTCGCCCAGCGCCGCGACCGGCTTGCCGGTATCCCCGCCAACGCGAATCCGCGGATCAATTTCAATCTCCCCGAGCACCGGAACGCTATACGCGATCGCAGTCTTCGCGCCTTCGCCGTGCCCAAAAATATCCACTGGCTGCCCGCAATGCGGGCAAGCAAACGTGCTCATGTTTTCGACGACTCCGAGCACTTCGACATTCACCTGGCGAAACATTTCGATGGCTTTGCGCACGTCGGCCAGGGCAACAGTCGATGGTGTCGTCACCACCACCGCGCCCGTGACTGCGACCGTTTGAATCAATGACAACTGCACGTCACCAGTGCCGGGCGGCAGATCAATGATCAAATAATCCAGCTCGCCCCACTCGACGCTCCGCAAAAATTGCGTGATCACGCTGTGCAGCATCGGCCCGCGCCAGATCATCGGTTTGTCGCCGGGATTCAGCAGCCCCATCGAAATCATTTTCAAACCCTGCGCCTGGATGGGAATGATGTGCTTGTCGGCAGTGGCTTGCGGCTCTTGCGTGGTCCCGAGCATGATCGGCACGTTTGGTCCGTAAACATCCGCATCGAGCAAACCGACTTTGTGGCCCAGCTTCAACAGCGCCAGCGCCAGATTCACAGCGACAGTGGTCTTGCCCACGCCCCCTTTTCCACTGGCAATCGCAATGAGATTCTTCACGCCAGGAATCGGCTGGCGTTCCGGCTGCTGCATCGGTACAGGCCCTGGTGGCATGATTTATACCTTCTCCTGGCTACTCATCTCGCAGAGTCAGTCTCGCGGGAATCGACTAACCCATTTGGAGTACGGCAGCTTTACTGCCGCTTTTTCTCGCTTGTCGCAGCCTAAGTTTGGCGAGCCGCAATGAACCACACGGAGCACCGTATAGCAAAAGTGTCATTCCGAGCGCAGCGAGGAATCCTGGCTCCGCTACGACACAGCCCAACCTCGATGGATCAACTCCAACTCATCACCCGATTTTCCAATTTCGATTTTCGTTCTTTCCTTACGTAATTGCTTCTTTATTTCCTTACTTCCTTTTTCTTCATGCTCCATGGCACTTCTTGTACTTTTTCCCCGACCCGCAGGGGCACGGGTCATTCCTCCCAACTTTCGCACCGGCACGCACTGGCTTCGGCGCTTCCGCCTGCGCAGGCCCCGTCTGATACTGCAATTCCTTTTGTTGCCGCTCCTGCCGCCGCTCCATCTCGCGCGCAAACGCCGGCAAATGCGCCGGAGCTTCGCTGGCCCGCGCGGCGGCGCTGGCTACAGCTGCCGCAGCGGGCGGCGATTGGCGCGGCGGCTGAGAAGGCCTCGGCTGCCGCGCGCCTTCCGGCGGCTGCTCGCTCTGCTGAATTTGAATGTGATAAAGATAGCGAATCGTTTCGTTATCGATCCGCGCCATCATATCTTCAAACAGCACGAACGCTTCCTTCTTGAACTCGACAAGCGGATCCTTTTGCCCGTAGCCGCGCAGCCCAATCCCCTCTTTCAAGTGATCGAGCGAAAGCAAATGATCTTTCCACTGCCCATCGACCACGTCGAGAATGATTCGTCGCTCCAGCCAGCGCATCAATTCCGCGCCAAACTGCTTTTCCTTTTCCTCGTAGCGCTTGACAACCGCTTCGGCGGCAGCATCGGCCAGCGCGTCGTGGCCAAGCGCTCCGGGATCCGCGCCCGCCGCCTTCACGTCGATTCCGAATTGCGCGTTTGCCTCCGCAAGAAATTGTGCTGTGTTCCACTGGCTCGGATGCTGCTCGCGCGGGCAATACGCTTCCACCAGCTCGCGTACCACGTCTTCCGCAATTCCCAGCACGTAATCCCGCTGGTCCTTCCCCTCCAGCGCCGACCGCCGTATCGCGTAAATCGTCTCCCTTTGCTTATTCATCACATCGTCATACTCTAGTAAATGTTTGCGGGCGTCGAAGTTTTGGGCTTCGACGGATTTTTGGGCGTTTTCGATGCGGCGGGAAATCAGTCCGGATTCGATGGGGACGCCTTCGGTCATTCCCAGGCGATACATCAGTTGCTTCACGCGCTCGCCGCCAAAGATGCGCATCAAATCGTCTTCGAGTGAAAGGAAAAAGCGCGACGAGCCAGGATCGCCCTGGCGTCCCGCGCGGCCACGCAACTGATTGTCGATGCGCCGCGCTTCGTGGCGTTCGGTGCCGAGAATGTGCAAACCGCCGAGCGCCACGACTTCGTCGTGTTCGGCTTTGCATTGTTCGGCAAACTGTTCGTACATCGGTTTCCACTGATCGGAAGGCACTTGAAAAATTTTGCCTTCGTGCTGGAACAAAATCATTTGCACGCCGGATTGTGCACCGTCGCCGTTCGAAGGCTCGGCACCAATCACGGAAGGCGCTGCGGCGTACGGCATGGCGAGCTTGTTTTTCAAGAAATGTTCGCGCGTCAAGAATTCCGGGTTGCCGCCGAGCAAAATGTCCGTGCCGCGCCCGGCCATGTTCGTCGCGACAGTGACCGCGCCTTTGCGTCCCGCCTGCGCGACGACGCGCGATTCGCGCTCGTGCTGCTTGGCGTTCAGCACTTGGTGCGGGATGCCGGCTTTTTTCAGGTGCTCTGCAATGGTTTCCGATTTTTCAATCGAGATGCTGCCGACCAGCACCGGTTGGCCGCGCTCGTGATAGTGGCGAATGCCGTTGGCGAGCGAATCGTCTTCCTGGAGAATGCCGTTCACCACCGCTTCGAATTTTTCTTTTTCCGTGCGGTAAACGACGTCGGGATGTTCCCTGCGAATGAGGTCGCGGTTCGTGGGAATCACAGTGACGTCGAGATTGTAAATCTTGCCGAATTCCGCCGCTTCCGTTTCCGCCGTTCCGGTCATGCCGGAAAGTTTTTTGTACATGCGGAAATAATTCTGGAAGGTGATGGTCGCTAGGGTCTGATTTTCGCGCTCGATCTTCACGCCTTCTTTCGCTTCCACAGCCTGATGCAAGCCATCGGACCAGCGGCGCCCCGGCATCTGGCGGCCAGTGAATTCATCGACGATGATCACTTCGCCGTCTTTCACCACGTAGTCAACGTCTTTTTTGTACAGCGTGTGCGCGCGCAACGCCTGGTAGACGTGGTGAATCGTTTCCATGTGCGCGGGATCGTACAAGTTTCCCAGGCTCAGCAGGCGCTCGCACTTGCTGACGCCCTCTTCGGTGAGCGTGGCGGTGCGATGCTTTTCGTCGAGCGTGTAATCGATTTCGAGAATCAGCCGCGGAATGATCTTGTCGATCTTGGCGTACTTGTCGGTGGATTCTTCGGACGGGCCGGAAATGATCAGCGGCGTACGGGCTTCGTCGATCAAAATCGAGTCGACTTCGTCGACGATGGCGAACTGATGGCCGCGCTGGACGCACTGCGCGAGGTCGTACTTCATATTGTCGCGCAGATAGTCGAAGCCGAATTCGTTGTTGGTACCGTAGGTGAGGTCGGCGGCGTACGCGGCGCGGCGTTGCTCGTCGTCGAGGTCGTGCACGATGACGCCGATGGTCAGTCCAAGCGCGCGATAGAGCGGGCTCATCCACTCCGCGTCGCGCCGCGCCAGGTAATCGTTCACCGTAACGATGTGCACGCCGCGCCCCGCAAGCGAATTCAGCACCGCAGGCAGAGTCGCAACGAGCGTTTTGCCTTCGCCCGTTTTCATTTCCGCGATTTTGCCCTCATGGAGAACGATGCCGCCGATAAGCTGCACATCGAAATGCCGCATGTTCAGGAAGCGGCGGCCGGCTTCGCGCGCCAGCGCAAACGCCGGCACGATGGCCGGCTCCAGAACTTTCTGCAACTGCTCTTTGTAGCCGGATTCGGTGGGGTCGGCGTCTTTGAGCTGCTCCTGAACCTGTTTGCGCAGATCGGCAAAACGCGTTTTCAAGCTGTCATCGCTGAGCGTTTGCATCTCCGGCTCAAGCGCGTTGATGGCCGCGATGGTCGGCTGCAGCTTCTTGATGTCGCGCTCGTGCTTGGTGCCGATAAACGAAGCGACGACTCTGTCTACGACCTTGGCTACATCCATGGGTGGTTACGCCGTCTCCGAAAAAGTCGACAGTCAACAGTTGACAGTCGAAAGAAGAAACAATTTGACCGAAAGCACACTGGACGAGGCCCTGTCTCTCCCCTCGAAGCTCGGGGCAAGCAGGGCAAACTAAAGCGCGTCCCTACATCCGTGAGTACGCCCGCAAGGGCCGCTTTCTTACGCCAATAGCAAACAATCTATTCTAACTGGTCGGATGTGGAAGCGCCAAGAAACGGGGGAGCCGGATCTACCAATCGCGATAAGGAACTTGCGAGGCCTTAACGGGGGTGCGGCCCCATCCCTCCTTGATCAACTGTAGCCCCTTCAAGTTTCGGTCCTTTATGACGTCGCGCCCAATGATCATGCGACTTACCGACTTTATTGATCGCTCAACATCTTGCGTTGGGCCAACTATTATTTCGTGTATCTCCGTTTTTTGACCGTCTTCCCAGAGCGGTAGCCGGTAATACGGAACGATCAAGGACCGCCCCTCACGGTAGTCAAGCGAGTGGGCGGAAATTGGCCTGGAAATAATTCTCCATTCTCGTTCTTCCTCAAAGGACTGATCCTTCAAAATAGGGGCGTATCTGTAAAGGTAGGGCAAGAGATTTCCACCAGTCTTCCAAAACACCTCGTCGGCCTCAGGATCTTCCGAAACCGGGGTTTTTGAAAGGTGCCCGTCCAGAACTTCTTCCACCAAAGCTCGAACGATATTTAGCTGAGTCGCGGGATCATAAATGCATTGCGCTAAAAAGAATCCCTGTTTTTCAACTGCCGCCCCCAGGACTTCGCCTGAAAATCCAATGGCAAACCCAGCTGAACCACCATACGCACGCCACTGAGACAGCG
The DNA here is from genome assembly GCA_035623215.1 of Candidatus Acidiferrum sp. Taxonomy (GTDB): domain Bacteria; phylum Acidobacteriota; class Terriglobia; order Acidiferrales; family UBA7541; genus Acidiferrum. The sequence continues at coordinate 27,802 of DASPTW010000055.1, forward strand.
AATCGCTGTCCTCCGAGAAGGAGCACACGCACACATTTATGTGTTCAGGCGACAGCGATACCGCATCACGCATTCTGTTTAGAGCTTCCGTGCGCGTCGCCGATGCTTTTCCCGGTCCCGTGCTCTGTTCGTCAAGCAATCTCTGAATCTCCCCACGCACTAGATCGACCGCGTGTAGAAATTCTCGGCGATCATTTAGGTATTGAGTGTGGGTCGCCCAAATTTGACGGTCCTTTATGATTCCGAGAAGCCCAGCCTGAGTCGTGTAGTGGTATAGGGGTCTCTCCGGTTTCCGCGAAAGAACGTCGTTCAAAATTGAGTGCTTCAAATTCAAGGCGCAGGTCTCTGCTTCCATAATTCCATACAACGTCCTTCTTGAAAACCTGGCATAGAAGCCACACTCCAATTTTGGGGTGGTTCCCTTAAAAGAGAGCCGGCGAGACGCCAGCGCTACAAAATGCCCTACGAAACGCCGCGCGTACATTTTTGCCGCGAGCAGGGGGGCGGAGCTTGCCAGCGAATAGTCAGGTAAGGCATAATCACAAGGTAAGGGAAGCATGCATAGTAAGGAATAATTCATGATGCATTCCACGGTCACCAGGAAAGGACAGACAACCATTCCAGGGAGGATTCGCAAGGCCTTGCAAATCAAACCGGGCGACAGGCTCCAGTACGCGATGGAAGGAGACCATGCCACGATTCGCGTACACCCCGGCACGCGGTCGCTGAAGGGCGTGCTGGCCAGCAAAAAGGGCAAGAAGATGAATTTCCGCGAAATTCGCGAAGCCGCTGCGAAGGCGGCCCTAGGACGCACGGGTAGCCGATGAGCGCCAAGCGCAGGCTCGTGGACACCAATCTGATCGTCCGATACCTGGTACAAGACCACGAAAGGCACGCCAAGGCAGCAGGAAAGCTCTTCGAGGCTTGCGATCGTGGCGAGGTCGAAATTGTAGTGTTGTCCGCGGTCCTGGCCGAGTGCGTGTTTGTGCTGGAGTCTTTCTATGAGCATCCCCGCGCAGACATCGCAGCGGCGCTTGGGACTTTGATCTCGAGCCCCGGCGTGGAGATCAGTGAAGCCGCGATTCATCTGGACGCGTTAGACCGGTATCAAAGGACGAAGGTTCATTTCGTGGATTGTCTGCTCGCCGCGGCGGCAAAGGCCGAAGACACGCCAGTTGCTACGTTCGATGAGGACTTCCGGAAATTTGCCGACGTGCGCATCGAGAACCCATAAATACAAGTGGCGAGTGACAGCCACACCTGTTACTTGGCGGCCACGGCTTCGGCGCTCACGGGGGGCGCGTCGTTGTCAGGAGCGGAATTGCCGACGGGGAGTTGGCCGGAAAGCATGCGGCGGTACTTGCTGCGTTCCTCGAGGTTCATGTCGACAATTTCGAAGGCCATGTCCTGGGCGCGATAGTCGCGCATCAGCGCGGTAGCTTGCAGGCTGCGCATGCCAATTTGCAGCTTTAGCTGCACGGGCGTGCCTGGCGCGAGATGACGGCTGATGGTGGCCAGACCGCCGCTGAGGCTGGCGGTCTTGATGTCCAGCGAGCAGGCTTCCTTAAGATTGAGGCTGACGGCGTGCACCGGCTTCTGCAGCCGGACGCGCAAGTGGCGGCGCTGGCGGACGAACCTCGAGCGCATCGGAACTTCGAGCGGGGCGAGGAGCATGTCGTCGCCTTCGATGCCGCTCTTCGGCAAGTACACGCGGACCCAATCGGGCTCGATTTTCCCGAGGGCCTGCATGGCGGCGATGCGTAGCTCCTGCGGATAGACCCAGCTGAACATTTTTTTGGATTCCACAATGCGCTTGAGGGAGATGGCGGTTTCGGGCGCGTGGATGCGGCCGAGGGCTTCGATGGCTTTGACGCGCAGGAATTCGCCGCCGCCGTTGGGGAGGTCGCCGTCGGTGATGGTCAGCAGCTTTCCGATGGCCTCGCGGTCGCCGGTGACGCCGATTTCGTCGATGACCAGAGGCATGACGAGAGGATCGACGTGGTCGAGGAGCTCCAGCAGGATGTGGCAGCGGCGGGCCGCGCCGCTGGCGGAAATTTGGCGAACGACGCGGTCCTGCGCGGCGCGGGGAAAATCCTTCATGCGGCTGGGGAGAAAGACCATGATGGATTGCGGGTCGAGGCGGCTCAGGAGGCCGGCCATTTCGACGGCTTCGCGCACCGGGCCGCCGCGCACGGTGCTGCGGAGATATTGGACGGCCTCTTCGCCGAGGTCGGCAGCGAGATTCGCGACGTGCTCGGAATCATCGCGCAAGCTGCAGCGGTTGAAACGCGTGGCGAGCTGCTCCATGGTGGTTTGCGGAAGCAGCTTCAGAACATTCGTCAGACCCGCCGCTACGTGCCGCGCGCGCAGCGCTTCCTCGACGAAATCGGGCACACGCTCTTCAATCCCCATTTTCGCGCGAAGGCTGCTGGCAATTCCCGGGCGCTGCGACTCGACGCCCACGACGAGGTCGAGCGCTTGCTCCATCGCGGGGAAGTAGCGGTTGGTGGCGGCTTCCTGGCTCAAGCGCACAAACGCGGCGCTCACGAGGCCTTGGACTTCGTTGTCCTGCTCGACGCTGAGGCGCAAGCCGAGGTGACGCAGCGCGCCGGTGAGCAGTTTCGGATCGGCCTTGGCGTAAAGCTCGGCCATTTCGGCAAGGCCGACGGCGGTTTTCTTGCGAGCGTCGGGCTCATCGCTTTCGGCGCACGAGGCGTAGTTCTGGAGAATGCTGATGGCGTCGTCGACTTTTCCGTTGGCGATCAGCTCGCCGACGTAGGACTGCACGTTGCGCGGCGGGATGCACCAGGCGTCCCCGGAAAGCAAAACTTCGCGCTTGCCGCTTTCCGGAACCGCGGCCCAAAACTGCCGGTCCAAAATCTCGCGATGAGTCTCGACGAGCATCCCGGCTTCGCTCATCTTTTCTTCGTGCGCGCCCAGAATCTTGCGCAGATTCTCGATTTCCTGATTCATGCGATCAAGCATCTGGCGCACGGAATTGACTTTGACTTCGCCGCGTTCGAAGCGCTCGAGAGCAAACTTGATTGCTAGGTGCTCGGCAAGCTGAACGATGACGTTTTCGTCGGGTTTGGCGTTCGGCGCCTGTGCCGCCAAAGCCGCCAGCGCTTGCTTCAGCGTTTCCTGGGCTGTGCCGGGTAACTCCGCCATTTTCCCCTGGAACGCCGCAGCGGCCGCGATTCCGCCCTGGCCTTTGCCGATGCTTCCGAAAGTCGTGAGTGCGCTCAGGATGCCGTAGATTTCGTCTTCGGTCGGCTCGCCGAAGCGAACGCCGGTGCCGCTTCCAGATCCCGTTCCCGAGCCCGCGCCAGTTCCATGGCCGCCGCCGGTTCCGACATCGGCCGCGCCGCTGGCCAGACTCGCAACAACTCCTGATACCGTCGCGCCTCCAACGCCAGTTCCTGAGCCGCCTTTGCTTCCGGCTCCGCCAACACCCATCCCGGCTCCAAGACTGGTTCCAGCCTCTCCGCTTCCGTCACTCCCGGTTCCGTTTCCTGCGACACCCGCCCCAGTGCCGCTTCCTCCGCCGACTCCAGCGCCACTGCTGCCTCCCGGCCCTCCAACCCCTCCGTAGTCGCTTCCTCCTGACCCGGTTCCGGCGGCTCCCGTGCCCGCTCCGCCACTTCCAGACCCAATGGGTCCGCCGCCCATCGAACCTTGCGCGGCTGCAATTAACTCGAGGAGTTTCTGCGGGTCATTCAGCCATTGCTTGAACTGATCCTGGTCCTCGCCCAAAGATGCCGCGGCAATTTGCGCGGCCATGCTCGCTTCTTTCAGCCGCGAGTCGGTGGCCACAAAGCAAATTTCATTGATGCGGATTCCCTGCGCCCCTGCCAGCGCTGCTTTCAATTGTTGCGCGAGTTCGGAAGGTTTGGCTTTTCCGGTGGGAAAGGCGTGAGCGAATCGCGCGAGCTCTTCGAGTGTGACGCTGCCAAAGAACTGCACGCTGGCCAACCCCGCTGCGGAAAGCAATTGCGCAAACTGTTTCTCGGCTGGGGCGCCTTCGAGCGGCACGCCGTCCAGCAAAAGCTGCGAACCGGTCGCGCCCAGCAGCAGTCCGCCTTCGCTGCCTTCGGGAATCGCCGTGTGCAGCTCCTCAAACGCAATCTTGAGCTGTTCGATGGTACGGACGTGGTCGTAACCGTACAGGCGGGCAAATTTCAGCAGGATATTCAGGCTTCTTACAAAAGCGCGTCCGGCCGCCGTTTTGGGGTCTGCTCTCATCCCTCGCCGAGTCGTCCCACGCTAGGACTCCCTCACTAGTACCGTAGGAGGAGCGGCAGTTAGTCGCAATGGTACAGGAGTCCCATGTGCTTCACGGGTCAAGCCACCATTCGGACGGGCAGGATTCCTGACCGACCGAACGGGGCAGCTTTGGAAGAGGACAGGTAGGGAAAAACCGCCGCCTATTTGAGAGTGTGTACTCGGCGAGCCGGGGACGGAACACGCAGACGCGATGCCACTCGGTCTTCGACGCCCACTCGTCGTCGGTGTTCTTCCACGACCGCTGCGTTGCGACGGCCTGCTCCAGGATGAGAGATAGTTCGGGGAACTTCCGCCCGTTGTTGTTCCGCGCTTGACGCTGCTCCGGGTCTGCGCCGACGAAGCCGATGATCGTCACTGAGTTGAGATAAGACATGAATTCTTCTCCTTTTTCTTGCCCCATTTTCCTGGGGCACCCAAAAGCGAGAGGCCGCTGCTCCCAAGGCGAGCGGGTGCTTTATGGGAGGGACCTGTGTTGTTCGGGAGGAACCGGGAAAGCAGAAACCGCGAAGCTGCCGGGCGCAGGAATTGGCCCGAAGCAGTGCCCAGGCAAATGCGTGGCAGAAAAAGGTGACGCCTAAAGAACTCAGTACGAAATGAAAGCGCGAGGCCTAGGGCAGCCGGGACGGAAACTTGGGCAAGTGCAGAATCAATGGCGTTCCGAATGGATGTACGATTTCACACAATGTTGCGGGCGTGCCGTAGCGCGGCAAAAGAGTTGCTTGAAACGGTCACCGCCCTCGCAGTTCGTAGAAGTGAAAACCTTCTTCCTCCGGAAGGAAAATACAAAGCGCTGACACAGTCGTAGCCTCCGCTCCCTCCCGGTCCTCGGGCGCGGCTTCTCTTGGGTCCCCATAAATGGTTAAGCAATCGGCCAGCAACATAGATAAATTGCCGGCCGGTCCCTCGAAATCAATGATTGCTCGCCTGATAGGGCGGCTGTCTGTGGAAAACGATACTTGCGACACTTTTACTCGCTGACGCATAGCCCATCGAACGCCTTGCCCCTCGATCCCGCGGAGAGTCTGGCGAAAAGGGCTTTCAGCGGCAACAAGTATGTCCGCGGACTCGTCCTTCCGCTTGCTCAATATCGCGACTGCTTCGTCCAACGAGATGACCATGACTCTCCGCAATCAGAAATCGTGGCCGCAGTCCCTGTTTGGGGCGACCCTAAGCAACACAAACTCATACCTCCCGCAACTCGTAGACTGCAAATACCTCATTGGTTGGAAAGAACAGGAAGAGGCACGATAGAGTCTTGAACCGAGGATCTGGTTTAACAAACGGGGGCTTTTCGTAAGGTTCGCTATAGGAAAAAACACAAGCGTTGATTAGTAAAGACAAATTGCCTTCTGGACCCTCGAACATGACCTTGGAGGTTCCTGGTGACTCCATGGCTGGAGGAGCCGACACCTGTGCTATCGTCCCGCGTAGACTTATGTTCCAGTCCACACCGCTTTCATGGACGCTGCGGAGGCCCGGCTGAGAGACATTTTGGCCAAAGACGAATACGGGGATACCCTCATCCCTCCATTTATTGAACTTAGCTACAGCCTCTTCCAGCGATAAGTTCATGTTTCTCTCCCCAATTTTGCCAGGAGCATGCAGTATCGAAGCATAGAGGCCGTAGGTCAATCGGCGTATTCCGTGATTTCAAAACCTCAGCCGCCACTTCAAAGCTGGCCATCGGTGGTCACGGCAAAACCGACCCGACGGGAATGGCCAGGGGGCGCACAACATGCTTTAATGGCTAAGCCGCTGGCGAGCAAACCACGCCCGAATCTATTCCACTTCCGTATGACCCGCCCGATCGGCGAAGGGAATACGAGGAGCTGGCGGCATTGCTGCGCCAGCACGGCGGCCAGGAATGAATAAAAAGTGAGTATGAACTTCTGGAACAAACTGTTTGGCAGCGAGTCCAAGCCAAGAACACCCGCGAACGTGACGGAAGACCCCAACTCGCCGCCCACCCAACCAGCCTCAGCCACTCCTCCTTCGGCTGCCTCGCCCCTAACCACGAACGCAGAAGTCAACCTAGTCAAGGAGATCACTGATCAGTCGCTGCTGGCCGACATCGCCTTAACAGGTCAAGACTGGCGTGCCTCCGAGGAGGCTGTAAGAAGGCTCACAGATCAACGGCTGCTAGCAAAGGTGGCTTTGAGCAGTTATAGCCGTGGTGTTCGCTTGCTTGCCGCAGAGAGGGTCAATGATCAGTTTGTGCTGGCCAAGATAGCAATGAGGCCGAGGGAATACGACGATGAATTTGGAACGACCTGCCATTCTCACAATGCTGCACTTGAGAAGCTAACAGACCCAGCAGCTCTGTCGATGGTGGCTAAAGGTGCTAGCGAATATCACGTTCGCAAGATCGCGATTGAGAAGCTTAGCGATCAGACGATGCTGGCCGAGGTGGCGATGAATGTCGGTCAGGGTGAGGAATACGATCTCGAGGCGCAGATCCTCAATAGGTTGACCGACCCTGCCGTGCTAGCGATGGTAGTCAAGGGCGCTCACAATGGGTGGATCCGTAGCAAGGCGGTTGAGATGGTTACTGATCAAGTTGTGCTCGCTGAGGTCGCAATTATTGACGAGTGGGTCAGCACAGCGGCCATCAAGAAGATCACTGATCTGCAATTACTCGTTAAGGTGAATGCCAAGAAAGTGGACGGAGGGCCGACTGTGCTTATGGTGGTTTCTGAGTCTGGCCAGCTGGAGGTTATGCGAGCATTGATTGACATGGGGGCTGATATCAATGCCAAAGACCGAGCAGGTTGTACAGCACTCATGTGTGCTTCAGTGGAAGGCCGCCAAGATGCCGTGCAGTTGCTCCTCGCCAAAGGGGCCGATGTCAATGCCAAGATGTTGAACGGTCTCACCGCGCTGATGCAAGCCTCAAGGAATGGCCACCGGGACGTCATGCGAATACTCCTTGACGAGGGGGCCGACGTCAATGCGAAGGACCGAACTGGAATGACGGTTCTGATGTATGCGTGCTGCAAGGGCCACGTCGACGTGGTGCAGGCATTGCTCGACAAAGGGGCTGACATTCACGCGAGGGATGACAAAGGCCGCAATCCATCGCAGTGGGCGTCGCATCAGGGTCACGGGGAAATTGCCAATATGCTCCGTCAGCGCGGCGGCCACGAATAAGACTGTTTGAAAGGAAAAGGGCCGCGTTCTGAACGCAGCCTTTTTGAGTCATTGCCGGTAGCCGATATTACTTCTTTTTCCGTGAGGTTAGCCGATGCCTTTCTTCCGCAGCGGTCAGAGATTGTGGGCCACTGGTTTGCGCACCCTTCTTTGGTGAAAGTTCGGTGCGGACGGCTGTAGCTATTTTCGGGGAATTGACCTTGTACCGCGCTGCTGTGCGTGCAAGATTCGAATCCTTCTCAAGGGATTGCCTCGGGTTGTAACCGGGGCAATACAGGTCGGAAACGAGAGCGCAGACAACGAGGAAGCGGTTAAGGTCGGCTGCTTTCATGGCTTGCAGGGCAGCCGCCGCAATCTTCTCGTAGTCTACGGTTTCTCCGCCCCATGAGGCTTTGCTCTTCTTCTCTTCCCAAGTGTAGAGCTTGGAAAGGCGGCGGTGATTGTCATGGCCCAAGCGCCGGAGGTAGTCGAGGGCGACCATCTCCAAGTCGGGCCGGGAGAGAGCGTCCGGCAGCTTCTTGCGGGTGGCTTCGAGGATGTGGACTCGCGACAGCTTCTCGACGCGCTCGGCAAGTGCTTGCTTCTTGCGTTGGGCTTGCTCCTGCGGCGTCGGCTGGTAGCGGGTCACGCGGTTGTGAACCTCGCATTTCTCCGCTTGGCAAAGGTAGAAGATGCTGCCAGCACCCTTACCGTCAATGAGAACGGCGGCTTTCGTGTTGGGGCACTCCCCTCTTGCTTTGGCTCTGCGGTACTGCTCCTGGTAGAACACCTCTTTGGCATGGGAACTACAATCAACTCTCTAACGATCGAAAGGGCAGGCAGGGCAACCTAGCCAAAGGCCATTTAGAAGAGAGAGCTTCTCTTGCAGGAATCAGGTCTTGGCAACCGCTACGCGGCCGCGGCGCCGGCTGCGATTCGTCACTTGCGCGACCATGGGCATGCCGCCCAGCTCCAGCAGCATCTTCCGCAGGCGGTAACGCTCTTCGAGGTCCATCTCCACAAATTCAAACGCCATCGCTTGGGGCCGCGCGCCGCGCACCAACGCTTGGGCCTTGATGCTGCGCACGCCGTGAGAGATCTTCAGATTCAGCACGGAGCCCGGCGCAAGGTGCCGTTCGCCCGAACCGATGCCGCCGCCTAAATTCAGTTCGGGGATGCTCAGCTTGAAGTTCTCGCGCAGGTTGGTGGTTACCGCTAACAGATTTTTTGCCAGCTTTAATCTGGCATAGCGGCGTTGGCGAATTACCGAAGCGTTGGCTTCGGGGTCCGTCGGCTCCAGCGTCAATTCCTTTCGGTCGATGCCGCTGGCCGCCACTTTATCCATGCCAACCCTCGGGTCGACCCGCAGCAACGCTTGCGCCGAAGCAATTCTCATTTCGTTCGGATAGACCCAGCGCCACACTTGTTTCGTTTCCAGGATGTGTTGCAGCAGCGGCCTGGACGCGGAAGCACGCAACCGTCCGAGCGCTTCGATCGCCTTCACGCGCGTGAAACCCGGCGTGTCGTCGTTCTGCACGAGCGAAATCAATTTTGGAATGCACTCGGGCTGGCCGCTCATCCCCATTTCGTCGACCACCAAGGGCCGGATCAGGGGATCGAGTGCATCATAGACCGCCACGAGCAGGCGCGCCCGCTGCTCGGGTGGCGCAGCCGAAAGTTGCCGGATCACGCGGTCATGCGAAGAGCGCGGCCATTGCGAAAGCCGCGCTGGCAAAATCTTTTCCACGGCTTCCGGCGAAAGCTGGCTCAGCAGGCCAACGGCTTCCGCCGCCTCCCCCGGAGGCGCCGCCTGCAGCGTCTCGATGAGCCGCTGCGTGGCATCCTCTCCCAAATGGCGGACCACACCGCACAACAGCTCGCAGTCCTCGCGGAAGCCGCATTGCCCGAACCGATTGGTGACGTAGTGGATCGTAGCCTTGGGCATCAGGCTTAGGATGTCCATCATCCCGTCAGCGATCTGCCCGGTTCGCATGGCCTCTTCGATGAACTCCGGCAGGCGCTCTTCCGCTCCGATGCGTGGCCGCAGGCTCTGAGTGGATCCCGGGCGCTGCGCCTCGACGCCTTCGAGCGATGCCAGCGCCTGCTGCATCGCCGGGTAGCAGCGCTTCGACGCCGCTTCCTGGCTCAACCGCACGAACGCTGCGCTGATCAGCGTCTGCAATTCCGGCTCGCGCTCCACCGCCAACTGGTTGCCCAGCTTGCGGATGGCTTCCATCAGCGCGCTGCCGTCGCCGCTGCCGTACAGCTCGCCCAAATCCGAAAGTCCGATCGCCGTGGTGCGGCGCGCTTCCGGCGCTTCCAATCCCACGCAGGACGCGTACTTCATCAAAATTTCGTTGGCGGTTTTCAATTCGCCGCGCCGCAACATTTCTTCCAGGAACGCCCGCACGTTGCGCGGCGGCACGCACCACGCCTCGTCCGAAGTCAGCACTTCTTTCTTATTCTCTTCCGGAACCTGCTCCCAGAATTCCTGGTCCAACAGTTCCGTGTAGGACTGCACGGAAAGGCCCGCCTGCGCCATCATCTCTTCCTGGGTGGAGAGGATTTTCCGCAGCGCTTCAATTTCCGTGTTCATGCGGTCGAGAAGTTGTTTGACGGCGTTTACTCGCAGCTCGCCTTTTTCGTAGCTGTCCAGTGCGAAGCGAATCGCCACGTGCTCCGCCAATTTCAAGAGCATCGGCTTGTCCGGCTTTGCATCGGGCGCTTGCGCGGCGAGTCCCGCCAGCGCTTGCTGCAACGTGAATTGCGTGCGCACCGGCATCGCGCTCAAGCGCGACTGGAACGTCACTGCATCCATGCGCCCGTCTGGATCCTTTCGCGTTTTGCCCAATTGCGCGAACAATCCCAGCATCGAGCGAATATCTTCTTCCTCAACCATGAAGCCGGTGCCAGCCGCAGGCCCGCCGCCTCCCGGCAAAGCCATGCCTCCAACTTTTTCGCCGCGCAGCAGCGCCGACGCGGTCAGCCATTTTCCCGGTGGCCCGGCTGGACTTCCTGTGCCTCCCGTGCCTGTCCCGGTTCCACCGCCGCCACTTCCCCCTACTCCACCACCAAATCCTCCGCCGCCGACACTCCCGGCCCCTCCTCCAACTCCGCCGTCGCCTCCCGCTCCTCCGCCCGGACTACTCCCGCCACCAAATCCTCCACCACCCGGACCGCCACCACCGGGGCCTCCACCTCCCGGTCCACCACTACCAGGGCCTCCACCTCCGGGCCCCCCACCTCCAGGCCCCCCGCCACTTCCGGACCCGCCGCTACCTTCCCACAATGCTCCGCCAGGGCCACCGGGACCTGTGCCGCTCCCCGTTCCTCCACCTGTTCCAGTTCCTCCGCCGCCGGCGCCGCCACCTCCACCCATCCCGCCGCCGCCCAACCCAAATCCCGGCCCCGATCCTCCCGGACCGTGCCCCGGCCCGCCCATTCCGCCGCCACCGCCGCCGCGCGCACCTTCCGCCGCCAAAATCATCTGCAGCATTTTGTTCGGGTCTTCGAAGAATTCTCTGAACTTGTCGCCCTGTGCTCCCAACGCTTTCGCCGTCAACTGCGCCGCGACTTTGATTCCCGCCACCGACGAATCTTCCGCCACGTAGCGAATCTCATTCACTTTGATGTAGGGATCTCCGGCGAGCGCGGTCTTCAACTGTTCGGCGAGCGCCGACGGCTTTGCATTTCCGCTGGGAAACGCGCGCACGAATCGCGCGAATTGCGGTTGCGTCAATCCTGGGGAAAAGTGAATGCTGGCGATTCCGGAACTCGTGAGCAACTGCGCGAAGCTTCTTTCGCCCGCTGCCGATCCGAGCGGTACGCCATCCAACAAAATCTGCGTTCCGGACGCTCCCAGCAGCAAGCCGCTTCCGCCGCTGTCTTCCAGCGCTTGCCGCAATTCATCCCACGTCGTATCAAACTGCGCCGCCGTGCGGACGTGGCCGAATTCATACAGCCGCGCGAACTTCAGCAAAATGTTCAGGCTGCGGACAAACGCCCGCGCCGCGCCTCTTGCTTCAGGACTCATTTTCGTCGGGCAGATTCACTGCCCCTCCTCACGCCAATTCCAGTATATCCCTGCTGATTCCTGGAGTTTCCTCTGTCTTTTATTGCTGTCCTTATCTCTTACATTAGTTTTCCTGCTGGATACAGACAAGCCTCGCCGCGGCTCCTGTACCCATCTCAATAACAGATTCTCGTATCTCTTTGGAAACATTTCGCCGTGGGAGCAACGGAGATGAGGATCTTCTCTTGGGTAAAAGCGTTTGAAGAGAGTACAGAGAAAACCCGCACCCTGCCTGCCGCGGGCAGACCTGAAAACGCAGGGTGCGCCTCGCCAAGACCGTCTGAACGTTTTTGGCGGACTTCCTGTGCTTGGTTGCAGGCGTTCTGTTTTGCGGCAGCCTGCAAAGAGCTCTTGTTTCCGTTGCTTCAAGTCGGCAGCTTCGGGTACCTTCTCAACCATCACGTCGAATCTATTGATGCGATGACTGCCGCTCCCAACTCGTGTTCAACATCTGCTTTCGACGGACATCATGTGCCTGCCCCGGAACTCATCGACAAGTGCGTCCACTGCGGCTTTTGTCTTCCGGCTTGCCCCACGTACGTCCTTTGGGGAAAAGAGATGGATTCGCCGCGCGGCCGAATTTATTTGATGAAACTCGCCGCCGAAGGCGCCGCGCAAATCAATCCCACGTGGGTCAGCCACTTTGATAGCTGCCTCGGGTGCATGGCTTGCATGACGGCGTGCCCGTCCGGAGTCGAATACGGAAAATTGATCGAAGCGACGCGCGCACAAATCGAACGCAATTTTGAGCGCTCACCCGCGGAGGAACGTCATCGCCGATTCTTATTCGAGCGGTTCACACACCCGGAGCGGCTGCGGCAGTTGCGCGCGCCGCTGGTCGCCTACCAAAAATCGGGATTGCAGTTTTTGGCTCGCGGGCTTGGCCTTGTTAAGCTGCTTCCGAAGAAATGGCAGAGCATGGAAGCTTTGCTCCCAAGGCTTGTGAAGAAGGAAGAGGTCCCCGAGCATACGCCTGCCGTGGGAGCCAAGCGCCGCCGCGTGGGTTTGCTCCTTGGATGCGTGCAGCGCGAATTCTTTTCTCAAGTGAACGCCGCCACCGTCCGCGTTCTTGCCGCGGAAGGCTGCGAAGTGATCGCGCCGCAATCGCAAAGTTGCTGCGGCGCGCTGCTCGTGCACGCTGGCGAAGAAGTGAGCGCCATCGATTTCGCCAAGAAAACGATTGATGCGTTCGGGCAGGCCGATGTCGACACGGTGATCACAAACGCCGCGGGCTGCGGCTCATCCGTGAAGGAATACGGGCACTTGCTGCGCGATGACCCTGTCTATGCTGAACGCGCCAGGGAATTTTCCGCGAAGTGCAAGGACATCAGTGAAGTTTTGGCGGAACTCGGACCGTGCGCACCACGCCATCCGCTGCAAATGCGCGTGGCTTTCCATGATTCTTGCCACTTGCAACATGCGCAAGGCGTGCGCTCGCAGCCTCGGGCTTTACTCTGTGGAATTCCGCAGCTCGAGCTCGCGGAAATTCCGGAGGCGCCCATCTGCTGCGGCTCAGCGGGAATCTTCAATCTCGTCCAGCCGGATACGGCGCGCGAGCTGGGCGATCGCAAGGCTCAGCACATCGCGACGCTGAACGCCGATGTGGTCGCCACGGGAAATCCCGGCTGCGTCCTGCAGCTCCAGGCTTCCCTGGCGCGGCAACAGCAAAAAACACCAGTCGTGCACACAATTCAATTGCTAGACGCTTCCTTGCGCGGCGCGCCTCCGGATTTCCTGCGAAGCTAAAAGGCGCGCGGAACGCGGCGTCATTCGAACGGAATGCCGGTCTTGTGGGAAATGTCGCGCAGCTCTTCCACCACCGGTGAAATCAGCGGGACGCCGTTTTTTCGTCGGTCTTTTTCCGCTTCGCGCTCCGGATCGCCAGGAATGAGAGGACCATTCGTGCCCGGCGCTGGTTTCGTTGCGCGAAACACGCGAATGTACTCGTCGATCTGGCACTTGAATTCGTCCGGCTCGATGAAGCCGTCGATGCGCATCGCGCCAAAGAAATGGCCGATACCCTTTCCAACGCTGCGCTTGGGAATTTCCTGGCGCAACGCGAAGGGCGGAGCAAACGGCCCCCAATTCGCGCCGCTCAGCACGCAGCACAAAATGTCCACCATCATGGCCAGCGCGTAGCCTTTGTGGCCGCCGCGCTCGCGTTCCGAGCCAAGGGGCAGCATGGCGCCGCCCGCAATCATATCGTCGGGATTCTTTGTGCCGCGTCCTTCGCGATCGATGGCCCATCCTTCGGGAATGGGTTCGCGCCTGCGGCGAGCGATTTCGATTTTTCCATAGGCAGTCGCACTGGTGGCCATGTCAATCACAATCGGCGGTTCGTGTTTTCCAGGAAACGCAATCGCAATGGGATTCGTCCCGAGCATGCGCTCGGCACCCCACAGCGGGGCAACGAGTTTCGTCGAATTCGTCATGGCCCAGCCGATCAAATCCCGCTGGAGCGCCTGCAAGACGTAGTAGCCCGCGATGCCAAAATGATTGGTGTTGCAGACACTGACCCAACCCGAGCCGCATTTTTCGGCCATGTCCATGGCGATGCGATTGGCTTGCGGGCCGACGACGAGGCCGAGGCCGTTGTCGCCGTCCACTGTCGCGGTGCTCGGCGTCGCGCGCACGATTTTGATTTTCGGCTTGGGATTGATGCGGCCCAGCGTCAGCATGTCGAAATAAGTGTGCAGCCGCGCCACGCCGTGCGAATCGATACCGCGCAAATCGGCGGCGGCAAGCACTTCGGCGGCTTGCTCCGCATCGTCTTTCGGCACGCCAAAATGCCGCAACACGCGCGTGCAGAATTCGTGCAGTGTCTCAATCGGAAAAACTTTTATTTCGACGTCGGCCATGGTTATTTCGACTCGCAACTTTCTTATACGCTTATGCGGGCAGACCTTCGCCGCGCGTCTCCACGCCCAAGGGAATCAAGAACAATCCAAACGCGAAGGCGAGCGACGTCAGCGCCACCGGGATTCCAAGCGATTGAAAATGGTGTACGCCTGCTCCGACCAGAAAGGTGATACCCGCGCCGCCAAATCGCGCGAACGAAGTAGAAAAGGCAAACGCGCTGGCGCGGCACTCGGTCGGATATTGTTCTGGAAGCCACAGCGTGTAAACCGCAAAATTCGCGCCGCCGAATCCGAGAAAGAGCAGGCAAGCAAAAAACCAGGGCAGCGCCGGCGCGCCGAGATAGAAAATTTTTCCAAACGTTAACGCGATGAAAGCAAGCATCAGCAAGAAATAAAAAGCCAGCGCGCCGCGGCGGCCAAATTTTTCAGCAAACCAGGGCATCGCGAAGCAGCCGAGAATCGTCGCAAAGGAAACCAGCATGGTGGCGCGAGAAGCGAGTTGAGCGGCTTGCGGACCGAATTTTCCCGCGGCTTCCGCGAGCGCGGTCACGGCCGCAGGAACATACACGGTGCCCGCCCATAGTCCGCAGATCGACGCAAGCATGTACAGCGAGTTTAAGATTGTTCTGCGGCGAAGGGCATCGGAAAAAAGAGCGGCGAAGGGCTGCCAGATTTTCCAGGAGTGAACGACTTCTTCTTTTTGTTTCCAGCGCTCCGGTTCCGCGACGCCGTAGCGCACCCACGCCAGCAAGAGCGCCGGCAATCCGCCGACCGCAAACATCACGCGCCAAGCGGAGCTTCCGAAATGGCTGCCGATCACGAAGTTGAGAATCGCGGCGATGAAAATTCCGACGTAATAGCCCGTGTGCATATAGCCGGCGCCGGCGCGGCGGCGATTTTCCGGCCAGGCTTCGGCAACGAAAGTTCCGCCCATGGCCCACTCGCCGCCGATGCCGATTCCCGCGAGCAACCGCAAAACGGCGAGCTGCCAGACGTTCCAAACGAGCGCGCTGAGAAACGTAAAAACGGAATACCACACGATGGTGAGCATGAGCGTTCGCACGCGGCCGAATTTATCGCCGACGGGTCCCCACAAAAACGCCAGGCCCCAACCAAACAAAAAAAGCGCGAAGAGCAATCCGCCATAGAAACCAACGTTGCCTTTGTTGGCGGAGATTCCGGAGCGCGGCAGAAGCTCGCGAAGCGAAGGCACCAGGACCAACGCATAGATGAAAGAATCCATGCCATCGAGCGCCCAGCCGCCCCAGGCGGCCCAGAAGCCGCGGATCTGGTTTTGCGTGAGTCGTGACGCCTGGGCAGAAACGGAATTCGACTGTGCCGAAGTTGCGTCCATGACAGCGGGACTATATCAAACCTGCGCGAGGATATTGAGTCTTGCGCCAATCACTAGTCACGAGTCACCAGTCACGGCCTTTCAATGATAACCGCGCCAGAAGAAGTACACGGTCATGGCCGAGCCGACGAGAATGACAAACGCTTTACTCCAGGATTGCGGAAGCTTCTGCGCGTAGTGCGCGCTGGAATAACCACCCACGACCGAGCCTGCCGTCATGACAATGGCCTGCGGCCACACGATGGCTTTGCTAACGATGAAGGTTACGGTGGCAACGCCATTGATGACACCCCCAAGCCGCACTTTGAGTTTATTCATGGCGTGAATGTCCGTCATGCCGAGCGCAGCAAGCATGGCCAAATTCATGATGCCGATGCCGCCGCCGAAATAGCCGCCGTAGACGGCAACGAGCAGCTCGAAAAAAGATGCGGTTGCCACCGCCGTATTTGTGGCATCGGGCGAGATTCCAGCGGAAATTCGGCCAGTGAGATGGTTGCCAAAGGCGAAGAGCAGCGTGGCGCCGAGCAACAGCCAGGGAAGCACGCGAAGAAAGGTCTGGGGCGGCGTGTGAATCAAGAGAACGGCACCGGCGAGGCCACCAACTAAACTGGTGATCACCAGCGGAATGAAGACTCGGCGGGGAATCTCCAGCTTTTGAGGATAGGCTCCGCCACTCGCGGTGGTCCCCACCCACAGCGCAAGCGTGTTCGTGGCGTTCGCGGGAATCGCGGGAACGCCAGTGAAAAGCAACGCCGGAAATGCGACAAAACTCCCGCCGCCGGCGACAGCGTTGATGCCACCGCCGAGGGCTCCCGCGAAAAAAAGAAAAATAGCGCTGTAAAAGTTGAAGTGGAAGGCGACGGCATTAATAGAACCGCCAATAGCCCCGGCGAAAAAAAGGAAAATGGCGCTGTAAAAGTTCAAGCGGAGGTTGTATCACGATTCGCGTTCCGCGCTCCAGTTGAAGATTGGCGTAAGTACCGCGAAACCGATCGATTTCACGCCCGAACGAAAAGCCCTTTTGCATTTGGAGTCAACGTTGTGATTCTGTTTCCAAGTTGCCGACTAAATCGGGACCTAGCCTCTACCTATTTTTCACCCGAGTACCGTCAAGCAACACCAGTTCAACTTTAGCTTCACGGCGATCCCCCTGTTACTTCTAACAGGCGATTTGCACGAAGAGTCCGGGCTAGTCTGCGAGCCTGCTTATGGCTGAGACATTGCTGCAAGAAACGTGTCACGGCCCCAGGCAGAATGCATGCCTGTATCCTAACGGGTTCACGATTTAGGAGGCTTCCATGGCAGTTACTCAGTTAGCCCCCATTGCTGCGGAAAAAGCGACTCCGTACGATGAATTCAACGCAGTGATCTCGAAAGACACATTCCCTGCTGCGGGAATGACGCCCCGTGCGGCCCAAGCCATTGTGAACAGCTTCGCCTGGACGGACGCCAACCCCGAGCTAAACCTCTCTTCATTCGTAACGACATATGCTGAGCCGGAAGCCGTCGAGGTCGCGCGAACGCATATGTACAAGAACTATATCGATCACGACATGTACCCGCAGGTATACGTAATGGAGCGTCTCATAGTGAACTGGCTCCATAACCTGTGGAACGGGCCGAAAGGCGTGGAGCCCTACGGCGCAGCCACTATTGGGTCCTCTGAGGCTTGCATGTTGGGCGGACTAGCTCACAAGTGGAATTGGCGGGAGGCGCGGCGTAAGACAGGAAAGAACACAAGCACACCGAATATGGTTACCGGCGGCAACGTGCAGATCGTGTGGAAGAAGTTCATGCGCTATTTCGACGTCGAGCCGCGCATCGTGCCGCTGAGGCCGGGAAACTACCGTTTGACGGCCGAGCGCCTGGAAAAATACGTTGACGAGAACACCATCTGCGTTGTGGCCATCGCTGGGCAAACGTTCACAGGCGAGGACGATGATTTTCAGGGAATTCACGACTGGCTCGATGAGTACGAGAAGCGAACGGGTTTCAGTATCCCTATGCACATCGATGGTGCTTCGGGCGGCTTCGTCAACCCGTTCCTTTACCCGGACTACAAATGGGACTTCCGGCTACCTCGCGTAAAATCAATCAATGCTTCCGGTCACAAATTTGGCTTAGTGCCGCCGGGCCTCGGCTGGGTCGTTTTTAGGGACCGGAAGGTCTTCAACGAAGACCTGGTCTTCTACGTCAATTACCTCGGTGGGGAGATGCCGACGGCGACGCTGAACTTCAGTCGCGGTACAGCGACGATCGCGGTCCAGACGTACATGATGCTGCGGCTCGGACGCGAAGGCTACACCAGGATCATGCGGCACACGCTCGACAATGCCGTTTATCTGCGTCAACGATTAGTTGACTCGGGCTATTTCGTCATCATGAACGAAACGCAGCGCATTCCGGTCGTCGCCCTCACGCTCAACAAGAAATTCAACAACTTCAACGAATTCGACGTCTCGAACAAGGTGCGCGAGCGAGGCTGGGTACTTTCCGCCTACGCGATGCCACCGGATGCTCAGGAAATCAACAGCTTACGCATTGTCGTGCGTCCTCATTTGAACCATACCGTGATGGACACGCTGGCCAACGACATCATCAAAGCCTGCCAGTATCTTGAGAAGCATGGAGGGACAGCCACTCCGCCGCAACTTCACGACGCTCATCGGTCAGCCCCCAAGTGTTGAGGTCTGATCGCATAGAGCTTAGGCAATATTTACACGCCCCGGTTCAAAGCACTGGGATGAATATGGCCACTCAAGACCAGCGGGCGTTCATTCCGCTGGTCTCACTCTTCTGTTACTGGTCGCAGGCGCGTTCGCGACGCACCACCGCTCTGGCGCCCCTTTGGGGTGGCTGCGTACAAAAACTAAGGATTAGCTCAAATTGTTCCTGCAATTGGAGAGAGGACCCCTATGTTTTGTTAAGGTCATCGTCCTTGTAGTACTTTGTACCCTGCAGGGTCAACTGGAGGGCGAGACCATCTTTCGTGATTTGATACACCCAAACACCCGGTTCAACTTCGACTGCTCCTGAGTAGGCTCCGCCCGTCGTGCCTGCTTTGGCCGCAGCGTCTGCTTGCGCTGAACCCGACCAGCCAGAATCTAGAAAATGTGCCAGCGCCTTGTCGTTCTCAAACACGAAAATCACACGAAAGTCCTTCACTCCCAAACCCAGACCCCCGCCCAACGAAATCATTTTCATAAAGGTTTCCTGCTTGGTCTTGGAGTTGACAGCCATTCCTGCACCACGCTCCGTGCTCAGCAGTAAGACGTGGACCCCCATGTTATTGAAGACTGCGTATCCGGCTGACTTCTCGATGGCCTCCCGAGATGTCGGTTGCATCTTGTACAAATCCTGTAGGGTTTGCGCCGCCATCTTACGGGTTTTCTCCCGTTTCTGGTCGGGTGAATCCTTAGCATTAGACAAGCCTGCAGCCAGCAGGGTCACGGCTAGAACTGGGGCAAGTATTTTAAATCTCATCACCGGTCTCCCTTTTGCAGTGGTAACTGCGACTTCCCACCGGACAAAAGCAACAACGTGTCCGGTGGGAACCCTCACAGAATTGGCATGCAAGGCGTCAAGCGGAACTGGCAAGAATGACAGGCGTCTTCCGGACGGGAATTGGGAGGGTTCGTTAGAACAGAAGGGATTATCAATGACAACTGTTGAAATCAGGCGACTACGCTCGCAATCCACCTGAAGTTCTATGTGCTGGTGACGGGCAACTCGGAACTGTTCGCCGCGCGAGTGTATCTGTCTGCGGAGAAAGAAGGTCAAACCGCGCGGGCGTAGAGTTCGATCGGGTCGAGGAGGTTCTGTCGCAGGCTTGCAAAGACATTTTCGAGCATCGTTTTGGTGGCTTCGCCCATGAGCAAATGCAGACCAAGTGCGGGGGGACCGGCCTGGGCCATGCGCGCCATCGAGCGCTCCGTGAACTCGATGGCAAAGGCCAAGCGGCTGCGTTCTTGGACGACTTGAAATCCGGCGGCCTCAAGGGCGCGGCGATAGACATTCGGTTCAGCAACGAAGCTGGTTTCTTCGGTCAATGCCCAAGGCAACGGAAAGCGAAGGGGGCCATCGGAAGTGCGCATGAGATCGAAGATCGTGAAGAGGCTGCCGGGCTTCAGTACGCGGCGCACCTCACGGAAAAGAGCTGTCTTGTCCGCGACGTTCATGCCAACGTGGATCATGTAGGCGCTGTCAAATGTTCCAGGTTCGAACGGGAGCTGCAGGGCGCTACCGTGATGAAAGTCCGCGGAATGGTCCAGTTTGACTCGCCGGGTCAGACTCCTCGCCACCTGGACGAATTCCTCGGTCAGATCAATTCCCGTGACTTTGCAGCCTCGTTCCGAGGCAAAGTAACGCGCCGGCCCACCGATGCCGCATCCGACATCGAGGAGGTGGAGTCCCGGACGCAATTCCATCCGCGCAGCCAGCTCTTGGGTTGACTCGATCCCGCCAACGTGGAATTCGTCGACGGGGGCCAAATCCGCGGCGGTAAGGCTAGCGGGATCTTTTCCCGCGCGCGTAACTGCCTGAAGGATGGCGTCTTCGATTCGGCCGCGTGAGTAGTGGCCAGCAACTTTTGCTTCAGCGCTCAAAGTCTGCACCTCAAAAGTGACTCCTTTCTGCGGGCGATGGACCCGGGAAAGTATAAGCGATAGATGCGGCGGGAGGACGTGAAGGTATTTCAGCCTATAGGGGTTTTGTTGAATGGAGAGCGACAGGGGATTGCGGCCGGCTGCGGCGCAAGTCCTTTCTTGACAATAATAGCGGGTGCGTATATGAACGGGGCGTCCCAAACCCTTCCACCCGTGAAGACCTGGCTCGCGCCCCTTACTGCGGGTCACAGGGGGGATTCATGAGGAAGGAAAAATAGAGAGGGCGGGTGTGTCCGCAGGCATCGCGGAAGCCGTTGATGCGAGAGACACATGAACTGTGCCAGGGCGCAGAAGAACCAGGTCGAGGCGGAGCAGGAGGAAGCATGGCGAGTCGAGCAGACGCAATGCCCATGGGTGGAATGGCCGACTACAGCATCTGGCGAGTGATCCTCGCTTCCTCTGTGGGCACGATGATTGAGTGGTACGACTTCTATATTTTCGGCAGCCTTGCCGCAGTTCTTTCTCCTAAGTTTTATCCCGCTGGCAACGACACGATTGCACTGATCGCTTACCTCTCAACTTTTGCCGTGGGTTTCCTGGTGCGTCCGTTCGGAGCGTTGTTCTTTGGCCGCATCGGAGATCTCGTCGGCCGCAAATACGCGTTTCTGGTGACGCTGACGATCATGGGCGGGGCAACGGCGCTGATCGGGTTCCTGCCGACGTACGCGACGGCGGGCTGGTTTGCGCCCATTACGCTGTTGCTGATCCGCGTGCTGCAGGGACTTGCGCTGGGAGGCGAGTATGGCGGCGCGGCAGTGTACGTTGCGGAACACGTTCCGGATGGGAAACGCGGTTTCTACACGAGTTTCATTCAGATTACGGCCACGCTGGGCTTGTTTGTTTCGCTGATCGTGATCCTGGCGACGCAAAACGCGATGAGCAAGGATGCCTTCTCCAAATGGGGCTGGCGCGTTCCATTCCTGCTGTCCATCATCCTGGTTTCGATCTCCTTGTACATCCGGCTGAAAATGAAGGAGTCGCCGATCTTCACGTCCATCAAGACCGCGGGAACGACTTCGCTGCAACCCTTGAAAGACGCATTCGGCAAATGGGAAAACCTCAAGCGAGTGCTCATTTCGTTGCTGGGCGCAACTGCGGGCCAAGGAGTGGTTTGGTATTGCGGACAGTTTTACGCGCTCTTCTACTTGCAGACCGTTCTGAAAGTAAACCCGACTACCGCCAATTACATCATTGCTACGGCTTTGTTGATTGGTATGCCATTTTTCACGGTATTTGGGTCACTTTCCGACCGCATTGGCAGAAAGAAAATCATGATGGCGGGCTGCCTCATTGCGGTGCTCACGTACATTCCGATCTACAAGAGCATGAATCACTATGCCGGGAATAACGTGGAGACGGTGAAATCGGCGAAAAACAAAGTGACTGGTGCCATCGCTTTGACGCCGTTGACTCGTGATGCAAGCGGCACGCTTGTGCCGGTAAAGGAAGCAGTTAATCCGAATAAGCCGATGCTTGTCCTGCTCGTTTTCATTCAGGTCATCTATGTGTGCATGGTGTATGGTCCGATCGCCGCGTATTTAGTGGAAGCATTCCCGGCGAAGATCCGATACACGTCGCTCTCGTTGCCATACCACATCGGAAACGGAGTGTTCGGAGGGCTTGTGCCGCTCATTGGGCTGTCATCTTGCGCGGCGACCGGTAACATTCTCGCGGGCCTGTACTACCCAATGACCGTGGCGAGCATGACGTTCGTCGTCGGGTCCCTGCTGCTGAAGGAAACGCACGGGCACAAGATCTGGGACGAAGTCGGGGGCATGAAGTAAGTCATCGGGCGATTGACTCCCGCGCCTGCGCGGGAGCATCATTTTGGGCTAGTGCTGTCCCTCGTTGTACCGCTG
Organism: Candidatus Acidiferrum sp.; assembly: GCA_035623215.1. Classification (GTDB taxonomy): domain Bacteria; phylum Acidobacteriota; class Terriglobia; order Acidiferrales; family UBA7541; genus Acidiferrum. The sequence goes on from DASPTW010000055.1 coordinate 50,019, forward strand.
CATCCGAACACCAAATTCCAGGGGAGTTGCCACCGTGGCCACAGCGCGTCAAAAGCTAATCTCGAAAGAAAAAGAGAGCAAGAAAAAACAGAAGGTCAGCGAAGCGCAAATTGCGGTTCACTGGAAAGAGGAAAACTATTACCGGCCACCCGCGCGATTTATCGGCAAGGCCAACCTGCACGATCCGGACTTTGTCGAGAAATTTAGCGAAAAAAACTTTCCGGAGTGCTTCCGCCATTACGCGGAGTTGCTGGACTGGGACCAATACTGGCACACCACGCTGGACACGGAACAGCCTCCGTTCTGGAAGTGGTTTGTCGGCGGGAAAATCAACGCCTGCTACAACTGCGTGGACCGGCATCTCGCCAAGTACCGGAACAAGGCCGCGCTGATCTTCGTGCCTGAGCCCGAGGGTGAAGCCGCGTCGGTCATCACCTATCAAGAGCTGTACAAGCGCGTAAATGAAGTGGCGGCCATGCTGACCGGCTTCGCAGGATTGAAGACTGGCGACCGCGTGACCATTCACATGCCCATGATCCCGGAGCTGCCCATCACCATGCTGGCGTGCGCACGAATCGGCGTGGTGCACTCCGTGGTGTTCGGAGGATTCAGCGGCGAAGCTTGTGGCTTGCGCGCGGCCGACTCTGGCAGCCGAGTGCTCATTTACGTCGACGGTTACTGGCGCAACGGCAAGTGGGTGGACCACAAAGCCAGCGCGGACATCGCCGTGCAAACGGCCAAGAAAGAAGGGCAGGACATCGACAAAGTCCTGGTTTGGAAGCGCTATGGCACCAGATACAGCTCGGAAACGCCGATGGTGATGGAGCGCGATTATTTTGTCGACGATGTTTTGAAGGACTATCGCGG
>DASPTW010000056.1:0-14039 GCA_035623215.1 Candidatus Acidiferrum sp.
GCATGCGGCGCGCAATTTGAATTCCGTCTATCTCAGGCAGCATGACATCGAGGAGAACTAGGTCAAAGCGATTCTTTTCGGAGAGCGATAGAGCCGAAACACCGTCGTGAGCGAGGGTGACGGCGTAATTCTCTTCTTCCAAGCCCCGCCGGAGGACCTGAGCCATTCCCTTTTCATCTTCGACGACTAGGATTTTCATGGGATGGAACCGTTCAAGCCCATGGGAGTTGAGGTCGACCGACTTCCCGTGGCTACGATATTACTGGATGACAGACAAGTGCAAGCTAGAGCGGCCTCGGGCAGAGACGACAACTTCAACCGAAATGGCCCGCCGGCTGAACCAGTGCCAAGCGTGCAAAGAAGAAAAGGCAGGTTATTCCAATTTGTAAGACTTAGGAGGCAAGAGAAACTGAAGCCCGAAATAGCCGAGGAAATAGGATTGATTGCTGCGCGTGGGTTCGAGAGCTCGACCGGCCATCAGCAGCACAATGATCGGGCTATGGATTTTGTATCGCGCGCCGAAGTCAATCGTGGGCTGATTGTTGGAAGGATGAAAGGTGCCTTGATTGTAGAGCTCCATATCGATTTCGAGTTTTGAAGTGAGATCGTGCCCAACGACAAGACCAGTGAGCCAAGCGTTCGGCCCTTTGTGAACAAATTGATAACCGATTTCGTAATCCACGTCGACCGGTCCAAATTTCTTGGAAAACTCCATAGGAAACTCAAACGATTGGCTGGGGGACGTAATGCCGCGATGGACCGCATCGTTCGGGTTGTTGAGGAAAAATTGCGGGAACATCGAGATCGACAGGCCATCCTCCCCGGCATCGTAAAAACGCCACTTTACCCCCGGGTTGGACTGCCCCAGTCCAAATTTAGTCGCGGAAGCAGGCTGCTGGACGCGCAACCACGCATTTTCGTAAGTGAGCTGGATACGATCGCCAACCCCGAAATTGATATCGACGTCCGGTGTGTGGGAGACGGACTGATCGCTGTAGAAAAATGGCATGTAGCCTAGGTTGATTTCCCAATTGAGGTTGCCGGGAGTGCCAGGATCGTTAGTGTAGTAAGGGGGACCGCCCTGGGCAAACGCGGACGAAGCCGCAAAGAACAGTGCGAGGAGCGCCAGACACCGCAGCATACGAAAGATTCTCCAATGTAAAGACTCGATGAAACCAGGCGTCTAGCGACAAGAAATCGCGCAAATCCGCGCCCAGTTGGAGATTACAGAGGCCGAGATAAACGCAGCATTAATCAGACGCAGGGTGGGGTTCGGACCTGGCCGGTAGATAAGCAGTAAAGGTGCTTCCGCCGGCGTCCGAGCGGGTCAACTCGAGACGGCCACGGTGCGCTTCAGCAATCCATCTAGAAATAGCCAGACCCAGGCCAGCTCCGCCGCCATCGCTTTCCGAACGGGAGCGAGCTTTATCGGCGCGAAAGAACCGCTCAAAAATTCGTGGCTGAAGCTCCGCTGGAATGCCCGTTCCGGTATCGGTAATGCTCAAGGCATATTCTTCGCCTTTTTGACAGCAAGTTATAGTGACGCGCCCTCCGCTCGGCGTGTACTTGATCGCGTTATCGAGAAGATTGAGGATCATGCGGCGTAGAAGGGATTCATCGGCATGGATTGGAAGTTCCGAAGCGCCGTCGAAGTTCAATATAATTTTCTTTGCGAGAGCGAGTGTGCGAGCGGACTGCACGCATTCGGAAACCAGTTCTTCGAGATAAAAATCACGCGGTTGCAGGGGATATTGCCCGGCGTCGGCGCGTGTCAGAGTAAAAAGATCCTCGACAATGTGTGTGAGCCGCTCCGCCTCTTGATGCAAAACACCCAGAGACTCGCGATACTCATCAGGTGACCGCGTCTGCTGCGACAGCGCGACTTCGGATTCCCCGCGCAGAATCGCCACGGGAGTGCGCAGCTCGTGCGAGGCATCCGCCATGAAGCGGCGCTGCCGTTCGAACGACTCGCTTAAACGGTCCAGCAAACTATTGAACGAACGCGCCAAATGACCTAGTTCGTCTTTTTCATTCTGAATGGCCAGCCGCTCGTGCAAATTTGCGGTGCCGATGCGGCCAGCTTGGCTGCTCATCGCCACGACGGGGGCGAGACTTTTTCGGGCGAGAAAATAGCCACCGCCGCTGGCCATCAAAATGGCAATGGGAATGACCCAGGCAAATGTTTCCGTCACTTCTTCGAGCATCTCCTCTTGCGGATGTAGAGACCGAAGCGTAACAAGCGTGTAGGTATTTCCGCGGGCGGAAAAGCTGCGTGCAAACGCGCGATAGCCGTTCCTGCCGCCTTTCACTTTTCCAAAATGCCGATCTGCTCCCGAAGCACCGGCAAGGAATTGACGGAAAGACGGCGAATCCAAAAGGCCAGGCGGGGAGGAATCCTTCTTGGAAGCTGACGGGAGGTTCTCGAGGGAGTTTACGACCATCTGGCCATTGGAATCCACAATCGCGTAAACGTGATCGCGGAAAAGATGTTCTGCAATCGCCACGAGTGCCGCTGATTTGAAAGCATCAGGTCCGCTCTGGTCCTCCATTTCCGCGTGCACCGTGACGAGGAAAGCGTCGGAAAGCTCGCTCAAATCCGCATCCATGCGGCGCTGGACGCTGCGCAAAAAAACGAATCCTGTCATGAGCGAAAGAGCGAGCAGGACGAGAGTGAATACGGCCGTGTACCAAAGTGTCAGGCGCGCGCGAACCGAATCAAGCATGATTCTTCCGTAAATGAGCCGCCGGCCTGCCACGCTGGCGCGTAGAAATGCTTCCTTCTCTGGATTCGGCGTCGTGCGCATCCGGAGCCGTGCCAAGAGCATAGCCCGCGCCGCGCCGGGTTTGCAGGAGCGGCTTCGGTGAGTCCGCATCAATTTTTCGGCGCAGGCGGTTGATGTAGACTTCGATCAAGTTCGAAAACGGATCGAAAGTCTCGTCCCAGACGTGCTCGGCGATTTCCGCGCGGCCAACGACTCTTCCCGCGTTCCGCGCCAGATATTCGAGCAACGCATATTCTTTGGCCGTTAGCGTGATGTGCCGGTTCGCGCGCGCCGCGCTCTGCGCACCCGTGTCCAGAACCAAGTCCCCGACCATGATTCTCGCGGGCCGCAATTCGCCGGAACGGCGGAGGAGCGCGCGCAAACGAGCCAGCAATTCGCGAAATTCAAATGGCTTCGTTAGATAGTCGTCTGCCCCGTGGTCGAGCCCTGCGATGCGATCTTCGACGGCATCGCGCGCGGTCAACATCAAGATCGGCATGCGCTGCCCGGTCTTGCGCAGTTCGCGGCAAACCGCGAAACCATCTTTTCCCGGAATCATGACGTCGAGAATCACCAGGTCGTAGCTGTTGACCGCCGCTTGATAAAGGGCGCCTTCACCAGTGCCGGCGACATCCACCGCATAGGCCTGTTCGCGCAGGCCTTTGGCCACGAAACGCGCAATTCGCGCGTCATCTTCGACCAGCAGGAGCCGCATGGGTTCATCATACGGCAGAAGGAAGGAAAAAAATAAAATGGCTTAGTAGCTTCAACCTCGAAGAGCCGCTGGGTTGCGAACCCTTGAGGTTTCACCGCACCGTCGGGACGGCGAAAGCAACCTGCCCTGCACCAGAGCCAGTCGGCCGGCGGCCCGGTTTGGAGAAAACAAGAATGCTTGACAGCGGAAGAAAAAGAAAGTAAAAGAAAGGAATCGAAAGCACGAGCAATACCCGCATCTACCCAATCCAGAAGCGATGCGGCTCCGGGGTGGCCTATGAAATTTGACTTTCCGAAGTTTTTGCGACTTATTCTTGCCATTGTCCTGTTGTCCGCTCTCTCCTCGCCAAATCTGTGGGCCCAAAAGGATACCGGCAACATTGTCGGCATTGTTCGTGACCCCAGCGGCGCCATTGTGTCGGGCGCAAAAGTGACGGTTCGCGACGTGGATCGCGGTACCCCATTTGTAGCGACAACCAACGACTCCGGCGAGTACTTTGCCGGACCGCTTAGAATCGGCCGCTACACCGTGAGTGTCGAAAAGGAAGGCTTCAAAACCGCCGTCGCCGGCCCCGTGGAGCTGAAAGTCCAGGACCGCCTGGCCGTGGATGTCACGCTCCAGGTTGGTGCCGCCGCAGAAAAAATGCTCGTAACTGCCACCGAGCTGCATTTGGAAACGGAAACTTCCGACCTTGGCCAAATTGTGGACAGCCGGAGAGTCTCTACCCTTCCCCTCGACGGCAGAAATTACGCGCAACTCGCGTTGCTCGGCGCCGGCGTGGCACCCAGCGAGCCGGGTTCGCGCGTCTCGGCCAGCTACGGCTTCAGCGCCAACGGTGCCCGCGCCTTGCAGAACAATTTTCTTCTCGACGGTATCGACAACAACGCCAACCTGGGCGATGTGCTCAACGAATCCGCTTTCGTGATTCAGCCTTCCGTCGATGCCATCGCCGAATTCAAGGTGCAAACCAACTCCTATAGCGCCGAATTCGGCCGCGGCAACGGCGCCATCATGAACGCCATGATCAAGTCCGGAACGAACAGTTTTCACGGCGATTTGTACGAGTTCTTCCGCAACGACGCTTTGGACGCGGCGAATTCTACCGTGAAGCAGCAGGGGTTTGGCCGCGAACCCTACAAGCAAAATCAATTCGGCGTTACATTCGGCGGTCCGATCATCAAGAACCGCACGTTTTTCTTTGCTGATTACGAAGGCCTCAGGACTCGCGAAGGCTTGATTTTGAACGGCACGATTCCCACACAAAACATGATTAATGGCGATTTCTCCTCCATGCTCACGAATACTCCGGTATACGCTTCCGATGCAAATGGGAACGCTACCGGCCAGATTGCCCTGGATTGCAATGGGAACCCCACCTATGTCGGTGAACTCTTTAACGCGCGCTTGACTCAAATATCCACTGTGAATCCCAACGGCTTTTGCGGCGTGCCCATCGGCGTGAATTCCAGCGGCGTCCCCACCAACATGTTCCAGAGCGCGCAGAACCCTTCCGGAACGACCGCGATCGATCCCCTCGCCGCGCGGCTCGCAGCCTTGTACCCTTCGCCCAACTCGTCCAATCCGAACTTCAATTACCTCGCGCTTCCCTTGGAACAAACCACGCGAAATAATTTCGACGTTCGCGTCGACCACAAAATCTCCGAACACGATTATTCTTTCGTGCGCTTCAGCTACGAAGACCAGCCGCGGTTTATTCCCTCGCCCTTTCAAAATGCTTTGGATGGCGGGGATTTTTTCAGCGGCAATGAAGACAATTCCTACCGCAGCGTGGCCATCAGCGAAACTCACATGTTTAACCCCGCCCTCGTCAATGAATTTCGTCTCGGATACAACCGCATCAATTCCCACCGTTTTCAGATCAATTACAACGTCAACGTCGCGGCTCAGTTGGATTTTCCCGGCGTGCCTTTTGCCCCCAACAACGGCGGGCTGCCCAATATCACGTTCAATGACGGCTCTTCCATTCCCATCGGCAGTTCGGGGTTTCTCCCCTCCATCGAAAAGCAAAATAGCTGGGTGTTCACCGATAACTTAACCAAAGTCGCCGGAAAGCACGCCCTGAAAATCGGGGGTGAAGTGCGTATCGAACAGTTCACCATCTTCCAGCCCGCGGCCTCGCGCGGCACCATGGGTTTCGGCACAGAATTCACGGCTAACCCTGCCGCCCCAATCGAATTTACCGTGGCCAACGACGATACTTCCGGTGTCGCGGGCGGCAACGCCTTCGCCAGTTTTTTACTTGGCATTCCCGACAGTGGTTCGATCACCAACTTGCATAACATCGACTACCGGCGCCACATCTACGCCGCGTACTTGCAGGATGATTGGAAAGTTTCTGGGAAATTGACCCTGAATTTGGGCTTGCGCTACGAAGTGTTCAGCACCATCAAGGAAGCTCACAACCAGCAAGCTACCTTTGATTTCGCGACGGATTCGCTGATTGTTCCCAAGGGAGTGAATGCCCAGCTCACCCCGACGCTTGCGGCCCTCATTCCCGTCAGTGCCACAGGAACTCCGGGATTGGTCAAACCGGACTTGAACAACTTCGCCCCGCGCGTCGGTTTGGCGTACAAGATCTCCGACAAACTGGTGATGCGCACCGGCTACGGCATTTTTTACGGCGGCCAGGAAAATGGCCCGTTCTCAAATCCCAGCCCCGGTTTTAATCCGCCGTTCTTCGTCACTGAGGCATTCACAATGCCGTGCACGCTGAACATTGCCAATCCGGCGTTGGGACCAAACGATTGCTCGATTCCTGATCTAAATGTCCTGGCGAATGGGTTTCCTTCCAATGCGCTCGTCGATCCAAACACACCAATTCTTTACTCCATCGACCCCAACATTCGCACGCCTTACAATCAGCAATGGCATTTCGGATTCCAGTACCAATTGCCCTCCGACATCCTCCTCGATATCTCCTACGCCGGTTCCCGCGGCCTGAAGCTCTTCAACTTTTACAATGGCAACCAGGCCCTTCCCGCCACCTATCCCCAGTTTGCGACGCTTTGCAACGACCCGGCCGCAAACATTACTCCCGCGAACTGTCCGACTGCGCCCCGCCGGCCCGCCAAAATCTGCGACAACGCAAATCCTCCCAATTGCGATCCCGTTTTCGATACGGCCATCGACTTACTCCGTTCCGACGGTTTCTCCAACTATCACTCCTTGCAGGTGCGTCTTGAGAAGCAGTTCTCGCATGGCCTGCAATTTGAAGGCTCGTACACGTTTAGTCATGCGCTGGACAATGCTTCGAGCGCGAGCCTGGGCTCCGCCAACCAGGGCGACTTCAGGCTGGCCACCGATGCGAAAGCGGAATATGGAAACGCCGACTTCGACGTTCGTCATCGCTTCGTGTTCAGTTATATCTACGAGCTACCCTTCGGCAAGGACAAGGCCTGGGGGAAAAACGTGTCGGGTGCTGCGAATCAATTCATCGGCGGCTGGCAAGTTGCGGGAATTGTTACTGCCTCGACCGGAAACTGGTTCACCCCCAATGACATCTCCACGAACCTCTCCACGTCCGATTGTGGCGGCACCGTGAATCCCGTAACCTGCGTACGGCCGAATCGCGTGGGCAATCCCAATAGCAAGCCTTGCATCGCTGGAACAGCATTCAACACCTGCGCCTTCGTGTCGAACACGACCCTGGGTTCGTTTGGGAATGCCGGGCGTAACATCATTGAGGGCCCGGGCTTTCAGACGTGGGATGTCTCCTTGTTCAAGACCTTTCCGGTCCGCGAAGAAATGCGCTTCGAATTTCGCGCCGAGTTTTTTAATGCCTGGAATCACGCGAATCCGGAATTTACCAATCCGGATACGGTGGCGGAAAACACCGGTATTGAGCTGGGCTCCGCCTCCTACGGTTTTACCGGCTACACGCGGCCGCCGCGCCGGATCCAATTTGCCTTAAAGTTTTACTTTTAGCGCTTCAGGCAGCTTGGTTGTGCGCCAGGTCCCCCTTTCGTTTCGAGAAGTGAGTGTGTGTCAATGCAGGCAACAGACGATGCAAGCGGCCAAACAAAGAGCAGCGAAATGATGAAGAACATTTCCAGCGGAAAATGGAAAGGACTCGAAGCGGTCTCCGATTCGCGCGGCATCATCGCCGCCCTGGCCATCGACCAGCGAACCGCGTTGCGCAGTTTGATGGCCAAGGCAAAGAGCGTCGAACCGGAATCGATTCCCGGAGAAATGCTGGCGGAATTCAAAGAAGCCGTGAGCCGGATTCTGACGCCGCATGCGACTGCGATCCTCCTGGACCCGGAATATGGATTATCCGCGGCTCAGCAACGAGCCAAGAACGCGGGATTGCTGCTTGCCTACGAACAATCCGGATACGACAAGACTGTTCCCGGACGCTTGCCGCGCCTGTTAGAGCACTGGTCGGCGAGACGATTGGTGGACGCCGGTGCGGACTGCGTGAAAATTCTCTTGTATTATTCGCCTTCAAGCGGGACGGAGATCAACGATTTGAAACAAGCTTGGGTCGAGCGCATCGGTGCGGAATGCCGTGCGCTCGATGTTCCCTTTTTTCTTGAATTGGTCAGCTATCACGAGGGAATGGAAGACAAGAGCCGGGAATTTGCAAAAGTGAAACCGGCTGTGGTCACACAAAGCATGGAGGAATTTTCGAAGCCCCAATATGGTGTGGATGTCTTGAAAGTTGGCGTGCCGGTGACTATGGCTTATGTGGAGGAGGCGCCCGGCGCTGTGAAAGATTGGCTGCACAGCCGGGAAGAGGCGAAAACGCATTTTCGCCGCGCCGCGGAAGCGGCACGCGTTCCGTTCATTTATTTGTCGGAAGGCGTCAGCAACGAACTTTTCGAGGATGCTTTGCGGTTGGCGGCAGAAGCCGGAGGCAATTTCTCCGGCGTGCTTTGCGGGCGAGCTACCTGGAAGGACGGAGTTCCGATTTACGTGAAGGAAGGAGTGGCCGCTCTCGAGAATTGGCTGAAAGTGGAGGGCGTGAAAAATATTCAGCGTGTGAACGCCCGGCTGAATGCGGCAAAGCCGTGGTTCGCGCCGCGTGAAGGAGAATCGGCGGCGACTCTCGCTCGCTAAGCGACGCCGGCAAGCTCATGCTCGTTTGTATTAGTGTCAATCCGGCGATTGACAAGCGTGTTCGCCTGAGCAAGCTGCTGCCGGGGCGCGTCAATCGCGCGAGTGAAGTGCGAGCCGCGCCGGGAGGCAAGGCCGCGCATGTGGCGATGGTTTTGCGCAGGCTGGGAGCGGATCCGCTGTGGATTGGATTTGCGGGCAGCGCGAGCGGTCAGGAATTGTCGGCGGGGTTGCAAGATCTGAAAATTCAAACGTTTTCGGTCCCGATGAAAAATGCGACCCGCACGAACCTCGAGATCATCGATGAAGACGGAGCAGTGACAGAGCTTCTCGAGCCGGGTGCTGCGGTTTCAAAAGAGGAATGCCGCGCGTTTGAGTCCGCTTGCCAGGCAACTTTTCGCGAGGCCAAAGGTGGAGTGATCGCGATTTTGTCGGGGAGTTTGCCGCAGGGCGTGCCGAACGATTTCTATGCGGGCGTGATTGAGAGAGTGCACGGCTTTGGCGGCAGAGCGTTTCTGGATACGAGTAGTGAGCCATTGAAGAAGGGGCTGGAGGCTCGCCCCGATTTTGTGAAGCCGAATCGCGAAGAGGTGGAATGGCTGACGGGATGGACGATTCACGATCCACGTTCCGCGGCGGAAGCAATCGCTCAGATCATTTCGGCAGGAGCAAAGAGCGCGGCAGTGAGCCTCGGCCAGGATGGATTGGTTTGGAAGCCGTTGAACAGCGAACGCATTTTCCACGCGCATTCGCCAAGCGTGGCCGCGCGGTCGGCAGTGGGCAGCGGCGATGCGGCTCTTGCGGGTTTCGCGTATGCGGCGGAGACGAAATTGGATGCAGAAGATTCGCTGAAACTTGCTGCAGCCTGTGGCGCCGCAAATTGCCTGGCAGAGCTGCCCGGCCAGTTGAATGCAAAGGAAGTGGAACGGCTGCGAGAACTTGTGAAGATCGAGGCCCTGGCGTGAGCCGAATTTACACGACCATGAATTTGTCGTAGCGAGTGCGAACTGCCATGCTGAGTGAAGAGCGAAGACGCGAGATTCTGGAGATTCTGCAGAACGACGGCCGGGTGCTGGTCGGCGATCTTTCCAAGCGATTCAAGACTTCGCTCATCACCATTCGCAAGGATTTGGAGTTTCTGCACCACCGCGGGCTGCTCGAGCGCACGCACGGCGGAGCGCTTCCGCTGCCCACCGGAGCGTTGAACGACCGCACGCTGCAGGAAAAAGAGCGGCTGCATCGCCAAGAAAAGATGCGCATTGCGGCTGCCGCGCTGAAGATGATCCGGTCCGGACAGGTGATCATTCTGGATTCGGGAACGACCACGACGGCAATCGCGCGGGCGTGCCGGCATTTTCGCAGCCTGACAATCATCACCAACGCCACCAACATCGCGACGGAGCTCGTGGGGACTTCGGTGGACGTGATTCTGACGGGAGGCGTGCTGCGAAAGAATTCCTTTTCGCTGGTGGGCCCGCTGGCAGAAGAAGCACTGCGAAAACTCAACGCGGATTTGCTTTTTATGGCGGTGGATGGATTCGACGTCCGGTACGGGCTGACGACGCCGAACCTTCTCGAGGCGCGGGTGACCCGCGCGATGGCGGAAGCAGCGCGGCGGACCGTAGTCGTTTGCGATTCGAGCAAGTTCGGCAGACGAAGTCTTTCGCTGATCATGCCAACGAGTTTGGTGCACGAGACGATCACGGATCGCGGCATTTCCAAGCATGACTTGAAGGCATTGCGAGATGCGAAGGTGGAAGTGACCCTGGTTTGAAATTTCGATGTGGTGAAGGCCCGGAGGAACGAGCAGATGTCAGGTCCGAACAAGAGCGCGAAGGGTTCCGTGACGCTTGCGGAAATCACTTCGCAGCCGGAGGTTTGGCGGCAGTGCCTGAGCGAGCTGCGACAGAGTGGCGTCGTGGAAGAGATTCTGCAAGAGACGAAGACACGCATCGAGTGGATATTCATCGGGTGCGGAACGAGTTTTTACCTGGCGGAAGCAGCGGCGGCATCGTGGACCATGCTCACTGGACAACGAGCACGGGCGCTACCGGCGTCGGAGCTGCTGCTGTTTCCCAGTTTGGCCGTGCGAGACGCAGTCAATGTGCAGGCCGTGGTGATTTCGCGTTCCGGCCGTACTTCGGAAGCGGTGCGGGCGGCGAGTCTGCTTTCGCAAGAGTACCGTGTTCCGGCGCTGGGAATTACGTGCGCGGTGGATTCTCCGCTAGAGGAAGCGTGCAGCCGGACAATTCGGCTTGTAGCCGCGGACGAAAAAAGCATGGTGATGACGCGGTCCTTTTCGTCGATGCTGCTGGCCCTGCAGAACCTGGCCGCCAGCATAGCGGGCGGAAAAGAATTCGCGCCAACTCTCGAGCGGATGGCGAGCCATTTTTCAGCGCACATGGACGCGCTGGTCAGCCGGATCGAAGCGTTTGTTGCCGCACACGAATTCGCGGATTACGTTTTCTTGGGGCAAGGGCCGTTCCACGCGCTGGCGCGCGAGGCCTCGCTCAAAGTTACAGAGATGTCGTGTTCCTACAGCCAATTCTTTCACACATTGGAATTCCGCCATGGTCCGAAGGCAATCGTGAGTCCGGAGACTTGCCTCACTTTTTTCCTGAGCGAGAGCGGGTTGCAGGCCGAATCGGAAGTGCTGGCGGAAATGCATGAATTGGGTGGCGTGACGATCGCTGCGTGCAATCACGCAAACGAGTTGATTCGCCGGTCGAGCGATTTTGTATTCGAGCTTGGCTTCGACGGGCCGGAACTGGCAACGTTGGCGCCGTTCATTGTGCCGGCGCAATTGCTGGGCTTTTTTACGGGCGTGAAAAAACATCTTGACCCCGACGAACCAAAAAACCTGTCGCGCGTAGTGATCCTCGATTGAAATTTCTCAAGGAGAGTCTCGTTGCCCAATCTTGATGTCAGCGTCGTCGGCGAGCTGAATCTGGACATCATTTTTTACGGACTGCCGGAAAAGCTGGAGCTCGAACGCGAACACCTCGCCAAGGACTTGAGCATTACGCTGGGAAGCTCTTCCGCAATTTTCGCACACAACCTGGCGTACCTAGGAAATCGAGTGGGCTTCAATTCGTGCATTGGGAGCGATCCCTTCGGGGAAATCTGTGTGAAGCGCCTTGGCGAAAGCCAGGTGGAAGTCAGCCACGTGCGGAAACTGGCCGGCAAAACCACTGGGCTGACGGTTATTCTTCCCCAGCGCAAGGAGCGCTACATCCTGACCTATCCCGGCACGATGCACGATCTTTCGATGAGCGATCTCGATCTGTCTTACATCTTCGGCGCGAAACACCTGCACGTCTCGTCCTATTTCCTGCACAAGGGTTTGCGGCCGGCGATGGTCGATTTGTTTCGCAAGGCCAAGGAAGCGGGGCTAACGACGTCGCTGGATACCAACGATGATCCGGAGAACCGCTGGTCTTCGGATATTCAACTGGTTTTCAAATACGTGGACGTGTTGCTGCCCAATGAAAACGAAGCGTGCAAGTTAACTGGCGCGGCGGACTCGCGGCAGGCGGCAGAAATCCTTGCGAAGAAAGTTCCGCTGGTTGTGGTGAAGCGCGGCCCCCAGGGAGCGTTCGCGCGGCGCGGGGAGGAAAAGTTCGAGGGCTTTCCGCCTCCGGTCACTCCCGTGGATGTGGTTGGCGCTGGGGACAGCTTCGACGCCGGGTTCATTCACCAGTTCATCCGCGGCGCAAGCGCCGCGGACTGCCTGAAGTTTGGCAATGTGGTCGGCGCGCTTTCCGTGACGCGGGCAGGTGGGACGGAAGCTTTTCGAGATGCCGTCCACCGGGACAGCTTCTTGCGTAAGCACCCTGTTGGTTAGGCGATCGCTATTCCGGCGCGGCTTCAAGAAGGAGATTATCCTGAAATTCGACGCGGAGGCGAGCGGTTGGGCCGGAGACGGTGCCGTAGTCTTTGTTATTAACGTAGTCGAGGACGCGATATTGCTTTGCGGAGAGGCCGCGAAGCTCCACTTCGCCCTTCCAGATTTCGGACGCTGCTGCAGTAGACTTTGATTTCCCAGGATTCTCGGGAGCGTAAAAAGCGTAATAGATGCTGCCGTCTTTCTCGATGGCATAGGCTTCCGGCACATCGTAGCCGTAGACGTACAGATCGAGGAAATTTCCGTTAGAGAGCATTTTTTCGTTGTAGAGCGAAATCCACTTTTTCCAGTGGGCCATTTTCTCGTCATTGAGGTAGACGGTCTTGAATTTTGGGCCGTAGTCGGGCCAGGTGAATTTGGTGCCGAGAACGCCACCGGTGCCGAGAGTCGAGGCGAAGTCGGTGCCAAGGTCTTGTTCGTGATTTGTGTCCGCGCCAGTGAGCTTCGTGAGCTCGACGTGATCGCCGTAAATGGCAGCGCGAGGACCGAGAAGCGCTTTGTACATCTTGATGCGGCGGCGAACCTGGATGGACCCGACGGGGTCAGCGGTGACAGCCTGATCCATGTAGCGAAGCCAAGCGAGGCTGGGAGGCGTCCCGCAGGGGCAGCTTTGCGTGATGCTGTAAGGCTTTAGCGCGCGCGTGGTCTCAAAAATCACTTTGTAGACTTCGCCCATGGCGTAGACGGAATCGTTGGGCGACTTGTGATGATGTTTAGGGTTGTAGCAAGGCGGCACGGCGTAAATGTTGTCGAGCTTGCTGCCGTCGAAATCCCAATCGCGGATGAAGCGCTCGGTCAGCTTCTTGTAATAGTCCTGGACTTCAGGAAGCGCGGGGCAAAGCGTGGCCAGGTTGCGAGCCATGCGCGCCGGTTGGCCCTTCTCATCCAAAACCGGCCAATCGGGATGCTCTCTCACCACATCCGAGACGACATATTTGTGCTCTTCGTATCGGTACTTTCCATCTTCGACGGCGAGCGGAAGCCACCAAAGCTGGAGCTTAATTCCCTGCTGGTGAAACTCGTTGACCATTTGACGAATGGCGTCGCCGGGAAAAGTGTCGGGTCGGGGCTGCCAGTCGCCGTAATTGTTGAACCAGCGGTCGTCGAGAGTGGCCCAGTGAATACCAAGTTCCTTGAGTTTCGGAATGGTATCGGTCATCTGCTTGGGCGTGACGTTTGCTTCGTAGCCCCAGCCGCACCAGCTCACGGCATAGTTTTCATCGTTGTTGGCGGGCTTGGCCAAGCCTTCGCGTTCGATGGCGTTGGACCAGAGGCTCAGTGGCTCATAGAAGTCGCCGGAATAAACGGCGACAAAGGTGCGCGGCGTCGAGAAAACTTCGCCGGGCTTGAGCGTGGTGTTGGCCGGAAATTGCACGGAAACGTCGACGTGGCCGTCGGGAGTGGTTTCAACGGGTATCGAGAGAACGAGCGGAAGAGTTTCCAGATGGCCGACAGCTTCGCCAACGGACTTCGTCCAGAAGGCGACGACGGGAATGCCGCCGCCAACGCGTCCCAGGTCGCCCTTCGTTTCGACCGGCGCACCGAAGGGATTTTCCTGGGAAAATTTCGCAGGCATGGCGAA
>DASPTW010000057.1:0-22404 GCA_035623215.1 Candidatus Acidiferrum sp.
TGCCTGGCTCAGAAATGGAGCGTTGCGCCATGTTTTCACTGCCCTGAAACCATGCCCGCGAACAAGATTCCGCGGGCAAAGTTGAGCGTTTCGTCCTCCGATGAACATGTGCTTGCTGTCTTCGTCTGGCTGGCCCGAGTCGTGAGCAATCTCTATGTTACAAGATTTGAAGAAGCCCGCTAGCCGCCGGGAGTCATCGCGTCACCAAAGGATGACTCCCCCAACGGTACGGCAATCCGAGCCCGTTCACTTTTCCTTCGATTCCTTGCGTGTTACGCTCCCACCGTTCGCTCGTCATCGAAACAACCGGCGCCGACGCGCTTCACTTTCGCCGCGCTGAGGAGGCCTTCCGCCATGCATGACATTTGGAAAGACATGTTTGTTCTCGGGCTGCCTTTGCTGGAGAAAATTCTCCGGCCAATCATTGTCTACGCCTTCCTTGTGATTGGTCTCCGGCTCGCGGGAAAGCGCGAGCTGGTGCAGCTCAATCCTTTCGACCTCGTCGTTCTGCTCACGCTCTCGAACACCGTGCAAAACGCCATCATTGGAGACGACAACAGCGTCTCGGGGGGCATCATCGGCGCGACTTCCCTGCTGATCTGCAACTATCTTGTCGTGCGGTTCCTTTATGACCACCGGAAGATCGACCAGTTGGTGGAAGGCAAGTCCGATGTGCTGATCGAGAACGGCAAGGTGCGGACTCAGCACTTAAAAAGCGAACTCATCACCATGGCACAACTCGAAGCTGCCGCGCGAAAGCAGGGCTTTGCTTCGCTTTCCGAGGTCGAGCAGTGCGTCCTCGAGCCTGGCGGAACGCTCACTTTTCTGGGCAAAAAACCGGACACCGAAGATATCCGCCACCGGGAATTGCTGGGAAAGTTGGAAGTTTTGGCGCGGGAGATCGCTACCTTGCGAAGCTCGCAGCCTCCCGCGCGCGCTTGACCGGCCCGTTCTGCGCTTCGCTGCCACTTCAGAAGCCGTTCAGCGCATCAGCAAACCCGTCAAAGCAACGCCAAGACCGATCGCCGCTACAAGCACGCCGCCAACCCAAAAAATTTTCCTTTTCGCCAGCAGCGTAAGCGAACAAATGACCAGTCCGATCTCAAGGAGCACTTCTCCGAGATCGAAGCGGTCCGCGCGATGCATGGCTTGGTCGCGTTTAGCTTCAAATTCCTCCGCTATTTTGCTCGCGTCCTCTTTGTCGGAAGCGTAGTGCTCCACTTCCTTCTGGTATTTTTCCGCCAGCGCTTCGCCCCTTTCCTTGTTGAGGGGGGCTACGACGCTGACTATATCCGATCCAATTTGTGTAACACGCTGCCGGATGCTCTTGGCCTGGTACTGCTCCCAACGGCTCGCGGCTTGGGTTTCGCGCGACAGCTCTTCCGTGTGCGCGCGATGCCCCATCAAGGTGACGATGGCTACCAGCACCGCAATAATTGCAATAGTGACGGATACCGGAAGCACCAGCGGGTTGTCTCCGTGTTCATGCGCTTCGGGTAGTTCAATACCTTCAGCCATTCCTTTTCTCTCCCTGTTTTGAAATTAGGCAGCCGCTTCGGCGGCCATTGCCTGCAAGGACTCGCGCGCCGCGGCGATCGTGTGGTCCACGTCGGCAGAAGTGTGTGCCGCAGAAAGGAACGCCGCTTCAAACTGAGATGGCGCAATAAAAATGCCGCGGTCCAGCATCTCGCGGAAAAATCTCGCATAACATTTCGTGTCCGAGCGTTTCGCGTCCGCGTAATTTCGCACCGGTTCCGGTGTGAAAAATATCGTCGAAAGCGAACCTGTGGCATTAATCTGCGCGGGGATTCCCGCATCGGCAAGCTCCGCGCGCAAGCCAAGAACCAGCCGCCGGGCTAATTGCGTTATCTGGTCATATAGCTTGGGCTTATCGAGTTGCTTCAACGCAGCAATTCCTGCGCGCATCGCGAGCGGATTTCCCGCCAGCGTTCCTGCCTGATACACCGGCCCAAGCGGTGCGACGTGATTCATCAATTCCGCGCGGCCGCCGTATGCCGCGACAGGGACTCCGCCGCCGATAATCTTTCCGAGCGTCGTCAAGTCTGCCTCGACTCCGAGAAGCTCTTGCGCCGAACCGTTGTGCAAACGGAATCCGGTGATCACCTCGTCGACGATCAGCAGCGAGCCGTTGCGACGCGCGATCTCCTGCAAGCCTTTCAGGAATCCCGTTTCCGGTGGTACCACGCCCATGTTGGCTGCAATAGGCTCAACGATGATTGCTGCGATTTTGTTTTTGTGTTGCGCGAAGACCTGCTCGACGGCGTGCAGATTATTGAACGGTACGTTCAGCGTCAATTCCGCCAGGGCTTGAGGAACTCCGGGGCACTCGGCAATTCCGAGCGTCGCCAGTCCCGAACCCGCTTGGGAAAGAAAACTGTCTGCATGGCCGTGGTAGCAGCCTTCAAACTTCACAATGAGATCGCGTTTGGTTACTCCACGCGCCAGACGCACGGCGCTCATGGTCGCCTCGGTGCCGCTCGAAACGAAACGGATTTTTTCGATGTTCGGAATCGCGCGAGTAATCAACGTGGCGAGTTCCAGCTCCAATTCCGTAGTAACGCCGAAGCTCGTGCCTTTGCGCGCCTGGTCGGCAATCGCTTCCGCAATCGCTGCGTTCCCGTGCCCCAGGATCACTGCGCCCCACGAGCACACGTAGTCGAGCAACTCATTTCCATCGGCGTCGTAAAGATACTGCCCGCTTCCGCGTTCGATGATGAGCGGTTCGCCGCCGACCGAGCGAAACGCGCGCACCGGGCTGTTCACGCCTCCCACCAGCACCTTTTCCGCGCGTTCGAAGATTTCCCGCGAACGCCGCCGTTCACTTTTCCGTTTGGTTTGCGCTTTGCTCATCGATCCCAATCTAGATCTCCACTAGTCTAAATTAGACTAGTCTAATTTAGACTAGCACGCCTTCAGCCAGCGGGCGACGTCCTTGGCATGGTAGGTTAGAGTGATGTCCGCGCCTGCACGTTGAATGCCCGTTAAAATCTCCAATACAACCCGCTTTTCGTCCACCCAGCCTTTTTGCGCTGCCGCTTTCACCATCGCGAATTCGCCACTCACGTTATACGCGCCCACCGGAACGTCAAACGTCTCGTGCACCTGCCGAATAATGTCCAAATAGGGGAGCGCAGGCTTGACCATCACCATGTCCGCGCCTTCCTCGAGATCGAGCCGGACTTCCTTGAGCGCCTCCCGAGCGTTGGCAGGATCCATCTGATAGCTGCGGCGGTCGCCGAATTGCGGAGCGGACTGCGCGGCTTCGCGAAAGGGACCATAAAATCCCGAGCAATATTTCGCGGCGTAGGAAAGAATCGCGATGTTTTCGAATTTGTGTTCGTCGAGCATTTCGCGAATCGCGCCCACGCGACCATCCATCATGTCCGATGGCGCGACGATGTCTGCACCCGCGCGCGCGTGCGAAAGCGCCTGCTGCGCCAGAATTTGCAGCGTCGGATCGTTTGCCACTTCTCCGTTTTCAATAACGCCGCAGTGGCCGTGATCGGTGTATTCACACAAGCAAACGTCTGTGATTACAAGCAATTTCAAGTTCGCTTTGCGAATTGCTTCGATCGCGCGTTGAACAACTCCATGCGCACTGAGCGAACTTGCGCCGCGCGGATCTTTCGTCTCCGGCAAGCCGAACAAAATGATCCCCGGAATGCCGAGCGATTCCACCTCACGGCTTTCTTCCAAAATTTGGTCTGCCGACTGCTGAAAAATGCCAGGCATTGAGCTGACTTCCTGGCGCACGTTGGTTCCCGGGCACACAAACATCGGATAAATCAGGCCAGCGGTCGTCAGGCGCGTCTCGCGGACCAGGCTGCGAAGTGCCTCGGTCCGCCGCAAACGCCGTGGCCGTTGTGTCGGAAAACTCATGCTTGTCTTGCTCCTGCTGGCGTCGCCTTAGGCACACCGGCAAAATATTTTTCCAACGCCGCGATGACAGATGTTGCAGTCGTGTCCTCAGCTACCACGACGCGCTCGATCCCCGCCGTGCGGAGCGCCTTGGCCGTAACCGGGCCGACCGCCGTAATTGCCAGCTTATCCTGAAGCGCCGAAAATTTCTCCATGCCAAGCAACTCAGTAAAGTTGCTTACCGCCGAGGGGCTGAAGAATAAAACCGCGTCCGCATCGCCCCGCGCAATTTTGTTCAAAGAACTAGAGTCTGCTTCCGTGGGCTGCAGCGTGCGGTACGCAATCACCTCGGTAACTTCTGCTCCGTGGCGTTTCAGCGCCGCAGGCAAATCTGGATTCGCCCGGTCGCTCCGCGGGAGCAAGACTTTTGCCCCTGCCAATTGGCTTCCTAATTCTTCCGCAAGCGCCACACCATTGTGCGTTGTGGCGACGTGCGCCAGGGGAAGATTTTCCTTCCTGGCCGCGTCTGCCGTAACGGGCCCGACGCAAGCAACCCGCATCTGATTTCCCACTCGAGCCAGCGGCCGTTGCAGCTTCTCTGCCCGTTCCGCCAAGGCACGCACGGCCTGCGCGCTCGTCAAAATCATCCAGTCAAACTTCTCGATGTCTGCAATGGCGCGATCCAGCGGCGCGAAATCCTCCGGTTCGGCGAAGGCCACCAACGGTAGCACTGATGGAACTGCGCCATGCGCCGACAACTCACGAGCCAGCGCCTCACTTTGTGCGGCCGCGCGCGTGATCACGATGCGCTTCCCCGCCAGCGAACTTGTCTGCGCTTCACCCACGCTGCCTTCCCACTTCTTCCAGAATCGACTGCGCGCCTGCCTCGATAAGCAGCCGTGCCATGCGCTCGCCAAGCGCCGCCGCTTGTTCGGCGGGCGCCGCGGCGCGTTGCTTGACGCACTGCGCGCCATCCACCGAGCAAACACAAGCGTCCATCACAAGTTCGCCGCGTTCGATGCGCGCCCACGCGCCCATCGGCACCTGGCAGCCGCCTTGCAACGCCGAAAGCAACGCGCGCTCTGCGATGATGGCGGAGCGCGTCTCTGCATCATCCAGCGGCGCCAGCAAATCTCCTGCTTCCGTATCGCGCAACCGGCACTCGATCGCGATTGCGCCTTGCCCGACTGCCGGCATACAAACCTCCGGCCTGAGCACTTCGGAGATCCGCTGGCTCAGACCAAGACGATCCAAGCCGGCCTTCGAAAGCATGACCGCTTCGTATTCGCCGCTCTCGACTTTCCGGAGGCGCGTATCGACATTGCCGCGCAAATCGCGCAAGTCGAGGTCCGGGCGCAGATGACGTAACTGTGCCTGCCTCCGCAAACTGCTTGTGCCTACACGCGCGCCTTGGCGCAAATTCGCGAGTGTCGAGCCGACGAGGCAATCGCGCACGTCGTCGCGTTTACACACCGCGGGGAACATCAGCCGCGAGGGCACATCGGTGGGAATATCTTTCACGCTATGCACCGCAAGGTCGATGGTTTCATCCAAAAGCGCTTCTTCCAGCTCTTTGATGAAAATTCCTTTTCCGCCAATCTGTGTCAGCGCCGCCTGCTGCATCTTGTCGCCGGCGGTTTTGATGATGACGATTTCCGGTTCCATTCCCGTTGCGGCGAATAGCTTCTTGCGAACAAACTCCGCCTGCCACTTGGCCAGCAGGCTGCCGCGCGTGCCGATCCGCAGAGTCCTCACGATTTCTCCCGGTTGGAAAGGAAGAGATCGCGCAAAGCTTCTACGTTTTGCACTTTTCTCCGCAAATCCTTTTCGCCCCGCAACCGTTGCGCGGGCTCAAGGACCAGACGCTCGAGCATGTCGTCCATCAGCTTTTCGACTTGCGCGCGGTCTGAATCGCTTAAGTTCCGAATGGACTCCACCCGCGAATGAACAAAGTGGGCGCGCTCTTCGCGCATCCGGGTACGCAAGGCGTTGACCAAGCCAACAAGCTCGACGCTCGCTTGCCAAGAAAGAAACTTTCCGACATGTTCTTCGACGATGCTTTCCGCTTTCGGCACTTCGTTTTGGCGCGCCTGCCGGTTCTGCAGCACAATCTCGCTCAAATCGTCGATGTTGTAGAGATAGACGTTGTAGAGTTTCCCGGCGCTGGCGTCGATGTTTCGGGGTATACCGAGGTCCATCAAGAACAGCGCTCGATTGGCGCGCCGCCCCATGGCCTGCTCCAGCATTTCGCGCCGCAAAACCGGTTCCTCGGTTGCTACCGACGAGACGATCACGTCTGGAATCGGGAGCGCTTTCTCCCATTCACCCCAATCCAACACTTCGCCGCCGTATTCATTGGCGAGACTCACAGCGCGATCCCTCGACCGATTCATCACGTACAAATGAGCAATGCTGCGGTCGCGTAGTTGCGAAACGACTTGTTCGCTGATGGTTCCGGCGCCAAGCACCAGCGCGCTGCGTTCGCTCAGCTTTCCGAAAATTCGCTCGGCGAGTTTCACTCCGGCAGACGCAACCGACATCGGCCGCGTGCCTAATTCGGTTTCGGAGCGCACGCGCTTCCCTACTTCAAGAGCTCCCTGGAACAAGCGATTAAGAACCGGGCCCGTCGCGCCATATTCGTGCGCGATGCGGTAGGCCTCGCGAACCTGGCCTAGGATTTCCGCTTCGCCCAGCATCATGGAGTCGAGTCCGGCAGCCACTCGAAAAAGATGGCGAACGGCTTCGCGGTCATAGTGGTGATAGAGGGAAACTCCCAAAAGGTCCATGCGGACGGAGTGAAATTCGCTCAAGAACTTGGAAAGGCCGCTCGCGCTTTCGTGAGAAGATTCGGGTGGCACGCCATACACTTCGCTGCGATTGCAAGTCGAAAGGACCAGCGTCTCTTCGAGGATTCCCCGGATCCGCAGCTCTTCGGCGGCGCGGCGCGCCTGGTCGACGGTAAACGACACTCGCTCTCGCACCTCAACGGGTGCTGTCTTGTGGTTCAGTCCGACGAGAACGATTTCCATGCCGCGGTCCGAATGCTCCTAAAAAAATCGGTGGTTGTGCGAAAGATACAGATTCACCACCGTGAAACTAAGAAAAACGATCACAAAATTGAAGATGCACAGCTTGGAAGCACGCGCGCCACGCCACGCCGTTGTTCGCGCGAGCCGGAAATATACCGCGTAAAGAACAAGGACAAGCAGTGTGATCGCGTATTTGGGATCGTAAAACGAATATTTGTTGCTCAGCCGGTAGACCCACAGGAATCCGAGCGACGTGCCGATCGCAATGGAAATCAGGCCAATCAGCACGCTGGACTGGCTCATGCGTTCGAGTAATTCCAGTGGCGGGAGGCGCCACACCACGTCGCCCAGTTTGTGGCTGCGCAAGAAGCGCTCTTCGATGAGAAAGATCAGGCTCAATACAAAGGAAAGGGCGAACGCCGAGTAGGCCAGGATGTTCAACGTCACGTGAAACGCAAAGCTTGGCCCCTGCGCAGGAGGAGGCGAAAACTTATCGGCGGGCGCGAGATGCGCCGCAAGAAAAAACACGAGAATGAACGGCAGAATCAGTGCGCCCACAGACCGTTGGCGGTGATAGGTCTCGAGTCCCAAGTAGGTGAGCGCCAGCAGCCAGCCGAAAAGCGACATCGCGCCGTACAAATCGTGGTACGGAACCGTGTGCGCGGCACGCGCACGCTGGAGCAAGGCAAAATAATGGGTCACTAGGCCAGCGGCCAAGAATACTGTCGCTAGCCTGCCGGTGAGCACTTTGCCGGTGTTCAGGAAGAAGACGTACAGCGCAAAACTGACCGTGTACGCTGCAACCGTCGATATGAGAAGAACTTGAGTCACTCTCGGCACCTGCCGGCTGCTCGCCGCGGGAATTACACGCGACGCGTGGCGTGTCCTGCAACAGCACTCCACTTGGTCTAAACGCTTCGAGTATAACTTACACCGTGGGAGGCCCATACTGCGTGATCTATGTCACAGTTCCCGTACCGGCAAGAGCTGATATGATTTGTTATTCTTGATCTACCCGATGGCGATTGCCGGAGAACAGATGACCGTCCAACCCGCTGCGCTCAACCGTAAGGACCTGTTTCTCCGCGCCTGCCGCGGGGAAGCCGTTCCTCGAGTTCCGGTCTGGATGATGCGCCAGGCGGGTCGCTACCTGCCGGAATACCGGGAAATCCGCGCAAAGCATGGATTCTTAGAGGTTTGCAAGACCCCCCAGCTTGCCGTGGAGGTCTCTCTCCAGCCCTTTCGCCGCCTGGGCGTTGATGTGGTCATCGTGTTTTCCGATATTTTGATCCCCGCCGAAGCCATGGGACTGGAGCTCGAACTCGGAGACGCTGGGCCTAATCTGCCTAACCCTGTGCGCTCAAAAACAGAGGTCGAGAAGCTCAAATTATTCGACCCGGAAGCCCAAACGGGGTTTTTGATGGAGGCGATCCGGCGGATCGTGAAGTCCGTCGGCCCAGAAGTTCCGGTGCTGGGCTTTGCGGCAGCGCCGTGGACGCTGGCGTGCTACATGGTGGAGGGCAAGACGAAAGAGGGGTTCGCGACGGTCAAGGGCTTTCTCTATAAGGAGCCGAAGACGTTTCGCGAGTTGCTGCACCGCATTGCCCTTGCGACGATTCCGTATCTGAAAGCGCAAATTGCGGCCGGCGCTGCCGCGATTCAATTATTTGATACCTGGTGCGGCGAACTCGATTTGCACGATTACAACCGGTATGCGCTGCCTGCGGTGCAAGAAGTGATTTCGGGAATCGCCGGGCTTGCGCCAGTCATTTATTACACCAAAGCATCTCATCATCTGCTTCCGGCCATTGCGCAATCGGGCGCGAACGTGTTGAGCGTGGATTGGCGCGTGGACCTTGCGGAAATTCGCAAATCCCTTACACCGAAAATTGCGCTACAGGGAAATCTCGACCCCGCCGTGTTGTTCGCGCCTCCCGCGAAAATCCGCGAAGTTACTTTGGATACGGTTAACGCCCTCGGCGGACGCGGCCATATTCTGAATCTCGGTCACGGCATACTTCCGAATACGCCGTTGGAAAACGCTCAGCTTTTCGTCGAAACCGGCCAACAGGCTTTGTTGCAGGATGCCCGGCCCATGGCACAATCACGGTAAGAGACCATCGCGATGACACTTGCCTATCCCACACTCCAGCAAGCGCGGGAAGAGCTTCGCGTGGGAGAAGAATTTCTGGCCCGGTACAATCGGCCTGGTCCGCGGTACACAAGTTATCCGACCGCGCCCGTTTGGAATGATTCCTTCGGCCCAGCGGATCATGAAAAGGTTTTGGAGCAGGCCGAGGCCGCAAAAACTCCCGTTTCGCTGTACATGCACATTCCGTTTTGCGAGAGCCTGTGCCTATTTTGCGCTTGCAACGTGGTCATTCAGAAGAACAAGAGCGTTGCGCCACCGTATCTTGACGTGCTCAAGCGCGAGACGGAACGCGTGAGTCGCAGTGTGTCGAAGAGCCGCCCAGTCGTGCAATTTCACTGGGGCGGCGGCACGCCGACCTATTTGACGCCCGAACAAATCGAAGACCTGTTTGGTTTCACGCGGGAGCATTTTCATTTTGCTCCCGACAGCGAAATCGGAATCGAAGTCGATCCGCGCGTGACTTCCCGCCAGCATCTCGAAACCATTCGCAGAATGGGCTTCAACCGCTTGAGCATGGGCATACAGGATTTTCACCCTCTTGTTCAGAAGACGGTGCATCGGATTCAGCCATACGAGATGACGCGTGATCTAATTCTCTCCGCGCGGGAACTTGGCTTCGATAGCATTAACGTGGACTTGATCTACGGGCTTCCCTATCAAACCGGCGAGACTTTCGCGCATACGGTCGACCAAATTATTGGCCTTGCTCCCGACCGCATCGCGCTGTTCAGTTACGCGCATGTTCCCTGGCTCAAAAAGCAGCAAGGCTCGTTCGTTGCGCATCTCCCTGAAGGGATGATGAAGTTCGAGATTTTCCGCACAGGCCTGCTCAAATTTATCGAGGCCGACTACCTTTACATCGGCATGGATCACTTCGCAAAGCCGGGCGACGAGCTGGCAATTTCCCAGCAGAACCGCACGCTGCATCGCAATTTTCAGGGGTACACGACCAAAGCGGGGGCCGACCTTTACGGCATGGGCATAACCGCGATTAGCGGGATTCAGCGCGCGTACGCACAAAATCATCGCGACATTCCTTCCTGGGAAAAAGCTGTGGCGGAACGCGGGCTCGCCACGATGCGGGGTTATCAGCTTTCCGACGAAGACATCCTGCGGCGCGCGGTAATCAGCCGGCTGCTCTGCCACACGGTTATCTTGAAGGATGAAATCTCGCGCGAGTTCGGCGTGGATTTCGATGAATATTTCGCGGAAGAGTTGCGCCGGTTCGAGCCGTTCCGCGAAGATGGCTTGGTGCTTTTGGAGAATGGCGAGATTCGCGCGACCTGGCTTGGGCGAATCTTCATCCGCAATTTGGCGATGGTCTTCGATCCATATCTCGAAAAGCAGCAACTCGCGGCCAAGCCGCTGTTTTCGAAGACGCTCTGATCCTGCTGACATGCGAACCCTCCTGTGACCCGTCACGTTCAAACACTGGTAGTTGGCGGAGGAATCTCCGGCCTGGTGTGTGCATACGCGCTTCAGAAGGCGGGCGTCGATGTTCTGCTCGTCGAGACTTCGCCGCGGGTCGGTGGCGTGATCAATTCTCTTGCTCGCGACGGCTTCCTTCTCGAACTTGGCCCCCAAAGCTTTGCTGGGACTTTACAGTTGCGCGGACTGTGTGAGGAACTTGGCATCGCGGACCAGCTTCTGGAAGCTCCAGCCAAAGCCCCGCGTTACGTTCTAATTGGCGGCACGCTGGAGCCAGTGCCGATGAGCCCGCCTGCATTTTTTATGAGCAAGCTCATCAATGGCTCCACGAAATGGGCGCTGGCGCGCGACATTTTTGGCAAGAGTACACCGCCGGACGGAGATGAATCCGTCGCCGCGTTTGTTCGCAGAAAGTTTTCGGATCAACTGCTCGACCGGCTAGTGGGCCCGTTTGTTTCGGGTGTGTATGCAGGCGATCCGGACAAACTGAGTATACGCAGCGCGTTCCCCATGCTGTATGAAGCCGAAAAAGCGTCAGGCAGCATCGTGCGCGGGATGTTTCGAGTGGCGAAAAACAAAAAAGGCCCGCGGGAACGGCCGACACTGAACACGTTCCTAGAGGGCAACGAAACGCTCGTCCACGCTCTTTCGAACAAACTCGGTTCGGCAGTTCGAACGGGGACTAGCGTCATAAGGATCGGCAAGCAAAGCAACGGCGCGTTTGAAGTAAGACTCGAAACCAAGAGCAATAGCGACGCTATTGTCGCGGAATCGTTGATTTTGGCGACTCCCACAAACATCACGGGAAGTTTGCTGGCGCAACTCGATGCATCGTTTGAGTCACTTTTGGGACCAGTCGAATATGCCGCCGTCGCTGTCGTTTCGCTTGGTTATCACAAAAGTGAAGTCGGCCATTCTCTCGACGGGTTCGGGTTCCTTGTCCCCCGCTCCGCGGGCGTTCGCATCCTGGGAACCGTGTGGAACTCCTCGCTCTTCCCTGGCCGTGCGCCCGACGGCCAAGCACTCCTCACCACGTTTGTCGGAGGCGCGACGGATCTCGGCGCTGCGAAATTAACGCACGAGGAACTCTCCACGCTCGTTCACCGCGAGATCGCTCCGCTGCTGTCGGTCAAATCGGCTCCCACCTTCTGCAACGTCACCATTTGGCCGCGCGCTCTTCCGCAATACAACCTCGGCCACGGCGACCGGCTCGCTTCCATCGCGAAAAATCTTACTCGCTTCCCGGGTCTTTTCCTGGCAGGCAACTACTTGCGGGGCCCGGCCATCGGATCTTGCGTCGAACAAGCACTTTCTGTTGCTGATGAAGTTCTGGCAGCGGACCGGGCGGGATCGGCGTAAACCAATTGAAATCAATGAGTTAAGGAAATCGACGAAATATTGATGGGCATCCTGGCAAAGCCGCAATGTAAATTGTATTAAAATGTTATTTTTGCGGCAAAGTGGTTTGTAGCACAGAGTTCTACAACCAGGCCCTCGCTAAGACTGCTGATTTCTTGGGTTTCCGATCAAGCGCGCGCCAGGGTACTGCTTCTAGCGCTGCTTCCCATACCTGAGGGCAAGGCGCACCTTGCGGCGCTCGCCCGCTTCGCGAAAACGCCGGCGCTCTTCTGCAGTTTTCACAATTAGGGGAGCGACGGGCTTGGGCTTTCGCGTGCATTCGTCGATGGCGACGAACGTCACATAGGCCGTCGTCGTGTGCTTGCTCTCGCCGGTGAGCACATTTTCCGAAAAAACTTCCACGCCAACTTCCAGCGACGTGTGAAACACGCGATTCACTTGCGACTTCAAAATCACCAACTCGCCCAGGTTTACGGGATTGCGAAAATCGATATAGTCGACCGACGCCGTGACGACGTAACAGTTGGAATGACGGTGCGCGGCCATTGCCGCGGCCATATCGACGAGATGCATCACGTGACCGCCGAGGAGCTTTCCCAAAGGATTCGTCTGCGCTGGCAGGACGATTTCTGTCATTTCCGATCTTGAGGCACTCACTGGCTTGCCCCGCAGTTTTGGTTCGGCCTGCTGCTCTTCACCGCGCTTGGCTGTCATCGAGAACCTCGTAGCTCGCCACGTTTGGCGGCGCGTTTCTGCCCTCGTATAATACGAGACCGTCTATGACCGAACAAACGCCTGCGGCGAAGAAGTCAAGACGCCAGCTTCTGGAAGAAATTGTGGCGCAGAAGCCAGACGATGCTTTTTCGCGTTACGGCCTCGCGCTGGAATGCGAGAGGGACGGCGACACCGCCGCAGCCGAGGAAAATTTTCGGCAGCTGGTCGAGCGTAACCCCGATTACATCCCTGGTTTCCAAATGTATGGCCAGTTTCTAGCCCGCGAAGAACGCAACGAAGAAGCTCGCAAAGTTCTCGTGGCTGGCATTGCCGCTGCTAGCAGGGCCGGCAACCAGCACGCTCGCTCCGAGATGGAAGCCTTGTTGAGCGAGCTCTCTTAGTTTTCGTGATTCGCATTTCGCTGGTTTGAGACTGCTCCAGCAAGCTCGGCCAATCGTGCTCAGTCCGCCGCTTTGATCTATCCTGCAAGACTGGACGGCAAAGGGCTGAGAGCAGAATCAATCTTCAAGAGTTGGAAGAGTTTTCAGGACTTCGGCGGCTCTGGGACGATTCGCGACTGGGTCGTCCTTGCGAATTTTTCCGTCGCGGAAGACGATGACACGCTTGGCGAACTCCGCGATGTCGTGCTCGTGCGTCACCATCACGAGCGTCAGTCCACGATCGTTCAGATCCTGGAATACTTCCATAATTTCGACGGAGGTGCGGCTGTCCAAATTTCCGGTAGGCTCATCGGCCAGCAAAATGGAAGGCTTGTTCACGAGAGCGCGAGCGACGGCCACGCGCTGTTGCTGCCCGCCGGACATTTGTGAAGGAAAATGCTGCGCGCGGTCCGCCAGACCAACCTTGGCTAGCGCTTCTTCGGCACGCTTCCGGCGCTCATTTTTGTCAATTTTGGCATATAGCGTGGGAAGTTCCGTGTTTTCCAGCGCGGTCGTTCGCGCGAGCAAATTGAATCCCTGAAAAACGAAACCAATCTTCTGATTGCGAATGTGCGCCAAGGCTCGTTTGTCGTGCTGTGAAACGTCAACGCCCTCGAGCAAATAGCACCCGGAGCTAGGCTTGTCGAGGCAGCCGAGAATATTCATGAACGTTGATTTTCCACTGCCGCTCGCGCCCATCACCGCGACGAATTCGCCGGACTGAATTTCCAAGCTCACGCCACGGAGTGCGTGCACGCGCGTTTCGCCCAACTCGTAATACTTGTGGACTTCTTCTACGCGGATAACGGCGTGACCCGCAGCCGTCATCGGCGCTACTGTAGATTGGTTGATAGCCGGCATGGATTCCAATGCGGACATCGTGCAATTCTCCTTGCAACGAGAGCCGACCGTGCGCCTCAGGGCCCTCCCGGAGCGGACGACTTCGGCATCACGGTGCGAACGACGAGTTCATCTCCTTCCTTTAGTTCCCCGTGAAGGACGGAAGTCACTTCCGTGTAGGCGTGGTCGGTGATCCCCAGCGCGACTTTCACCGGCTCCATGGTTTTATCGGCATGGAGTTTCCAGACAACCGCGTTGTCGGCGCGGGGCGTGCGCGGCTGAATGGCGTTTGGCCCAGAGGCTGAGACCTTTTCCGCTGCCGCAACTTCATTGCTTCCGAGTTTCCGCTGGCCGCCTTCGATGCCGTATTGCTTGTAGAGGGCGAGAATCTCCTCCTGGGGCATTGGCGGTTTGTAGCGCAATGCCGTGTTAGGCAGCTTCATCACGTTTTGCACGGTGGCAACGGGGATGGTGACGTACGCGGTCATGCCCGGAAACAGCTTCAGTTCCGGATTGTCGAAATCGATGATCGTGTCGTAAGTCACGACGTTCTGGATAGTGGTGGCGTTCATGCGCACCTGGCTGACGACGCCTTGAAATGTATCTTTGGGGAACGCATCGACCTTGAAGCTGACCTGCTTGCCCACCTTGATGTTGCCTACGTCCGATTCGTCGGTCTTGGCATAGACTTGCATCTTCTTCAAGTCCTGCGCGATGGTGAAAATGGTGGGCGCTTGCAAAGATGCAGCCACGGTCTGGCCAACGTCCACGTTGCGCGCTACAACGGTTCCGTCAATCGGGGAACGAATCACGGTGTAGTTGAGGTTGGTCTTCGTGACCTCCAGGGCCGCCTGTTTCAGGGTGACTTGCGCATCCGCTTGGGTCACGTTAGCGTCCGCGCCGCCGACCGCCGCGTTTGCGGAATCGTAGTTCGCTTTCGCTAAATCGAGCTGCTGCTGGCTCATGACGCCTTCTTTAGCTAGCTCGGCGGTGCGATCGTAATCTGCTTTGGTCTGGACGAGGGTGGCTTTGGCTTTGTCCAAGTTGGCGCGCGCGGCAACCAAATTCGCTTTGGCGTTTTGCAGATCCGCATCGGCCTGCAAGACGGCTCCTTTGAACAACGCGGGATCGATCAGTGCGACGATGTCACCTTTGTGCACTCGCGAATTGAAGTCCACATAAAGTTTCGCAATGCTCCCGGAAACTTGCGAGCCAACCTGCACGGTAATGACAGCGTTGATCATTCCCGTCGCTTCCACGACATCGTAGATTTCGCCGCGCTCGACTTTTGCCGTGAAGTGCTGCGGCTGGCCGCCGCGATTCAGCACGACCGCGGCAATCACTCCAGCAACAACCACGATCCCGGCAAGCACGAGCCATTTGGTTTTTGTTTTCATTCCTTGTTCCCAAAAACAATTTGGGCCATTAGCTGACAATTACTCTCAGTTGTCATCCTAAGCAAAGCGAGGGATCTGCTTTCAGAAGACAAAGCAGATTCCTCGTCGCTGCGCTCATCGGAGCGACACACTCCGCTTACTCATAGCGCAGAGCCTCGATGGGATCCAACTGAGAGGCCTTTTGCGCGGGGTAATATCCGAAAAACACACCCACAGCGACCGAGAACAAGGCCGCGATCACCACGGCTTCAACTGACATCTGCATCTGCCATTTCAGCGTCTGACCCACAAGGTAAGAACCGACAATTCCGCCGAGAACACCAGCAGCGCCTCCCACTAAGCTGAGCATCACGGACTCGCCCAAAAACTGTAATTGAATTGCTCCTTCGGTCGCCCCCACGGCCACGCGCACTCCAATTTCGCGCGTGCGCTCGGTCACGGAAACGAGCATCACGTTCATGATGCCGATTCCGCCGACGATCAGCGAAATCGAGGCGATGGCAATCAGCAGCACTGTGAGCGTTTTGCTGGCTTCGAGTTGCGCCTGGATGATGTCTTCCGGATTGCGAATGTTGAAATCGTCTTCTTCCTCCGGGCGAAGATGATGGCGGTCACGGAGGATGGCCGCTGTTTCCTGTCCCGCCGGCTTCACCGCGTCCTGCGAAACTGCCGAGCACAGAATGTCGTCCAACCAAGAATTGCCGCTAATCTTTTTCATGGCCGTGGTGTACGGCATGAGAATCGTGTCATCCTGGTCTTGGCCGGAAACGGACAGCCCTTTGGGCAGGAGTGTACCAACAATCTTGCAGGGCATGTCTTTGACACGCATCACCTTGCCGATCGGGTCCTCGACGCCGAAAAGCTGCTCCCGCACGGTCCGGCCGATTACGCACACGTCGGCGGACCGCTCGACGTCATCCTGGGTGAAGGCCGCGCCTTGATCGATGTACCAGCGCTTGATGTCGAAATATTCGGGCGAGACGCCGCGGAATCCCGTGTACCAATTCTGGTTCCCGTAGATGATCTGGACCGTGCCGTCAACGTTTGGAGAGACGCTCTTAATCAAAGACACTTGATTCTTAATAGCCACAGCATCGCTCATGACCAGCGTCTTGGTGCCGTGCGTGCCGGTGCGCCTGCCATTCACCGCGCGGCCGCCGGCTTCAATCCAGACAAAATTGTCGCCGAGATTGTTGAGCTGTTGCTCGACGCGCGCTTGACCCGCTTTGCCGATAGCCACGACACAAATCACCGCGGCGATCCCGATAGTGATGCCGAGGACCGTCAGGACGCTGCGCAGTTTGTTGCGCAACAGCGCAACCATGGCCGACCGCAACAGAGCGGCGTAATTCAATCTTCCTCCAGTGCTTCTAAATCAGTAGTCTGGGCACTGCCAGATAAATGGAGGATAAACCAGTAACCGACAGGAAGCGCCCGTAGCATTCATCTTTCCACGAACAAGCAAGCATTACCAGTATTCGAGGGGTCTGGTATGATTTGGAGCGGCCTTCTCACCAACGCGATTCAAAGAATGACGACGTTGCTCTCGGAATCATCGATCATGTAGAGCTCGTACAAGTCAGGCTCTACTTCCTGTCCTTCGGGTACTTCCACAGTACGGTCAGGATTGTTCTCCAAGGCCCAGCGCCGTTGGACGTCTGATGCGACGAGGATTTCGTCTTCAACGAGGGGATGACCAGCACGAACGTGATGGCGCCGGTCGACAAGCACTCTATGTATTCGAATTAAGACATCGAGCTGTCCGCCTGTCTTCCGGATAAAGTAGGTTGTGGATGTCTCGTCTCCCTCCTTCGAATGGAGCGTGACTGTTAAGTAGGACGGTTTCTCGAGCCACCATTGCTTCCACAACCAAGCGCGAGCCTCTGAAAGAACAGTGTCGGGATTCTGTGCGACTCCCTGAACCAGAGGTTTCCTCGTGTCGTAATAAGAGAGGTCGACCGGAACTTCTTCACCAATTGGCCCCGACGACCGACTTACCTCCTGATAGCCGCGGCCATCAAAACTGAATTTGGCTTCGAAATAACGAATTGCCGTTAGAGACACTATGCTGATGTCTGGAAGCCCGTTTGTTCGGGCCCTGAGAATATCGAGGTCATGAGCTCCGACGTTCAGTAGCAAATCGCAGGATTGCGCAGACGTTCGAAAGATCCAAAATGGGTTGATGTTTGCACCCCTCATCAGACCAGCGCCCATGACAATCAATAATTTTCCATTGTTTTGACCGAGGTCTTTCTCCGAAGCAGTAAACCATTCCGCGGGAAGCTGCTCCGGGGACCGGTTTTCATATTTCAGTGCGTTGACCACGTGGTCGTCGCTGGCCAGCAAGTGTCGAACACATTCGGGCAAAGAAGCAGCGCCAGGAAATTTGTCGTCTTCCGCGCTGAAGGATGTCGGTGGATGGGAAAACACCTTGGGTCGCTCCTGTGCAGTTGTATGAAACGCCGCCAGACCGAGAAGGAAAAGAATAGTTAGGCTCTTACCGTCGAGTAGAAAATCAAGGGGCTTCATTGGGACAATCCTTTCATCATGTCCCCTGCGCTTGAAAGACTATCACGCCATAACGTGCAGTCGTACTGACCGAGGGGCGGCGGTCTGGTATGATTTGGAATGGGACCCATGCGGCCTGAACGAATCGCCCTGTTTCCGCTAAACGTCGTCCTCTTCCCCGGCGCTCCCCTCCCCCTGCACATTTTCGAGCCACGCTACCGCCAGATGGTGAAGGATTGTCTGGAAGAAAAGACGGAATTCGGGATGCTGCTGGCTCTGCCCAAAGGAGTGGCACGGGTGGGGTGCACTGCCGAGATCGTTGAAGTTTCCAAACGTTATCCAGACGGGCGGATGGACATTTTAACCGTGGGTCGTGCACCGTTTCGCGTTGTGGAGTTGTTTCAAGAGAATCCGCTGCTGGAAGGCCAGGTGGACTATCTAGAGGACCGGGAAACGCATCGTAATACGGGTGTCCGGCGCCAACTCGTCGAACTCTATGAAGCCTGTCATACGTTGATTTTTGAGGATTATCCGAAAAACCTGGGAGGCGAGCCACCCGAGGAACTTTCTTATGTGGTGGCGAGCACGCTGCCAATGGACTTATTGTGGAAACAGCAAATCCTCGAGCTGCGTTCGGAAATCGACCGGCAGGAAAGGCTAGTGGCGTACCTGCGCGAGTGGGCAACGCATCTGCAAAAATCAGAGGCAATGCGTGCGCGCGCGGGCGGAAACGGACACGGATTGAATTAGTTGGAGCGTTTTCCGGCGAGGCCGGGAGCGCAGAACGGGGCCCCAATGACAGCTGGCAGTTCGACGCAATCCTCCTCGGCACATCCGAAACCACGCACTCTCGGTGAGCTTAAGCGAATACCTGATTTCGACCCGCGCGGCGCCTCGCGCTCAGTGAAGAATGAAATCCGGCAAAACCTCCTGCGCGCCATCGAGAAGGGCGACACGCTGTTTCCCGGCGTTCACGGCTACGAAGACACGGTGATCCCACAAATTGTGAATGCCTTGCTTTCGCGCCATAACTTCATTTTGTTGGGGCTGCGCGGCCAAGCGAAGAGCCGGATCCTGCGAGGACTCATCAATTTTTTGGACGCGGAAATGCCCGTTATTGCGGGCTGCGAAATCAACGACGATCCATTTAAGCCGATTTGCCGGGGCTGCCGCGAGAAAATCGCCACGGAGGGTGACAATACCCCGATTGCGTGGATGCCTCGCGAGCAGCGCTTCGTGGAAAAACTCGCCACGCCGGATGTCACCATGGCAGACATCATCGGCGACGTCGACCCGATTCGCGCGGCACGCGGCGGACGCGATTTGTCCGATGAATTGACGATTCATTACGGTCTATTGCCGCGGGCAAACCGAGGTATTTTTGCGATCAACGAACTGCCGGATTTGGCCGGAAAAATTCAGGTCGGGCTTTTCAACATCATGCAGGAAGGGGATATCCAGATTAAGGGCTACCCGTTGCGGCTTCCCTTGGATGTTCTGATCGTGTTTACCGCGAATCCGGAGGATTACACCGCGCGCGGAAAAATCATCACGCCGCTGAAAGACCGCATTGGCGCGGAGGTCCGCACGCATTACCCGGCGACTTTGGAAGAAGGCATGACCATCACGGCGCAAGAAGCGTGGGTAGGCCGGGATGCGAATCGAAAAGTGGAGGTCCCAGCCTACCTGCGTCAAGTCGTGGAAGAGATCGCGTTCCAAGCGCGTGAAGACAAGCGAGTGGACCGCCGGTCGGGAGTGAGCCAGCGGTTGCCAATCACCACGCTGGAAAGTGTGGTGAGCAGTGCGGAGCAGCGCGCGGCACGTAAGGGCGAAAAAACGGTAGTGGCGCGCGTTGCTGATGTATACGCGGCGCTTCCCGCGATTACCGGAAAAATGGAGCTGGAGTACGAAGGCGAATTGAAAGGCGCGGACACTATTGCGCGCGAGTTGATTCGGGCGGCGGTGGGGCGCGTGTTCAGCAAGCATTTTACCGATGTGAATTTTCAGCCCGTGATTCAATGGTTCGAGCTGGGAGGAGAGTTGAAACTTCCGGAGCTTTCGAGCGCCAGCGAGCGCTACCAGCAACTCGCAAAGATTCAAGGGCTGATGGAACACGTTGGCAAGCTGGGCGTGCACGACCGCAAAGATGCGGGCGCGGCTGGAGCGGCCGCAGAAATGATCCTGGAAGGATTGTGGGCGCACCGGAGAATTGGGCGAAGCGAGGAGCGCGGATTCTACGCGGAGAAGCCGAAGGCGGTGGAGCAGCGCGAACGGGATGTTCCCGGGCGGCCGCCCAGAAGACAATTCAACTAGCTTTTAGTGTTCAGTTCTCAGTTTTCGGCGGGGGAAAAAGAAAGAGGAGAAAAAACCAGGCCGAGGTGCAGGGAGAAATGAACGCATGAAGTTCATCAAGTACGGAAAATACACGGGCGAGCCGGCGGACGCCGTCGACTTGGAAGAACTGGTGAAACGCCTAGGGAATTTCTTTCTGCAAAGCGGCTTCGAATCGCAATTCTACGGCGTTTCGCAGATGGATCCGCAGCAGTCGATGGAGGCGCTGCGGGAAGCGATCTTGCGCGCGTTGCAAGAGGGCGATTTGCTGCCTGACAGCGCCATGAGTGATGAGCTGCGCAAGATGCTGAACGATCCAAACGCAATGAACAATGAAGCAGTGCAGGATTTGCTGGACAAACTGACGGAGAGACTGGCGAACGAAGGGTTCATCAATCCGCAGCAGCCGCCACAAGTGACGCCGCCGCCGCAAAGTTCCGCGCGCGGGCAATTGGGCCAGGCACAGGACCGGACAGAGGCGCGATTTGAAATCACGGACAAGACCATCGATTTTCTGGGGTTCAAAACGCTGCAGGATTTGCTCGGATCGTTGGGGCGAAGCAGCTTTGGCCGTCATGATACCCGCGATCTGGCGACGGGCGTTGAATCCGGCGGTGTTTCGCGGCAGTACGAATTTGGCGACACGCTGAATCTGGACATCAGCGGAACGCTGTTCAATGCGGTGCGACGCGAAGGCGCCAAGGTGCCCATCGAGATGAATTATTCGGACTTGATGGTGCACCAGTGCGAGTACCAGAGCTCTTGCGCAACAGTTGTGCTGCTGGATTGTAGCCACAGCATGATTTTGTACGGGGAAGACCGCTTCACGCCGGCGAAGCGCGTGGCGATGGCGCTGTCGCACTTGATCCGAACACAGTATCCGGGAGATACGTTGAGCCTGGTGCTGTTTCACGATTCGGCGGAAGAAGTGCCGCTGGGCGAACTCGCGCGCGTGCAAGTGGGCCCTTACTACACAAACACGCGCGAGGGATTGCGCATGGCACAGCGGATTTTGCTGCGGCAAAAGAAAGACATGCGGCAGATCGTAATGATCACCGATGGAAAGCCTTCCGCCTTGACACTGGAAGATGGGCGGATTTACAAGAACGCGTTTGGGCTGGATCCATTCGTGGTGGGGCAGACGCTGGAAGAAGTGAACAAGTGCAAACGCGCGGGAATTCTCATCAACACGTTCATGCTGGCGAGCGATTATTCGCTGGTGCACTTCGTGCAGAAAATTACGGAAATGTGCAGGGGCAAGGCGTATTTCACCACACCTTACACCCTGGGGCAGTACCTGCTGATGGACTACATGTCGCGCAAGACCAAGCAAATCCACTGATGTTTCTCCCCTGAAATTCAGAGACAAGATGTTGCGCGTGACTGGTGACTCTTGACTGGTTACTCGTGTGAAGAACCACTCACGGTTGTAAGGCGGGCGGGGTGTCAGTATACTGCGCGGCGAGTTCCGGGCAGAGATGCCCGGGGCTACAGAAGCGAGAGGTCTCAGTCATGATGAGTGCAAAATTCATATTTGCGGCCCTGACAGTGTGTTCGGCTATAGCTCTTTCGCCCGCTACGGCACAGTGCCAGGAGACCAAGGAAAAGCAAGAAGCTCCCGCGCCGCGGAGCAAGGATGGAAAGAAATTATTCGGCACCATGGAAGCGTTGCGGGTCGCGCGAGTCTTCGGACCGCGGATTTCTCCGGATGGCGCACGCGTAGCGTATCTGGTGACAGAAACGAAGATGGAAAAAGACAAGCCGTGGAAATACGTGACGCAAATGTGGGTGGCGCCAACAGCAGGCCCCGCCAGCGCGGCGCGGCAATACACACGCGGCGATGAAGATGCGTCGGAGGTGAAGTGGTCGCCGGACGGGAAGATTTTGGGTTTTCGGATGAACGTAGGAGAGGAAAAAGAGAAGAAGTCGCAAGTGTGGTTTATGTACGTAGATGGAGGAGAAGCCTGGCAAGTGACGAAGCACAAGGCGGGCGTGCGGTCGTATGAATTCTCTCCCGACGGCAAGACCCTGTTGTTAGTCGCGACCGATCCCGAGAACGAGGAGAAGGAAAAACGCACAAAAAACAAGGATGACGCCGAAGTGGTGGACCACGATTTGAAAATGGCCAAACTTTGGACTTGGGACATCGCGACGGGTGAGGAAAAAGAAATTGCAAAAGGCGAGTTCACCATCAGTGACCCGCGATGGTCGCCGGACGGCACGCGCATTGCGTTTACAAGTAATCCGACTCCTAAAGCGGACGATTTCTCCCAGCAAACGGCATGGGTCCTGGACGTGGCGAGCGGAAAGCAGCGGAAGTTGGCGGA
>DASPTW010000058.1:0-5475 GCA_035623215.1 Candidatus Acidiferrum sp.
GAATAGGTGCCGCGGGCGATCAGCTCGTAGCTGGCGCTGATGTTCTCCACCTTGCTCATGGTCGAGCTGTTGATGATGTTTTCAAGGACGACGGCGTTTCCGGGCTGAGTGACCGCAAAATAGGGTTCCGCGGTAACGATCATGCCGAAGGTCTGCATGTCGGTGATGGCTTTGACTTCGCCGGCGCCGCTTTTCAGCACAACTTCACCGAGATTGACGGCGCGCCCTTCCGGAGAGACGGCCCACAAGACGTAAGTGAGATATTCGAGACCGAATTTCGTGGCTTCGTCGAGGCCGACGAATTTGGCTTCAATCTCGACCCGGTTCCCTTTGTTCTGCACTTTGGCTTCACCGCTGGCCTGGCCCATCAAATCCGTGCCTTGAAAGTCGATCTTGACGGCGCCGCCGGTGCGGCGGTAGTTCACGGCTTTGGTGGTGCGAGAAACATATTGAGCAGGGGCGGCCGCTGGGGCGGCAGCGTATGGCTGACTCTGCGGCGCGGCGGGCGAAGTGACAGCCGGTGGCGCGGATGGCGCCTGACCAAGCGCGGGCGAACAAAGAACGCCGAGTGCGCCCGTAAGCAGAAGAACAGAAGATGTAATTTTCACATTGTCCCCCAGCGCCGCTACTGGCGGCGCGGCATCGCAGACCACAAAACGGCCGCAACAAAGCAAATAACGACAATCCCCTGTTGAAAAAGGGTCAGAACGCCCGAAGTGCTGGGTATGTCGTTTCTTATCTGTAGGCTAGCAGAGAAAGTGAGGACGAATTTGGGGAAGTAAAGAGTGGTTTGTGCAAAAAATCAACTCAAGGGAATCGCCCGAACGAGCTCCGCGGAAGGGCAGAAATCATTCAAAGCTCGGTTGGGGTTTGACTACGAATTCCGCTCGATCCTGGTGCGACGCCCACCACTCTTTCCATTTGCGGATGTTTTCGGGTGCCGCGGGCGACCCTGGCGGAAGCGGGGGATCCTTCACCATGAATCCCAGAACGCCAACGACGCAGTCGTGAAAAGGCATCGCCCGGCAAGTTTCTTGTGAAACCTCGATTCCGTACTGTTTCGAGCTCCAGATCAGTTTCCAATTTTGGTTAACATTCGGATAGCAGAATGTCCAGGTTCCACATTCTTTGTTCCACGCTTTCCACACCGCGTCTTCCGGAGTATCCAGGGCTTTGATAAGCGCCTCGAACGCTCTTTTACCGCCGAGGTATTGGAGCTTGCGGACCGCTTGATACGCGTTTCCGTTTCCATTCAATTCCGCAACGATTTGCTGGTACATCTCCTCGTCGCCCAGTTGTGCTAGCGCCACCTGAGTGTTGCCTTGAATCGCCACCCACGTGGGATTGAACGGTACGGTGTTGAAGTAGCCCAACATTTCCGATTTCCAAGGCCTCGGAAATTTTTTGAGAATTGGGAGAGTCTGCGGGCCACCCTCCGCCGCGATCGCGAGAATTCCATCCGGATATCCCCATTCCACGCGGCGAGCAAGGCATTGGAGGTACGGATCCGCGACATCCTCGTACGCCGGAAAAGTCATCTGGCGGCCTTTATGTTTGTCGAGGTACGCCTTCCACTGTGCGATTCCGGCGTCCGAGTAGTCTGCCAGAGGCAGGTCCGGCACGATTCGCCGGCGTCGAATAGTGTCAATCTCAGAAAGGAGGCCGTTGCGAGCGTCCGCGCCATAGTCTCCGAACCAGTGATACATCCTGGGATCATTCGCGTGCGCGATGAGGTATTCGATTAGGTCGATCAGAGCGGAGTCGTCGGCGATAAAACTCGCTTCGTTCCGGTTCAACTTGTTGCGGTATGCTTCGTCGCCTAGTTTTGCGAGGGCAATTCGTGCGCCAGTCACCCATTGAGAGCAGCGTGCGCCTGGCCCTTTCTTCGTAGACCATTCCGCCAACTTGCGCAGCGCCGGTATCGCCTCTTTGTCCGCTACGGCAGCGAGTTGGTAAAGGTCTGCGGAATAGGGGATGTCATCCCGTTCGCAGGAAAAACGGATCTGATCGATGAGCGCCGCAGCGTGAGCAGGATTGCGATCTTCGCAAGTTTGCGCAATGGCTGGCGCGGCAAACCAGAATATCGAGCCCAGTGGGGGAATCGTCGCCAGCAGCAATACCCAGGCACGCGAAAAAGAAAGCCAGTTCGCGCGCCAGCACCAGACGAGCCGTTCGCGACGCTCCATCGGAAGCCTCCTGCGGTTTTACCGCATTGCGCAGCCTAATGTACCTAGCGGCTACAAATAGAACGCGGGAACTCGATTTCCTTGCACGAGAAGGACGAATGGAGCTCGGCTATCGAAAGGAATCCGAAGCGTATTTTCAAAGGGCGCGAAGGAAATCGATGATTTCCTGCTGCTGCTGCGTTTTCAGCCGATTGAAGTGGTCGATGACTTTATTCGCCTCGCTGCCCTTGCTCTTGTGAGCGCGGATGGCTTCCACCAGATTGGACGTACGTCCATCGTGCAGGAAGAAGACGCGTTGGCCGACGCCCCAGAGAGGAGCAGTGCGAAACTCGTCGGGACCGGCGCCGCCCTGAGTAATGCCGTCTGCGAGGCCTTCACCCATGTGGTGAACGAGGAGGTCGGACCAGAGATGCGCGGTCTGGTTTGAAAGCGCGGCGCTTGGAGAGGTTGAAGAGCCGCTGGCAATCGCTTTGCCCGTGGTAAACGAGGGAGTATGACAGTGGACGCAGCCGATTTTTGTAAAGGCAGCGCGTCCGTTAACTATGGAGGGCGTGTCGGGCGCGGGAGTTGGGGGAGCCAGCATGCGCATGAAGTTGGCAAAGGCTTCGATGTCGGAGATAACCGCTGGATTGGTAGTGCCCGTGGACGTGGTCGTAAAGTTGAGAGTGTCATTGGGCGAAGGGATAAAAAGACAGGAGGGAGTTTCGTCGCGCTCCTGTGGGAACAACTGGTTCGAGATGCCCATCTCAACGTTGTAGGCTTCGCCTGCAAACATGAGCAGAGATTTGTTCTGCGCCTTCCAGCCGAAACGAGTGATGGTGCCGTCGTTTGCGCTGCGGTTCACGTTTCCGCTCAGGTGCGCGTTTGGATGCCCGGAAATTCCCAGCGCCGATTTCTGCGTTGCGTTGGCTTGCATGTTGGCCAGGATGGCGGAGTCGGGGATGGACTCAATCAGGCCTGTGCCGAAGGTCGGAGTGGGGATTCTGAAAATGATGTTCGGATTCCCACCTTGGCCCGTGAGGGGATTTCCCGCGGGCGAGAAGTCGGGTTGAGCAATGTTGCAACCGGCAGCGTCGGTTCGCCCGGTGATGACGAAAAGGTCGTGGACTCCGCCATCAGGGACGCCATTGCTTTTCTTGAAGCGTGCTTCGCGAACCGGGCCATTGGGCGCGATGAACCAGGGCACGGTGTTTTTCGCCCCCGCCAAATGGGCAACATCGGGCAAGGGGTTTTTCGCCGGGCTCGTTCCGCCGATATTCGGCTGCGAATGGCAAGAGAGGCACTGGTTGGAGTTGAAGCGCGGGCCGAGGCCATTGTTCGAGCCTCCCTGAACGACCTCGATTTCGGCAAACCGGGCCTGCCCGTCCTGGAAGAACGCCGTCTCGTCAGCAGTCAGGCCATTCAGCGGACCGCCAGCGCCTGGTGGTCCACCGCGCACTCCCGGGTCCACTGGACCGGATTTACTTTGGCACAAAGCAGCCGAAGGCGAAGACGCCACAGCAAAGCAGACAAAAATGAGCAAACAGAATGTGAGGGGGACTCTCATGGCAACCTCGGGGGGGTGGGCTATTGGGAAACTTACCCTATCAGCAAGCGAAAGCCAAGTGAAAAACGGGCCAGATGGCAAGCAGCCAAAAAAGAACTAAACCGGACGGCGAATGCCAAGCTTGCGCATGCGTGCCTGGAGCGTAGTGCGCTTCAGGTCGAGCAAATTCGCGGCGCCTTTGGGGCCGGCGATTCGCCACTGTGTCTGCTTGAGAGCGCGGAGAATGTGCTGGCGCTCGGCCTCTTCCATAGTGGAAATAGAGGAAGAAGTGGAGGTCAAGGAAGTTAAGGACGAAAAGCGATCACCATCATTGATTGTGGCGTTGGAGGACTTAAGTTCGGAGAGCGGGACGCGGAGTTCTTTGCCAGGAGAGAGAAGCACGGCGCGTTCGATGAGATTTTCCAGCTCGCGGACGTTGCCGGGCCAGGAATAGCGCGTGAGAGCGTCCATGACGTCCGCAGGAATGTACTCGACGGTTTTGTTAAGGGTGCGGCTGAAACGCTGGACGAAATAGCGGACGAGAAGGGGAATATCTTCAGCGCGCTCGCGCAGCGAAGGTATGTGGATGGGGAAAACGTTCAGGCGGTAGTAAAGATCGCTGCGGAAGGCACGCTGGGCAACGAGCTTGGAAAGATCGACATTGGTGGCGGCGACGACGCGAACATCCACGCGTTGGGTGCGGGTGCTGCCGAGACGTTCAAATTCCTGTTCCTGAAGCACGCGAAGAAGTTTGGGTTGGAGCTCGAGCGGGATGTCGCCGACTTCGTCGAGGAAAAGCGTCCCGCGGTCGGCCAGTTCAAATCGGCCGACTTTTTGCGTGACGGCGCCGGTGAACGCGCCGCGCTCGTGGCCGAACAACTCGGATTCCAAAAGGCCGGAGGGAATGGCAGCGCAGTTGATTTTGACAAAGGTGCGATCGCGGCGCGGGCTAAGATTGTGGATGGCGCGCGCGAAAAGCTCTTTGCCGGTGCCGGTGTCGCCAAGAAGAAGAACGGTGGTGCCCGCTGGGGCGGCAAGCTCGACTTGAGCCAGGGCACGCTTCAGCACGGCGCTTTCACCGATGATTTCTTCGAAATTGAATTCGCTGCGGATTTCTTCCTCGAGATAAAGTTTTTCCTCGGCAAGCTTGTCCTTCAGGGCGTCGATTTCCTTGAACGCGAGCGCATTCTCCACAGCGATGGCGATTTGCGCGCCGACTTGCTGGAGCAGCTCGAAATCGTGAGGCGTGAAGGCATCCGCGCGCCGGCTGGCGAGATTGAGAGAGCCGAACGTTTGTCCGTGGGTATTGAGCGGAACGCAGGCGACAGACTGGATGCCTTCGCCGCGCAAGACTTTTATTATTTCGCCCGTGTAGCGATCCATTTCCGCGCCTCGCACCAGCAGAGGCTGTCCGGTAGAAATAGCGTGGCCGGCGGGAGAAACGTCGCGCGAAATGGTGATTTCCTGTTTGAAGAGATCCTGATGGCCGGGAAAATCGAGAGCGTGGATTTTGAGCAGCCCGGTCGCAGAATCCTGGAGGGCCAGGCTGGTGTAATCGTGTTGAATCACGCGCTTGAGAGTGGAGACGATGCCGCGGAAAAGTTCGGGGAGCTCACGGTTAGTGACGAGAACGTTGTTGATTTCGAGCAGGACTCTAAGGCGGTCGCGCTCGCGCGCCAGCTGCGCCTGGTAGGCCTGTGCGGCCTCGAAATTGAGCGCATTGTCGACAGCCACGGCAACTTGGCTCGCCACGCGCTGCATAAA
>DASPTW010000059.1:0-34386 GCA_035623215.1 Candidatus Acidiferrum sp.
GAGTAAAGCAGTGAGTAAAGAACAAGGAACAGTGAAGTGGTTCAATGCCAGCAAGGGCTTTGGATTCATCCAGCGCCAGAGCGGTGAGGACGTTTTCGTCCATTTCTCCGCGATTCAGGCTGATGGCTACAAGACGTTGAATGATGGCCAGGCGGTTGAATTCGAAGTCACCAAGGGCCCCAAGGGCTTGCAGGCTTCGAACGTACAGCCCCTCTAATGGACGGCTGATTCCCGGCGTCGCCGGGGTTCAGCTTCACTTCACAAAAGTGCGGAACGGGCGCCTCGATGCAAATCGCGGCGCCCGTTTTGTTTTTGGTCAGCGTTATTTGAACGATCCGGCGATGGCCGCCACTGCCAGCGGCACGAGAATGAACCCGAGAATGCGAAGCGCCAGCGCACAGCGTTGCAGCCACGCCGTTCTAGGTTGCCACAGGTCGGCGACTCTCAAGTCGATGATCGGTGCAAACTTGTCCAGAGCAAACCAAAACGCGCTGAATTTTTGCCGCGGAGCTTTGTCGTCGGTGAAGTCCATCAATTGGGGCTTGTTCAGCACAAGCGTGCCCAGAACCACCACTAAGATGCACAGAAAGAGAGGCCGAAGCGGCTTCGTTCCGTATCCCACTGTCCAATCCTCGATGTTGCCTTTCCAGCGGCTCAGGGAAAACCAACCGGAGGACGCGGTCACGCGTTCCCAGCGCTTGCCAGCCAGCAGCACGCGGTCGGCGTCGTCATCGTAATTGTGGGCGCGCAAAAATGCTTCATATTGGGCGTATTGGGCAGACACACCGGGATCGGGAGAGTTGTTCGACTCGTTGGGGGTTCCCTTGGAATTGGAAGCCGCGAGGACGTTTAGGAAGCTGTCCGTCGGTGGTCCGCCGTTGTCCGAAGTGATGAAGGTGTACCGAAGCCCCGAGACGTAGGACAAAAACTTCGTCTTTTCCTGGCAAGGCAGTACATTGAACGAAAGCGTATCAAACGACGCTTTGCGCAAGTCGATCTGTTGTGAGACACAGAACGGCTCAAGATTAGCAGTTCCCAGAGCACGCAGCGACGACAGTCCCAGGTAGTCCAATTGCCCTCCCTGAACAACGAAACTACGCTGCACGATGGCTTGCGACATATCAATCCCGGGAATCTCGAGAGTCTTTCCCAGGGGGACCAATGCGAAATTCGTATCTTGAAGTTGGGCGCCGGACATCCGGAGAATCCCGCTGAATCCGGACTCGCGAAAAAACGCATCGCCTCGGAACTGCGCGAATTGAAAATCGGCCGACGTTTCTGGAGCTTGAAATACCGCGCCATCCGCCATGAACTCGCCGCGAAATTCTGCGTACGTAAAATTGGCCGGTCCGGCAAACACCACTCCCGTCAAGTCGGTATCTCCCATGACTTTCAGGCCGATGAAACTGTCGTTGGAGTCGTGTTCTCCGGCGGGGTAAGCGAACTGGCTTTGCGCCAACGAAAGATCCCCCTCGAAGCGTGTTCCCGTCAGGTCAATTCCGTCATCAAACTGACAGCCTACCAGCCACAGCGATTTCGTTACCCGAAAGCTGCTGAGGTCCAGACGGGAGCGGAAGCGCGCGTTTTGAATCCGGACCCCGTTTGGCAGCGTCTTCTCCGAGTGCAGCAGAAGCCCAACGACAAAGTCGGTGCTCACTTCGGTCTGGCCCGCGTCGGCCACCTCACCGGCTTGCAAAGCGGAAAGGAGCGATGCTTCCACACTGGCTCCGGACGGCCCCGGCTTGTCTGCAGCAGCGCCGCCGGATGCTCCGCTGCATAGAAGCAAAATGGCGCAGCCCC
Source organism: Candidatus Acidiferrum sp. (assembly GCA_035623215.1). Taxonomy (GTDB): domain Bacteria; phylum Acidobacteriota; class Terriglobia; order Acidiferrales; family UBA7541; genus Acidiferrum. Next base: position 1,801 of record DASPTW010000059.1, read on the forward strand.
CGAAAAGACTCGAAAAACGACGCAGCAACTTAGAACTGTGCGGGATTGACGAACGATCCAGTTTGTTGATCTTCATGAACACACCTCGTCGTGTGGAACACTCGCGAGAGGGGAGAACTTCGCGTGCCTTTATCATAATCCCGCGAAATGGTGCGGGAATTACTATCGTGAGGAAAGGGCACCTTGCTCAAGGGGTGCGAGAAAGAGAGGCGGGCTACGACCGCCTCTCCGAATCATGTTTTGTCTGCTAGTGCGCGGCGGGAGCGGCAAGTTCGGAAGCCCTCACTGCCGGGCGGTGCTTGAGGAATCCACGCGCGGCAAGCAGTTCGGCATTTAGAAGCGCCGCCCCCGCGGCCCCTCGCACCAAGTTGTGTGACAGCAGTGTGAGCTTCACGTCGTGCAGCGGGCATTCCCTCACGCGCCCGACCACAGCCGCCATGCCGTTGCCGGCTTCTACGTCGCGGCGCGGTTGCGGCCGGTTTTCTTCGTCAAGGACGATCACGGGATTTCGCACCGCGCTAGGCAGTGCGGCCAGCTCTGCATCCACTTCAAACGTCCGCAGCGCCTCCCGCACTTCGTTCAACGAAGCGATTTTCTTCAAGCCCACGGAAACGCATTCCAGGTGGCCGTCGACCACCGGCACGCGGTTGCAGTGCGCGCTGATACCCAAGCCCGCGTCAACAAAGCGCGTTCCATCCCACTTCCCCAGCAGCTTTTGCGGCTCGGCTTCCATCTTTTCTTCCTCGCCGCTGATGAACGGCACGACGTTGCTCTGAATATCCAGCGAAGCCACTCCCGGATAGCCCGCGCCGGAAATCGCCTGTAGCGTCACCACGAAAATTCTTTCCAGCCCAAACGCGTCCGCCAGCGGCTTCAGCACCAGCACGAGTCCCGCCGTCGAACAGTTTGGATTCGTCACGATGAACCCCGTTTCGTAGCCGCGATTCTTCTGCTGCACGCGAATCGCATCGAGATGGGGCGCGTTCACTTCGGGAATCAGCAGCGGCACGTCCGGGTCCATGCGGTGATTTCGCGAATTGCTCACTACCGGATAACCGGCGCGCGCAAAATCCTCCTCGACCGGTCCGGCGACGGAGGAATCCAGAGTGGAAAAAACAAAATCGCACTCCAGCGCCGGTTCAACGCCTTTCACCACCAAATCGCGCGCCACTTCCGGTACGGGTGTTTCCTGATGCCAGCGGACCGCTTCCGCATACGTTCTCCCGGAAGAGCGCTCCGAGGCCGCCACCTCGGTCAACTCGAACCACGGATGAGCAGCGAGCAAGTTCACGAGCCTCTGCCCCACAATCCCCGTCGCACCCAGCACTCCCGCGCGCCATTTCTTGCCGCTGCCCTTTGCGGGCTCGTTTTGCGACTGTGTGGATTGCATCTCGCCGTTCTCCTCTGTTACAAATTGTAAGCTCATAGCGCACCTTCCTTTTGCTGTGCCGCCAAAATTGCACTCGCTGGCCCAATTCGTGTTCCTCGCGCTTCCGGGTGGAAGGTGTTCCGCACCCATACCACCATTTCCGATTCGGCAGCCAGCGGCAGCACTTTCTCGTGCAACACCTTTGCCCCGCTAGCCGCCAGCGCGTGGGCTTCGTCGTAACTCAGCTCATGCAGCAAGCGTGCCTCGGCAGATTCCTGCGGATTTGCCGCATAAATCCCATCTACATCCGTCCAGATCACCAGCTCTTCGGCGTCCACCACGTGCGCGATGATCGCTCCGGAAAAATCCGAGCTGTTTCGTCCCAGCGTGGTAATGCGCCCATCCGGCGTCGCGCCGATAAATCCTGTCACCACGGGCACGATTTTCTGTTCGATGAGCGGCAGAAGAATCTCCTGGCCGCGCTCCCGGGTTTGCGGCAAGTGGGGCTCCGCGGCGCGAAATTTGTCGCAGGTCAAAACAAACTCCGAGGACGCGACGGGAACCGCTGCCACACCGAGGTTTTCCAGCGCTGCGGCAAACAACCTGGCGCTGAACCTTTCGCCAAACGACGCCAGCCAGTCGGCTCTTTCGGCGCTAGGCGTGCCTCCGCATCGAACCAGCACGGCGTGCAACAAGTCGGTCCCGAGCAGTCGCACGTCATGGCGAACCCGCCGCTCATGGTCTTCGTCTAGCTGCAGCTCCTCGAGCACGTCGAGATGCAACTCGATGACAATTTCTGCTTCTCTCCGCGCTTGCCCATGCTTCCCCGCGGCCAGCGCCCGCTCAATGGAGAGCAGATGATCGGTCACGCCCTTCATTGCGGAAACCACCACGCACACGTTCGACTCTTGCATTTCCGAGCGGACTAATCGCGCCGCGTGCAGCATCCGCTCCGCGCCCAGCAGCGAGCTGCCGCCAAACTTAAACGCCACAACGTTGGAACGCTTTTCTTTCACCCCGCCCGTGCACAGCATGCCGCTCTGCAACACGGCAGGGTTTTGTTCCGCTGCGGGTTCTTCCAAGACGTTTTCGAGATTCATGGCCTGCGCTCCCGGTTTCTTGCCTGCCGCTGGAGCGTCTCTGGAGGGGGCTTAAAGAAGAAACCCACCGCCAGGTTCGCTTCTGGCGGTGGGTTGGAAACTTTTTCTCGCTTGCTAGCTGTTTCTCCACTCGCCCGAAGCGCCAATAGTCTTCATAGTCGTAGTCGTGGTAGTCGACTTGGCCGACATGGACGTAATTCGCTTCGTGGCGATGGACTTCATCACGAGCTCAGACTATCACGCCGCCCCTTGGTTGCAAAGCCCATTTTCTGCCGGGGAGACCGATGTGCCATCTTGGGCGCGATACCTGACCGTTCTACAGCTTTTTCCTTAGTCCGCGCGAACAGTTTCCCCACAAACACGCTCAAATCGCAATTTTGTTGAGCTAAGTGCGCGTGGTGCACCAACATGGATTCAGAAACATTTGTCTCAGTTCGAATCGAAAATGCACGAAATGTTTCATTCCGAATTAAAGCTGGAAAGGGCTTAGGGAACAAATATGCGCGCAGTACAACGAACCATAGCGATCACAGGCCTGCTGCTTGCCTTGACTGGCGGAACAGTTTCCGCTCAGCAAGTCAGAAAAGCTCTCAGCAATCCACCGCCGGTCTATCCTGAGTTGGCCCAGCGGCTACATATCTCTGGCAGTGTAAAGGTCACATTGATTGTCGGCCCGGATGGCCTAATCAAAGAGACCCAATTCCACGGTGGACATCCCCTTCTTGTGGAAGCGGTGCAGAAGGCTCTCAAGGAGTGGAAATACGCTCCAGCCAGCACCGAGAGCGCTATTTTGGTTGAATTCAAGTTTTAGCCTTGCGTCCACGCCAGGCTGTGCAAGGAGCCACCGCTTCCGCGGCGGGTTGAGTTGGCTCTGAAAGTGAACTGGTAGCAACTCGATTTAGCGCGAAATTGTTGAGGTAGGAACGGGTTTCCCCCAACGCACCCGCTCGAACCGCAACATAAATCGGCCGCCTGGCGCTCTCCGGGCGGCCGGTTTTCCTCTCAATTCAGGCTTTCCTTTAGGCGAGGCTGCTCTTTGAGCCCTCCCGTCCTTCGCCGCGTCACTGACCTTCAACTTCCCAAAGTCATATAATGTTTGCCCATGTCCGGCTCTCCTTCCCAATGGGCAGACGATTCCGCGGTTCGTCTTGATCGCAAGGACCCCTACCTTCGCCTCCAGTCCCTTACCGTCTACGTCCGCGACTTGGAGCGCAGCCTTCCCTTTTACCTCGACCAACTCGGTTTCCATCTGGTCTTCGACGCTCGCATTGAGCCGGGCCGCCGCTGGGTCACCGTCGCACCTCCCGACGGCACCGCCAATCTAACGCTCGTGGCCCCCGAACCAGACTCCGAAGCATACAAACTGATCGGCCACCCGACTCACGTCACTTTTGTCACCGAAGACGTCATCGCCAAATTCCGCGAATGGAGCAAGCGCGGCGTGAAGTTTCAATTCGCCCCGCGCCTCAAGCGCCTCAAATACGAACTCCATTCGCGCCCTTCACACTTCGTGGATTCTTCCGCGCCTACTCCCGATCACCCCCCCATCTGGGGAGGCGTTTTCACTCGTTTCAAAGACCCTGACGGCAACTCCTTCTCTCTCGTCAGCTTCGACGAAGTCACCCACGCCGTCGAAGCCCAACGCCGCGCCACCGCAGCCAAACTCGAATCCGAACGCCGCGCTGCCCAGGAACTCGAAATCGCCAAACAGGTTCAGGCGCGTCTCTTTCCCCAGACTCTTCCGCCTCTCCGCACTCTCGAATACGCGGGAATTTGCCATCAAGCCCGCCAGGTCGGTGGTGACTATTACGATTTCCTCGATCTCGGCAGCAACCGCCTCGGCTTCGTTATTGGCGACATTTCCGGAAAAGGCATTGCCGCCGCCCTCTTGATGGCCAACCTTCAAGCCAATCTTCGCAGCCAGTGTGCCATCGCTCTCGATCAGCCGGGACGCTTCTTGTGCTCCGTCAATCAGCTCTTCTGCGAGAACACCACGGACGGCGCCTTCGCCACTCTCTTTTTCGCCGAATATGACGACGCGACTCGCTCCCTCCGCTATGCCAACTGCGGCCACCTTCCCGCTCTTCTTCTGCGCAGCGACGAGAGCCTCGAGCGCCTCGACTCCACCGCCACCGTCCTCGGCGTCTTCAAAAAGTGGGATTGCTCCATTTCCGAAATCCAGATCTGCCCAGGCGATACCCTCGCCCTCTACACCGATGGCATCACCGAATCCTTCAACAGCGCCGGTGAAGAATTCGGCGAAGATCGTCTCGTCGAGTCTCTTCGCCGCCATCGCTCTCTCTGCTCCAGCGATCTCCTTTCCGGCGTAGTCGACGAAGTCCGCCGCTTCAGCCCTAGCGAGCAGCATGATGACGTCACTCTCATCGTCGCTAAATGCTCTGCCTAATGGCCCCGCTCCAACCCTAACCTGTCGATTGCTTCCCAACACTCTCGGGGCTATGATTCGAGCTAAAGGTGCCTGCCGAGGAGGGTCCCATGCCTCAATACGAGTACCTTTGCACCGAGTGCAACAAGAAGTTCTCCGTTATCCTGACCATCGACGAGCACGAAAAATGCAAAGTGAAGTGTCCCAAGTGCGGGAGCGCGAAGGTTGAACAGCAGTGGGCTGCTTTCTACGCCACCACTTCCAAGAAAAGCTGACCTTTCCTCCGCAGGCGCCGCCCCGGCACCGCGGCTCTTCCTAGCCAGCTTTTCCGGGATGAAACGTCCGGCCTCTACGATGCACCATCCGCAGAGGCCGGCTGACGACTGGCCTTGCTCTTTCCCGGGGATTCCTCTTAATTCCTAATCAAGGAGGACGTATGAAGGTTTCTCTGAAGGGATTCATCCTGACGGCGCTCCTGCTTGGCCTCCCATCCTCAATCGTTTCCCAGGACCGTGCGCACCAACTCGCCGCGCAAGCTGCGGCGCAAAGAGCCGTGCACTGTAATCCGGCGTCGCTGAACACCCAAACCTGCCACCAGCAGTTTCCGGATGGCTGCACCAATGCCACAACCCTGTCCTACGACCCCTATCTCAATTTCTTGAAGAACCAGACTCCCGGTGCCGCTCTCGCCTCTACCGCCGTCCTTGGGCAATCCGACTTTCAAACCCTTGAAGGCAAGGTTCCTCCAGGCCTCAGCACCGGACGCCACGCGAAGTTCGCCTCCCAGTTAGCGCCCATGGGCGAGGGCAACATCGTCACCGTTTTTGCATATCTCTACTTCGTCGAGGACACCGGCAAGAGTACCAGCAGCACACCAGTGGTGGGCGAAACCACTAACTGCAAGCTGGAGCTTCCCGATAGTTACGACTACCACATTGGCCTCGGCTTTGACAAAGCCCTCGCCGCTCAAATTCGCCAGAAAAAACCACAGCCCGTGCCCGGCAAGCCCACGAACATTGACAAGACCAGCGTTGTCGCGGAAATGACTCCCCACACTCGCGGCCCCAATTGGACTTTCGCTCGTGTCAACGCGCTCCAGGGACAGCAAGTCAAAGTCGTGGGCCAGCTCATGGTCGATAACGAGCATTACAATGCCAAGGACGACTGCGGCTTCTCCGGCGCCGCTGCCTCCTGCTGGCGTTCCACGGTCTGGGAGGTGCATCCCGTCACGCAGTTTTATGTCTGCAACCTAAGTTCCGGTTGCACCCCTTCTTCTCCGGATTCGGCTTGGACCAGCTTGGATAATCTCCCGTAAGCGGGAATTCGCCGGGAGCGGGCTGGGCGACAAGAAATAGCTTCGTTCGAGTCACGTGGGAGACCTTTTTTGCTCAACTACCATTACTCGTATCTGACCGGTGCGCTGCTCTTTGACGCAGCCTGGCTGGCCGTTTTCATTTTCGGAAAGAATTACCGCCCGCAAATCATTTGGGGCACCTTGATCTGCGCGCCTCTCGCGCTCACCAGCATCCTCTTCATCCCACAATACTGGACGCCTCCCTCGCTCTTCAACCTCGACCAGCGATTCCGCGTCGGCATCGAAGATTTTCTCTGGGCCGGGGCCGTGGGTGGCATTGCATCTGCAGTTGGTGAAATCTTTCTTAAAGAGCGCCTCGCTGCCCGCAGAAAGCAAGTGCGTACGCGCCACTATTTTCCTTTTGCCATCTTGGTGGCAGTTTTTCTCATCCTCGAGTTTTCCCGTCCCAATAAAACCATCTACAACACCATCCTCTCCTTCACCGTCTGCGCCCTCATCGTTGCTGTTCTCCGCTCCGATTTGATTCTCACCATGCTCGTCGGCGCATTCGATTTCACCCTTCTCTATTTCGCTCTCTTCGTTTATTTCTTGCTTCTCTACCCCGATTTCATTCAGCGCTTCTACAACATCCCCAATCTTCTCGGAATTTATGTTTGGAAGGTCCCCATCGAGGAACTGCTCTTCGCCGCTTCCGGCGGCGCGGTGTGGAGCATCGCCTACGAATACGTCATGGGCTATCGCTTTTCCCGCTTGCAAGCCGCAGGCCTGCCGCAGAAACCGATTTGAACCTACGCGCGTTCGTCTGCGTTGCTGCGCGCTTAATTCACAGGAAGGAGCGAGCCGCGGGCAATAGGATTGCCATTCACAAAGACCGTTTCGATCGAGTCATACGCATCAATCGTTTTCAAAGGATCGGCGCGAAGCAGCAGCAAATCGGCTCGCTTTCCCACTTCAATCGTGCCGCGATCCGCGGAGAGCCCGAAAACCACGGCGTTGTCGAGCGTTGCCGCGCGCAGAATCTGTGAAAGCGGCACTCCCGCCTCGTGCCAGCGCGACAGCTCGAATCTTCCATTGAGCCCAGGCGGATTTCCGATGCCTTCACCGGCAGGAGTATCGCTGCCGAACAGCAGTTTCACCTTTTCCTCCAACATGAGGCGCAGCGTCGCGGTCGCGCGGGCGGGCGCGACGTCCATCACCGCGGCGCTATCCATGGAGGCGGGCGGGTGCAGTTTCGCAAGAATTTGCCGATACATGTCGGCCGTGGCGCGAGCTGAGGCTTGCGCCGCGTCGCTCTTCAAGTAAGCAATCACCTGTCCTGGTAGCGCTTCGGCTAGCCGCGGATTGTCGAGCAGGGACCTGTCGAAGACGGTTAGCTCGCCATACACCACCTGCAAGGTAGGCTGCACCCCGATCCCGGATTTTGCCGCTGCGCGGATTGCTTCGCGAGCTTCGCTCGGCGGTACACTCGAAAACCGGTCCCCCGGCCAATGCCACAACCCGTGAGCGATAACGTCAGCATGTGAGTCAATGACAGCACGCCAGGGCTCGAGCCCGTTTGCATGCACGATGAAAACAAGCCCCCTGCGCTTCGTCTCCGCGCGCACTGCCGCGAGGGTTTCCGCGCTTGGCACCGGCCAGGTAAACACGCCGCCGAATCCAGGCTCCACGAAGGCCTTCACACAGACGCCGCCGCCCTCAGCCACGCGCTCCACCGCGCGCGCTGGCGTGTAGTTGTGCGGGTCGAGGTTGGCCGGCCAGGCCTTTGCCTCCGCCGCTTCATACACCAGGTTGATGGTATTCGCCGCGGCATCCTTTGGGATTCGCAGCGCTCCGTACCCGCCTGCGGTGCGCACCGCGGGACCGCAATGGTAGAGACTGGGGTGAATGGGCGCCTCATCAAACCGCGCTTGTGTCTTTGCGTCCGCTGTCAGATCCACCAGCGTCGTGAAGCCAAACGCCAAATACGAGCGCGGGAGTTGCGACCGGTAGGCTTTCAGCAGTTCCGGATGAGCCTCGACTGCATCGTCGTCGAGGGGAGCCAGTTCTCCGGTGTGCACGTGCGAATCGATCAGCCCCGGAATCAGGAAGCGGTCATGACCATCAATCCGCTTTGCATGCGGGCCAGCAACAAGATTGGTCGCGATCTCCGCAATTCGCCCGTCGCGAATCACTACAGAGGTATGAGGGAGCGGAGTCGGGCGCTCGGACGAAATAACCGTCACATCCTCGATTACAAGGCTGTCATCGACCACCTTGGAACTCTTGGCCGCTTGAGCACCGGCTATGGTGGCCATCAACCCGCTAAGGGCCAAGACATATGCGATGCGCGGAATGCTTTGCAGGATTGTTTTCATGGCTTTGCTCGGGAACCGCGTAGCAACCGATCTGTGCCCCCAGTAGCACAGTACGAGGCATCCCCGACAAAAGTTCTCGGAGCCTGGGCTACAAAGGCATGAATTCAGACGGGTCGCAGCACGTTCGTCGGCTTCAATCTTCCACGGGGGCTTCAAACAACAGGCTCGAACACGTCAGCCCCGACTCCGCTTTTTGCAATTCGGAAATATCCAGTGGCGTCACATGAAAACCCTCCGACCCGATGCGCCCGCGGGTTTTCGGAAACGACGCGGGAAATATGATCATCCCGCCGAGCGCCAGCGCGTTGGCCGCATGGGGCTCCGCAGGATCAACGTCGATCCATTGGTACCCGGGGAATCGCGCGGTATCGAACCATTGACGATTCGCCAGGAGTGTATTTTCTCCGATGTATGTCACGGCGGACTTCAAATGCAGGCATCCCGTCACCATCACAGCAATCACTTCGTACCCGTACGGCCTCAAAACCGCTGCAAGCTGCCCGATTCCTTCCGCATTGCTCCGCTTGGTCAGGCCAACAAATAGTCTTCGCCCAATCCGCAGCACGTCGCCGCCTTCCAGCGTTCCAGGCAGCCGCACGTATTCCAGCTTTCGGTATTTCGCGAGTTCTCGCGCAAGAGAAACAGCTTCGGGCCGCCGGCTTTCTGTGCCCAGCGGTAGGATCACGGCCAATTCGTCGAGGACAATCGCCGGGTCTTCCACGAACATCGAATCGGGAAGCTCCGGCTCGGCAGGAAGCGAAATAACGCGCGCGCCCAATTTCGCCAGCAGCCTTTCGTATGCTTCGTGCTGTTCTTGCGCCCGAGTCAGGTCGATGGGCTTCCGTTCAATGAAGGAAAGTTCGCAATTTACGATGGCCGGGCTTACCGCGCGCGTGATAGCCGTCAACATGTCCAGCAGTCTATACGAGATTGCGCTGTCGCACAGCAAGCGAGCGTACGCACTTACCCGCCGCATTTGATTTTTTAAGAAGTAGACTTAAGAATCTTCGAAGAACGCCAGCGTGGTTATGTTCGCGAGCAAAATCTCAGAGAATGGCCTTAGTCAAAATATGAAAAAGCGTGAGCGCCACCGAACTTGCCGGAATGTTCGATGCATGAGTGATCCACAGCCGCATGATTCCCGCTCCCAGCAGCATTCCCGCGAGAATCAGCCCGATGGCCCCGAGCACAATCCAAAGATCCGATTTCGTAAACCTGCCCGGCCCAAGGGTGGGTTTGGGATCGTGGCTCGCGCCCGATGGCTTTTCGCTCGTCACCTTTTGCAGATTCCCGGGTTTGTCGGTGACTTCGGGTTGCACAAGGAGGCAGTAGCCTTTCCGCGGTATAGTTTCCACGTAAAGCGGCTTATCGGAGGAATCGCCCAGCGCCTGGCGTAACTTGTTAACCGTGGTATTTACATTGGCGTCGTAATTTACGTGCGTGTCTGCCGGCCACAACCTCATCCGCAGCTCTTCCCGTGTTACTACCTCGCCAGGCTTCTCCAGCAGCGTAAGCAGCGTTTGGTAAACCTTTCCCTGCAGTTTCAGCCGGGAGCCCGCCCGGGTCACTTCTTGTCTTTGCTGGTCGATCCGGAACGGACCAAAATGGATGTACCTCCCTGAAGACAGCACGACCCGCTCGGGCACCGGCAATTCTTCCGGTTGGCTCATGGAGATTACTTCCGATGCCATAGACGTTCACCCTTGGTTTTTATAGACGCACAAACCGCACTGCCGTTTTCTATCAAGACGAAAAATCTTACGGCAAAGTTGCATGTTCGTTAGGCCCGCGAGGGAAACCTGGAAGCTTGCTTTTTCAAATCTGAAAAACCGGATGTTACAGGAAGTGAATTTCCAAATTTAGAAGGAATTTATATGAATTCTAGAAGCAAAATCGCACTGGAAACGACATTTTCCGTCCGCGAATCACTCGAAGCGCACTGAGTACCAAAGTACCTTACGGCAAATCGAGGTCCAGCGCGTAAATGTCGGTCAGGCCGCGCTCGACCATGACGTAGAGAGAGCCGTCGTCCCCAAGCCCGCTAAAGATGCAGTGGGAAGGACTGCTGCGCAGAATCTCGCCGCAACTGAAAACTTTGTCCACTTGGTGACTGGAAATCTTGAGCCGGTAAATGGCTTGTTCGTTGTCCAGCTGATCCTGGAAGTAGAGAGCGGAAGAATCCGGGGACCAATAAGGCGCGCCCAAGAGTCCGCCTTCCGCGACGGCGTTCCATTTTTCCGTTTGGAAATCATAAAGCAGCAGGCGGTGGCTGGTTTCATCCAGTGCCGCGATGTAGCGGCCGTTCGGCGACCAGCGCGGGGCGATTAAGCCACGCGATTCGGGAAGCAGCGTCCATTCGCTCGTGCTCGGCTTAAAAAGATAGATTCCGAACTTCGGCTGCGTTTTTTGCTCGCGCATGCTCACGACAATTTGTGTTCCATCAGGCGACCAGTCGGCGTCGGAGGCTTCGCGGCCTTCCGGGAGAACCGCGCGCAGCGTCCCCCCATCGGCTGAGAGAAAATAAATCTGGCGCAAATATCCGGGACGCACACCGGTAAAGAGGATTTGCTGGCCGTCGCGCGACCAGTGCGGAGAAGAAGCCACCAAGGGCAGCTTGGTCAGTCGCAGCATTTGCGTCCCGTCGAGCGTGCTGCGCCACAGCGAGCCGTCGGGACGATCCGTGTAAAGCGCAAGCCGGCCATCGGGCGAAACGCTGGCTACATCGGCATTAGCATTGAGAATGGAGGTTTCCTCATGGTGAGACTGGGGCGAGATTCTCTGCAACTCGCGGTGCGAGCGAAAACTGAAGGCGAAAACGCGCGAGCCGGTTTGTGTGGGAATGGAAACATGGAGCGAATCCGGACCGTGCGTCAATTGCACGGGATCGTGGTGCGAGCGCCGGAACCAGCTCCACGCCTCGCGAATTCCCCAAAGATTGCAGTCGTAATTCTCGCAGCCGGAGAGCAGAAAATATCTGCCGTCCGCGGTCCACTGCCCTGCGGATTGCGACACGGGCTGGAGGCCGCTGCCAAGGAGAGGATGCAAGCCTGAGCCATCCGCGGCCATTTCCCAAATGGCCTGCGTGCCGTCCTCGCGTTTGTCCATGGTGAAGCGAATGGTTTCGCCGTCGGGCGACCACGCCGGAGTATGCGGAAGCCCTGGACCATGAGCGAGTTCGCGAAGCTGCGTGCCATCCGGATGAATCGTGTAAATACTGCGACCGCGCACAAAAATAATCTGAGTGCCATCGGGCGACCACGCAGGGTCGTGGCCAGTGGCATCGCCCACGCGGCGCGGAGCGCCGCCCTGCACAGGCCAAAGCCAAAGCGGCATTTCGTCGTCGCGGCGGGTGAATTGCCCGATGAGGAATTGTGCATGATCGGGGGAAATGGCAAAGATGCGCGTGTTTTCAAAAGGCGCGGCCAGCTTTTCCGCGTTTCCGCCTTCGACGGAGGTCTGCATCAGATTCCAGTGGCCGCCATCGCGTTCGAGAAAAAAGATGCGCGTTCCGTCGGAGACGATTCCGCCCCATTCATCGACGCCGCCGGCATTGGTGATGCGCGTCATGCGCTGAACGCTGGGACGGGGAACCGGATACATAATGAAAAAGAGCAGCCAGGAGCCAAAAACGATGGCGCAGGAAAGCAAGGTGAAATCAACCCAGCGCTCGGCGCGCTGCGCTTTTTTTCGTTCACGAGAAAGCTCCGCGGCGCGCTCCGGTGAGAATTCCGGCCGCAAGTGCATCCGGACTTCGAGAGAATCGCCGGGGACCTCGGCCGGAACGACGATAGTCGGCTGCGGCGGGGAGACCGGCGCATTGACAGAATGTACGGGGGCTAAAAAACGATATCCCTGCTTGGGAACGGTTTCGATAAAACGAGGGTTTTCCGCGTCGTCCTGCAAGGCCGCTCGGAGTTTCTTCAGCGCGGCATTGAGGCTGCCGTCAAAATTGACATGGGTGCCCTCGGGCCAAAGCGCCGCGCAAAGTTCCTCTCGGGAAACAATTTCGCCGGGCTTCTGAAGAAGAAGAGCCAAGATTCGGAAAGGCTGATCTTGCAGTTTTAGTCGAGCACCCTGGCGTAGGAGCACACCTTGTGCGAAGTCGACCTCATAGAGGCCAAAGCGGAGCGTCAACTTAGGGACTAGCTGGGGTTCTGGCGGCAACGGCTTAGCACTCCGTCGAATTCGGCAGACTATATCATGTGGGTGCTGGCAAGCAAAGGAATAGTTCATTTGCCCATGCAACATACTGACGATAGGCCAGTTACCAGGTCACACAATATTTCAGACGCAGTTCGTTTGACGTGAAAAACACATTTAGGCTAAGGAAAAAGAACCGTCCAAAGCAGGCCGGATCTTTCCGTCAACCGGTCTACTGCGGAATCCTAGAAGTCAATAGGAGGACTTGGGAAAGTAAATTTTTCAAGCCCGTAGTCCCAAGAACCATCGAAAAACCCGCGTTCGCGCCCTCTGAACCAATCCTACCTAAGAGTCGGACGCGGGATTTCGATCCTCGCAAGCCGCCATGCCTCCTGAATCAGTTTCCCAGCCACGAACTTCCTAAGTTCAGTATAGTCAAGGCGATTTCGCAAATAGGGAGAGGCCTTGCGATGAAACATGTAGACCGTGGAGTTTGGAGCCGTGTGCTGGCATTGAGCGGCATTGCAAGCTTGCTCGGCCTTTGCGGCATTTCCGCGCGGAAGGAAGTCTGGCCGTCCATAAAGTCCGGACAACAGACAGAACAATCCAAGACGGAAGAAGTGAAAAAAACGCCATCACCAAGCGAGAAGGCGTGGACCATTTTGCGCGAAGCGCTGAAAGAGCAAAACGTGGACAAACGCACCCGGGCGGTGCACGCGCTAGGATTGCTGCCGGGAAGTGTCGAGGCAGAAAAGTCTGCGGTCGTGGCGCTCAAAGACGAGAAGCCAAACGTGCGGGTCGCAGCAGCTGCGGCTTTGGGCTCGATGAAGGCAGAGGACTCGAAAGGCGATCTGGAAGCGGCGCTGGGAGATTCCGAGCCGAGCGTCGTACTGGCGTCCGCGAATTCGCTGCTGTTGCTTCACGATGATGTGGGCTACGACACTTACTACGAAGTGCTGACGGGCGAGCGGCGAGCGAGCAAGGGACTCATCAAAGAACAATTGGATACCTTTAAGGACAAGAAGAAGGTGGCGCAATTGGGATTCGAAGAGGGCATTGGATTTATTCCGTTTGCTGGAATCGGCTACGAGGTTTTCAAGACCGTAACGAAGAACGATTCTTCCCCGGTGCGCGCTGCCGCGGCCAAGCAACTAGCGCACGATCCCGGGCCGGACGCTGCCGATGCGCTGGTGAAGGCGGCAGCCGACAAGCAATGGCAGGTGCGCGCAGCGGCGCTCGAAGCGATTGCGTTGCGCGGTGACCAATCACTTATTCCAAAAATCAGCGCTGCGTTGGACGATGACAAGGACGTGGTGCGACTCACGGCAGCGGCCTGCGTAGCGCATTTGAGCGCGCTTCCAGAGAACACCAAATCTCCAAACCCATAACGCTTTGCAGGCAGGCGATTCGCAGTTAGTTCGCTGGGGCCGCCGAAGGAAGCACGGAAATCTCGACACCCGAGGGATAGCGCTTTGAACGATAAATGCGGTGCGTGGCCTTTTGATAGTCAGACTCCTTGGCTTCAAAAATATTCGGAACGAATTTCTGCGGGTTGCGGTCGATCACTGGGAACCAGGTGCTTTGCACCTGCACCATGATGCGGTGGCCTTTTTTGAAGACGTGATCGGCGGTGTGCAGGTCGATGGAAAATGGAGTAACGGCGCCGGGGACGAGCGGTTCGGGCTTCTCGAACGAACTGCGGAAGCGCCCGCGAAAAACCTCGTCGGCGATCATCAGTTCGTAGCCCGAAAGTTTCCAATCCGTTGAAACTTTTTGCGGATACACGTCAATCAGCTTGACGATCCAATCCGCGTCGCTCCCCGTTGTGGAAGCGAACAGTTTCGCGGTGACCTGGCCTGCCAGCGTAACGTCTTCTTTCAGTTCGTCGGTTTGCCAGGTAAGCATGTCGGGACGGTTATCGACGAAGCGCTGGTCTTGCACGAGCCAGGTGTACCAGCCGCCGGGATGGTCTTCCGGGTAAGTCATATCGATGGGGCGATTGCGATACGGGACCGGATGCGTGGGATCGCTCACATAACTGTCGAAAGCTTGCTCGGATTCTATGTTGGGAGCGTCAAACGATAATTTGCCGTCCGCGCGAAAATAGAGTGTTTGCTTTTTCGCGTTTTTCGGCGGCCAGGAATCAAATTGCTCCCAAGTGTCGCTTCCCGTTTGGAACATCAGCGCTTCCTTGAGTGGAAGGCTGCCTTTGTTTTTCAGCCAATAGGCAAACCACGGCGCTTCGATATTGTGGCGAAAATACAGCGCTGTATCGCTTCCGAACGGAATTGCTCCGAGAGATTTTCCCGGTCCGCCAGCCCAACCGCCGTGATTCCACGGACCGGCCACGAGGTAATTCAAATGGTCGGGATCTTCCTTTTCCATGATTTCGTAAATTTTCATCGGGCCGTAAAAATCTTCCTGGTCCCACCATCCGGCGACGTTGAGGTTGGGAACCTTCGGCCGCGTCAGGATAAAAGGCATGGCCTGCTGCTTCCAAAACGAATCGTAGTTAGGGTGCGCGACGAAATCATTCCAGGTAGGCAGCGTCCCGTGGAGATATTTTGCATTGGCGTTCGAAAGCGCCCCCAAACGCAGATACCAGTCGTAGGTATCGAAGCTGTCAAATTGAAACGAAAAGTTGGTCTTGTCCGTTTCCATTAACGCGGAGTATTCAAAGCCGTAGCTGAGACGGAACGCGCCGTTGTGGTGGAAATCGTCGCCGAGAAACATGTCGGCGGGCGAAGCCTGCTCAGAAACCGCTTTGAGCGCGGGATGCGGCTCGAGCATGCCCATGACGGTCAGCCAGCCGCCGTAGGAAATCCCAAGCAAGCCCACGCGGCCGTTGTTGTGCGAAACATTTTTCACCAGCCAGTCGATGGTGTCGTAGGTGTCCGTGCCTTCGTCGATGGCCTTCGCATCTTTCGGATCGCGCACGGGGCGCTGCATCACGAATTTTCCTTCGGACCCATAACGGCCGCGAATGTCCTGGAAAACGAAAATGTAGCCGTCGGGAATCATCTCCTGATAGCGGCGGAGGATGCGGCTGTAACCTTTTTCGTCGTCGCTAAGGCCGTAGGGAGTTCGCTCGAAAATGATGGGCAGCGGATCGGCGATGTTTTTGGGAGAATAAATTTCGGTGTGAAGCTTGACGCCGTCGCGCGTGGCAATCATGACGTCAGTTTTGTCGAACTGGGTGGAATAGTCGGGGCGGTCCTGCTTTGTTTCTTGCCCCGGGGCGCGAAGTGGGATGATGCAGAAAAGAATGGTAGCGAGCGCGAGAATCAGTAGATGACGGCGATTTGAGAACATGAGCAACCTCGGCCGGCGGCTTGACCGCCGGCGGATCGAAACTTGCAAAATTTGCGTTGAGCTTACCACAAGCTACCCGCGTCATCTTGGCGGCTGGCTTCTATCAGCACTTGTTGGAGAAGTTAGGCGCAAACGGGGGCGTCTGTTAAAATAAATCGAGCAAAAACCGCACCTGAGAAATTGATCTCGGCCACGCCGGGATCGGACAGTACGAAGAAGGAGATTCGTCCGGGCTGCTGGTTGTTTCAGCAGCTATTTTTGTCTCTGGAGGAGTTGGCGCGCGAGGGCCCTAAAGAACGGAATCATGAGTCAAGAGATTCGCAACATCGCCATCATCGCACACGTGGACCACGGCAAAACCACGCTCGTGGACGCCATGCTGAAGCAAAGCGGGATTTTCCGCGCGAACCAGGAAGTGGTCGAGCGCGTGATGGACTCGAACGACCTGGAACGCGAGCGAGGCATCACCATTCTGGCGAAAAACACAGCACTCTTTTTCCACGACGCGAAGATCAACATCGTAGACACGCCGGGCCACAGCGACTTTGGCGGCGAAGTCGAGCGCGCGCTGCGCATGGTCGACGGAGTCGTTGTGTTAGTGGATGCAAGCGAAGGGCCGCTGCCGCAGACGCGCTATGTGCTGCAAAAAGCGCTGGCGGCCAAGCTGCCGCCGGTGATTGTGCTGAACAAAATCGACCGCACTGATGCGCGACCGAAGGAAGTGCTCGACGAAATCTACGACCTGTTTATCGATCTCGACGCGACCGAAGACCAACTCGATTTTCCAATCATCTACACAAATGCGCGCGAGGGCGTAGCCCACAACAAGCTGGGGGACAGCTCGAAAGATCTGTTGCCGCTGTTTGAAGCCATCGTGAAACACATCCCTGCCCCGCCTGGCGATCCAGCAGGCGTGCTGCAAATCCAGGTGATGAACCTCGATTACAGCGAATTTCTTGGGCGCATCGCCATCGGGCGCGTGTTTAACGGGACGCTGAGGCACGGGGAAGAAGTCGGCGTGAGCAAGTTGAACGGAAAACTCGAGCCGACAAAAATCACGAAACTGTTCACGTTTCGAGGCCTGGAGCGCGATGAAGCGGAAGCCGTGCCTGCGGGTGACATCGTGGCGATTGCCGGTGTCGAAAACATTCAAATCGGCGAGAGCATCACCTCGCTGGAAAATCCTTCGCCGCTCGATCCTTTGCTGATTGACGAGCCGACCCTTGCCATGATCTTCACCGTGAATAGCGGGCCGCTTTCCGGTAAAGACGGAAACTATCTCACTTCCCGGGACTTGCGCGACCGCCTGCAGAAAGAGCTGCTCACTAACGTTTCGATTCGCGTGGAAGATACCGACACGCCGGAGTCGTTTCGCGTGCTGGGTCGCGGCGAGCTGCAACTGGCCATTTTGATCGAAACGATGCGGCGCGAAGGCTTTGAGTTGATGGTTGGCAAGCCGGAAATCGTCACGCGCACCGACAACGGAAAGAAACTTGAGCCTGTTGAGCGCCTGGTGGTCGATATTCCGGAGAATTTCATCGGCATCATCCTTGAAACGCTCGGCAGCCGCCGCGGCGAAATGACCAAGATGACCAATCACAACTCGGGGCGCGTGCGCATGGACTTCAAGATTCCTTCGCGCGGCTTGATCGGATTGCGCAGCCAGTTGCTGACTGACACGCGCGGCACGGCGCTGATTCATTCGATTTTCGACGGCTGGACGGAATATGGCGGCGAGATGGCTCTGCGTCCGACTGGCGCGCTGGTCGCAGACCGCGCCGGTGTTTCCACGGCCTTCGCGCTGTGGAATCTCCAAGAGCGCGGCGAATTGTTCATCGGGCCGACCGTGGATGTCTATGAAGGCATGATTGTGGGCGAGAATTCGCGCGAGCAGGACATGGACGTCAACGTCACAAAGGAAAAAAAGCTGACGAACATGCGGTCGTCAACTGCCGATGAGGCCATCCGGCTGATTCCGCACCGCGAGTTAAGCCTCGAACAAGCCATCGAATTCATCGCCGACGATGAGTACGTCGAAATCACGCCAAAAACGATTCGCTTGCGCAAGAAAGTCCTGCAATCCAACAAGCGCCCGCGCCGCTGGCAAGAGATTCGCGCCAGCCAGGAAGCCGCCGGATGGAGCTAAGTATGCCCGTGAGTCTCGATTTGCCTATGCCAGGGCGCGCCGCATCAAGGCATACGCATGCGCGTCGCGAGATCAGGCGCGATCGCCTCGAAGTGCCTGAGGTTCCACGTGTAGATCGTCTGCGCATTGCACTTTCTGGCGCAGCGGAGCAGCAGCGCGTCGTAGATTCGCCCGCCGGATAGCCCCCGGTCTGCCGCGGCTCGCAACGTCTGGTAATAGTCTTGCGCATCCAGCGAAATGGGCGTTAGCCGCGCGCGAATTTCGTCCACGAAAAGCATCGCGTGCTCCGGAGAAATCGGCGGCTTGACGGGAAGCGCGGTCAGGACAGCGAAGAGTTCCGCGAGTGTGTGCATGCCGCACGCGGCGTCCTTGGTAGTGCTTGCCGCGAAAACCCGCAGGCTGCGGTCATGATGCACGTGGTCGCCACGAAAAGCAGCGACCAAGACTGACGTGTCGAAGAAGGCCTTCACTTGGAAAGCTCGCGCAGGCGTTCCTCGCGCGCGGCGTCAATCAGGTCCGGGAGAGATTCGCTGGATCGTTCCGCCCGCTGCTCGCCCTGGTACACCCATACACCCCGCTCCTTTTTCAACGTGGGCTGGGTGCGCACAGGGCGGAGAATAATCTGCTCGCCCGACTCTTCCACCAGGAGTTCGTCGCCCGCTTCGAGACGAAGTCTGTCCCGCAGATCTTTCGGGAGGACGACGCGTCCTGCCTTGTCTAACGATATGGCTTTCATAAAAGCCATTTTACTATGGGGAATGGCATTTGTGAAGGTGGAATGGCTCAATGTTCCGACCGCGCGAGGAGCTCCGCCACATACTGCTTCCAAGCCGCGGCGCGGGTATGCGTGCCGTGGCCACGGGTTTCATCCGAAATCGGCAACAAGACGAAGCGGCCGTTTTTCACTTTTTTGATTTCGCGCGCCGCCATCTCCAACTCCGGCGGATTGATGAAGTCATCGGCCGAATTGATGTACATGACGGGAGCGATAATCTTCTCGAGCTGCGGCGAGGGATCGTAGTTGCGGGAAGCGTTCACGGCGTAAAGCAAATCGTTGGCATCCAACGCAGCGAAGCGCTCCTTGAAATAATCGTCGAGGTATTTGTCGGCAGCAGCGCGCGTGGGGAGCGTCTTTTGCATGTACAGCGGCGCGCTGCCCGCAATCAGCAGCAAATCGAGCGCCGTACGCAGCCCTTGCTGCGGTTCGGTGGCGTAGTCTCCGCCTTTCCATTCCGGGTCGTTGCGAATCGCGTCCATCACCATTTTGCGCCAGACGCGGTTGCGCCCGGCGATTTGCACCGGCTGGCAGGCCAGCGGCATCAGGGCATCCATAAAGTCCGGGTGCGTTTCGCCCCACACAAATGAATGCATGCAGCCCATCGACGTGCCGAGGATGAGGCGAAGATGATTCACGCCGAGCCCTTCGGTGAGCAAGCGGTAGTGGCCGAGCACCATGTCGTCGTAGTCGTACTGCGGGAAGTGCGCGTGCATCCCGTCGCTCGGCTTCGACGATTTCCCGTGGCCGATGCCGTCGGGAAGAATAATGTAGTAGCGCGCAGCATCGAGAAGCTGGCCCCCGCCAAAAAGCTCACCGGCAAAAATCGCGTTGAGGAATTGATGGCCCGTGCCGCCAGTGCCGTGAAGAATCAGCACGGCGTTGGTGACGCGGCCCTCCGCATCGCGTGCGGGCTTGCCGAGCGTCGTGTAATGCAGCCGCACCTCGGCCAACGATTCGCCCGAGTGAAACTTGAAATTCTTCGCCACGAAATCGCCTTCGACCGTTGCCGGCGTTGCCGCCTGCTGCGCCACGCAGGGATTTGCACAAATGATGAGCAAAGCTAACGCTGTCGTGCGCCCCAGAGATCGCCCAAAGCATTTCCGCATGTGCCACCTCAGGACCGAGAATCTATCACACCATGCACTCAGCGCTTTCGCACCTGGGCCTTGTGCGTGCGCGCCAGTCTGAATAGACTGCCACGCACTGGGAAAATTCTCACTCACGAGGTGGCCCGATGCGTAGAAATTTGCTGGCCGCGCTTTGCTTCCTGCTGCTGCCTTCGCTTTGCTTGTCGCAAGCGGCATCCAGGCTTTCTCCCGAGGCCCGCACATTTGTAAAGGAAGACACGCCGATGATTGCGCTGATCCATGTGCGTATCATCGACGGAACCGGCACTGCTCCTCGAACGGACCAAATTTTAGTGATCACGGATGGCAAGATCGCAGCGATGGGTGACGCCGCGAGCGCGAGAATTCCCGACGGCGCCAAAATCCTCGATCTCACCGGCCGCACAATCCTCCCCGGTCTCGTCGGCATGCACGACCACATGTTTTACCCGGCGCCCGGCGGTCCCCCGCCGCTTTATCCCGAGCACGCCGCGAGTTTCCCGCGGCTCTATTTGGCGGGCGGCGTGACCACGATTCGAACGACCGGAAGCGTCGATCCATTCGCCGACCTCGAACTCAAGCGCGCTATCGACGAAGGCAAAATGGTCGGTCCAAAAATTCACGTGACCGGACCGTATCTCGAAGGCCAAGGCGCCTTCACTCTCCAGATGCATCAACTGAAGGACGCGGAAGACGCGCGCCGCATGGTGGAATTTTGGATCGCGCAAGGCGCGACCTCTTTCAAGGCCTACATGAACATCACTCCGGAGGAACTAAGTGCCGCTGTCAAAGCCGCCCACGCGCACGGCATCAAAGTGACCGGACATCTTTGCTCAATCGGCTTCCGTGAAGCTGCGGCCTTAGGCATCGATGACTTCGAACATGGTCTCGTGGTTGACACAGAGTTTCTCCCGGAGAAGAAGCCGGGCGTATGCCCAAGCCCTGCAGCCGCAAACAAAGCCCTGCTTCCACTGGAAGTCGCAAGCGGTCCCATTCTCGAAACCATCCGCGACTTGGTGGCTCATCACGTCGCGGTCACTTCCACGTTGCCGGTCTTTGAAACCTCTGTGCCGAACCGTGCTCCGCTGGACGCTCGAATTCTGGACGCTATGCTTCCGGACGCTCGCGTCTCCTATCTAAGAAGGCGGGCGCTGATCTCCGATGCCGCGGCAAAATCGGATTGGCCCGCGCTGTTCAAGAAGGAAATGGACTTCGAGCGAGAATTTGTGAAGCAGGGCGGGTTATTGCTGGCGGGACTCGATCCCACGGGATACGGCGGCGTCATTGCCGGATTCGGGGACCAGCGCGAAGTGGAATTGCTGGTCGAAGCCGGATTCACGCCGGTGGAAGCGATTCATATTGCGACTTCGAATGGCGCGGAATTCCTCGGCGAACTGAACCAAATCGGCACCTTGGCCCCGGGCAAGTTGGCCGACATTGTCGTGATCAATGGCGACCCCTCGGGGAATATTAAGGACATCGAAAAGGTCGAACTTGTGTTTAAGGATGGTGTAGGTTACGACTCCGCGAAGCTGATCGAGTCCGTTCGCGGCTTTGTTGGCTTGCGCTGAAAGTGCTGCGTCTTGTGCAGGCAGGGTGTGGCAAATCAGTAGGCTGGGGCGCAGGAATGAGGTAGAGTCAGGGGCCACAGAAGCAGCGGCCATTCGGGGCGCTGCATCCAACCGGCTTGCGCAGGGGCAAAACGGCCGGCTACCAGCCTGTTTCGCTAAAGGAGATGGATAGACTCCGTGAGCAACGCACTCAGAGCAAGTGCTGAAGCATCGTATCCCTCGATTGCCGCCACGGCCACCGCGCTCCCGCCGCATACCATCACACGCGAGGACGTGAAGTATTACATGGGCCGCGTGTTCGACATTCCCGACCGGCGGCTCGAAGCGATGATGTGCATCGTAGACAATGCGCAGGTGCACAAGCGCCACTCCATTTTTCCTCTCGATTACACCATCGAGCCGCGGGCGCTCTCCAAAACCAACAACGAATACATCGAGCATGCGGTGAAACTGGGACGCGAAGCTGCGGAGAAATGCCTCGAACGAGCGGGCCTCAAAGCAAACGATATCGATCTCATCATCACCGTGTCCTGCACTGGCTTCATGATTCCTTCGCTGGACGCGCATCTCATTCCCTTGATGGGTTTTCGCTCGAATATTCGGCGCATGCCGTTCACCGAGTTAGGCTGCGCGGCGGGCGCGATGGCCCTCGGACGCGCGGCCGATTACCTGAAAGCGCACCCCGGCGGAAACGTTCTGATTATTTCGGTGGAACTGCCTTCGCTGACGTTCCAGCGCAAGGACATTTCCCAGGCTAATTTGATTTCTTCGATTTTATTTGGCGACGGAGCGGCTGCAGTGATCGTCAGCGGTAGAGAAGTCCGCGGGCCGAAAATTCTGACGACAGAAACTTACACTTTCCCCGACTCGCTCTTCGCCATGGGATTCGATTTGCGCGACTCCGGTTTTCATATTTTGCTCTCCAAAGACGTTCCAGAGATGATTGGCGGAAAAATTCGGGGGCTGGTCGAAAGTTTTCTCGAACGCAACGGGCGGAAACGCGAAGAGATTAAGGGCTGGATCCTACATCCCGGCGGCGCTCGCTTGCTCGGAAACGTCGAATCCGAACTCGGTTTGTGCAAGTGCGATACCCAGCCGTCCTGGGACATTCTCGGAAACGTCGGCAATCTTTCCAGCGCGACGATTCTCTTCATTCTCCAGGAATGGCTCGAAAAGCGCCCGCTTCACACCGGTGAATACGCCCTCGCCGCCGCTTTCGGTCCCGGCTTCAGCGCCGAATTCCTTCTGCTCCAATGGGCCTGATCGACTATCTCTACCTTGCTCTTCTGGCCGCAGTCGGCCTGCTACGCATCATAGAATTGCGCATTTCCAAGCGGAATCAAGCGCACATGCTGGCGGGAGGCGCGGTGCCAGTGCCCGAGCCGCAATTTAAACTGATCGTTTTTGTTCACGTGGCCATGTTGATCGGCGCAGCGCTGGAAGTGGTTCTGCTCAAGCGCCCCTTCTTTCCAGTGTTCGGAACGGTGATGTTTGTGCTCTTCCTCGCTTCGAATCTGATTCGCTTTTGGGTCGTTCGAACCCTCGGCGCTCTGTGGAGCGTGCAAGTCATGGACTCGACCAAGCTCGGCGTAATAACCACTGGGCCGTTCCGCTTCGTGCGCCATCCGAACTACACCGGCGTAATCCTGGAAATTATTTCGCTGCCTCTCATCCATACGGCGTGGATTACCGCCATCCTGGCTGTCTTGGGTTATGCGATCGCGCTGACCATGCGCATTCGCTCGGAAGAAGCAGTGCTGATGGCCAACCCAGACTATCGCGCGGCGATGGCAAACAAACCGCGCTTTTTGCCCGGCCTTTTTTGAAAGAAGCGTTCGAATGCGCGGCCGAATCCTCGCTCTCCTTTGTCTCTTGTTGTCGCCAGCAGCTTCGACGCAGGCGCCCGTTGAAAGCACACCGCAGACTCCGGCATTTACGACGGTGCCGGAGCTCGCCTCGGGTTTTGGCTTGCTCTACGTCCAAAAATTTCCCGAAGCCCGCGCGCAATTCAACGATTGGGCAACGCAACATCCCGAAGAGCCCCTGGGCGAGGTGGTAGTGGCCGCCAGTTATCTTTTCGAGGAGTTTTACCGCCAGGGCGTGCTCACCAGTGACTTCTTCTTGAACGACAAGAGATTTCTCAATGGCATCGACGGCAAACCCCATGAAGAGGAGATGAAGGGTTTCGATGACGCCATTCAAAGAGCCCGCGCGCTCGCGGCCAAGCGTCTCGAAAAAACTCCCGCCGACCCCGAAGCCCTCTACTCGCTCACCCTTTGCGCGGGAATGGAATCGGACGCCGACATGATTCTCAAGAAAAAGAATCTGGACGCCTTGAAGCGTTTGAAAGAGGCGAACGTGCACGCCAAGGCCCTGCTCGCCCAAAAGCCCGACGCCTTTGATGCTTATGTGGCGCTAGGTTCCGCCAACTATATCGTCGGGAGCCTCAACGTGGGATTCCGCGCGATGCTCTGGTTTGGCGGCATTCACGGTGACAAGAAACTGGGGATGGAGCAGGTCGGCAAAACCGTCGAAGGCGGCCGCTACTTGATACCCTTCGCCAAAATCATGCTGGCGCTCGCCGCGCGCCGCGAAAAGCAGAACCCTCTTGCCCTAAAACTGTTGCGCGAACTTACCGAGGAATTCCCGGAGAGCCCGCTCTATTCCGCCGAACTTGCCAAAGCTCTCGGCCGGCCGATTCCAGCGCAGATGCATCCGTGAGCGCGCTTTCTTGACTGCTTGTCATCGGATTCGAATCCCAATCGGGAGTTTTCACCACCTGGAGCCCTCGCCTGTAGGCGAATTCCCCCAGGCCGCAGCAAGCGCGTTTTCCTACATAATTCCCTAAGCCCTTTACTTTCTATTAGTAAGCGGCAAAGTGCTCGTGGTACCTCACTTGCTTCATGCGTCTTGTTACCCCAGTGGCAGGAGATTTATGGGATTCGGAATCATCGAGAGTGAGGCCGCCATGCAGCTCAAAGAAGCTTATCTGCAACGAGTGGTAGCAGAAGTCGAAGACCTTGCGGCCCACGTCGCCGTGCTCAAAGCCCGCATTGCGAAACAAAAGGTCAGCGTCAAACTCCAATATCAGTGGGAGCTGGATTATGTGCGCAACCGCTTTGCGGATTTCAAGCAGCGCGTTCAAGAATTGGAAGACGCCAACGACGAACAGCTCGAAGAAGCGCAGAAAGGTTCCGAACTCGCGTGGAAGGATCTCCAGCACGCCGTCGATACGCTTTTGACCGCCATGCCCTAGGGAGTAGATGTGCCCCCCTCCGGCGTGGCGTTCGAAGGAGGGTGTGATGAAGAAAACGGGAAAGGCCGGCTTGGGGCACCTAAAGAAGATGGAAAAGAAGAGCCGGCAGATGCTGATGGGACGTGTCGCACTAGCCACCGCAGCGGACACGAGAAAAGTGGAGTGCCGAGCTCGGCGGCGTTGCGCCTAGCGCACTGCGAGAAGGAATGATTGCCGCCTTAGCGAGCGGGAGGGAGCTAGGTCTTCCTCCCGCTTTTTTGTAGGGCGGCTCTCCTAGTTTCGTGGGTGCCGGATTACCAAAAGACAAGCCTTATTCGTTCGAATGAATTAAAATCCCACGTCCAATGGGTGCGCTTCCCCGCGTCCACCCAAGCAAGGTGGTGAATCGTGTTCCAGCAGGGCTTACTCAATGGCAGGGCCATCTTTTTGACGGGTGGCGGGACGGGACTGGGCCGGTCGATGGCGCTGCGCTTTGCGGAGCTAGGTGCGCGCCTTTTTCTCATTGGGCGCCGCGAAGCGCCGCTCAGAGAAACCTGTGACGAGATTCTGCGCCTGGGTGGCGCGGCTGCTTACACCACCTGCGACGTCCGCGACTATGCCGCCGTGGAAGCTGCCGCGGCAAAGGCCGAACAGCAATTCGGCGAGATCGATACGCTCATTAACAACGCCGCCGGGAATTTTATGGCGCGGACGGAAAAGCTCTCGCCCAACGCGTTCAATGCCGTCGTCAGCATCGTGCTGAATGGCAGTTTTCACTGCACGCAAGTTTTCGGCAAGCGCTGGATCGCCCAAAAATCCGCCGGAAATGTCCTGAGCATTGTCACCACGTACGCCGCGGCGAATTGCGGCTCCGGCTTCGTGGTGCCGTCGGCGTGCGCCAAAGCGGGAGTGCTCGCGATGACCACTTCGCTCGCCGTCGAGTGGGCGAGGTATCACATCCGGCTGAACGCCATCGCTCCAGGCCCTTTTCCCACCGAAGGCGCATGGTCGCGCTTGATTCCGTCAAAGCAATTTGAGGAGCATGCCCGAGACAAACATCCCATGAAGCGCTTTGGCCGCCACGAAGAATTGGCCAATCTCGCCGCGTTTCTCATTAGTGATTTGGCCGAGTACATCAACGGCGAATGCGTAGTGATTGACGGCGCCCAGTGGCTGCGCGGCGCCGGAGAATTCAACGACCTGATGATTCTTCCCGACGCGGTCTGGGAAGAAATGGAAGCAGCGCGCTCGAAAAAATCTTGAAGAGCTTGGTTATAGGTTCCTGGGAAATTTACCCCAGTAAAATCGAGGGTGTCATCCTGAGGGTCCCGACGAAGTCGGGACCCAAGGATCTCAACTGCACAAGCCATGCCTTAAGTATCTGCTGAGATTCTTCGGCCATACGATGGACTCAGAATGACACTCCCGACTATTGCGGCAGCGCGCGCTTGCGCAGCTCCACGCGCAGTTTCGCTTCGCCGATTATTTTTCCGTTTGCTTCCCCACGAACGCTGACTTCCTGCGGCGCTGATTTGTTTTGTGCGTTCTCCGGAAGCGGCGTCAGAAGCACTTCGATGCGTGTGGCAGCGGTCTGCTGCGCCGCAACGGTGAATTTTCCTGTGCCGCTTTGCGCCGTCCACCCAGCGGGCAAGATGGCGGAAAGGTTGATTTCCTGTGTTTTTGCGGTCCGGTTGCGAATCCACAACGGAATTGCCATTGTTCCGTGCGCTTCCAGCGCAATTTCTGGCGGCTCCGGATGCGGCAGATTTGTCAGCGCGTGGGCCCGGCGAAACTCTGCATAAAAACTCCAAGGTCCAGCCAATTCGACCGAAAGTTCAGGCTTCGTGGGCTCCGGCGAAACTTCTGGCCGCGCAAACGGAATTGCACCCGGCGTGATCCCCTCGAAAATATCTCCCGTTACGCTGCCCCCAATGAGAGACTTGCCCAGCACGTAGTGTTGATCTTCTCCCCAGCCATCTTCGGAGGTGGCCAGCTTTTCAATCTGCGCTTCGTCCATTTGCGAGATCTTATCGATGTACGATTTCGCCTGCGTCTGATGAGCACGGAACGAATCCAACGCGATGCGCCAGTACGCCTGTTTGCTGGTCTTCGAAATGTCCTTCACCGAATATTCCGGACCCTTACCGCGAAAAATGTCCTCGCGGTCGGAATCCGCAAAGTAATAAATCTTCTTTGGCTGCCACGGCCTGAGATTTTCCAGGAACGGCTCGAGCCGCTTCATCGGCCCGGCAACTTGCTCGGAAAACGCCGAGGGATCGCCCGCCAAATCGAAGGCTTCGGTCGCAAGCACGCCAGAGGCCTGGTGGTCGCCGTGGTCTTCGCCGATGAATGTGCCGGGAAGAAAAGTCAGGATCACTTCCGGCCGCGTGAGCCGAACCAGTTGCACGAGTTGACCGAGGCATTCGGCATGGTCCCAATTCGCCAGAGATTGCAGAACGTTTTGCGAAGCTGTGTCCTTGCCCGGGAGAAACCACACGTTGCTGATGCCGAGAGTGGTCAGCGCGTTCCGCGCTTCGATTTCGCGCACGTTTCCAAGTGCAGCCGCTTGCTCCGCGCCAGCTTCGTTGGCGCCGCTGCTGCCGCGCGTGCCAAAAACCACGGCGATGCGCTTATGCTCATCAAGCGCCCGGGCCAAGTACGGCGTCACCGCGCCTTCGTCGTCGGGATGCGCCACCACGACAAGGATGTCGGTTTTATAGCGTTCGTCCGCCTGCGCCAAGGGCTTCGAGTCTTGAGCATTCGCCGGGAGACAGGCTAAAAACATCACTCCCACTAGCTTTTTCATAGGGTTTTCATGATATCGCACGCACCTTGGACGGGGCGAATGCAAATTGGTTTGCTCATGTGGGCTTCATGCCACAACATTGAAAATTCCTCTGGGTTCGATGCATAGAGGCGCTGGAGATTCCTATGCGCATGATAATGGGCAATTCCTTTTGTGGACTCAGCGCAAGGGCTATGGGCCTGCTTCTTGTGGTTTGCGCCGGGCTCCTGTCGCTTCAGGCAGAAGATGACCCATTCAAAGCGGCACTTGAGGCAGCCCGAAGATCCCACGATGAAAAACAACTCCAATCGTTGAAGACCGAGCTCGAACAAAAAACAGCGCAGGATCCAAAGGACGCGACGGGCTACCTGAATCTCGCCAAGGTCAATACCTATCTGCTCGACGTCTACGAAATGCATAAGGACAAGAAGTCCGCGGTTGCGGCGCTGGACAAAGCAATCGATTTGACGTTGCGCTCGATTCAACTCAACGACAAATCCGCCGACGCGCACAGCCTGCTCGCCGACCTTTACGGAAGAAAGATTACTTACGGGGTCGCAATGTTCGCTGGCCCGAAGTTCGGGCCGAAGGTAAAAGAGGAAAATGCTAAGGCCATGGCGCTCGACGACAGGAATCCCGCGGTCTGGGCCAGCCTCGGGCGGCAATATCTGATGGCGCCGAAAATGTTTGGTGGTGACGTAGCGAAAGCCATCGAGAGTTTCCAGAAATCCCTGGCCCTCGATGGACAGCAAGATGAAACCTGGGTTTGGATTGCGAAAGCGTTCGAAAAACAAGGGGACAAAGGCAAAGCGCGCGAAGCCCTGCAACACGGCCTCTCGCTCAACCCGGACTCGCCATGGGTGAAATTCTCGGCTTCCACGCTCGAGAAATGACCCTCACCACCGTCCAATCAATGGCGAGCCGTTTGCGTTGACGTTTGTCGCGCTACGGCGTAGCATCCGCAGCAATCTTCCATCGATTGCGAAGGAACACCATGTCGAACGGAACCACTCGGCGGGAATTTCTCGGCACGCTTGCGGCATTCTCGCTCTTTCCGCTGGAACAGGAAAAGCCCGATCTCGTTCTCTATAACGGAAATATTTGGACGGTGAATGAAAAAGAGCCGCGCGCACAGGCGGTGGCTATCGCGCGCGGAAGATTTGTCGCTGTGGGCAGCGATTCCGACGTGCTGAATCTTGCGGGCCTCGGCGCACGCAAAATCGACCTGGGCGGCAAGACCCTTCTTCCCGGCTTCATTGACGCGCATTCGCATCCCGCGCAGGCGGGACTGATGCACCTGCGCATGGTGGACTGCGATTTACGCTCGATTTCGGCGATTCAGGCCGCGCTCCGCGAGCGCGCCGCGAAAACGCCTGCCGGTGAATGGGTGCTCGGCTTCAAATATGACGACACAAAGACAGAGGAAGGCCGCCCCCTAACCGTCGCCGATCTGGATGCCGCCGTTCCAGATCATCCTGTGCATATCCAGCATCGCGGCGGCCACACGGTCTATGTGAATTCTCTTGGCTTCCGAAAAGCGGGAATTGATGAAAAGACTCCAGACCCTCCGGGCGGAAAAATTGACCACGATCCGGCGACAGGAAAGCTCACCGGGCGCGTGGCGGAAAGCGCTCAGGCATTTTTTGAAAAAGCCATCCCGCAAAATTTCACGCGCGAGGATCATCGCGAAGGCGTGAAGCTCATTTCCAAAATGATGGCACGCACGGGGATTACTTCGGCGACGGAAGCCCAAGGCACTCCCACGGACTTGCGCGCGTATCAGGATGCGCACGAAGCCGGTGAACTTCTCTATCGTGCCTACTGCTTCATCAATTTTCATTACCTAGACGAAATGTTGGCGGCGGGCGTGCGAACGGGGCTTGGCGATGAATGGGTGCGCGTCGGCGCAGTCAAGCTGGTTTGCGACGGCTCGATTTCGGAACGCACCGCGCGGCTGTCTACGCCTTACGAAGGCCGACCGAATGATTACG
Source organism: Candidatus Acidiferrum sp. (assembly GCA_035623215.1). Classification (GTDB taxonomy): domain Bacteria; phylum Acidobacteriota; class Terriglobia; order Acidiferrales; family UBA7541; genus Acidiferrum. The sequence continues at coordinate 31,389 of DASPTW010000059.1, forward strand.
GCATTCTGGTCATGACGGAGGATGAGCTTTACACGCACGGACGCAAAGCACATCTGGCCGGCTGGCAGATTGGCACGCACGCGAATGGTGACGTGGCCATCGACACGACGCTGCGTGTGTACGAGCGGCTGCAAAAAGAGAGTCCGCGGCGCGACCCGCGCTTCCGCCTGGAGCATTGCACGCTGGTGAACGATGATCTGATCGCGCGGATGAAAGCTCTCGGCGCGATTCCCACGCCGTTTTCCACGTACGTTTACTATCACGGCGAAAAGATGCGCTACTACGGGCAGGAACGGCTCAATCACATGTTTGCGCTGCGCAGTTTTCTCGATGCGGGCATTCGCGCGACGCAGGCTTCCGACTATCCACCGGGAGAATTCGTTCCCATGATGGCGTTGCAATCAGAAGTCACGCGGACCGACATGAAGGGAAATATCTGGGGACCGAAGCAAAAAATCACCGTGGAAGAAGCCATTCGCGTGGGCACGCTGAACGGCGCGTATGCCTCGTACGAAGAAAAGCTCAAAGGCTCGATCGAGGTCGGCAAGGTCGCTGACCTAGTCGTGCTTGGCCGCGACCCGCTAAAGGAAAATCCTTCGACGCTGGTGACGATTCCGGTGGAACGGACGATGGCGGGAGGAAAATGGACGTTTGAGTCCTAGTACGTGTTTTGCTAAGCCTTGCGAAATGAGTGGGTTAGAATTGGTGGCGGAGTTGTTCGGGTGCTTCGCGGGCCTAGCTGCCATCTAGATGGTGGCTACCATCTAGATGGCAAAACAAAGTAATTGTGAAGAAAAGTACTTTGCAATGCGAAGCAACTCGCGCTCAGTGATTGCTTTTCTTTGAAGGCTGATCACGGGACGCGCGGACAGAATGTGGGCAGTCTCAAGATCGCGGCGCTCGCCTTGACCTCAGGAAACCGCGCCGATAAGCTTGATGTTTCTCCTTCCAGGTGAGCAAGAACATGGAGCAAATTCATATCACGTTGCCCGACGGCAGCGTTAAAGACGTTCCCAAGGGCACCACGCCCGCTGATATCGCCCGGAGCATTTCTCCGCGGCTTGCGGATGCCGCGCTGGTGGCGCGGGTGGCCGCGCCAAATGACGGAGAAGGCGAACTCGTCGATTTGCGGCGGCCGCTCGACAACGACGTGAAGTTGCAAATCCTCACGGAGAAAGATCCCGACGCGCTTTACGTTTTCCGACATTCCGCGGCGCATTTGCTTGCGGCAGCGGTTATGGAGCTTTATCCGAACGTCAAGCTTGGCATCGGTCCGCCGATCGACACCGGATTTTTCTACGAATTTCTGCGCGACGAGCCGTTCACGCAAGATGATCTAGCCAAAATTGAAAAAAAGATGCACGAGCTTGCAGCGCAGGATTTGCCGAACGAACGCAAGCTCATTCCGAAGCCGGAAGCGTTGGACCTCTACAAAAAGGCGAACCAGATTTTCAAGTGCGAGCTGATTGAAGAAAAAGCGGTGGAGCCGATGGTTTCGTTTTACACCACCGGAAAATTTATCGATTTTTGCCGCGGGCCGCACATTCCGTCGACGAAACGGATTCAGGCATTCAAATTGATGAACGTCGCGGGCGCGTACTGGAAAGGGCAGGAAGGCAACGCGCAGCTCCAACGCATTTACGCCGTGGCGTTTTTCACGCAAAAAGAGCTGGACGAATATTTGCACCGGCTGGAAGAAGCAAAGCGGCGGGATCATCGCAAACTCGGCACGGAGCTCGATCTCTTCAGCATTCAGGAGGAAGCCGGACCGGGGCTGATTTTCTGGCATCCGAAAGGCGGATTGGTTCGAAAGATCGTGGAAGATTGGCTGCGCGCGGAGTTGCTCGCGCGCGGCTACGACCTCGTGTACACGCCGCACATCATGCGGCGCGACCTGTGGAAGACCAGCGGCCACACCGGATTTTACAAAGACAGCATGTTCGGCCCTGTGGAAGTGGAAAAAGCGGATTATCAGCTCAAGCCCATGAACTGCCCGGGCCACATCCTGATTTACAAGTCGAGGCTGCACAGCTACCGCGATTTGCCGGTGCGGCTGGCGGAACTCGGGACGGTGTATCGCTACGAGCGGAGCGGCGTGTTGCACGGCCTGATGCGGGTGCGTGGCTTCACTCAAGACGACGCGCACATTTTCTGCATGCCGTCGCAAATCGAATCGGAAGTCGAGGCTTGCGTCGATTTCGCGTTCGCAGTGATGAAAAATTTTGGCTTCGACAAATTCGAAGTTGAGCTCTCCGACTGGGACGCGGCGCATCCGGAAAATTACGCCGGCAAGCCGGAAGATTGGCAGCGCGCGAGCGCCGCGCTGGCTAGCACGATGAAGCGGATGAACATTCCCTACAAGACCATCATCGGGGAAGCCGCGTTCTACGGGCCAAAGATTGACGTGAAGCTGATTGATGCGATTGGCCGGCCGTGGCAGCTCACCACGGTGCAATTCGACTTCAATTTACCGGCGCGGTTCGGACTGGAATACGTCGCCGAGGACGGTGCCAAGCATCAGCCGTTGATGGTGCATCGAGCGTTGCTTGGCTCGGTTGAGCGGTTCTTTGGGATTCTCATCGAGCACTATGCAGGTGCATTTCCCTTGTGGCTTGCTCCCGTGCAAGTGGAAATTTGTCCGGTCAGCGAAAAAATCGCGGATTACGCCAAGCACGTGTTCGAAATGCTGAAAGGCTACGGCTTGCGCGTGCATCTCGACGACCGCAACGAAAAGTTGCCCGCGAAGATCCGCGACGCGCAGTTGCAAAAAATTCCCTATATGCTCGTGGTGGGCGCCAAGGAAGCGGAAGCGGGCACAGTCAGCGTGCGCCATCGCTCGAAAGGTGACCTCGGGCCGAAGCCGCTTGCCGAAGTGGTGGAAATGCTCCAGCGCGAAGTGGAAACGCGAGCCATCCAGTGACGTCCGGCGGGGAGACCGCTCCAAAAGGTTCAGGATTAGCTTCCAACGAGAAGTTGTGGGTAGCGGGCGTGTTGCTGG
>DASPTW010000060.1:0-4188 GCA_035623215.1 Candidatus Acidiferrum sp.
TTCCAGCACTGCAACGCGAATTTCGTCTAGCGTTCCACTGGCAATCGGCGTAGACTGCTCGACCAGCCGCCGCTCCACGTCGGCCCACGCGCCTTCGACCCAGTTCTGCACTTCTTGTTTTAGTTTGTTAAAGCGCTTACCAACATCAGCTTTCGCCCCGCTAGGCGCCCTACCGAGCCAAAGCACGCTGATTTGGGTCAGGACGCCGTTCTTCCGAGCCATCCAACGATCGCGAAAGGATTTCCACTCAGCGTCGCTTCTAACGGCTGCGGACTCCTTTTCGAGAGCCGAAAGCAAGTCGTCGACGGCCTTGTCCAGCGTTGCCGGCGAGTAGTCCTTCAATTTGGGAACTGAATAGGCCACGGTATTTATTTCAATGTTAATTGTTGTCATCCCGAGCGAGCACACCGGTTCGCTTGCGAACCGGCTGCGCAGTCGAGGGACCTGCTTCTTCTAGCTGCAGATTTCTCGGAAACTCTCGCCGCGGCAGCGCCGCGACGAACGCATCGGAATGACAATACGGCAAAATCATCGCTGCAGGTGTTCTGCCGAGCTTTGCTCGGCGGACGGCCGAGGGCGGCCGTCCCCACGTGTTCAGTGCTGAATGCTGATTGCTGAGTGCTGAAAGCTACTACGCTGCCCCGCCGAGAGCGCCTCTCGCCTGCTGGGCGAGGCTTTTAAACGCCGCTGCATCGTTCACAGCCAGGTCCGCCAGAATCTTGCGGTCCAGCTCCACTCCGCTCTTTTTCAATCCGTGAATGAACTGATTGTAGCTGAGCCCATTCAGTCTGGCGGCAGCGCCGATACGCACAATCCACAGCGAGCGGAATTGGCGTTTGCGTTGTTTGCGTCCCGAGTAGGCGAACTTGAGGCCGCGCTCCACCGCTTCCTTGGCGGAGCGATACAGCTTGGATTTGGTCAGGAAATAGCCACTGGCGCGATCAAGGATTTTCTTGCGCTTGGCGTGGCGTTTGGTCCCACGTTTTACACGAGGCATGGTCTTGCTCCTTTTTTGTTTCCAATTACGGTGGCTGGAGGTAGGAGACTCGTGGTCTGATCACCTCTTCACACACCGGGCGCTCACTGCTGCGCGCACATCGCGGGCAAGAATGCCCGCGCTACAGCCTAGTACGGAATCATCCGCTTTACTTTTCGCAGATCGGCGTCGCTCACCAGGACTGACTCGCTTAGCTTCTTCTTGCGCTTATGCGGCTTCGAAGTCAATATGTGGCGCAAAAAAGAGTGCTGGCGCTTGACTTTGCCAGTCGCGGTTTTCTTAAAGCGCTTGGCGGCGCCTTTATGAGTTTTAAGTTTGGGCATAAATCCTCAAATCAGCAGTCAGCAATAGGCATTCAGTCCGCTCGGCGTTGCCGAAATCTTCGCTTGGCTGAATGCTCAAAATACCTACGCCTGCTTCAGTCGATTCTGCTGCGCCTGCGCAGCTTGCGGCTTCTGGCCGCCCTCTTTCTTCGGAGCCAAGATCGCGTGCAGCGTGTTGCCTTCCTGCCGAGGGCGGAACTCCACCATCCCTTTTTGCTCGACGTCCTTAATCAGCCGCTCCAGTATTTCGCGCCCCAGTCCAGTGCGCGTCATCTCGCGCCCGCGAAAGAAAATCGTCGCCTTCACCTTATCTCCCTCTTCCAGGAAACGGATCACGTGGTTTTTCTTGGTTTCGTAATCATGATCGTCGACGTTGATACGAAACTTTACTTCCTTGACTGTGATCGTCTTCTGGTGCTTCTTCGCCTCCCGTTCTTTCTTCTCCTGCTGATAAAGGTACTTCCCGTAATCCATGATGCGGCACACGGGAGGCTGGGCCGTCGGCGAAACCTCTACCAGATCTAGATTTTTTTCACGGGCCATTTTCAGAGCTTCATAGGGAGGCAGGATGCCAATCTGCTGGCCCTCATCGCCAATCACGCGAACTTCGCGCGCGCGAATACGTTCGTTAATGCGGACAAAACGCTTGTCGATACATTCCTCCGTCCACTTACCAGGGCGAGTGGGATGAAAAATTATAACATGGCAAATATCGCTGACTTGGGTTGGTGGAAGCGCCGGCTGTCACGGCTTCAGGCAGCGCGCGGGCGGTGCAATTCCTGCACCTCGCTCCCCTTTGCAACCAGCACAACGCTGGCCATGCCGATAAACAATCCATGCTCGACCACCCCAGGCATGGTTTCCAGTTTGCGCGCGAGGGCGGCGGCATCGGGTATTTTGCCGAAATAGCAGTCGAGAATGTGATTGTGTTCGTCCGTGACAAACGGTTTTCCGTCAGCTAGACGCCGCGGCGTCACCCTCGCTCCCAGGTTCTCGATTTCTTTGACGATTAGAGCCTCAGCGAACGGAATCACTTCGACCGGCAAAGGGAACCTTCCCAGCACCCGAACCTGCTTGCTTGAATCGGTGATAATGATCAGCTGCCGGGAGGCCGAGGCAACAATTTTTTCATGCAAGAGCGCTCCGCCTCCACCCTTAATGAGGTTGAGATCGGGATCGAACTCGTCCGCGCCATCGATCGTCACATCGATCTGCTGAACTTCATCAAATGTCGTGAGGGGAATTCCTGCTGCCTTGGCCATTTCCTCAACTTGTAGGGAAGTCGGGATCGCCCGAATTTGCAGACCGGCATGAACACGCTCAGCCAGAGAACGCAGGGCGTAAGCTGAAGTAGAACCGCTGCCCAGTCCCACGATATCGTGATCCTGCACGAACCGCATGGCCGCCCCAGCGGCGGCCGATTTTTCGTTTTCGTTGGCCATTCAGAGCAAACGCGAAATCCGCGAACGCATACTCTACCCCTTTTGGCTGGACGTCTCCAAGTTGATTAACCAGGAGCAGCCGCGCCAAGGCACTTCTGGCATAGAGCGACTTTGACGCGCTAAACAAAGGAGAAGCAAGACTCGTTGCGCAGCACCGCCTCGCCGCCTTCCAGCAGGCGCCGCTCGCGATGCTGCTGTAGCAGGTCGCGGAGCCGATCGCGAACCAGAACGCTGTCATCGACGATAAGAATGCGGGTTTCCACGCCAACCTCTGAGCCATGAGTGGGGTCTATCGGCACAAACACGTCACGAAACCAGCCCATGCTAGCATCGCTTTCGCCCAGAGATCGCTGCAATTCATTTGGAAAAGAACTGTACGAGGGCTTTCAGATATTCAGGAACCACAGGCCTTTGGCAACGACAGACGTGACCGCCGTCCTTGCGCCAGGCAACGAAAAGGTCTAGTGTGGGCTACGCTCCGAGAGGGCGTTAGCTGAAGGTAGTTCTCAGCTCAGGGGCGACGACCTAACCACCAAGGGGTGCTAGATTTGTTTTGGATCGTGCATTTGAAGTTTTCCAGAGGAGAAACCCAAGTGAAGAATGCGACAAAAGCAATCATTGCAGTTCTCACCTTTGCTGTTTTGTTCTCTACATGCGCCCTGGCGCAAGGCGGAGCCGATCTCTTTAAATCGAAGTGCGCGATGTGTCATGGCCCGGACGGAAAAGGCCAAACCGCCATGGGCAAAACTCTGAACCTCCGCGACCTTGGGTCGGCTGAAGTACAAGGGCAATCCGATGCTGATCTCACCAATGTCATCACCAATGGAAAAAACAAAATGCCGAAGTATGACGGTAAGTTAACCAAGGATCAGATCGGCGACCTGGTCAAATTCATTCGCACCTTGAAACATTAGTCACATCGTTCCGCCCGTGTGTTGGGATGTCGAAGCCCATCGCTCGGCATCCCCATCCCTGCCGCGCACTGATCGGGGCTAGGCCTCGGTTGTATACTTCTCTCCTGCTCGCAATCGGAAACTATTCACTGGTTACAGCCTGATGCGTGCTAACCGAAAGTCCGTGATTGTGTCCATTCACTCAAGCATATTTCTGAACGCTAACAAGGATGTTTGCACTTCGGAGGTCAGGGATGCGCGACGATCATCCTCGTAAGAAGAAGGCAAAGGCAGAAGTGGAGCACGCCGTCGGCGTTTCACGACGCGACTTTCTCAAAATTTCCGGCATTTCTGCCGCGGCTGTGCCGGTGCTCGGGACGAAAGTGGTTCACGCAGCCGGAACGCCGGTAAAGGTTTACGGACCAGGCAAAGTGCCCGTCGAACTGGTAGTTAACGGCAAAACCCACGCTGTACAACTCGAACCTCGCGTAACCCTGCTGGACGCTCTCCGCGATCAACTCCAGATTACCGGC
>DASPTW010000061.1:0-56782 GCA_035623215.1 Candidatus Acidiferrum sp.
CTGGTGTGCATTTGCGCCGCGCGTTCGGATTCGGTGAGGCACCGCGGTTCGATCCCTTTCTCCTCCTCGATGATTTCCGTTCGAACCAACCGGCCGACTATCAGCGCGGCTTTCCGTGGCACCCGCATCGCGGGATGGAGACGATCACGTACGTGCTCGCGGGCGAGGTGGAGCACCGCGACAGCCTCGGCAATCGCGGCGTCATCGGCGCCGGCGACGTGCAGTGGATGACGGCCGGGAGCGGCATCATCCACCAGGAGATGCCGAAGGGCGACCGGGTGGGGCGGATGCACGGGTTTCAGTTGTGGGCGAACTTGCCGTCGTCGCTGAAGATGACCGCGCCGCGGTACCAGGAAGTGAAAGCGCCGGAGATTCCGGAGATCAAAGATGATGACGGGACGGAGGTGCGGGTGGTGTGCGGGAGTTTTTGGGGAAAGAGAGGGCCGGTGGACGGGATAGCCGCGGATCCGATTTATTTGGATGTGTCGGTGCCGCCGGGGGTGAGGAAGACGCTGCCGGTGGAGGTGACGAGGCACGCGTTCGCGTACGTGTTCTCGGGAGCGGGGAAGTTTTGCAATGCGTCAGAGCCGCTGGAGGTGCCAACCGAGCCGGTGGGCTGGCTGGACACGACGCCACCCTCGGAGGCGGACAACCGATCCTTGGTGCTGTTTGATCGCGGCGACGAGCTGATGGTCCAGGCCGGCGAAGATGGGATCCGGTTCCTGCTGGTATCAGGCAAGCCGTTGGAGGAGCCGGTGGCGTGGTATGGACCGATTGTGATGAACACGCAGGAAGAGCTGCGGGAAGCGTTCCGGGAATTGGACAAGGGGACGTTTTTGAAGGCGCAGAAGAAAAGCACGGCGGGCGGAGAGTAGCGGCGCAAGAAAAGCCCTGCGATAGGAAAAGCTGCAAGCAAGGCTGCCGCAGTCCAAAGTGAAGACAAAAAATTGAGGGCGCAACGGCCTCGCGGCTGCTGCGCCCTCTTTTAATTGTGCCGCAAAGTTTTTGAGGCTTCCCGGCTCAATCTGGTTGGAGGATAGACGCGGCCACTGGAGGAAGCAAGGAGATAGTGAGTATTCCATTGTGGAAAGGTGTGGAGAGCTGTGCAAAAGAAGGAAAAGCAAGAATGGGCCGAGCATCTTGACGGTGGGAGGGATCAGTCCGAGAATCCCGGCGGGAGGGAAAGTCATGAAAAAGTTGGTTGTCGTTCTAATCCTTGCAGCAGCTGCGTTGACGGCCGCGGAAAGGCGCAATCAAGAGGCGAAAGAGGGGTCGAGCACAACGAAGCAGGCACTGATGGATCTAGAAAATACGTGGGTGGAGGCTCTGGTGAAGGCGGACGCTGTGGCGCTCGATGCTGTTCTTGTGGACAGTTACGTGGACACGGACGAAAACAGCCAGCGAAGCGACAAAAAGGGAGTGCTGGCGGTGATTCAGTCGGGTGATTTGAAGCTGAAGTCGATCAAGATATCCGACATGCGAGTGTACGACTATGGGGATGCTGCAGTGGTGACGGGCAGCGCGGCGCAGGCGGGAACCTACAAAGGGCAAGCGGTGACGGCAAAGATCATTTTCACCGATACGTTTGTGCGGCGGAATGGGAAATGGAAAGCGGTGGCGTCGCATCGCTCGCCAGCTTGATTCATTCGGGAGGAGGAGGACAGCCGGGAAATTCGTGAAGAGAGGTGTTGCCGATGTAGCCGAGGTCGGCGATGCCAATTTTGCTGGTGCAGTAGCCGTCGCAAGTGAGGTTGCGGAGAAAGGCGAAAAAGGAAACGCCCGGGCCAAGGCCGGGATTTTCTTTGGCGTTTTTGCGGAAAGCGATGAGGTCGAGAACCTCTTTCTTTTGTTCGGGAGCAAGGTCGAGGAAAAGTTTGCCGAAGCGGTCGGAACAGAAATTATCGAGCCAGGAAAGACCGCCGCCAAGCTTGAGTTGATATTGGGGATTTTCGGAAGTGAGGAGGTCGATGAATTCGGGAGCCCCGGCTTCGATAGCGCCGCCGGATTTTTCGTCTTTGGGGATGATCATGCCACAGAGGGTGACGAGAAGCGCGTATTGCGGCGCGGAGAAAAATTTGGGCGTGTAATTCCCTGCTGGTGAGCTGGATTTTTCGTTGTGGACGAGTTGGTGGATGTAGGCGGCGGCTTCGGCAGGGATAACTTGGAGGACGGAGCCTGCGGCAGCGCCAACGGCGAGAGTGCGGAGAATGTCGCGGCGGGAGAGGGAATCGTTAGGCATGGGCAGTCTCAGTACAAAAGAAAAAAGAATTTAACGCAGAGGACGCAGAGAAGAAAAGACGAGAGTGGAGAGTGGACATGTTAGAGGTTGCCCTTTCTGGCTTCGTCGAGGAGATATTCGGAAGCGCGCCAGGCCAGCGCCATGATGGTGAGCGTAGGATTTTTGTCGGGATTGGTGACGAGCGGTGCGCCGTCGGTGACAAAAAGATTTTTGACGTCGTGGGCCTGGCAGAAGCCGTTGAGGACGGAAGTTTTTGTATCGGCGCCCATGCGTGCGGTGCCGACCTCGTGAATGATGCGGCCACCGGCTTCGATGCCAAAGGGCAGATCGCCGTGGATGGAAGCACGGGTCTTACATTCGCCGCCCATGGTCTCGACGATGGAGCGAAAGGTTTCCTGCATGTCCTTGGCCTGAAGCAGTTCGTAATCGGACCATTTGAAATGGAAACGAAGCACGGGAATGCCCCATTGATCGACGACGTCGGGATCGATTTCGCAATACGAGTCGGGATTCGGAATCATTTCGCCGCGACCGGCGAAGCCGATGTAGCAGCCATAGACTTTGCGGGCGCGTTGTTTTAGGGAGAGGCCGTACCCCTCCTCTTCGCGGTTGAGGCCATTGAACATGCCGACGCCGGGCATTTCGCGTCCACCGCCAAATTCGATGTGATAGCCGCGCGGGAAATCATTCTTGCGGTCGAATTTCCACCAAGGCATGTAGAGATGCATCCCGCCGGTGCCGTCGTGATTGTGTGGAGGAACTTTTTCGAGTTGCGGGAAATAGCCGTAGCCGTCGCTGCCGACGGAGTCCATCAAGTATTTTCCGACAGAGCCGGAAGAGTTCGCGAGGCCGTTGGGGAAAAGGGCGGATTTAGAATTAAGCAACAGACGGGCGGATTCGCAAGCGCTGGCGGCGACGACGATGGAACGGGCGTTGACGCGCTTTTCGGTGCGCGTGGCTTTGTCGACGTAAGAGACGCCAGTGGCTTTGCCGTTTGCGTCGATGAGGATTTCGCGTGCCATCGCGCCGGTGATCAGCGTGAGCTTGCCGGTTTGCAGTGCAGGAGGAATTAGGACCTGGCTGGAACTAAAGTTGGAGGCAGTGACGCAGCCGCGGCCGCATTGGCCGCAATAGTGGCAGGGAAGGCGGCCGTTGTGCGCGCGGGTGAGAATCGCGAGGCGTGAGGGAATGCATGGGATGTTGAGCTTGTCGCAGGCTTTCTTGACCATCAGCTCGGTGCAGCGAGGCTTGGGCGGAGGCAGGAAAACGCCGTCGGGAGCGCTGGGGATGTTTTCTTTCGTGCCGAAGACGCCGATGTAAGATTCGACTTTGTCGTAGTAGGGCGCGAGATCATCGTAGGTGATGGGCCAATCGTCGCCGAGGCCGTCGCGGGTTTTCGATTTGAAGTCGATGGGAGAAAATCGTAGGGCAATGCGGCCCCAGTGGTTGGTGCGGCCACCGACGATGCGCGAGCGGAACCACTGGAAATTCGAGCCGGGCGCGGTCGTGTAAGGCTCCCCTTCGATTTCCCACGCGCCATTGGGGGCGAGGAATTCGCCGAAATTCTTGCGCGCGTAGCCGCCGACGCCCGCACCGCGGTGCGGCAGTTCGTATGGCCACACAAACATCTTGAAGTCTTTTTCAGGGACTAGATTCGGGCCGGCTTCGAGGAGAACGCAGTTGAGTCCCCCTTCGGTGAGAACTTTCGCGGCCATGCCTCCACCGGCGCCGGAGCCGATGATGCAGGCGTCGAATTGCTTTGGTGAGCGAATCACTTGGGGCATGGCTGAAATAGTTCCTTGGAGAAACTAGAGCGAAGGAAAAGTTGAGATCCTTCGCTTCGCTCAGGATGACAATGGTTCATTGAAGGCAAGTCTATCCTACAAGTTGTTTTTATTCAGTTCGGAGACAGCGAAGTCGCAGGCGCGGGCGGTCAGCGCCATGTAAGTAAGAGAGGGATTTACGCAGGACGTCGAAGTCATGCAAGCACCATCGGTGAGGAAGAGATTTTTGGCGTCGTGAGCCTGATTGTGCTCGTTGAGCACAGAGGTTTTGGGATCGCGGCCCATGCGCGCGGTGCCCATTTCGTGAATGGCGAGACCCGGCGGCGTAATTTCGTGATGGACATGAATGTCCTTCGCGTCCGCAGCGGCGAGCATTTCCGCGGCCTGTATAGCGATGTCTTTGGACATGGCGAGCTCGTTTTCTCCCCAGGCGCAATGGATTTTAAGTGTGGGGATGCCCCAGGCGTCGAGCTTGGTTTTGTCGACTTCGACGTAATTGTCGTGATTGGACAGGCATTCGCCAAAACCGCCTATTCCCAAGCTCCATTTGCCAGGCATTTTGAGCGAGTTTTTGAAATCGGCGCCGAGGCCGACACTGTTGAGGCCGCGCGACCAGCCTTGCCGGCTTCCTCCGCCCTGATAGCCGTAGCCGCGAAGAAAGGCCGCCTGCTTTGACTTCGCGTCTAAATTGCGAAAGCGCGGAAGGTAAATACCGCTAGGACGATTGCCGAAAGGCATTTTGTCTTCATGACCGGACATGGTGCCGCTCGCGCCGCTGCCCATGTGATGGTCCATGAGGTTGTGGCCGAGTTCGCCGCTGGAGTTGGCGAGGCCATTGGGAAATTCGGGCGTGGCGGAGTTGAGAAGAATGCGCGTGGATTCGAGAGTTGAGGCGCAAAGGAAAAAGACGCGAGCCTTGAATTCGAGCGGCGCTTTGGATTGCGCGTCGATGACGCGAACGCCGCTGATGCGCCGTGAATTCGAATCGAAGCTGAGGCTGTGGACGACGCTGTACGGGCGAATCGTCAAGCGGCCGGTTTTTTGTGCGGCGGGAAGCGTGGAGCTGAGGCTGCTGAAATACGAGCCGGTGATGCAGCCGCGGTGACAGTAACCGCAGTAGTGGCAAGCAGCGCGGCCTTTGTGAACACGGGTCAGGACGGCAACGCGACCGACGGTCATGGTGCGGTCGAAATGCTGGGCGATGGCGCGCTTGAAATCCACCTCGACGCAAGTGAGTTCCATGGGCGGGAGAAACTTGCCGTCGGGAAGCTGCGATAAGCCTTCCGCCTGGCCGCTGATGCCGGCGAACTCTTCGACGTAGTCGTACCAGGGAGCGATGTCGGCGTAACGAATGGGCCAGTCGATGGCGATTCCATCCTTGAGATTGGCTTCAAAATCGAGATCGCTCCAGCGATAGCTGTGCCGGCCCCACATGATGGATTTCCCACCGACCTGGCGGCCGCGAATCCAGGAAAAATGCTTGCCGGGATCGAACGAGTAAGGATTCTCCTGATCGTTAACGAAAAAATGGTTGGAGTATTCGTCGCAGGCGTAGTAGCACTCGCGCTGGATGGGTTGCGCGCGCTCGCGCGTGAAGCGATCATCCCATCCGCGGTGTTTGAGTTCCCAGACCGGAACGTGCTCGACGTAATCGCGCTCGGGAACGATGGAGCGGCCGGCTTCGAGGACTAAAGTGTTCAGGCCTTTTTCGGTTAGCTCTTTCGCGGCCCAGCCGCCGGTGATGCCGGAACCAATCACAATCGCGTCGTAGTTTGTGCCTGCCATGTTCGCCTCTATGCGTCCGGATCGCCCATGCCAAGGCCAACAGGCTGGCAGCCGTGCTGCGCACCGGGAATGATTTGCAGCTTGAGTTCCTGTGCGAAGCCGATTTCCGAAGTGTAGTAGCCGTGCAACGTCATGTTCTTGAAGACTGTGAAGAAATCGTCCTGCATTTGCGTGTCGCGCCCTTCGGGCTCCCAGAACGGCGGGCGGTCCTTTGGATGGGAACGGGCAATTTCCGCGGCTTCATCCAAAGAACGGAGGAGCGCAAGTTGCTGCTCGGGGGTAGCAGCAGAGAAGTCTTTGGAAAATAGCGCGTTGCTCTGCTTGTCGACATCCGCGAGACCGTCCAGAAATCTCTTCCGTTCACTTTCGGTGGCCCATTCGGTGAGGATGACGTCGATAAATTCGTTGACGCGCGCGTCCTTCGCACCAGGCGTGTCGGTAGCAGGGATGATTTGATCGATCATGGCGACGACAGTGTCGTTTTGATGAGGAGACAACGCGCGAAGCGTGTAAGCAGAGAGAGGATGAGCTTCGCGCAAGAACGCGAAGACATCGGTGGAGAGCGCAGGCAAGACGCCGCCTGCCATTAGGATTCGCAAAGCTTCACGCCGTTGCATGAGACCTCCCGTGCGCTGTTTCGTTGCTCGACGATTTCATCGCCGACCGTCCGTACTGAAGCGCCAGCTCACGAGCAGCACGGAGCGCGGGGACGGGCTCGCCCAGCGGATGGAATTCCATGGCCACATAGCGCGAGTAGCCAAGCTCCCCCAGCGTTCGGAAAATGTTGGAATAGTTGATCTCGCCGGTGCCTGGTTCGTGGCGACCGGGAACGTCGGCGACGTGGATCAGGCCAACGAGATCGATGTTCTTGCGAAGCTTGGCGATGAGATTACCCGCAGCAATTTGTTCGTGAAACAAATCATAGAGGAATTTGACATGGGGACTACCGACAGAGCGGATGATGTCAAAGCCTTCGGCAGATTGCGTGAGGAAATATTTTGGGTTTTCTTCCGGATCGATGTTCTCAATGAAGAGTTCGATGTTGTTTTCGGCGGCGATGTCGGCCCCGCGCTTGAGCGTTTCGACGCAGTTGGCGTGCATTTCCGCTTGAGAGAGCCCTGTTACTTTATTTCCTGTCTGCATGATCAAGCGCGAGCATTCCAGCTCGCGCATCGTGGGAATGAATTCGCGGAGCGCTTTGAGGAACGCATCGCGCGCGGCGGGATCGGCCAGAGGCAGCCAGACGCCGGTGGTGCCATCGAATTCGAGACTGAGTTCGCGCTTTTTGCGGCACGCGGCAGCAAAATCTTCTTTCTTCCAACCCTTGAATTCCTCGACTAGTTCGACTGCGTGATAGCCGGCCTCGGCAACCTTTTCGAGGCGCTGGTGAAACGGTAAATCGCGATAGACGGTCCAGAGCATGACGGACAGAGAAAACGGCACTTTGCCTGATTCAGGAATGGACGATTCGGGCCGCGCAGCCGTGGAAGACATCGGGGCGACAGCCGACGCAGCGGCGGCGGCGCACGCACCCACGAATTCGCGGCGATGCATCTTATGCACCAAGCAACTCGTTGCGAACATTCTTTAGGACGTAGGCGGCGCGCTCGACACCAACTTCCCCCGCAAGAATGGGATCTTCGTTCTCAATGCTCAGGATGCCGTCATAGCCGACGTCCATATAGGCCTTCATGATGGATTTCCAAAGGCTGGCACTGTGTCCGTAGCCCACGGCGCGAAACGTCTCCGAAGCGTTATCCAAATCGCTTGTTTCAAACGCGAAATTGAGGACCCCGTACTTGTTCACATTTTCCGGGAAGAAAACCGTGTCTTTCATGTGCGCGTGGAAGATAGCACCCTGCTTGCCTAGAAAATGAATCACTTCGATGGGATCGCAACCCTGCCAGAAGAGATGGCTGAGGTCGTTGTTGGCGCCAATCTCCTCGCCGACGGCTTCGCGAAGCTTCATCAAAGTGCGAGGATTATAAACCACAAAGTTGGGGTGCATCTCGAGAGCGAGGCGCCGCACGCCGTGATCCCGGGCATACTTTGCGGCGTCTTTCCAATAAGGAATCACCCTTTCCTTCCATTGCCAGTCCTGCATAGTGGCGTGCTCGGAGGGCCAGCGATAGGTGATCCAGTTCGGCTGGGTGTCTTGCGGCGTGCCGCCGGGACAGCCGGAAAAGCCGACGATGACTTTCACATCAAGCATCTCGGCTAGCAAAACCGTTTTTCGAAACGTGTCGATATCTTTTTGAGCGCGTTTGGCATCCGGGTGAATCGGATTGCCATGACAGCTGAGAGTGGCGACGCGAATCCCGCGGTCTTCAAAATTCTTCTGCCAGGCTTTGGCTCTAGTGCGGTCGGCGATCAGGTCGTCGAGCGGACAATGATGATTGTTGGGATAGCCGCCGGTGCCAATCTCCATGGCCTCGAGACCCAGCGCGGTGACCTTGTCGAGCATGGCATCCAGCGAGAGATTTTCGTAAACGGGATCGAAGACGCCGATGGGGATTTTGCGCAAGTTGCCGGAAGGGGTAGGCTCAGGAGAACCAGCCGAATTGGCGAGCGAATCGGTCGTGTGACTCAGGACTCCACCACCAGGAACCGTGGCCGCGAGCAGCCCTCCGGAAGCAGCGAGAAATTGCCTGCGGTCGATCGGGGAGTTCCCGGAACTCTTCATGTGCGTCACCTCGGCAAACGCAGCGTGGAAATAGCCGGCACCAATTCTGCGGAATTATACGACGTGCGACGCGCAAACATACACCCAAAATCGATTTTCTAAGAATATTGACGAGTGCGCCGGATAAAACCGATGGACGAAACGGTCAGCGGGTTTTTAGATCAGCCAGCGCCGGGATGGACACGGGGACAGTCAGGGCACGTTCCGGCGGCTGCTCTCCGTTCTTCAGGGCTTCCACAAACATTTCGATTGCCTGTCCAGTGTTAGGGGGAACCAACACGGTCGCGGTGAGCAAGCCATTCTTAACCCATGCCTGCCCAGTGCCGGGCAGGCCGTCGCAACCGAGATAGGGCAACTTCAGCCAGCGCTCCCGATCTGTCTCGTTGGGCAGTTCTTCGAAGGCTCTGCGAGCACCAATGGCCATGGAATCGTCTTGGGCGGCGATCAGGTCGATGGCCGCTTTGTGCGACGTGGTGAGTTTTAGCCAGGAGCGCACGGCCTTCTGGGAACTTTCCTCGGTCCACTGGCCGCGCAGAAAAATAGGGTGAACGTTGAATGGCTTGGTTTCCTGCATGCCGGCGGTGCGTTCCTTAGCCGCGGAATTCTCGGCAGGTCCCTGGATGCACAACACATTGCCGCCGTGCGGGAGCAGCGCGGCGATCTGGCGTCCCTGAATCCGGCCAATCTCGAGATGATCGGAGGTGACCACAAAAACGGGAGCCGAAGAATTGCGAAGCTCAGTGACGTAATTGGCCTCGCGATTGAGCACCGCCCAACCGATCCGGGCAGCCGAGGCCGCTCGAGCAACTTGCGGTAATGCCGTTCCTCCGACAGGTTCAAAAAGAATAGCGTCTGGGCGCCCAGCCTCCGATGATTGAATTACGTTCAAAAGCTGGGTGCTTTGGGTGATGGCATCATTGTCCGCGTAAATAATCTGAACATCGACGCCCAATTTCTGGCCTGTCTCTTGGGCGGACTTCGCCTGCTCGGCCTGATAGTCGTTGTCGCTGGTCGTCAAAGAGACCAGGAACCGCAGTTTGTCCATTCGAATGGAAACCCCTTATCTGCGGCAGACATTTAAGAGAATACTCGCGAACCAAATGTTGAGACGCGAAATTCGGCCAATCGTTTCGTCTATAGAAATGCCTGCCGCAATGGGATGGCGCGCGAAAGGACCGAATCCGGCTTGTTCTATCACGGCGCCGAGGGCCGCGTCATCTCCATCGCCCAGATCGCCGCAGGCCGCATGTACATGGAGGCCCGATAATTCCCCGAAAGATCCCATGCTTCGGGAGTCCGGAACCAGTAGCCCTTGGTTTCGTAGCTGGTGTGATAGATACCCCACGCGGTTCGAAACGCTTCATCCTTTAATCCGTCCTCCAGCATTAGGGCCGCGAGTCCAAATGTCGTGCCGGTCCAAACCTCCTGCACTTGCTCATTTGTTTTGATGATTGAACCGTCAGAGGCAATTCCGTTGACCGCGCCCATCGAACCGTCTGCGAATTTCAACACGTTGAAATTATAGATTTTCTTGAGCGAGCTGAGCTGCATGTCGCGGGGAACGAGATCGCCGAGTCCAGTCATGTTCGCGTACCATTGCCCGGCGAGCTGGTCGGCTTGCATGCTATCGCGATACTCGCTTTGCGTGTCGTAGCGGAAGTATTCGCCGTTCCAAAGTTTCTTGATGTAGCTAGCCTGGCCGCGCGCGAAGAGATCGTGATATTGAGCAGCGGCCGTGGAATCGCCAAGCTGCTTGGCAATCTCCTCAGCAGAACGCAGAGCCGCGAGCCACAAGCCGCCCGAATAGGCGCTTTCCCCGCGCACCACCCAAGTGTCGTAAGTTTGATCGGGATAGCCGCCATTTTCCGGAAGGCCGTCACCATCGGTGTCGTACTTGCGCAGATAGGCGAGCGATTCTTGAATCGCAGGCCAGGTGTCGCGCAGGAATTGCTTGTCTTTGCCGCCGGTGAGAATAAAATCGCGATAAACCATCAAGACAAACTTGGGGTTGAGATCCTTCCAGCCGTTGGTGTCTTGCCAACTGAATTGATTGATTTGCAGGAATGGATCTTCGTTGGGGACGCCTAGGTCGTGGGGCACGGCGCCTTTGGCTTTGCGAATTTTGAAATTGTTTGTGCCGGTCTGTTGGGATTTCCAAATCCAAATCATTTTCTCGTCGGATTCTTGAGGAACGGTAGCGGCAAAGGCGCGCATCACGCCTTTCTCAATGTCCGGCCAGAATTTGAGCAGAGGCATGGAGCCATAGAATCGAACGTCGAGAGTCTCGTAAAACGGATAATCATAGCATTCCATAAACGAATAGACAGGGCGGGTCTTGGGGTTCTCGCCAAGAGCGCGGCCCCAGAACGAACCGCCATCCGCTAGTACGTAGAGTTCGTTGAACAGCATGCCGCGGTACCACAGAGGTTTGGATTCATCATTGACGTAAGGAGCTTGCCAGGAATCGATGGCGTCACTCCACGCCGCAGCGTTCTTGAGGCCGTCGCGCGCAATCGCCCAGGAATTCAAACCAGAAGTTCCATAGAAGTCCGTGTAGTGCCGATACCATTTTCGGCCAGCGCCAAATTCAACGATGGGCATATCCCAGGAAATGACCATGGGAATGATGCGCTTCTCCCCAGGCTCGAGCGTGAAGCGCACCGCAATAGCGCCTGCGAGTTGCTCGCCGGTGCTGGTCCATTTATCGCCATTGTTGGAGAGGCGGCCATCCTTGCTAAAGGATTGCCAAACCTCCTTGCCGTCACCGCCCGGATCAAAAGTGGCCAGGTACGTCACCTCGGTCCCGGGAGCTTCCATTGCGGCGATAGTCCACTGCCCGTCCCAGGCATCCTGCACCGGGCCAATATGATTGCGCTCGAAGACGATGCCCTTCATGGTTCCGGCAGAGCCGAGGGCCTCCGACGAAGCACGATTGAAGTTTCCCTCATTGATTGCGCCGCTCAAATCGTGGCTAGTCGTGCGAAAGCAGCCCAGCATGTTTTCCCAGCTGAGCAAAACCGAGACTGTAACCCGCTTCTTCGTGGGATTCTCGGCGTGCCACCGATACAATGCCACGGGATAACTCGTTTCCTTGTAGTTGTCAGGAAGAATAGGAGAGAACTGCTCCAGGACTACGTGAGCGGGAAACTTCTCCGAGCGGTAGTCGAACCAGGACTTGGGATAAAGCGCGTAGTAATCGCCGGCCCCAACCGCATAATCCCAATTCCAGGAGCGCAACGCGCCGGATTGCGGACGGTACGCCGCCAGAACCTGCGCGAATCCCTCCGGCGCTCCCTCGGCCTGCTGAAACATGGCGAACTGATCCCCGGCGACGCTCTGATATTTGTGGACGCCGCCTTTCAAATGCCAGCGCGCGAAGTCGCCGCGATAGGTTCGTGAAAATGTGCCCGCGCCAAAACCTCCCACCGGAGCGCCTTGCCAATAGCCGTCATCGATGTGGCCGTCATCGAGTGTAGGCTTCTTTGTGCCGGGATGTTCGAGCGGAGCGCCGATGGCGCGCTTCCAAGCAGCTTTGGGGATGTCATCGCCAGCCAGGGAGGCGTAAGGAAACTGCAGGACTAGAAGAAAAAGCGCGACTGGGACGGCCCTTCGCAAACGCATAACTCCTCCTCGAAAAGAGAAAATCGGGCCATGGCATGGGTTTGGATGCACCGGGCCGAAGTTACAAAAAGCCTATAGAATATCCTTATTCTAAGCAATCAAATTCTTGATTGGTGACCACGAAAATGCCAATGGAATCTGGCGGCGCAGAGGCTCAGATCTTCGGAATTATGGAGCCGATGGCGAAACAGCGGTCTTGGCCTTCGCGGGGCTTGTCGGTCGGATGCGCTCCGCAGGCACGATTCCGGAACCTTCAAGAACGGAATAAAACTGGTCCGCCACTAGGTCTGTAAGCGTTTCGGTTTTTCCGGAAGGCCAGTAGATTTCCACGCGATCAATCTTGGCGGCGGAGCCAAGTCCGAAATGCACGCGCAGATCGTTCTGCGAAAGGTAGCTTCCGCCACTGTGAATTTCATCCGTTTGCGTTATGCCGCCAGCGGTCAGTTTGATGCGCGCGCCGATTGCAAGGCGGTTGCTCTTGGTACCCGCCAATTCAAAACTGACCCAGTGACGCCCAGGAACTCCGTGGTTTCTTAAGATCATGGGAGCGCCATCGAGGTCGCCAACGACCACGTCCATGTTTCCGTCATTGAACAAATCCGCCACCGCCAAACCTCGAGAGACATGCTTCTTCTGCAGCGCGGGTCCGGCCTGATCGCTGGCGTCGCAGAAGCTACCACCTTTCTGATTCATGCGCAGTTGCTTTGGCTCGCGATAAGTTGCTCCTGACGGCAGTGAATCCACTTGCGGGTACACGTGGCCGGTAACCGTGATGAGATCGAGCCAGCCATCATTGTCCAGATCCACAAAAGCCGTTCCCCACTTCACAAACGGAAGCGAAGGCAACGCCACTCCGGACGCATAGGAAATGTCGGTGAAGTTCCAGTTGCCGTCGTTGCGGTAGAGCAAATCGTTTTCGTCGGAAAAATTCGTGACGTACAGCGAGGGCCGGCCGGTATGCAGATAATCACCGACAGCGATGCCCATGGAAGCTTGCTCGGAACCGTCTTCACTCACCGCCGTGCCGGATTCGAGGCCAATGTCGACAAATCTTCCATTGCCGAGGTTTTTGTACAAAAATTTCGGGGTCGAATCGTTGGCAACATAGATGTCCGGCCGCCCGGTATTGTTGAAATCCGCCCAAATCACAGTCAGGCCGTAGTAGCCATTCGGGTCATCGACACCGGCAGCTTTCGAAACATCGGTGAACGTGCCGTTGCCGTTGTTGTGAAACAGCGAATCGCCTGCGCCTTTCAATCCGCGTGGGCCGCATTGCACGTCGATGCCGCGATATTTGCAGTTGGGTGAGCTGCCGAAGCCGGGCAGATCGTCCAGATGGAAATCCACATAGTTGGTGACCATGAGATCAAGAAACCCGTCGCCGTCGTAATCACCGAAGGAGGCGCCGGTCGACCAGCGACCGTCGGCAACGCCAGCCTTCGCTGTCACGTCCGTGAACGTGCCGTCGCCATTGTTGTGATAGAGAACGTTCCCCCCGAGGCAGGTCAAGTAAAGATCAGGCCAGCCGTCATTGTCGTAATCCCCAACTGCGCCACCCATCGCGAAACACGAAGAATTCAAGCCGGATTTGGCAGTCACATCCGTGAATGTCCCATCGTGGTTGTTGTGGTAGAGCGCACCGGGAGCTTTTTGCCCTTTGATGGCCATTTCGACGCTGGGCGCGTTGGTGAAATAAATGTCGGGCCAGCCGTCGCGATCGTAATCGAAAATAATCACGCCTCCGCTCATCGATTCCACGATGTATTTTTTTGCAGGGTCGGAAGTGTGCTTGAAGGTGATGCCGGTCTTCGCGGTGATGTCTTCCAGCTGCGGAATCGGCCGCCCGCTGCATTTGGCGGACTTGGCGCCGGGCGGCGGCGGCGAAGGAACGGGGTGACCGCCTTGGGCGCAGGCAAGATCAGCGCTCAAGGACAGCAGGAAAAGGGCCTTTGCGAAGCGTTTCGAGACGGATTCGATCAAGGAGATTCCCAATGAGAGAATATCACGGGCGCTGAACCGGCTGAGGGACGGTGCGCTCGCGCGACTTGGCTTTTAGTTCTTTGTAGAGCTCCAGCTCCCTATCCGCATCTGCTATACGGGACTCCTTTCGGTAAGCCGCTTGCAATTGGTAGTGAACGTAGTCCGTCTCCGGGCTCAGCCGGGCAGCCGCTTCCAGATGTTCGATGGCTTCCTTCACTTCGCCGCGATCGAGCAGGATTTTCCCAAGCTCGTATTGGGATTTGGCGTGCTCGGGATGAAGCACCAGAACCTGCCGAAAGAGCTCGGCCGCATCGTCGACCTTGGATTGTTGCAAATAGACAAATCCGAGATTGAACTTGGCGTCGGGATCGCTCGGTACCACGGCGAGTTCGGCAGTGAATTCCGCAGCGGCATCTCCCCAATGCTCCCAAAGAATATTGGCCTGGCCCGCAAAATAATGTGCTTTCGGCAACGACGAATCGGCTTGCAACGCCCGGTGCAGCGCTGCGATCGAACGCCCGTAGTCGCCAATTTCAATCCAAAGACGCCCGACCATCAGCAGAGCCTCCGGCGTGAGCTTTCCCTGCTCGTAGACGCCAAGAATTTCTCCCGCTGGTTTCAGATCGCCCAGATGCGCAAGCGAAGCCGCCCACGCGTAACCAACGGTGGGATCCTTCATTCCGGCCGTTGCCAGCGGCGAAAAGGTTTTCACGGCTTCCGCAAATTTATCTGAACCAAAGTAGGACATTCCAAGCAGAGCGCGGACGGGCGCGTCCGATGAATTCTCCTGAAGTGCTTTGGAAAGGCCGCGAATCGCTTCGGGGAAGTTATCCGCCCGGTATGCCGAGAGCCCAAGATTCTTGGCAAGGCCAGGAATGGAAGCATCCCAGCGTTCCGCATCTTGATAGTGGCCGAGCGCGGCAAGAAATTGGCCGCTGACGGCTTCGGCGGTGGCCAAATCGTTGAAACTCAGGCCCAGGATGGCGCGAAGACGGGTCTCTTCGGCATCCACAGCTCCGCGCTGCTCCTTGGTCAGTCTTGAACGGGCCAGGAGTGAAGCGTCGATGCGTGCGAACGGATCGCTGCCAGCCGGAAGCAATGCCGCTGCCTCGACGTCCTTGTCCGGCTTGATGGCGACCACTGCGGCCATGGTGCCGCCGCCTTCCGCAATCTTTGCGGCAATGTTCTGTTGCGTCAGCTCCATCGTTTTCTTTTGCAGTTCGCGCGCCTTGGTAAGAAAAACTTCGCTCTCCTCGGTCCGGCCTGAATTGGCGAGGATGCGGCCCAGGTCAACGTACGCCCGGCGGATCTGATAGTTGGAGCGGGATTCGTCATCACCGGTAAGCTTCACCGACTTGCGGAGAAACTCCTCTGCACTCTTCATGTCGCCTTGGGCATAAGCGTCGAGGCCGAGGTACAGCCACGGTTCGGGCCACTCAGGACCAATCTCGGCCGCAATCCTGAGATAGCGGTCGGCTTCGGCATACTGGCGTTCGCTGGACGCGAGAAAGCCCATCAGATAATTGGCCAAATAGTCGCGTGGATGATATTGCAGCTCTTTCGCAAATTCCGCCTTGCTCTCCGGTGTGGATTTCCATTCGTTGACCGCCAAATGAGCGAGAGCCAGAAAATAATGGGCGTGAGGAGTCTTAGTGTCGAGCGCGATGGCACGCTCGAACTCGTGGATGGCGGAGGGCATATCATCGGCGTCCCGGTACGCGCGGCCGAAAAGAACGTGCAGGGAGCCATTATCGCCGGCGAGCTGAATCATTTGCTGGAAAACTGTCGCGGCATGCTCTTTGTCCGCCGGGTTTTTGGTGGAGAGAAGAGAGATTCCCAGCGAGTAGTAGGTCTCGATATCCGGTGCAATCTGGACCGCTCGAGAAAGTGCATCCGCAGCCTTGGCGTATTCTTGCTTGGACATGAAAGCGCGTCCGTAAATGGTCAGCGCGCGGACATTGTTGGGATCGCTCGCGAGAATGCGATTGGCATCGGCAATCGCCTCGTCAGTCCGGTTCGCGCCTGACTCGCTCATGGCAAGGTCCAGCCGGGTATCAGTGGATTCTTCGAAATCCAGGGACCGGCGGCAGATTTCGATTGCCTGCGGATATGCCCCTTCCACCATGCACAGGCGGCACACCAACCTTAGGGCCATGGAAATCACCAGTTTGTTGGCTTGCGCGGCAGCAAGCGGGTCAGCCGAACCGCGAGCCTTTTGAGCAGCCTCAATCCGCTTGTCCAAGTCTGCTTCTGCAAGTGAGGAGGGTCGCGGGACGGGTTTCGGTACGCTTTTCTGGGCGGGATTCTTTGATTGTGGATAGGCAACCGGACTGAGCCCAACTGCGAGGAGCACTACGGGAAGAACAAGTGTAACGGTCCGAAGAAGGCTCTTGTCAAGAAGGCGCTTCCGGCGGATCAAATAAGAAAGCCGAAGTCTCAAGCATTGCGCAGCCACGGTGTCAGTTTTCCAAGTATCCAAATCTAAAAGTAAACGGCGGAGCTTGATTTCGCAAGCCCCGCCGTTTGGGGTGAATAGAGCGTCAGTTGCAGTTTGGTTAGAAAGTGAACTTCAATCCGTACTGGATTTCGCGGCTCTCGTGGCCAGGAATCGTCTGGACCGCTTGCCCGAACTGGCTAACCCCGGTGCCCTGCGCAGAAACCACGTTATTCGTTAGGTCGGTCATTACGTTAACCAAAGCCCCGGTATTGGGGTTCAGGATGAGTTTCGTTCCGCAGGGGTTAGGCGCGTTGCAAACCAAGTTCCCCGGTGTATAACCAATGCCTTCTAGGTTGGAGCCGCTGAAGTTGGCGTGATTAAAGATGTTAAAGAAATCCAAGCTGAACTTCAACCGGAAGCGGCTCTCTTTGAAATACCAGTTCTTGACCATCTGAAGGTCAAAGATCCTGGTCGGCGGACCGGCGCAAATCCCGCGGGCGGCCATCTTGGGATCTACGGTTCCAAGATGATAACCCACAAGCGTAAACGCGGCAGCATTTAGGATCTGGTTTCCGCTTTCGCCGGCATTGCAACCGGTGCCGGTAACCAGGGGCCGGTTGTTATTGGTGTACCCAGTGCCGATGAGCGAGTTCAAGGTGCTGGGAACAGAAACGGTACCAGTGTTTTTCTGAGCTAGGCACGCCGCATAGACGCTGGCAGGATCGCAGGCGATGGCAGCGCTGGCCGCGCCGGACGCGCCGCTGCTGAAAACACTCAGAGAAGCGCCGGACTCCACGGTGATGATGCTGTTGGCCTGCCATCCACCGAGTGTGTTTTGCATAAACAAACTGCGGTTGGTGAGTTTCGGCAGGAAGTAGACCTCGTTGGCCACAAAAATGTTTGGCCGGTTAATGTTGGTATTACCCTTGTCCAACGCGGGGTGGCTCAGGTCGGTGACGGCTTCCTGGTTCACGCCGCCCGAAGAGTTGTCCTCCTCGACGTCGCCAATCGAATGCGAGTAGGTGTATGCGGCCTGGAACTCGGAGTTGTTGCTGGTGCGGCTACGGAAGAGGGCCTGCAGGGAATGATAACTTGCGTGCCCTCTCCTGGCGAAATCGTTGATCTGCCCGAAGTTCGTGGCTCCACGCAGCGCATTTTGGGCGGTCGCGCCACTCGCAAAGGCTTCCTGGAGATAGTTGGAAGCGGGGACGGGATTCTCCTGAAGCATGGATGTCAGGTGGATGCCCGCGTTGCCTACGTAGCCGATCTCGAGGGCCGTGTTGCGCCAGAGCTCCCTCTCGATCGAAGCATTCCACTGCCAACTATTGGGGTTAACTCCCCGAGGATCCTTGCCCGCATTCGGTGATACCGCCAAATTGCTAGTCAAGGGTGGCGCTGCGTCGAGCGTACGGTTGACCGTGGCGTTGATAACAAAAGGCGCGGTCCACGAGAGCCGTTCATTGATGCCGACAAGTTCGCGCTGGTAGAACTGGCCGACGCCCAGCCGCACAGCAGTCTTCCCGTCTCCTTTAATGTCCCAGGCAACGCCAAGGCGTGGAGCAATGTTGTGATTGTTATTGTTTACAAGAGCGGAGTTAGGTCCCGGGGTCCCATTGGAAAGGAAAAGCAGTCCCCCCAAAGCCGTAGCTGCAGCTTGGCAGGGATTGGTCCCGGGAACGACGATGACGCCGTTGCAAGGATCGTTTGGATGAGCTGCAGCTTCCGAAGCGCTCCAGTCGGCGAGACTCCAGCCTGCCTGCAGATTGCCTTGGGAGTAGGGCTCTCGGAAGAAAGACCACCGGAAGCCGTATTCAACCGTGAGGTTGCGGCGAATCTTCCATGAATCGGCAAGGTACCACTCAAAGTCATGCCAATGCATAAGCGCGAACGGGTCGGTACTGTTCTCCGATATGTTGAACATCTGTGGTTTGGCTGCGGTAGCAGCACCGGGGAGAAGGATGTTGGCCAAGGGGTTTCCAGTTGCTGTCCCCGTGCATGGAGCAGCCGTGCAAACCCCGCCGTCAAACGGAGTGATTCCGGGCCGATCAAATCCCTGGCCGTGGTCTTCGATCTTGGCGTTGGTGCCAAAGAACGCGCCGACCTTCAAGATGTGGTTTCCCTGCACCTTCGATAGGTTGTCCTGGATGGTGTAAAGATCTTCGTGGTTTCCATAGGGAGCAATATTCCAGATGGTTTGCGAGGAACCGTACGGGCTTAAGCCGCCCCAACCGCCCCAGCCGACATTGGGCAACCCGCCACTCTCCTTGGTGGTGTTCCACACGTTGGGAAGCGCAGTTTCAAGCTGCGTGACGATGCCCTTATCCGCGCCACTTAGATTGGTGATAATGGCGTTCCATCCCCAGCCGAAATGCACGTCGTTGATGAGCGTATCACTGAGCTGGGAACGCAATCCGGCCATGACACTGCGCGAAGGCTGCGACCAGTCCGAACCAACATTGGTGAAGAAGGAGTCGCCCCAGAAGGCACCACCGTTGGGAGCCGGATTCGTCCACCAGTCTCTGGTGTACCGGAAGGTGATTCGGTGTCTCTTTGTGAGGTCGTAGTCCGCGCGGACGTTCACTTCTTTCCAATTGTTCTTGTTTGGCTCGCTGGCATGCCAGTTGTTTCCATTCGAGTTATATCCGGGAGTTGGATCCGGATAGAAATTGGCTAGTAATTGGCCTGCGGTGTCGACAGACGCCAGTTTCTCGGGACCCGCGAGTTCGGAAGCCGGAAGGTTGGTGAAATTCGGCACGGAAGCGCCGCAGCTTACACCTTGGCTGAAGTCCCCCGCCTTCTCGGCTGCAGTTGGAACGCAGGCGGCGAAGGACTGCCCGCGAATCTCATAATTCCATTCCTGGTTAAAGAAGAAGAAGAGCTTGTTCTTTAGGATGGGGCCGGCAACGTGGTAGCCGACGTCGTTGCGGCGAAGCTCGCCCTTGCCTGTCTTATTAAAGTTGTCAAACCAAGTCGGAGCATCCAACGCATCATTGCGGCCCATATAGAAGACGCCGCCGTGCCATTGGTTCTCACCTGACCGGGTGTTAATGCTGATGATCGCGCCAGAAGCCTGGCCGTACTCCGCGCCGTAGGCGTTGCGGAGCATCTTGAACTCGGCAATGGCGTCGACCGCGGGGTAGACCAGGATAGTGCGGTTCGACCCGACGTCATTATTATTGACACCGTCGACCAGGAAGAGGTTGTTTGTATACGGGTTGCCGTTGACGGAAAAGTCGCTCCCGCCCTTGAGTCCCTTGTCCCGGCCGTTGAAATCTTGCGCAGGATTGACGCCCGGTGAGAGCGTGACCAACTGCATGAAATTTTCGCCGTTGAGAGGTAACTCGCGTACCTGCTGGCCTTCGATTACTTCGCCGGCCTGCGCCGAGGACGTCTGTACCTCGACGTCAGTAGCTTCGACAGTCACCATTTCCGTGGCTGCGCCAAGTTCGAGCTTGGCATTGACTTCCGCGGCCGTCGAGGTATGAACCTCGACGCCCTTGGCGATGAATTCCTTGAAACTGGCGTGTTTAACATGAATTTCGTACGTTCCCACCTCCATTTGCGGGAACGTATACGCGCCCAAGTCAGTCGTCGTCGCCGTGTACGAGGCGTTTGTTCCGGAATTGATAGCAGTGACCGTAGCACCTGCGACGGCAGCCCCGGACGGATCCGTGACTGTGCCGGTGATGCTGCCGGAATACTGCTGAGCATGCGCAGCAAAAGGAACCGCCAGCATCAGCGCGAACAGACAAAGCACTCCGCAAATTGCCCGCGATTTGCCGAACGTTTCTTTTACATTCGAATTTCGAATTTTCATTCTTCTACCCTCGAGGAAAGTTTTGCGTGAAAAGCAAGGGCGCCGAGCCAAGCGATGGAGCGATCGGCACTGGCTGGAACTCCCCCAACCGCGAAAAAATCAGTGACAAGGACCCAAACCCCAAAGCACTACGTGAAGTAATGCTTTTACACTAGGCGGGTATTTAGAACCAAAATCGGGAGCTTGTCAAGCAGAAATAATGATATTCTTAACAAAAATAATGTTATTCTAAGCCCAAGCAAGAGGGGGCTTTCTAGCGCCCTCTGGGTTTGGGGATGCTCGGATGGGACGGGTCAGTTATTCCAATTTTGGTAGAAATCCATGTTTCTTGCCAGCCGCTTCAAAGCTAAACCGGGTATCAACCAGGGATTGGCTGAATCCGCTCAAGTTGCGCTAGAATCACGGAAGGGAATGCGTGGGAACCTAATCGGCCGCGTCCACAAGCCTGGGCACACCAACAATCGCTTCCCGATTTTGGTCCGTGCTCGGAGGAACCGCAGATGACGCCGCCTAGAAAAAGGCAAGGCCAAGAAAGCGAAGGCAAGGTCACTCTCAAGACGATTGCGGAACATCTCGGATTGACGCCGGGGACGGTTTCCGCAGCGCTCAACAATTCTCCTGCAGCTCGCTCCATCCCGCAACGCACTAAGAACCGCATTATTGAAGCTGCGCAAGCGCTGAATTACCGGCCGAATTTTTTTGCCCGCACGTTGCGATTGCGGCGGACGTACACCATTGGGGTGATCGCGGAGGAGATTGGCGACGCTTACGGCGCGATGGTGATCAGCGGGATTGAAGAGTATCTGCGGAAGAACGATTATTTTTTCCTGACGGTGATTCACCGGCACGATCCGAAACTTCTTCAAACCTACGCACAAATGCTCTTAACGCGGGGCGTAGAGGGATTCATCACCACGGACACTTCGCTGGCGGAGAAGTTGGCGTTGCCTACGGTGGCGGTCGCAGGACACGCACACGTGGAGGGCGTGACCAATATCGTGCTGGATCACAAGCACGCGGCGAGACTGGCGCTGGAGCACCTGAAGGAGCTTGGACATCAGAACATCGCTTTTATCAAAGGCCAAACGCTGAGCTCGGATTCCACAGTGCGCTGGAATGCGATCTGTGAAGTGGCGCAGGGGATGAATATCCGCATACGGCCGGAATTGACAATTCAGTTGGAGGGCGCGGATTCGACGCCGGCGATTGGGTATCCCTTCGCAAAGCAGTTGCTCGCCCGGAAACAGCCGTTCACAGCGCTGTTCGCCTACAATGACATTTCGGCGATTGGTTCGCTATGGGCATTCCGTGAAGCTGGGCTGCGCGTCCCGGAGGACATTTCGATTGTCGGGTTCGACGATATCCCAGGCGCGGCTTACGCGAACCCGGCGTTGACCACGGTCAGACAGCCACTAGTGAAAATGGGGCAAATTGCCGCGCAAACCGTGGTGGATTTGATCGAGGGCCGCGGCGAATACGTCCCAGAAATCGCGATCGAGCCTGAGTTTGTCGTACGCCAGTCGACGTGCTCGGCACCAGAAAGCACTCGAGCCGCATAGAACTAAGCTTGTGAGCAAAAGGCTTGGGTGCAATATTGTGTGCATTTCGTTGCCAATAAAGGCTTTAGATTAAGAAACGGTGTTTTCCAAGCCCTTAGGGGCGAAAGTCGTAATGTAAATTACGGCGTAATATAGGTTACCGCGTAATATAAATTACAATTAAATTGAATTTTCAAAACAAAGTACTTTGCTAAGAAAAGCTATCCAGCGGATTCTCATTTCCCTGCCCCTTCTACAATATTGATGTAACGATCGACGGGTAGATTGGTGAAGCGTTCCACGGCTCCGCTTGGCAAAGGCCATTTCACTTCCAGCCAATCCAACTTTTGCCTGCTTCCGATGCCCAGAACAATGCGAGGATCGTGGGCGGAGAGAAAACTGCCGCCCCCGACTTTCATGCGACTGCGCTTCAAATCGCCAGCTTGATAGGTGAGGCGAGCGCCGACGGCGTCGCGATTGCATTTTCGGCCAACCAGATTGACCCCGAGCCAGTGGTTTCCCCTTGCGGAATTGTTGTGCAGGAGCACAGGGGCGGCGTCGTTCACAGAGATGAGGACATCGGTCGCGCCGTCATTGTCGAAATCTCCGATTGCAAGACCACGCCCGGCGAGGGATTTTGCAAATACCGGGCCGCTTTGAGCGCTGACATCTTTGAAGGATTTGCCATTGTTGTGAAAAAGGAGGGGAGGCTCTTTGTAGGTCACCTGGTGAGAAAGCTGTTCCACTAGATCATCGGGGAAACCATTCGTAATCATTAGATCGAGCTCGCCGTCATTATCATAGTCAAAGAACTTCAAGCCCCAGCCGCTCATCCAACGAGTGGACATACCGATGCCAAGAGGCATGGAGACGTCCTCGAAGGTTTCGTCCCGGTTATTTTGGTAAAGCGAAAAAATCTCCTCATCGATGTTGGCGACGAAGAGGTCCATCCAGCCGTCTTGATTGAAATCCGCGGAGTCTACGCCCATGCCGGAGCGAGCGCGGCCGTCGGCGCTGTAAGCAACGTCCGCAGCCAAACCGATTTCTTCGAAACGCCCGCCGCGATTCGCGAAGAGAAAGTTCGCGACCGTGTCATTTGCGACGAAGAGATCCATCCAGCCATCATTATTAATGTCCGTGGCCACGACGCCCCACGCTTTGCCGAGATGCGAGGCAATGCCGGCTTCCCGGCTGATGTCTGTGAAAGTGCCATCGCCGTTGTTGTGGAACAGCCAGCTGGGGCGCGGCTTGAAAATGCGGGGAATGCAGTAATGATGCGTGCCATCGGGATCGACGCCGCAGCTCATGGATTTATTGAACTCGGCGAACTGGCAAACGAAGAGATCGAGGCGGCCATCGTTGTCGTAGTCGAACCAGACGGCGCTGGAACTCCAGCCGGGAGCGGCGACCCCGGCTTTTTCCGTGACATCCGTGAAAGTGCCGTCTCCATTGTTGTGATAAAGGATGTTGCGGCCGTATTGCGTGACATAAAGGTCGGGGAAGCCATCGCCGTCGTAGTCGCCGACGGCTACACCCATGCCATAGCCAGCGCCGGGGACGCGGGCTTTATCGGTGACGTCGATAAACGTGCCGTCACGATTGTTGTGGTAGAGTGCGTTTCGAATGGGGCGCGGCGGGTCGTAGAAATCACATTTGCCGCTGTTGACCAAATAGATGTCCATCCAGCCGTCGTTGTCGTAATCGAGAAAGGCACAGCCAGCGCCGCTCGTTTCGGGCAAATACTTCTCCGGAGATTTGCCGGCCGTATGCACCCAACGAATGCCGCTCTTTTCCGGAGGAATTTCTTCGAAGGCGGGGGGCGTCGAAGATGATGCAGCGTGGAGAAACGGCAGGAACGGTTGTGAAAGCGCGCCGCTGAGAAACGAAAGCCCGCGGAGAAACTGGCGGCGAGAAAAATGAGGGGCACGCACTAAAGAAAATCCCGAAGGCATTCGCCGCATGGCACGAAGCACAATAACATGACCTGAAGAAGGGGTTGAAGCTCCAGGAACAAAAGTGATGGAGCGTTTTGTCCAAAGTGGTTCGAAGATTTTAATAAAAGTGTCTGTGGAATCGCGAGCGAAATGGTTGTGATAAGGTTAAAAACGTACGCTGCTCGCGTATGGGGACCCGTGTTGCGAGCCCAGTCCGGCAACCAGGCTTACGGAGCGCACAACGCAGTGGACTATGCGTCTCGTCGGCCAGACACGGAGAAGCCTGCGCCGCCGCAACGTCCATGAAGCGCATCGGCTCACTCCGGTTCCGTTTCTCTGCCGTCACGAGAGCTTCTTTATTTGTTTGGCCTCTGATTGCTACGGTGGCTTCCCTACCCTTGCGTGCGCAGCTTTCCACGGACGACCACCTGGCAGAGCCCGGCTGGTGGCCGCGACGAACGCCAGCATCACGCGAGGACTTCGTGGGTACAGCGACCTGCGCGAAATGCCACGCGAAAATCACCGCGACGCAAGTGGCCACCCCGATGGCAAATACGCTGATTCGCGCGGAAGCAGCGGACGATTTGAAGTCGCGAGGCGACCTAGCATTCCGGACCAAGAATTATGAATATCGGATCAACGTAAACGATGGCAAAGCCCTGCTGACGGTGACCGATGGAAAGCGGACGCTAACGGATGCGCTGGCCTGGGCGTTTGGAACGGGCAAAGTTGGCCAGTCGTTTTTATTTTTGCGAAACGGAAATTATTACGAAAGCAGGGTCACGTATTTCAGCACGCTGAGCAACCTGAATTTCACTCCCACGCGCGCATTGCTCGATCCGCGCGATTTGGAGGAAGCGCGATCGCGGGCAGTGGGCATCGCGGAGGTTCAGCGGTGCTTTTCCTGCCATAGCGTAACTTCCAAGATTGGAGAGGATTTCGACACGAGCAGACTGGTGAAAGGCGTGACTTGTGAAGGGTGTCATGGACCGGGCCTGAAGCATGCGATCGCCATGGAAGCGAGCGCGCTCCAACAAGGCGTCGGCGAAGAAGAAGGCAAGCAGTTGATCTTCGACCCAGGAAAGCTGAGTCCCGGGGACGCGGTCGATTTCTGCGGTTCATGCCACGGAACCTGGTGGGACATCAAACTCACAAATGTTGTGGGCATCGCTAACGTGCGGGCGCAACCTTACCGCCTGATGAGCAGCAAATGCTGGGGCAAGGGTGATCCGCGTATTCGCTGCGCAGCATGCCACGATCCGCACCAAGATTTGGTGGAAGACGATGCAAGCTACGACGAAAAGTGCCTGGCTTGCCACGTGGCCACCGGGGCGAAGCCTACCGCGGACTACCCTGGCCGCAGGTGCCCGGTTGGAGGGAAAAATTGCGCGGGCTGCCACATGCCAAAGATCGAAGTTCCCGGGATGCACCACACCTTTGCGGATCATCGGATTCGGATTGTGAAGCCCGGCGAGCCGATTCCCGATTAGGCGCTGGCGTGCCGGATCAGGGAGTGTGGAGCGGAGTCAGCTCAAGCGTGAGAACCTCGAACGGCATGAGACGGATTGTGCGAGACGACCCTGCTTTCAATTGGAACACACCGGGTCCGAGTTTCCAAAGAGAGCGCGCTGAGAATTTGCTTGGCGCACCCTCGGGAAGTCCGAATGCGATCTGGGCATCGAGATCGAAAGACTGCGGCTGATCTTTCGGGTTGCGGAGCGTGACGATTGCTTTTTCTCGGGACCAGGAGGCCCAGCCGTAAACCTCGAGGGCGGTGGGATCTCCGCCAATCCAATGCGTATCCGAGAGAATCGACGCGTTGCGACGCGACCACTTGGCGGCCTCGGCCAGCGTGTTCCAGTTTTCTTCCGAGAGCAAAGCCGGAGTGATGTACATCTCCTGAAGCTGTGTTCCCGTGGCGAAGTAAGAATGCACTTCGTTCGAAAAATCGTTGGCTGGATCGGTTGAGAGATTTTTCGCGTGACGGGCAAAGATGAGACCGTGCAACATCAAGGAATTGAGCGGATAAAGCGGGCCTCGCTTGACGACGTTCGCAAAGGTATCCGCGTCACGATAGGTAATCCATTGCTGGCGCGATGAGCCCACGCCGGCGAAGTCGTGGTCTTCGCCTCCGCGCCAGGTGGAATCGGCATGCATCAACCAGAACGGTGAAGGATACGTGCCGGTCGTAAGGTTGACGTAGAGATCGGGCTTTTCGGCACGCAAGTCGCCAATCAAGCGCAGAGCGGCTTCGAAATCACTTCCAAACTCGCTGCCGGGGATCACACGTGAGGCATTTCCTGTACCGTCAAATTTGAATTGATTCACGCCATACTTTCGAATCATCTCAAGACAAACTTCTCGGAATCGGCGGTAGTAAACGGGGCCTGAGAGCGCGAGCCCGTCGTCGTTCATTTCAAAACCGTGCTCTTTGCCGTAGGCCAAGCGCTCCTGTTTGGGCTTGTCGTAACCGCCCCAAGGAGAGAGCCAGACGCCGGGAGCAGCGCCAAATTTTGCAGCAGCTTCTTTTAGCGGCGTAAATCCCCGAGGAAATCCGGAATTGAAGCCCCACAATTTGTGATCGTCCCAGCCGTCGTCAAAGAGAAAGGAATCGAGAGTCACGCCGCGCTTAATGTGAAGTTCCTGGCCAAAGGCATTGATTGCGGCGACTGCGGCGGATTCGTCAAAGGAAGTGAAGTAGCCCAAATCGTACCAGGAGTTGTAATGGAGAAACGTGCGGTAAGGATGGGCGCGCTCGCGTTCGACGTAGCGAAGAAAGTCGCGGCGAAGCTGGCTGGGCGCGGTGGCACCGATCACGGAGGAGTACGTGATGCTTTGCCTGGCTTTGAGAGGAAGATGACGAAAGAGTTTGCACTGAGCGCGGCCATTTTCGACGACGCTTTGGCTGAGGGGATGTTCAAACGCGAAGAACCAAGTTTCCGAGACGATGGGAGAGCCATCCACAGTGCCGACGACGCGGGCAGTTTGATCTGTGCGGTCGATGAGAATGACGTCGCGAAGCGAGAGATCGACGGTTGTGGCCTTAATGGTCAGTTCCTGACGGATGTAGTGCGCGCCTTCGCGCAAGATGGCGCGCCACTCCACTTCGCGTTTGCCATCGGAGCTGCGAAGGAGAGCGGTGAGCTGATGACCGGGAAGCCGCTCGGACAAACGAGAAGCGTTGGGATTCACGGAGAGCTTTTCGGCGCGGGGGGTTTTTGCGAGACGCAAAGCGTTGGAATCGACGCTCCCGCCGTCTTGGAATGACAGTTTAAAGGCCGGACCAGGGGAGGCGAGAGATTTGCCGTTGCGTTTGTCACGAATCTCGATGCAATGAAGACCGCTGGATTGCGCCTGCCACTCACCGGAAATTGCGCTGTTTTGCAGGGTTAATTTCGCGCCGTCTATTCGAGCGGAAGCTTGGTCCATTGAGGATTCGAGCGAGGGAATCGCGAGAGCCTGGAGGAAATGAGGCAGAGCCGAGAGGCCCGCCGCGCTGAGGGCGGTCTGGCGAACGAAATTGCGGCGCGTCAGCAAATTGGCCGCGAAGTTCCTGAAACCGGGTTCGTCTCTACCTGTGCTCACCGTGAAAACCATTCCTGTTTTTCGAATTACCCGATCTAGGTGCTGAGGCGCAACTCAATTTCAGACTGGCTCTCCGATCAAAAAACAAAGGTCGCGGGCCCGGCCCCGCTAATAAAAAATGTGCTCGAGTCGGCGTCAATGGGAAACCTTTGTCGGTAGTGATTTTGCCAGCGATCTAAGAAGCTTGTCGCTTGCTCTGATGCAATCACTGCCCAGACGCTTCCACCAAATCCCGCTCCGAACGCTGAGGCGGCAAGCGCACCTAACGAGCGCGCCGAACTCGCCAGCTCAATAGTCTGCGGGATCTGGTTTCCGAGCTTTTGCTCCGCTAAAGCCTGCGATTGGTCCACAAATTGTCCAAAAGCTTCCATGTCCTTGGCGGCTAAAGCTTGCGCCGCGCCAGGAACGATTCGCGTACTTTCCTCATGGAATTGCCCGAATCGATCCAGAAGCGCTTGGGAAGAATAAGCCGAAGTTTTGGTATTGCGAAGCAGTTCCCGGATGCGGTCGGGTGCATCAACGGAGTGAGTAGCGGCTTCGAAAAGTGTTGCGTCGTTTCGGCCCGACGCCGCGCGCCAGATTTTGAGAATTTCCTGAGCGGCGAGCGAAGCGAAATTGTATTTCTCGCGTGCGTTTCCCGTTTTATCGGCGGCCACACCGCTGACTGCAATGGCGAACACAACTTCGGCGGCAAAAGGAATAGCCCGTTCGAATCGCGCGGGACAGAATTTGTACTGGCGAAGTTCTCCGGCCTTGGAGCAAAGGATTGCGATGTGATCTTCGCTGCCCCCAAACGTGCCTACGCCCGAATCGCCTTGGAAAGCGCCGAAGCTTTGGCCATTCTCGACGCAGCCCAGAAAAGTGGCGAGGTCTTCTAGGTTTCGGATATTGCTGAGGTACTCTGGCCGGACACGCAGTTGATTGAAGCGTTCGAGAAGCACATAAGTGGCGATCAGGAGCGCGCTCGAGCTGCTCATGCCGGACGCGCGAGGAAGGTCGCTGGCGAAGGCCATGTCCATGCCACAGTCGGCGCCCGGAAAATTCCGCGCAATGCGCCGCGCAACGGTTTTTGGATAGATGGCCCAATTGACGCTTTGCGGATCAAGCTCAGGCGATGCAACGAATTGGCATTCTTGCCGGCGAATGACGTCCGCGATTCGAATAACGTGATCGTGGCGCGGCGCAGCCATAGCACAAATCCCGCGCTCGACGGCGCAAAGCAAGCTGCGGCCTCCGGCGTAGTCCGTATGTTTTCCGAGCACCTCGATGCGGCCTGGGACGTAACATCGAACCCAAGTGGAAGATTCTGCGCCGACCCACGACCCGAGAAAGTTCGAGGTACGATTAAGTAGCTCGGCCTTGCGTTCTGACTCGGCACTACTTAAGCCCCTGCTCGCAAAATAATCCGCGAATTCCTTGTTCATGGATTGGGCGTGATGCTGCGAAGCTTTTCGGCCACGTACGCAATGTCCGCGCGGGAAGACAGATCCAGAACGCCTTCGTGACAGCGGACAACGCGAAGGCGCATGCCGTAATGCGCAATAGCTTCTCCGACGGCGACGGGGAGCTCGTATTCGCCGCGCGGCGACAGAGGCGTGTGGCGGCATACTTCAAAAATCTTCGCAGGGAAGCGCCAGCAGTTCATGCTGATCAGAGCATCTGCCGGGTTGCGAGCCGGCGCCTGGCTCGTTGGCTTTTCCACGATTGCGCGGAGATAACCTTCGCGGTCAACTTCGCAGATGGCAAACTTGCGAATTTTTTCTTCGGGGATGTTTCCTTTCGTCATCAGGGTGAGTTGATCGAACAGCGCCATGGCTGGTTCGCCAAGCGCGCGCAGTTCGCGAAGGACGGCAGTTGGATAATAGTTGTCGGAATTGATGGATAGGAATTCTTCGCCGGACACAAATTTCTCGGCGGCAAGAATGGCGTCGGCCGTGCCCCGCGGCTCGGCCTGGATTGCGAAATGGATGCGAACCCGCCGCGGCGCGACATTTCGATAGTAATTCTGCACAGTCGTATGTTCGGGACCAATGACTAGGCAGACTTCCTGGTAACCCGCGTCCGCAAGGCCGCTGAGAACGTAATCCAGAAAGGGCCTGCCGATTGGGATCATTGCCTTAAGGCCGGTTTCCGCGATGGCCTGTTGTGCCGGGTCGAGGTGCGCTGTGGAGTCCGCTTGACGCATCCGGGTTCCAAGGCCACGAGCGAGGATCACGGCCTTGTTCATTCCGTTTCATCCTTCCTCTCGCGCAGGTGGCGGAACAACAGCCGCAAATCGTGGAAACCTCGGACGGCCACGACTACTGTAATGCCGGCAAACGACGTGCCCGCAATCAGGAGCGCAGCGGCCCAGAAAATTTGCCAGGCTCTCATCTCGGCTCCAACGCTCCCACATTCTGCGACAAAGATGGTTTGTTGGAACGCCCCAAGAATGACCCCAAGACCAAGCCTGCTGCGGCTAAGCCAAACGCTCCAAATCCCGCAACCGTTTCACTCCAATGCAAGAAGAAGTACGGCACAATCGCGCCCGCCGCTCCCATCAGCATGGCCAAATATCCACCGAAAGTGTTCGCGCGCTTCCAGTAGAGCCCTCCAATCACGCAGACGAAAGCGCCGGCAAGAAAAATTGTGCCGGTAATGTTCAAATAGAGATAAACCGCCCCTGGCGGTGTGTAGTACAAGCCCCAAAACATCAGAAACATGCTGACAAAAAGATTTGCCAGGCGATTCACAAGAATCTGTTTGCGCGAACTGAGCGGATCCCGTTTGAGCAACCGACGAAGAGGAAGCACCACGTCCTGCGAAATGATGGAACTCCAACCCAGCAGGTACGAGCTGTTCACCGACATGGTGGCGGCGAGCATTCCGGCCACCACGATGCCCTTCACGCCCGGGCCGAGAATGCGCGCGAACATTGCGGGCATGGCGTCGAGCGGAGCAAGCGTTTGTCCGTTCACAACGGGCAGCGGAATTCCCTTCTCGACCGCGCCAGTGCCGAATAGCGTTAGCGCAGCGATGCCCCAGAGCATCGGTAACATGCCGCGCCCGAGGAAAATGAAGCCCGTGATGGTCATGACCCGTTTGGAAGTTTCCGGGCTCTTGGTCGAAAACATGCGCATGGCTGTGGTTTGCCAGCAGGTGTGGACGGAAAACCAAAGGAGGATCTGCCAGATCAGAAAGGTGAAGCCAAACTTGGGATTCGCAAAAGGGCTGTACCCAGCGAATCCCATCGTAGCGGTTACTTTGTTGACGATGCTGCTCCAACCAGCGTGAAATACCGCGTAAGCGGTAACCAGAATTGTGGCCACCGAAAGCAGAACATATTGCAGAAAATCAGTGATGACCACAGAAACCATTCCACCGAGTACGGTGTAGAGCATCTCAAGCAGCAGGATAACTGTCATCGCCAACACCAGATATTTCATGGGGGTACCGCTGACGATGGTGAGGAATTCGCCTTCGATTTTCAGGAACACGCCCATGTTCAGGATTCCGCCGATGGCCACAAGAATTCCGGTGAACAAGCGAAGCCCCAAACTGTATTTTCGTTCGAAATACTCGGGAACGGTCATCAGCTGCATTTCACGGAAACGCCGGATAACGAACCCAGTGCGCCCGACGATGATCATCACCAACCCAGAGATGAGCGCTGCCGCAAACGCCGAAAAACCGTATTTGTAACCCAATTCGGCGTTGTACATGTAAGTGATTGTTCCGATTTCGGTGGCGGCCAGCGTGGCGATGCCGACGTACAAACCCAATTCCCTGCCTGCGACCAAGTAGTGTGAAACATTGCCAACAAATCGTTTGCCGAGAAGCCCTACGGCAACCGAGGCGATCAGATAAACGGCGACGATGATCCAATCCAGCGAAGTGAAGCTCAATCGCGCTCCTCTGGTGCCGCGAATATAGACGCAGATGGAACGGAGAGTCTACCTCAGAACAAAGGTCCCGAAGGTGAAAAGCAGTTTCAGGATGCAGTCACCTTGTTTTTCAGGGGAATTGTCAAAAGTGGCGCGCCCGGTGAGATTCGAACTCACGACCCCATGCTCCGGAGGCATGTACTCTATCCATCTGAGCTACGGGCGCGCAGTAAGCCAAAACTGGCTTGCCCTTTTATTCTAACCCGTATGTACTACTCACGCCAGCAGGCTTTCTCGGTTGACAGTTCTTATCAAATTCCTGTCCTCTCTCGGCCTGCGCGCTAGCCGATGGCACGAGAGCGAATCTCTTTTGCCAGTTTTTCAATCTCTTCCGTTTTTTTCAGCATGGCCATGGAAAGAACCTGAACAGAGTCTGTTTTTTCCACTTCTGCTTTCAAGTCGCTCGCCAGCTGAAATAGCCGTTCGACGCTCTTCTTGATGTCCTTCTTGTTGGACTCCAGCATGGTCTTCGAGTCAAACTTCGGCGCCTCGCTATCATCGTCTTTTTCTTTTTGGGTTGGCCTGATTGGAGGTTGCTGAGGTTGCTGAGGCTGCTCGGGGCGTCCTTGGGCCAGCAACTCATAGGAGAGGATTCCCAAAGGCACGCTCGAAACAAGCCACGTGGTCAGAAATTTTCTTCGCGTTGGCATGATTGCATTGCTCCGTTACATCAGCCAGGCCCAGGAAGCCGCGAGCCCGCGCCTTCCCACGCCTCTACCAATGTTATACTCCCTCTCTCGTAAAAATCATGCCTACGCTCTTTAATCGCTGGCTGGATTTAACGGTACCCAACGCGCTGCGCCTTCTCGGAATCCTTCTCATTGCCCTGATTCTGAACCGGCTGCTCAGGGCGGTCACCAATTTGGTCATCAAACCTGCTACAGGGCAAACGCGGCAATCGCAGCTTCGCGAGCAGCAAACGCGGACGTTGGCCGGCATCCTCTACAGCACGGGGAGCAAGGTCGTTTGGGCAATCGCGCTTCTCACGGCGCTGCATGAGTTCAATATCGACATTATGCCCGCAGTCACTCTCGCGGGCCTTGCCAGCTTGGCGGTGGGCTTCGGAGCGCAAACTCTCGTTCGCGACGTTATCACCGGCTTTTATATCGTTCTGGAAGACCAGTACGTCGTCGGCGACACCATTCAATTTGGTGACTTTGTCGGCCGTGTGGAGCACTTAACCTTGCGGCGCACGGTGATTCGCGATGCCCGCGGAGCCCTCGTGACCATCGCCAACGGCGAGATTCGTTCTGTGAGCAACCTCAGCCGCGATTGGTCGCAGGCCCTCGTCGATATCTCTCTTGCTCCTGACACTCCCATGGAAAGAGCTTTGCAGGTGCTGGAGACCGCTGCCGCCGCAATGCGCGCGGATCCGGCGTGGTCTCAGGCTCTTGTGGACGGACCGCGAATTCTCGGCTTGCAAAACTTTGACCGCTACGCTTCTACCGTGCGCCTTCAGGTTCGCACTGCCCCCACTCGCCAGGATGAAGTGGCTCGCGAGCTGCGCCGCCGGATTCAGGCCGAGCTCCAGAAACAAGGAATACCCGTTTCCACCGTTCAGCGCATCGAACTGACTGGCGTTTCCCACTCCTTGCGGGAAGCTGCGCAGGCGGACACCACGACTTAGTCCAGGAGGACTTTGCATGGCTCAGATCACCTACGACGAAGTAAACCTCATGCTCCGCTTGTACGACATCCGGCGCGAGTCGCGGTTGCGCCAGGCGCGCGCGTGGTTCACTGAGAATTTTCACCCGCAATCCCCGGAAGATATGGTCGAAAAATACCCCCAAGGGAGCGAGGAAAATACGTTCATCCGGATGGTCATCAGCTATTGGGAGATGGTCGCAAGCATCGTGAACCGCGGTTTGATCAACGACGAATTGTTTTTCGAGAGCAATGGAGAAATTTGGGTGGTCTGGGACCGCATGCGCACGATCGTTCCTACCTGGCGCGCAGCCTTCAAGAATCCTCATCTGTTCCAGAATATCGAGGAAACCTGCAAGCGCCTGGAAGCGTGGCGCGAGAAGCGGGCGCCAGGCTCAAGTGCCGCTATGCGCCAAATGATGGGACAGGCCAAACCAACATCCAAAACGACGTAAATTCACGGATGCAAAAAAAACCGCGCTCGCTTGAATTAGCGCCGGTGGCGAATTGCTTCCGCTTCCATAGAATTTCGATCGGCACCCGGAGAATCGGCTATCGCGACTCTTACGCAGTTTCGCCCCGCCCCTTTGGCCGTATAAAGGGCCGAATCCGTCTCGTGAAGTAATTCCTCCATGGGCCGGTGGCCCCACTCCTGGCTGATCAACAAACCAATGCTCATGGTTACCGGAATCGCTCCAGCGGAGGTCTGAAACGGCAGCCGCGCAACGGCCTTGCGGATTTCCTCTGTCCGCGTGAGGCTGAATGCTGGATCGCAATCACTCAAGATCACCAGGAATTCCTCACCCCCATAGCGGCCCACAAAATCATACGACCGCACGGAGGAGAGCAATCGTCGGGCTGTTTCCTTCAGTACTTCATCACCCGCAAGGTGGCCGTAGGTATCGTTCACTTGCTTGAAATGATCCAAATCCGCCAGCAATACCGCCGTGGATTTGCCCTCGCGGTTCGACCGAACGAGCTCGCGCTCCAGCATCTCCATGATCACACCGCGGTTCCATAGCGATGTCAGTGCATCGTGTGTTGCTTGAAATTGCATCCCGTCGCGCGCTTCAATCAAACGGTCTTCCAGTTCCAGAATTCGAATTCCCGTTCTAAGCCGGGCTTTTAACTCCTCGGGATCAAACGGTTTTGTCAGATAGTCGTCCGCTCCAGCTCCCAACCCTGCCACCACGTCTTCTTTGGACTCTTTCGAGGTGAGCAGCACCATGTATACGTACGAGTGTTCTTTCCGCTTCCGCACTTCCCCGCAAACTCCCAAACCATCCAGCTCCGGCATCACCCAATCCAAAAGGGCAAGCTTTGGCCCTTCGGGCTTGCAAAGTTCGTCCGCCGCCTGCCTGCCGTCTGCTACCGCGGTTACCTCGTAACCGGCCCGCTCCATGGTTTTTTGCAGCAGCCGCAGTGACACTACATCGTCGTCAGCGACGAGAATTCTCATCGCGACACTTCCGCGAGGCACGAATCAAGTTCCCGTGCCAGTTCCTCAGCGATGCGGTCAAACTCAGCAAATGGTTCTTGGAATTCTGAGGTTTCTGCGCTTCGAACGAGCAACTCCAATCGCGCCGCTGCCTCGGCCGCTTCATGAGCGGCCAGATTCGACAGCATTCCTTTTAGCTTGTGCGCCTCCGATTCAATTCGTACAACGTCCTTGTGCTCTACCGCTTCACGCAACGCCTGATGGTGCAGCGGAAATTCTTCTTTGAAGATCAGCAGGAGATCGCGCATGAGTTCGCGGTCATTTTCCACTCGCGATAGCAGTTCCTCGAAGTCGAAACCGGTCTTGGCCATCTCTTATCCTCATTCCCGCAA
Organism: Candidatus Acidiferrum sp.; assembly: GCA_035623215.1. Lineage (GTDB taxonomy): Bacteria > Acidobacteriota > Terriglobia > Acidiferrales > UBA7541 > Acidiferrum. Next base: position 34,801 of record DASPTW010000061.1, read on the forward strand.
GAAGCGGTCTTACGCGTCTCAGGCGAACAGACCACACCCGTACCCAAGCTTGATTGAGGCAAGCTCAGGCCCACCGCGCTCCTAGAGTTGCATTCCTAACTGATTGACATGAAAAGAGTTCAAAACGAAATCAATAAACCGATGGTGTAGGCGTTTCCTTCCTGGAACACCGCTACCGAAACGGTGCATTCTGGACCTGCTCGTCGCTTTGTTGCCCGGATTAGGAAAAGCGAATGGGAGGGAGGTCCTTGACCAAGGAGCACTTAGCCCGCTTTCCGCAATGACCGCGAAAGACTTCAAGCAGTTGCGGTCGTGTGCGTTCGGATGTTCCCTTTACATCGCGTGTTTGGAGGCGCGGGTGGGATTCGAACCCACGAATGGAGGTTTTGCAGACCTCTCCCTTGGGCCACTTGGGTACCGCGCCGAACCTGTAATTATAGCAAATCTCCAAGTTCGGGCCGGAAGTTCCGGCGCTCGCCCCGCCCCATCGCCCTACTTTTTCTCAGTCAGAGCGGGCAATTTCGCTTCCCGCAGAAACCGCGCCGACTCTTCCGGCGGAGTGGGATTGATGTAAAACCCGGTTCCCCATTCAAAGCCCGCCACCTTCGTCAGCTTCGGAATAATCTCGAAGTGCCAGTGATAATGATCGTTGATCTCTTCCCCGATCGGCGAGGTGTGAATCATAAAGTTGAACGCCGGCCGGTCCAACACCTCATCCAGCCGCATCAGCGTGTCTTTCAGCATGCGCGCGAGGCTTGCGTACATCGAGCTTTGATTGTTCTCATACGACGACCCGTGTACTTTCGGCAGCAGCCACATCTCGAACGGAAAGCGCGGCGCGTAGGGCGCCACCGTGATGAAGTGCTCGTTTTCTCCGATCACGCGTTCGCCGGTGTCCCGCTCCTGCCGGATGATGTCGCAGAAAATGCAACGCTCTTTCTCGTCATAATAGTGCCAGCAGTTATCCACTTCTTCGCGCACCCGCCGCGGCACGATCGGCAGGGCTATCAATTGCGAATGGGGATGGTCTACGGACGCTCCAGCGGCCTCTCCATGGTTTTTGAAAATCAAAATATACCGGAAGCGCTTGTCATTCTTCAGGTCCAGCATGCGGTCGCGGTAGCCCCACAACACATCTTCGACGGCGCGTTCCGGGAGCGTCGCCAGCGATGCTGCGTGTTGCGGCGTCTCGATAATTACTTCGTGCGCGCCAATCCCGTTCATCTTGTCAAACAGGCCTTCACCTTCCCGGTCGAGCTCGCCCTCGATCCCCAGCGCCGGGAATTTGTTTGGCACAACGCGGATATTCCACCCTGGCGTGTTCGGCCCTCCGCCATTACGCCCGTAAACGAGAACTTCTGGCGGCGTTTTCGATTCGTTCCCCGCGCAGAACGGGCAGTTCTTCGCGTCCTTGATAACCACGCTCTCGCGCAAAAAATCGTTCGGGCGCTTCCCGCGCTCCGTTGAAATGATCACCCATCGGCCGGTGATCGGATCCTTGCGTAACTCCGGCAACGCTTCCCTCCCTTAATTTCACTCGCCGTCAATGCGGCGCAGCCACGACGATTCAAACACTCTGAATTGTACTCCCACTGCGCTCCCTGCGCAGAACTCTCTCCATCTTCCTACATTATTCGCCTTCTGGGCTGCAACCTCTTGATCACAAAACGAACACCAATACACCTAACCCTGCGCTTCGTCCCATCAAAGTTTCTCCTTGGTGCGCGATTCCCTGTTCCGGCACACCCGTGCTCTGCGAACTTAGGCGTTCCGTTTGAGATTTAGATGGCGCGCGGGCTAGGGGTCAATCCCGATGGCCGAGTTGCGGACTGAAGGCGCCCTTGTGAAGGCGGACTATAGGCGGCTTACCGGGGTGATTATCAATCGCCACGACATCGAAGCGAATTAGGTTTTCTTTGACGTGCCGTTCAGCGAGAAACCTTTGCGCCGTTCGCACTACCAGATGCTGCTTCTCTTTCGTCACGCTGAGCTCGGGCAGCCCAACTGCATCTTCTTTCACCGTACGCGTGCGCACCTCGACAAACGCCAGTGTTTTCCCATCGTAACCAACGAGATCCAGCTCGCCTTTGATTCCCCGTGGTGTGTAGTTCTTGGCGACGAAAATGTATCCCGTGTTTCGCAGATACCAATATGCGTACGTCTCTCCACGCACGCCGGTGCTCCGCGCTTCCAGCTTCTTCGCATCGCCGGAAAAATTCTCTTCTTCGCGCAAGCCGTGCCGCGAAGCCCAGCGCACCGCCCGAAACATCAGCTTGGAAAAAATTGGCATAGTTCCCGATCGCGAATAATATCTCTTCGGTGAACTAATTCAAGGCTGTTGTAGGGCATGATGAATCGTGCCCTTTTTCACGTCTAGATATTCTTTTCGGTTTCGCGGAAGCAATCCTCCAGCGTGCGAATCGCGTAGTCCGCCTGCTCCTCGTCAATCAACAGCGGCGGCGACATCCGGATTGAATTCTCGCCCGAGCTGAGCAGCAACAGTCCTTTGTGGAACGCTTTAGCGACGACGGCGTCGCGCAAGTCCACCGCTTTTTCCTTGGTTTTTTGATCGCGCACGATTTCGATGCCGATCATCAACCCTTTGCCGCGCACGTCGCCGACGATCTTAAACCGGCGCGGCCAATCGCTGATGCGCCCGAAAATGTACTCGCCCATTTTCCGCGCGTTTTCCATGTAGCCGTGTTCGATCAAATCGAGCGTGGCCATCGCCGAAGCGATGCATACGGGATTGCCGCCGTACGTCGAGCCGTGCGACCCCTTTTTCCAGGTCATCACGCTTTCTTTCGCCACGAACGCGCTCATCGGCATTCCGCTGGCAATTCCCTTCGCGATGCACACGATGTCCGGCTCGATGCCGGCGTGCTCGTAGGCCCACCACTTTCCGGTGCGTCCGACTCCGGATTGCACTTCATCGACAATCAGCATGATGCCGTGCCGGTTGCAGATGCGCTGCAATTCCTGCAGGAAAAATGCCGGCGCGGGAACGAAGCCGCCTTCGCCTTGAATCGGCTCAATAATAATCGCGGCGATCTCTTCCGGCGCAAAAAGCCGCTTGAACATTTGCTGTTCCAGCAACTCGAGAATTTCCGTGCCGCACGTCTCCGCAGTGTGGCCATGCGGGCAACGGTACGCGTACGGATACGGAATGTGCTCGACGCCGCCGAGCAGCGCGCCGAAATGCTTTCGCTGCGTATTTTTCGATGCGGTTAATGAAAGCGACCCCAGCGTGCGCCCGTGGAAGCAGCCGTAAAAAGCGATGAGTTTGTCGCGCTTGGTCGCATAGCGCGCCAGTTTGATCGCGCCTTCCACCGCTTCCGTGCCGGAGTTTCCAAAGAACACTTTCTTGGGCTCTTTTCCGGGCATCGTGGCAATCAATCGCTCCGCGAGCTCCGGCATGTGACGCAGATAAAAATCCGTGCCGGAAATGTGGATCAGCTCCGCGGCTTGCTTCTGGATCGCCGCGACAACTTTTGGATGGCAATGGCCCGTCGAACAAACCGCAATGCCCGCTGCAAAATCCAAAAACGCGTTCCCGTCGATGTCTTCGACAATCGCTCCGCGGCCCTTTTCCGCCACCAACGGATATTCGCGCGTCAGCGACGGCGACATCAGTCTCGCGTCATCCGCAAGAACTTGCTGCGCCTTCGGCCCGGGGAGAGCCGTGATCAGGCGTGGTGTTTTCGTTTCCAAAATCGTTGGCATTTCTTCCTCCACGAAGAAAATCAGGTTGGAGTGAATCAAAACTGCGAGGGCAGAACGCAGGCGCAAAATTCGGAGGATCGAAACGGGATAGCTCCCGGACCGGCCTGCGAGAAAAATTAGAGTAAGTCAACGCCGAAAAGGTTTGGCCGCTGGGCGGCCGGCGGGAAAAAGCCCGGGAGGTACGGGGCGCGGGTTTTGAAATTCAGTTTCACTTGCGTTTCCAGCGGACACTTCCGTCCTTCATATCTTCAATTATTATACCACGATCCGCGAGTTCTTTGCGGATGCCGTCCGCAGTAGCAAAATCGCGTTTTTTCTTCGCGGCATTCCGCTCGGCGACCAGTTTGTCAATCTCCGCGTCGCTCGGCCCGGCTTCCGCGCTCCCGTAGCCAAGAGCCGCCAGCTTCGCCGCGTCGTTATCTTCGAGAACGGCGAAGACTTTATCGAACGTGCCGAGGAATTCCTGCAACGCAGTAACGTCGCCTTGCCGAAATTCGCCTTTATCCATCGCGATGTTCGCTTCCCGCACAAGGTCGAACACCGCCGCCAGCGCCCGCGCGGTGTTCAGATCGTCGGAAAGCCCCGCATCGAATTCTTCCTCAGCTTTGGCGACGCGCGCGGCCATGCCTTCCTGTTTGCCCGCGGGAAATTTCCCCTGCTTCAGCCGGTCCGCAAAATTCCGCAAGCGCTCGATAGCACTGGTAGCCTGGTCGAGGCCATTGAAAGTGAAATTCTGCTGTCTACGATAGGGCACGCTGGCGAGGCAGAGGCGCAGAGTGGAAGGCTTGTAGCCCTTGGCGAACAGGTCGCGCAACGTAAAAAAGTTGCCGAGCGACTTGGACATCTTCTCGCCTTCCACCAGCAAATGCTCTGCGTGCAGCCAGTAGCGCACGAACGGCTTGCCCGTGGCCCCTTCGCTTTGCGCGATTTCGTTTTCGTGATGCGGAAACGCCAGGTCGATGCCGCCGGTGTGAATGTCGAGCGTCTCTCCGAGATACTTCATGGCCATGGCGGAGCACTCAATGTGCCAGCCGGGCCGCCCGGGACCGATCGCGGTCTCCCAAAAATGCTCGCCGGGCTTCGGCGCTTTCCAAAGCGCAAAATCGCGCGCGCTTTCTTTTTCGTAGCGGTCGTTATCGACGCGCGCTCCGGCTTGAATCCCGGTCAGATCGATCTTCGAGAGTTTCCCGTAATTCGGAAACTTCGCGATGCGGTAGTAGATCGAGCCGTCGCTCGGATAGGTAAAGCTTTTTCCCTGGAGCCGCTGGATCAGCTGGACCATGTCCTCGATGTGGTCGGTCGCGCGGACCCAGTGCTCGGGCGCTTCGATGCTTAGTGTCTTGCAATCATCGAAGAACGCCTGCGCAAATTTCTCCGTGTAGTCGCGGATGCTTTTTCCGGCCGCCGCGGCATTGGCGATGATGCGATCGTCTACGTCCGTCAGATTCATGACGTGGTTCAACGTGAAACCGCGCAGCTTCAGGAAGCGCCGCAAAATGTCTTGAAACACGAACGTGCGGTAGTTGCCAATGTGCGCGTAGTCGTACACCGTCGGGCCGCACGTGTACATCCGCACTTCCCCGGCCTTTTGCGGGACGAACGGTTCGACTTTTCCAGACAAAGTATTGTGCAGCTGGATTTCGGCCATCGGGTCTCGGATCTCTTCCTGAGCGATTAAATAAACAGTGGATTGTATCCGGAACAGGGCAGCAGGCGGAAGTGTGGGATTGCCGCTACAGTCTAAGCGCGCGGACCGTTATTCCTGGAAGTTTCTCTTCAAGACTTCGATGCGCCCTTTGCTGGGTTCCATGCTTCCCTCGACGGCCAGGTACCAGGTTCCCGGTTTGACGCGAACTTCTGCGTCGATGTCGCTCCTTCTTCCCCAGGAAGTCTTGTAGGAGCGGGTGTCGGTTTGCCCAGGCTCGTAACTAGCGCGGTCTTCACTGTTTAGGAGAATCAGATTTACTGGGGCCGTCGCAATCATCCTGATGCGCAGGGTTGTGGGCCGCTCCACTGTGAAATTGAAAAGCTGATATTGGCTTGGCGTGATTTGAAAATTGCTGACAGAAGCTTCGTTGGCCACCAGACTCACGGCGAACTCCTTGTAGGTTTCTCGCGCATCTCGACAGGCCTCAGCGGAATGGAGTCAAACTCCAATCCCCAAGCCTTCCGCAAACGGGGCACGAGATCGCGCGCTAAAGGCGCTACAAAAGGAAAGACTACCATCAAAACGGCCTTCCAATGCGCATCTAAGAAATCGAGCCCCTTAGCGAGGGGCATGATCACCCGTTCCCCAAGTCCAGAGGCAGGTTTTGCGATGAGCAAGACATGCGCAATGCTTACGCTGAGGACTGCTGCGCTCACGTAAGCACTGGCGAATGCCAGGGCAATGGAACGGAATCGAAACGATTGGAAAAAATCGCGCATCCTCTCCGGGGGGCACCCCCTGCCTCTGGGGCTACTTTTGCAGGCCAGTTCGTCCTTTCTCGCCACTCGTTGCTCGCCACTCACCACTTATCTCCTGTATTTGCCGCTCTTACGAAAAACACGGGGGTGTACCTAGTTTCTTCCCATTTTGGAACGCAGTCGGCGGGTGGCGTGGGTGTATGGCGAACCAGGATCGTGTAGCGATTCTAAAGAACGGGCAAAGCAAGAAACGAAGCTGCTACCAATGTCACCACCAGTCAGGGCGGCAGGACGGTGGACCGCCATTGGTTAGTGCAGCTGCTAAAGCAGCGGGGAGGATTCTATGGCCAGCACGCCGTTAAACCACGATCAGATGAAGGGTTTGTGGAAGAGGTTTGTGAAGGCGCTGCGAACTGTCTTGTACGCGCAGCCGCAGGATCCCCTCCGCTTCCAGTTTCAAAAGGTCCGCGACGAGGCATTGCTCCTGGCAGAGGGGGAACCCATGGCCGACGAGATTGCCAACCGTTATATTGCCGCGGTGGACGCCGCCTCGCCCACTCGGGAGGCTGCGGCGTTAGTTGGAGAAGAATTGAACGCATTCGAGGCGGCGACAAATGCCCAGGCAAGCGGTTTGACTGGCCAAAAGGGCATTCGCAAAAGGCTGATAGCGGCGGCAAAGACCATCTTGGGCAGCGTGAAGGAACTATTTGAGCTGTCGCCTTATGGAAAGGCAATCCTCGGAACTCTGAAGGAGATCCTTGAAGTCACGAGCGAGGAATTGGACTAAAAGCAGTGGCGAGTGCCAAGCGAAAGCAATAGGGGACGCACTAAAGTGCGCCCCCACAGGACAAACCACGCAGAAAAAACCGGGGTTAGGTGACGATGTGGTCGCGCAGGCCGCCGTAGCGGAAGTTGCGGACGAGGTCCTTCGTATACATCTCCTGGGGGAAGCCCAGATCGATGTGGCTTGCGTCGTCGAGAATCTTCACTTGGTCGGGCGAGAGCGCCAGGTCAAAGCTGGCGAGGTTGTCCTGCAACTGGGTGAGCTTGCGGGCCCCGAGAATCGGGATGACCGGCACGGCGCGGTAACGCAGCCAGGCCAGAGCGACCTGCGCCATGCTCCGGCCGACCTGGTCGGCGACTTTTTTCACCGCGGCGACGACGCGAGCAGCGCGCTCCTGCTCGGGGCGAAAGTCTTTCATCATGTCGCTGCTCAGCCTGGCTCGCTCGGCGGAGCCGTGGCCGTGGTATTTGCCCGTCAGCACTCCGCTGGCCAGCGGCGACCATGCGGTGAACCCCACGTTGAGCGCCTGGGCCATGGGCATCAGCTCCCGCTCGGGAGTGCGCTCGATGAGGCTGTATTCGACTTGTATCCCGGCAAACGCCGACCAGCCGCGGAGTTGCGCGAGGGTATTGGCCTGCGCCACCCACCAGGCGGGAGCGTCGGAGATGCCGACGTACAGCACTTTGCCTTGGCGAACGAGGTCATCGAGCCCGCGCATCACTTCTTCGACCGGCGTGAGCCCGTCCCAGATGTGGACCCAGTAAAGGTCGATGTAGTGGGTTTGCAGGCGCTTGAGGCTGGCTTCGACCGCCTGAATCATGCTTTTGCGGTGGTTGCCTGCGGCGTTGGGGTCTTTGCCGGGAGCGGCGTTGCTGTATTTCGTGGCCAAAACGACCCTTTCGCGGTGCCCCTTCATGAATTCGCCAAGAAATGTTTCGCTGGTGCCGTTAGTGTAGAGGTTGGCGGTGTCAATGAAGTTGCCGCCCGCCTCGCGGAAGGCATCGTAAACTCTGCGGGATTCATCTTTGGCGGTGCCCCAGCCCCATTCTTCTCCGAAGGTCATCGTGCCAAGCGACGCTTCCGAAACTCGCAGACCGCTGTTGCCCAAAAGGCGATATCGCATGAGGAGGTCCTTTTCACGTTTTAAGATATGGTTCCGCTCTGATTGCGGACGCTGCTTTAGATGAATGATCGATGCGCCAGGGCACACTCGAAGTGCCCAGCCGGTGCGAAGGTGCAAGACCTTGTTTGTTTAAGGCTTTTTGGCGTTGCGTGGGTCGAGGGATGGATCGACGTAGGTCGTGGAGGACGGGCCGAACCCGGTGATTTGGACGACGACGGGCTCGTCGCCAGTCTCCGCGAAATGATTGGCACCGGGCGGCTCGGTGTAAAAGCTGCCCGGAGGAAGGGTCTTCAGCTTGGCTTCGTCGAATTTGTCGCCGTAGCCGAAGTGCCAGGTGCCGGAAATGACCGTGGCGACGCGATCGTCGCGGTGGGAATGGGCGGCGATGCGAGTGTGCGGCGGGACACGAAGCAGGATGGTGTACATGCCGGCTTGGTTGGGATCGCCTTTCAAAACGATAGTGCGAATGCCGGCAACTCCGGAACTTCCGGTGCCGGGATTGGCTTCTTCGGGAAACTTGTATTCCGAGGGCGACAAACGCATTTCGCCGGAATGGGCTTGGCTGAAAACGGCAGTGGCGGCAAACAACAATATGGCGAGAGCAAAAGTGGGTCGCAGCAAAGATTCCTCCTAAATGGCCACCCGGGAATTTAGCGGATTGGAGGGTTGTTTGGAAAGTGCCGCCTCACTTTCCTCGCTTTGCTTCCACCTTGAGCCGGCGCTTGTACTCCGCTTGGATGGCCTTTGTACGCTGAATATCGCGCCGCCACTCCGTGGCAAGCCTCCAGATGATTTCGTTCGAGAGCGTGCGCAGCCACGATTTGAATGTTCGTTTTGGCATTATTTCCTCCGCACTCTGGTTCGCCGCCGGTTTCTGGGACTATTCAGCGGCCTTGCCGGCCAGAGTTTCGACAACCGCGATGTTTTGCAGCAGCTCTTGCGGCAGGCCGTGGCGGTTTTTTAAGTATTCGGGACTGTTGTAGGAGACCCAGGCTTTTCCTTGAGCGTCTTCGGAAACGAGAATTTTCAAAGGGAGGTCGATGGCGACACTGGGAGCGGCAAGCATCAGCGGCGTTCCCGCTTTAGGGCTGCCGAAGATGAGAAGCTTGGTGTTCGGCATTTTCATGCCGACTTTTTCGGCTTCGCCGCTGTGATCGACGAGCGCAAAAAGAGTGACGCCCTTGGATTGCAGGATGGTTTTGAGTTTTTCGACGGTTTGGTCGACCGAGTGATTGCTGGGCTTGCTGATGATGCCATTGTTTGTTGCAGGGGCAGTCTTGCTTGTTGCCGGTGCCATGATTGTCTCCTCGAAATTTTCAGAATGAAGATTCGCCGAACCGCGAACGGAAACCAAGTAGATGGCCATCGCCAGTCCTACCAAGGCCAGGAAGATGGCGGTCGCGACGGCCTGCGTCAAAAAACCAGAGCAGGAGGGTTCGCCCCGGTCAAGTTCATGTACCAATCGAACGTGGCGCCAGGCGGAGGAGAGATTCACGACCACACCCACCGCGATGAGCGCGGTCCCGAACCACAACGACAGGCCATAAGAGGGAGCCGAAGGAACATGGTCGACGAGGCGAAGCTGCTGGAGGAAGAGGCCGAAGCGAGCGACCACAAAGCCGAAGCCCATTAGGGCCAAGCCGGTGCGAACCCAGGCCAGAAAGGTGCGCTCGGCCGCGAGATAGTCGCGAAGGTCGGCCCTTGGCTTGAGTTCGGTCTGCACACCCATATTGCCTACCCCCAGGCTACCGCAGGATTTGGATGACAAAAAGGAGCTGGTCGATGCACAAACTATGGCCGGAACTGCCGATTTAGACGATTCCATTGAAACGCCGGAGGGGGCAGCGGCACCATACAAAGGGGTCTAGCTCCCAGAGAGAGGTATCTGCGCATGGCGAACTATCGATTTGGCAAGCATCCACCCAAGGTGGATTACCGGACGCTGCAATTCAAGAAATACCTGAAGGCAGGGATCGCGCCCCCGCCAGCTACGTTCAACGTGCTGACGACGGTGTATCAAAAGCTGGCCGTTAACAACCCAGCGACGCTGTTCCCGATGGATGGGAACGATACGGTCGGAGATTGCACCATCGCGGCGCTGGCGCATGCGACGACCGTATACCAGGGGCTCGTGGCAAAGAAAAGCATCATGACCAAAGCCGCGGTGCTCAAGGTGTACTACCACCTGACGGGCGGCCCGGACACCGGGCTGAACGAACTGGACGTGCTGAACTACTGGCAGTCAAACGTGGTCGGCAACGAGGAGATTCTCGCGTTCGTGAAAATCGAGCCGAAGAATCACACGCACGTACAGCAAGCCATTCAAATGTTTGGCGGAGTTTATCTGGGATTCCAGGTGCAGCAAAATGCCGTCCAGGAGTTCGACAACCATCAGCCGTGGACGCCGGGGCCACTCACGAACGACGGCCATGCCGTGTACGCGGTGGCGTACGACGGGAATGGGGTGACGGTGCTGACCTGGGGAAATACGCAGCAAGGAACCTGGGCATGGTGGGACGAGTGCGTGGACGAAGCGTATGCGCTCCTGCCGCCACAGGCAAAGGACCCAAACTTTGCGCCGGGGTTTGACTTCGCGCAACTGCAGGCGGACTTGAACGATGTAGCGAATTGATGGCCTGACAAATCACTGGATTTGGATGATGGACGAGGGAGCCTAAATGGCTCCCTCGTTTTTTTGCGTTAACAATCTCTCACGCCGGCGCGGAGCGAAGTTGTTGCATGGGCGAGGCGATTGGGGCAAGCTACGCGCGTTCGAAGGAGGGGGAGATGAGGAAGGCGAGCTTGCGCGGCGGGATACCGATTTTATTAGCGAGGACTTTGGTCTTGTGCGCGATTGTGACGGCGTCGATGGCGGCAGACTCTGCGCATGCGCAGGGCGGAGCGACAGCGGCTGGAACAGTGACGGTGATTCGGGCGGGAACGCTGATCGATGGCGTCAGCGAGACGCCGCGGAAGAATCAGCTTATTTTCGTGCGCGGAGACCGAATTGAAAAAGTGACGGACGGCGGGGCGGCGATTCCGGCCGGCGCGAAAGTAATCGATCTTTCGAATGCGACAGTGCTGCCGGGACTGATCGATTCGCACACACACATTTTTTTGTGGGGCGAGGATCCAGCCAAGGGCGGGTACGACGCGAACATTTTGAATGCAGGAATCGCGCTGCGGGCGGCGCGCGCGACATTTGCGGTGAGGCGCGCGCTTGAGCAGGGCTTCGTAGCGCTGCGCGACCTGGAAACGGAAGGCGCGGGATTTGGCGACGTTGAGATCAAACAAGCGATTGAGGAAGGAACCATTCCGGGGCCAAGACTTTTTTGCGCCACACGCGCGATTTCCACGACCGGCGGCTACAACCTGGAAGGCTACGCGCCGGAATTGGATATGCCCAAAGGCGCGCAGCTCGTCGATGGTCCGGTGGAAGCGCGCAAGGCGGCGCGGCAACAGTTGGAGCACGGCGCAGATTGGATCAAGGTGTATATGACGCACCGCTCGTGGGTGGACAAAGAAGGGAGGCTGGTGTCGCAGCCGACGCTCACAGTGGAAGAGCTGAAAGCGATTGTGGACGAGACGCACGGCTGGCAAAGGAAAGTGGCATGCCACGCGTACAACGGGATCGGATTGCAGCGCGCGCTGGATGGCGGATGCGATTCCATCGAACACGGACTCGAGATGACGGACGCGCAAATCGAACAGATGAAGAGGCAGGGGACATGGTACTGCCCGACGATTTCACCCTATTATGGCGACTGGGCGCCAGCGGATACACCGGCGGGAAAGCGCGACCGCGCGCGAGCAGCGGTGCATGAGGATACCTTCAAGAGAGCGCTAAAGGCGCACTTGAAGATTGTCTTTGGCACGGACATGGGCGGGATTCCATGGACGGAACCCATCGCGCAAGAATTCGGAAGGATGGTTGACCTCGGGATGGCGCCGATAGACGCGATTCAGTCAGCGACTTCGCGGGCGGCGGAGATGCTGGACATGAAGGGAGAGATTGGAGTGGTGGCTCTGGGAGCATACGCGGAAGTGATTGCCGTGGCGGGTGACCCGTTGAAGGACGTAAACGAACTTGAGCATGTGCGGTTCGTGATGCACAACGGAGCGGTATTCAAGAACGAGTTGGCGAGGTAGAAGAAAGCAGGAGAAGAACAATGGCCGAACAAAATCTCAAGAATCACGGAAAGTTTGTCCCTCTCTTTCATTTTTTTGTGTTGCCGGTGTTTGTCATCAATTTCATTTCGTCCTTGTTCCGCCTGTGGCGTCTGGGTATTTCGTTTCAGGGAATCTTCGGGGTGTTCCTGGCAGCGGCCCTGTTTCTCGGGGCCCTCTATGGGCGGCTATTCGCGCTGGCGGTGCAGGACCGGCTGATCCGCCTGGAAGAGCGGCTGAGATACGAACGAGTCCTTCAGGAGGAATTGCGCTGGCGCGCGGACGAACTCGCGATCGACCAAATTATTTCCTTGCGGTTTGCAAGCGACGACGAACTCCCGGCCATGATGCGAAAGGTCCTTGACGAAAAGCTGACGCAGCGCAAGGCGATCAAACAGCTCATCAAGAATTGGCGACCAGATTATCTTCGCGCGTGAAGTCGCTGCGCCGTCGCAAAGTTTTCTCGAGAGCGGGAGCTTATGCTCGCGCTCTTTCCATTTGCGAATTGTGTTGGGAAAAGGTTAGCGGCCACCGGCAGCGACGGCGGCGCCTTCGATTTCAGCAATTTCGGCAGGGGTGAGCTTGAGGCCGGCGGCGCCGACGATGCCTTGCACTTGCTTCGCGTTCCGAGCGCCGACGATGGCGCCGGTGATGGCTGAGCTGCGCAGCACCCAGGCGATGGCGACTTCGGCGGGCCCGCGGCCATGGCGCGCGCCAACCTGCCGGAGGCGTTCGACAAGCTCGATGTTTTTCGAGAGGCGTGGCTCGCGAAACTCCGGATTGCGCGTGCGAAAATCATCGGGAGGAAGAGCGGCGGCGCGCTCGCGCGTCATCGCGCCGGTAAGCAAGCCGGAAGCCATGGGGGCATACGAGATCACGCCGATGCCCTGCTTTTCGCAGTAGGGGAGAGTTTCCGCTTCAATCTGACGGCGAATCAGCGAGTACGGCGGTTGCAGAGAAGTGACCGGAGCAATTTTTTCGGCGCGGCGGATTTGCCCGGCGTTGAAATTGGAAACGCCAATCCAGCGGACTTTGCCGGCCTTTTGGAGCTCCGCCATGGCCTGCCAAGCTTCTTCGAGGGACGGCCCATTGTCGGATGGGGGCCAATGCATTTGATAGAGGTCGATCGCGGCGATTTGCAAGCGGCGCAAACTGTCCTCACATTCGCCGCGGATGGATGCCGCGGAGTGATTGGGATGAATCTTGTGCTGCGCGTCCCACGTCAAAGCGCACTTCGTGAAAACATGCGGGCGAGCGCCGCGCCAGTCTTTGAGCGCTTTGGCCAAGACTTCCTCCGAATGTCCCAGGCCGTAGACCGCAGCCGTATCAATCCAATTGACGCCGAGTTCGAGAGCGCGATGAATCGCCGCGATGGATTCGCCATCGTCCTGCGCACCCCAGGAAAACTCCCAGCCAGAACCGCCAATGGCCCAGGCTCCAAAACCGATGCGAGTGATATTTAGATCGGAGTTGCCTAATTTTCGCGTGTCCATTTGGGTCCTTTCGACGAATCCGAGTGCGGATGGGTGTCAGCGGCGCACCACTGCCGGTCTTAGCTTCGCCGAATTGGATGAAAGAAATCCAGAAAAAGTTAGGGGATGAGAGATGTGGGCAGCGCGGCGCTGGAGATTCAATTTGCGGTTACAGCGGCGTCGAGGGAGACGGTTTCGCCATCGGGATTGGTGAGGGTGAAGCGCTGCGGGCCGGAGGAAAGAGCGGGAGTGACGATGGAGAGCGTGTTGGCGTCCTTAAACGTCACCGTGGCGGATTTTCCGCCGATGGTGGCGGCAGTGCCGTTGACGAAGCCGCTACCGCGAAGCGTGAGCGTGGCGCCGCCCGCGGCGGAAAACGCCGCCGGCTGAATCGTACCAATACCGAGAGGAACAGCCGCCAGTTGGACGATAGTGAGGGCGGCATTCTGCGCGGTGCCATCGGCAGAAGTGATGACGAAAAGGCGCTGGCCGTTTTCATCGGTGGCGAGAAAGGAGCCATGAAGGGCGTCGACGTCGGTCATGAGCTGTTGGGGAAGAAAAATTCGGAGGCGGAGCGCGCCGGAATGCGCGTCGAGAATGTCGATGCCGCCTTTGACGCCAGCACTTCCTGGAGCGCCAGTGAGAAACGGCTGATAGAGAAGCGCTCCCGAAGGATGGAGAACGAGACCGGGTACGAATACGCGGCCAGGGATTTGCGTAAGCTCCGGCGCAGCGGGAACGGAAGAGAGAGACAGATCGGCGGCGTGAACTTCGACGGCAGAATTTGTTTGTAGAGCGAAGCTGGCGCCATCCGAAGAGGTGACCAAGTCGAGGGCCGAAGTGTTTGCCGAAGAAGTGGTGAAATCATCGGGCGAGCTGGCGTTCCAATAGGCGAGAGGGCCGCCGGGAGCGGAAGCAAAAGCGAGAAAAACCTCGTCGCCAGCGGCGTCGGATTGCATGAGCGGCGCGCCCGTGAGGCTGGTGACTTCGGGTTGAGGCGCAGGCTGGACCGTGGGAGGCGAAGCGGTCAAATCCATTTGCGCAAGGCAGGTGGAGCATGCGCCGGCGCCGCCGCCTTCGCCGCTGAGGCCGACGAAGACAGTTTGTGCGCTGGTGGCAGCGACGCGGGCGGGACCCGAGTTGGTGAAGCCAGGGACGCCACCGACGGAAACAGTCGTACCAGTGCCTGCGACCGGGTCGAGGAGATAAACATTCTGCGCGCCGAAGTCAGCGACGATGAGTTGCGAACCGTCAGGAGTAAGGGTGAGACCGCGCAAGCCAGCGTCGGGTGGCGGACCGCCCGGAGGCTCGATGGGATTCAGGAAGAGATTTTGCTGGAGGTCGAACACATCGACGTGATCGATGTTGGTGAGGTCGACGCGCTGGCGGGGCTGGTCGTAAATCAAGAATTTATATAAGCCCGGTTTCGAAAATGACTGAACACTCTGCAAGTACTGGAAGGATTTCGAGGCGGTTGCGGAGCCAGAGGGAACGTTGATGAGAAGATCGGCTTTGCCTGCGGTGCCGGGAGGAGTCTGCAGAGTGATTTGTTCGAGGGGGAAAGGATAGCTGGTGTCGAGGCCGAGAGAGGAAGCGATGCTCACGACGTTTTCTGCTGATTGCACGGTTGCCGCCGCGCCACCAATCTGTACGGTAATTTTCGTGAGATCGCTGCCGAAGCCGTAGCCGTAGATTTGAACGGAATCGCCACCGGCATTTCTTCCAGCGTTAGGAAGGATTTGCAAAATCTGCGGGCCGTAGCTGAACGCATCCGGAGCGAGAGCAAGCCAGGAGTTTTGGAAATAGGCGGTGAGATTGACGGGACCGTTCACGACGCTTGCGGGGGAAGCAGCTTGGATTTGTGTGGAACCATTCACCGCGGGATTCGAAGCCGCTTGCGCGCCGAACGAGAGCTGAACCAGCGGCGAAAAATTCTGGCCGCTGAGAATCGCAGCAGTCCCTCCGGCGAGAGAGCCTTCCGAAGGCTGAGCGCTGGGGGCGGCGGTCAGTGTCGGCGCCGTTGCAGAAATCGCGCCGGGCGCGGAAGCATCGACAAAGCTGACTCCCCGATTGGAAACGGCAAAGAGGAGCTGCGTTTCGTCGGCATCCTCAATCTCGGATGGGATGCCCTGAATCGCCGCGTCCGGAACGCGCCCGATCAGCTGCCCATTCTGACCATCGAGCACGGTTACAACCGAAGAGCCGTTCAAAGACTCGCAGGCGTATAACTTGGTTCCATCCTGGGAGAACGTGACACCATAGAGCGCCGTAGCCAAATAGGCGCCGGTTTGCTGAAAAGAGGCATCCAGCAAGAAAAACTGAACATTTCCGCCGGAGGCGAGGGCCACGGCAAAGCGGCTCGCATCGTTGTTTGCCGCGGCGAATGGAATTGCACCTGTCCCTACGGAAAATGGGCCGGCTACGACATTTCCACCGGAATCAAACAGCGCTAGTTCTCCGCTTGAATCATTGGCGGCAGCGAGAACTTTCGAATGATCGCCGGAACGCGCGAGAACTCCAACGCCTTGCTGGAAGACTGCGGGTGCGGCAGAAGTGAGGTTGGTCAGAGAATTTGCGACCGGATCCCAAAGCGCCAGCAGCGCTTCCGGGGAAGCCGGCTGCCGGAGACGCACCATGGATTTCCCACTCGAAAGCGCAAGGACTTCCTCAGGGCGGTTGAAGATGGTGTTGGGAATTGGGGTGAGTCCAGAAAGAGTGTAGCGATTGGTGATGCTGAGCGCCGCCGGATCGACGGAAACAACTTTGTCGAGAGCGGTGCCAACCCAGAGGGTAGCGCCATCGGCTGAGAGATCGGCGCTACTCGCCCCTGGGACAGAAATCTGTGCGACTCGCGTCTGGCTGGCATTGGAAAAAACTTCCACACGGTTCATGGCACGATTGGCGATGAAAACCTGCTTGTGTGCGGAGTCGTAAACGATGTGGCGATGGTGCGGCTCGCCGGAAGGAGCGTCGGCTGCCGCTGTTGCCTCGGTCCTAGCGTAGCCGGTGCGCGGCAGCGTGGAGGCGACCCCGGTTTGCACATCAAGGGAGAGATTCTGCGCATGAGATAGCGAGGCGCTTACTCCTTGCACGGCGATCATGAAAGTTCCGGTCGCGGCATTTGCCGCAGCGCCAAAAATGACGGAGGTGCCAGGACCTGGAGCGATGCTGAAAGGACTGGCAGGGTTGGTGGTGACGCCCGCCGGGAGGCCTGTCAGTGTGACCTGAACGCTTCCTGAAAAGCCGTTGATCGGACTGATGGAAATCGTGAGCCCCGAGCTGGAGCCGCCTTGCGAAACCGAGACTGAATTTGTGGACAATCCCAAAGAGAAGTCAGGAATTGGCGGAGGCGGCTGGATGGAAGAAGATCCTCCGCCGCAGCCGGCACACGTCGAGGAAAGCAGGATGAAAAGCACAATGGGGACGCGATGAATTGACCGTTCCACCGGACGACCCCGCAAATCGCGCGGAACATTGAAGAGACAGCGCGTCGTACGCTCTCGAATCGGAAGCCGCGCTAATTCTGTAGGAAACCCGGTAAAACAATACAACAAAGCAAGTACTTGTCAAGTTTAGAAATACTAAATGAAAGAATACAAGGTATGGATAAATGAAAGAGCGCCCCGGTCAAACCAGGGCGCTCGCGAGAATCCAGGAATAAAGAGAAACTGAATTAAATCGTCTTGGTGGCTGCAACCGGAGCCGAAGAGGACCGCGCGAATGCGCCGCCGCTCGAATCTTTTTGCTCGGTCTTGTCGATTTCGATGGAACCCTTAAAGTAGGCGCCGTCTTCGATCATGATGCGCGCGGTGGTCAGGTCGCCGTTCACCGAGCCATCTTTCTTGATTTCAATCCGGTCTTTCGCGCGCAGGTTGCCCTTCACCGTGCCAAACACCACAACCTCTCTGGCAATGATGTCGGCAGTTACTTTCGCGGTGGGTCCGACAGTGAGTTTCTTCTCGTCGAGCTGGATCAGTCCTTCGACCGAGCCGTCGATCAGCAGATCCTCGTTGCCGGAAATTTCACCTTTCACGTGCAGGCTGGCCCCCAGCCGCGCCGTGGCGCGGTCGGCGGTTGCACCCAATGGACGCATCGCATCTGTACTCATCGCGGGTTTATCCTCCCAAGTCGCCGAAGAGGGCTTCGGCGGCTGATTCGTTTGGAAATTTTTTTGTTCCGGTTGCCCTGCTTGCGGTGCATCCGGTTTCTTATTGCCCCACATCGGACCTCCCAAAGGGACGGCACCCCGCGCAGACTTCCGGGCCGGGGTAATGCAAACTGTATTCCTCGGAAGTGCTCGCGGCAAACAAACAATAAAAGTGCAGTTCCTGACAGTAACTAGACTTCCGGGCAGGGTGGCCTTGGCTGGGTGGGCGGAAGCGGAACCATCTTGCAGGAGTCATCCCGAAATGTAAAGCCGAAACGCAGGCTGTCGAAAATTTAGCTGGAGGGCTTGTCCGGGACCGGCTGGGTGGCAAGGAAGTCGTCAACGAAGCGGCGAGTGTAGGCATCGAGTAGCTGCTGAACACGTTCCTGACTGGGCGACTTCAGCACGAAGCCCGCATGATGAAATTTGGTGACGCGATAGATGATTTCCGGGTCGTTATAAGCAGAGGTGTCCGGATGTTCCTGGCGCGCGAGGGAAAGGATGACGCCGGCGTAGTCGTGTCGAACGTCAGGTAACTGGTAGGCTTGCTTCCCTGCTCCTACTTCGAGGCGCGCCCATTCGCGCCAGAGATTGATGCCGGTGGCGGCTTCGATGACGTCCGCGATGTAAGCGCCGCCAACGCGCGCGGCAACTTCGATGAAATAGAATTTCCCGTCGGCATGGGATTTCAGATACTCCGCGTGAGTGACTCCGCGAGCCAGACCGAGGCCTTCCAGCAAATCGCAGTTGATTTTGTGCAGCGACCGCGCTTCCTCTCCCTCGCGCAGAAGCGTGCGCGTCGTGAAAACCCCTCCGTGATGTGAAGTGTCCAACGGAGGGGTGCCATAGCCATGGGCTTCCGCGAAAACGACGGCACGCTCGGAAACGATACTGTCAACGTGGAAGACGGAGCCTGGCACGAACTGTTCGAGCAAATAATACGATTGCTGGTCGCCGAGTTTGTCGATCCAGGGCCACAGTTCCTCCGACTTGTGAATCTTTTTCATGCCGATCCCTGACGCCTGGGAACGCGGTTTGAGCAACCAGGGCGCGGGCACGCGGACCATGAACTCACGGAGACTATCGTAGTTGAGGACATGTACGAATTCGGGAACGAGTAGACCGATCTCGCGAGCGCGCGCCCGCATGGCCAACTTGTCCCGAAAATAGCGGACCGTGGTGAGGCCCATGCCGGGAATGCGCAAATGCTCGCGAAGGGCGGAGACGTTCTCCATGTCAAATTCATCGAGGGCCACGATGCGATCGATTGCCTGAGAGCGGGCCGTGTAGCTGACAGCGTTGATTAAACTCTGCAGAGGCAGCTCTTCCGGCATGGTGAAAACTTCATCGATGCAGTCGAACGGCCAGTTCGCATGCCGCAGCTTCTCGACGGTCAACAGAAGGACGCGGCAACCCATGCCCTTGCACGTGCGAATGAACTCCTGCCCTTTTTCATAAGAGCTGACGCAGAGAATCGTGAGAGGCCGGCCCTCCGGCATGCGGCACCCCCGGGGCGCGAGAAGCAACAATCAGAGCGCGGATTATACAGCGTGAACGCGGGCAGGATACAAAAATCGCAGAAATGGCCCGACGCGCTGCGCCCACGCCGCTTCGTTGTGTTCCGCGCCTTCGACGCGCTCGTAATGCAGGTCCGCTTCGAGCCGCCAGCCTTTTTGGAGCAGGACGTCGCGGAATTTTTCGACGTCGCCGACGATGCGCGGCCCTTCGCGCGTGCCGATGTCCAGCCAGATTCGGGGGCGTGGCTCGACGTGCATAGACTCAACAAAACGGTGGATGACCAGTTGGTTCCACCACACCGAAGGCGAGAGCGCCAAGATCCTCCCAAAAATATTGGCGTGCTTCAGTCCGACATAGAGAGAGACGAGTCCTCCCAACGAAGAGCCGCCGATGCCGGTATATGCAGAGCCGCTGAGAGTGCGATATTCGCGGTCCACAAACGGCTTCACCTCTTCTATCAAAAATTTCGCGTAGCGGTCCGCGCGCCCGCCGCCAAGCTTGGGAACGTGCGTGGGAGTGTATTCGCGAATGCGGGCTTTGGTGTTGTACATGCCGACGATGATGAGCGGCTCGACCGCGCCGGATTGAATGCAAGCATCCGCGGTCTGGCCGACGTGCCAGTCTTGGCCGGGGATAAACGACGTGGCCCCGTCGAACAGATTCTGGCCGTCATGAAGATAAAGGACGGGAAAGCGGCGCTCCGGCTGTTGGTAATAACCCGGCGGCGTATAGACGATGAGATCACGCTGGTTGCGAAGAAAGCGCGAGTGAAATTGTTCGTGCTTGCGAAGTTGCCCGGAACTCACGGCGCGATCGCCACCAGGAGGTCTTTTGCTTCGACGTGTTGGCCAGGCGTCACGAGCAATTTCACAATCCGTCCAGAAATCGGCGCGTAGATATTGGACTGCATTTTCATCGCCTCCAATGTGAGAAGCTTTGCGCCGCGTTCCACGGCGTGACTGGCCTGCACTGCAATCCCTGTGATGACGCCGGCGGTGGGAGCGCCCACTTGGCCGGGATCGGCGGGGTCGGCCTTGGGATGAGTGCGCTCAGTAACGCGCAGCGAGCGGTCACGTACATTCACTTCCCGAGGCTGGCCATTCAATTCAAAAAAGAGCGTGCGCGTACCATCGGGATGAGGCTTGCTGATGGTCAGAAATTTGATGATGAGCGACTTTCCCGATTCGATCTCGACCGTAATTTCTTCACCTGATTTTAATCCATAGAAGAACGGAGGAGTAGGCAGGACGCTGGCACCGATCTGATAGGCCTCATCTGCTTTGAAGCGGTGCAGCGCCAAGCGGTCTTCCAGGGAGTAAATCGCAACGGTGCGCAGTCCAAGTTCGTTCGCAGCGCGAAAGATGCGAATGGCGATCTCGCTGCGATTCGCTGCGAGCAGTTTTCGGATCACTTTGGGCTTCTTCATCTCAGAAATGAATCAGGCTGCGCACGAAATTCCATATTGTTTCACAACGCGGCGAGAGCTGGCGTCGAGATTTTCCGATATTGTGGATTAGCCTTACGAAAAGAACCGGAATCGCCGCTCAGTATTTGCGGAGCACTCCAATGACGCGGCCTTGAATCTTCACGTCGTTCGCGGATGCCATGATCGGTGGCATCTCCGAATTAGCTGGCTGCAAGCGAATTTTGCCCGGCCCTTCACGGTAAAAACGCTTCAGTGTGGCCTCATCGCCGGATACCAGAGCCACAACAATATCACCGGCGTTGGCGACCTGCGTTTGTTCGCACACAACGTAGTCGCCGTCCATGATGTGGTCTTCGATCATGGAATTACCTTTCACCTGCAGCACGAAAGAGTTCCCGCCCCGCGCAAAATCCCCAAGAGACAGTGTTTCGCGCTCTTCCACCGCTTCCAGCGGCCGGCCCGCAGCAATTCGCCCCACCAACGGAAGCTCCTGAATCTTCCGCTCAATCACTTGCTCCTTTACCGGCTTGGGCAATTGCACAATTTCGATCGAGCGGCTCTGGTTGTAGCCGCGGCGAATAAAACCCTTCTTCTCGAGGGTGCTGATGTGCTTGTGCACCGTGGCGAGCGACGTCAATTTCAGCCCCTTGCCGATTTCTTCGAAACTCGGCGCGTAGCCGTGGCGCGTCTCGAACGCAACCAGATAATCCAGGACTTCCTTTTGCCGTTTGGTGAGGGCCATAAATTCCTCCGCTTGGGGAGTTGGCGGAATGTTCGAGTGCCAACGCCCTCTACTCTAGGCGAACAGAAAGCGAACGTCAAGTACCTTTTCGGAAACTTTCCTCCCCTTTGCACTGTTTCCTTTCCGTGGCTACTGCTACATCTTCTGAGGATGGACACCAATCGTCCCCGCTCTGCTGGTGTTACCGCCGCGGCTACCTACGCGATACTGTGCTGCTTCTCGGCTCTTCTATTCTGGGGTTACCTTACGCTGACGCTGCTCAATGCACCCCGGGACGATCAGGGACACACCTTCTACGAAGTGTTTCCCCGGACATTTTTCCTGGTGGCGCTTGTACCTCCTGCATTGATTGCCGGGGCGCTGCGGACCGCAGTTGGTGTGCTGCAGTTACGTCCGTGGGCGCGCCTCCTTTCGATGATCTGGGCCGCAGGATGTGTGAGCTTTTGCTTGGCGATCATCGCCTTCCTTCCTTTT
>DASPTW010000062.1:0-4882 GCA_035623215.1 Candidatus Acidiferrum sp.
TCCATTCCTTTCCTCTTTCTCGAGCATCATCTTTGTCACGCTGCCAGCGCTTATTACACTTCCCCGTTCGATCGCGCACTGGTGCTCACCCTCGATGAATGCGGTGACATGTGGTCCGGGTCGCTTTACCTGGGAGAAGGCGACGAGCTTCGCTTGCTCAAGCCTCTGGCCTTCCCTCATTCTCTCGGCTGGTTTTTCTCCAGCGTCACCCAACTCCTCGGCTTTCGCCCGCATCGTGACGAGCATAAAGTGCAGTGGTTGAGCAAGGACGGTCAGCCCAAGTTTGTCGCTGGTTTTCGCAAAGTTTTCCGCTTGGGCCCGGATGGCCTTCCTGTTTTGAACAAACGCTATTTCGGCAGGGAATCTGAGGAAAGCGCCGCCTTCAGTGCGGAACTCGTTCGCGACTTGGGCCTGGAGCCGGGAGCCATCGCCGGCGATCTCCAGTTGCGCGCTTCTCTGGCGCGTAGTGCCCGCGACGTTCTCGAAGAATTGACTCTCGCGATCGCACAACACTATCGAGAACTCTACAAAGTGGATTCTCTGTGCCTGGCCGGCGGGTTATTTCTGAACGTGTTTCTCGTCCGCGCGCTGGAGGCCCGCAGTGCTATGAGGCAAGTTTATGTTCAGCCGGTGGCTGGCAATTCCGGCACAGCCATGGGCGCAGCTCTCCTGGCACGCAAGAGCTTGGGCCACCCGGCTCGCCAGCCAATGAATCACACTTACTTGGGGCCTGGCTTTACTTCAGGTGAGATAAAGGCAGTCCTGGACAATTGCAAAATCATCTACAAATATCCCTCTGGGGAAGAAGCGCTTCTGGGTGACGCCGTCCAGCTTTTGCTCGGTGACAAGATTGTGGCGTGGTTCCAGGGCCGCACCGAATTTGGACATCGCGCGCTCGGCAACCGGAGCCTGCTGGCGTCGCCGTTTTCGGAGTACGTCGTCGAGAATGTGAATCAGTACGTCAAGCACCGCGAGGACTTCCACCCTTTTGCGTTTTCTGTGCCAGCCGAAGTTGCGCCGCAATTCTTCGACTGCACACCCAACTGCCGCTTCATGGCTTCTCTTGGCACACTTCGGTCCAATGTGCCGGCCGCAATGGAACGCTTTGCTTTTGACCGGGGGCAGGTCCGCGTGCATATTGTGGATCGGGAAAGCAATTCGCGATTTTGGCGGCTATTGCACAAATTTGGGGAGCACGCCCCCGCTCCAGTCCTCCTGAATACTTCGTTCAACCTTTTTGGCGAACCCCTCGTTTCGGACCCTCGCGAAGCCATTCGCAGTTTTTATTGTGCCGGGGTCGACGCGCTTGTTATTGGCGATTTTCTTCTCGCTAAGTAGCGCCTATTTATATTAACTGCTGGTCGGCAACCCGTTCTTGCGTCTCTGAGTCGGTCAAGCTTCAAAAATTACCTGTGCTAACGCTTGAGTTTCCGTATGCGTAATGCTCAGCGCGATATGTTTGACTCCGAGCTGCGCGGCAATTTTCGCAGCTTCACCGCTTAAAGCAAGCGTCGGCCGCCCATTCTTTTCGCGGACGACCTCCAAATCCACCCAGCGCACGCCCTGCCGCCATCCTGTTCCGAGCGCCTTCATTGCCGCTTCCTTAGCGGCAAATCGGCCGGCGAATCGTTCATATTTGTTTTTGAATTGCTCACAGTAGTTCCGCTCGTCCGCCGTGTACAGCCGGCGAAGAAACGGCTCGCCATGGCGCTCTATCGCTTCCTGGATGCGATCCACTTCGGTGATGTCCACTCCCATCCCAACGATCAAGACGCCTCCCTGCTTCCGCAACGGTGCGGTCACGACTCCGATTATACTGATAGAGCTGTGTGTCCCACGAAAACAGTTCGACGAAATCGCCAGCGCAAGCCATCCACCGCCACTCTTGGCGTCGAGGGTTGGAATGAGCACGTTTCAAGGGGACTCCGGATTTTGCAGGTTCCCAAGCTCGCCAAGATTCCTTGGTTGATTCACGGGTTTAGCACACGGGTGGGCGGCGTGAGCGACCTCGAAGGCCAAAAGGTATGCAATCTGGGCTTTGCCGAATGGGACGTCCGGGGAAATGTTCTCGAAAACCGCGGCCGTTTTATCTCGGCGCTTGGTGCCAACGCACTCGAGCTCGTCCCACTAAAACAGATCCACTCTGACGTTGTCCATTATTTCGAAACTCCGCCTGACGTGTCCCGCCACGGCGATGCGTCCGTCTCGAACCGCCCTGGCTTGTTGCTCGCCGTTCAGACTGCCGACTGCGTTCCGATTCTCTTGGTGGATACGAAGAAGCGCGCTGTTGCCGCTGTTCATGCCGGATGGCGTGGCACGCTCCAGCGCATCGTGATGAAGGCTATTGGAAAAATGACCATGCAATTCGGCACGCGGCCAGCGGATGTTGTCGCTGCTCTCGGTCCTTCCATTGGCGGCTGCTGCTATGAAGTTGGCACAGAAGTCGCCGTCGAGTTTCAGTCGCAGTTTTCCGGCGCGCGGGATTGGTTCGATGAACTGCGCACCGGGGACGAACCCAATCCCCTCCAGTGGCTCAGCATGATGCCTCCGGGCCACCAGCCGGCGCCGAAGAACGTCCTGTTGGACCTACGTAAAGCCAATCGTGCTCAACTTCTGGACGCAGGCCTGCCTCCCCGCAGCATTCACTCCAGCGATTTGTGCACCGCTTGCCGCCGAGATCTTCTCTTCAGTTACCGCAAGGAAGGCCCTCGCTCCGGTCGCCTCATGGCCGTTATCGGCATCCGCCGATGACGGTTTTCTCAGGGCCCCCGCTCTTGGACATGTACACTGAAATCGTGTACGCTGTTTTCGTGAAAAACATCACTTTAAGTGCCGATGCTGACCTGATCGAAAAGGCCCGTCAAGTCGCCAAGTCCGAGCACAAGACTCTCAACGCCGCGTTCCGCGAATGGCTTGAGAACTACACTTCCCGCGCTGCCTCCGTTCAGGACCACATTGCTTTGATGGAGCGCCTCAAGCATATCGATGCCAAAGGGCCCTACACACGCGATGAAATGAATGAACGATAGGTTCTTTCTCGACACAAACATTTTCGTCTATGAGGCTAGCGGTAGTGTTCCATCGAAACAAGCTGTCGCGACTCGCCTCGTGCATAGCGCACTCGAGTCAGGAAAGGGCGTCATCAGTTTTCAGGTTGTCCAGGAATTCTTCAGTCTTGCTTTTCGCCGGTTTGTCCCGCCGATGTTGGCCTCCGAGGCAGAGCAGGTTCTCGCCATGACCTTCCGCCCGCTTCTGGCTGTGCATTCTTCCCATTCGCTTTACGGGCGAGCTCTCGCTCTCACACGCAGGTATTCCGTCTCCTGGTACGACTCCCTAATCGTCGCCGCCGCTATCGAAAGCGGCTGCGGTATTTTATACAGTGAAGATTTCCAGCACGGCCAGAAATTCGGCGAACTACTTGTGCGGAATCCTTTTTTGTGACCGAGGAGGATTCGTCCACCCTTCAACGGGCAACGGGCAGTGGAGAATTGCTAATCTGTAGCAGCGCCAACTGCCCGCAAGCGGCCATCACGTCGCGTCCCCGCGAATAGCGCACAAACGCCGGCACACCTTTTTCGTTCAAAATTCGCCGGAATTCCTCGATCCGTTCTGGTGTTGATTCACGATAAGGAATCTCTCCGGGATTCCAGGGAATTAAGTTCACCTTTACGCTTCTCAGCGGCGAGAGAAGCCGCACCACCCGCCGCGCATCGTCGGCGGAATCATTCACGCCTCCCAGCATCACGTATTCAAACGTCAAATGTTCCCAATTCCTCAGTGGGTAATTCTTGCAAGCTTCGAGTAGCACGCTCAGCGGATATTTCTTGTTGATGGGCATCAGCACATCGCGCTCTTCGTCGTTCGAAGCATTTAGCGAAATCGCCAGCTTGGGTCGCACTTTTTCTTGCGCCAGCCGTTCAATTCCCGGCACGATTCCGCTCGTCGAAAGCGTCACGTGCTTAGGCGAAATTCCGATCCCTTCCGGGTCCAGTAAGATCCGTACCGCTGCCATCACCGGCTCTAAATTCAGCAACGGCTCGCCCTGCCCCATCAACACTATGTTGGTCTGCGGCGCAAGCCGCTCCTTGTGCTCTTCCAGTGGCAGCAGCACTTGCGCAAGGATCTCCCCCGCCGTCAGGTTGCGAATCAATCCCAATTGTGCCGTTAAACAAAAATGGCAATCGACCGCGCAGCCCGCTTGCGTCGAAATGCAAATCGTCTGCCGTCCCTCGTCCGGCATGAACACCGCCTCCACCGACGCCGGCCTCCCCATGGACCTCACTTTTCCTATTCCTTTTTTCTCTGTGTCCTCTGTGCTCTTTTGCTCTGAGTTCTCTGTGTTAGATGTTTTTTCTTTTTCCGTCTGTCCCAATCCCAGCAGATACCGGACCGATCCATCGGTGGAAACAAATCGCTGCTTTACCTCTGGCAGCGTGATCTGTGTTTCTTTTGCAAGCCGCTCTCGCAACGCCGCCGGCAGATTCGTCATCCGCGCGACATTAAATTTCCTCTCCGCGTACAGCGCGTGATAAATCTGCCCGCCGCGATACGCCGGCTCGCCCAGATCCACGCACATCGCACGCAATTCTTCTTTCGATTTGCCTAGAAGTTCCATTGTTTCTCAATGAGGCCAAGGGGCCTGGCCTTGCCGAATCCAGATTACAGGCTTCTTCTTTTCATTTCCTCTTTACTTCGTTACTTCATTACTTCTTCTCTGCGCTATAATTCCGCAACAATCCCCGCCTCTGCCGGATTGCCGCTTGGGAGGCTTCCGATGCCGCAAAACGTCGCAACCGAAAAGCTCCGCATTGAAGACTGGGTGAAAGGCCTCTCCGCCATCCCCGAAAAGGAATTCTCCCTGAAAAACGTCCAGGATTACGTC
>DASPTW010000063.1:0-27902 GCA_035623215.1 Candidatus Acidiferrum sp.
AACATCAATGACTGCTGATTCACGGACACATCCAGCGCAATCTGTTTCTCGTAGACCAGCTTCTTGTACAGGCGGCTGGACTTTCCGCCGCCGAGCACGGTAGCGGTCAGGTCGGCTTCTGCATCGCCGGGCTTGAAAATTGGTGACGTGAGCCAACCCATATACACTTTCGGGAGTTGCACGTTGTCTTGAATCACGGCCCGGCGCTCGGATGTAATCGGCGGGGTCTGGGCTTTGATGCGGGGGACGTCTTCGCCGCGCTTGAGCGGACCAAAGTACTTTTCGACCAGCGCTTTCGCATTTTCCGGGTCGAAATCGCCGACAATCGCGAGGCTCGCGTTGTTTGGCGCGTAGTACAGCTTGAAAAAATTCCGTACGTCTTCGAGCTTGGCCGACTGCACGTCTTCATGCGAACCGATTACATCGCCATAGTAGGGATGTCCTTTCGGAAAAAGCTGGTGGAACATGCCCTCTTCGACGATGCCGTAGGGGACGTTTTCCACGCTTTGCCGCCGCTCGTTGCGTACGACGTCTTGTTGATTCCCCAGGTTTGCTTGATCCAGTTTGTCCGGGAGATAGCCCATGCGATCGGATTCGAGCCACAGTGCGAGCTCGAGCTGATTGGAAGGCAACGTCTCGAAATAATTAGTGCGGTCGAAGTCCGTGGTGCCATTGATGTCGCTCGCCCCGGCCGCCTCGAGCAAATGGAAGTGGGAACTTCCCGGCACGTGGCGCGAGCCCTCGAACATCATGTGCTCGAAAAGATGGGCAAACCCGGTGCGACCAGAAAGTTCGTTTGCCGGGCCTACGTGGTACCACAAATTCACGGCCACCATTGGCAAGCGATGGTCCTCGGAGAGAATCACCTCCAGCCCGTTGTCCAGCTTGTATTTTTCAAACTTGAGCTGCGGAACTTCCAGCGCCGCGGGTTTCGGCGCCGGTATTGCAACCGGCTTCGTTGCCGTTTTAGCCGGAGCCTGCGGAGCAACCGGAGTCTGCGCGCTTGCGGTCCCACTAAGAACCAAAACTCCCAACACACTTAAAGCCAGCAATCTCGTATGGATTCCCCTCATCCCCGTGTCCTTTCAATTGGGTGCAGATTGACCGTCAACTGCCGGACCACACTCGCAGAAACTTCCCCACCCCACTTGTTAGCTTACCTTGCTTCTAAATCCGCGCAAGTCTTTTGCTGTACACGCCCATCTGGCTACAGCTTTACTTCACTGATTTGAATGACCGGCTGCGTGTTGGTGTAATTCGGGATGTCGCTCATCAGCGTTTGTGCGTGCGGACCGAACGCCGCTTGAAACGCCTCGACCGAATCGAAAAGGAGATGCCCCATCGCCAGATACGGTGCCGGCGCTCCGGGCATTCCTCCTGCGACTCCCTGGTCGACAGCAATACCCTTTAGCGCCGCGCCCAGCAACTCTCGCACCATCGGCATATGCTTTTCGCTGTAGTAGCGCATGTCAAATCGGCCTGCCGCCACATTCGGATACATAACGCTGACCTTGATCATGGCTTCTCGCCTCCATCGCTGCCTTCGAGTTCAGGTGCGCGATTAGACTTCTTCCTGGCATCCTGCGTCAAGCTGCTTCGCCGGCCATTCTGGCGCGTATCAGAAACGTAACGGGGCTTCGAGAGAACCGTTAGCGGGTTGCGCTGCTCCTGTTACAGTAGGCTTGGGGCACGTCCATTTTGGGAAGGTTTGCTTTGCGGTAGATGGGAACGCCATGATTCGCTCTCTATTCCTGCCCTTGCTGGCAGCGCTCTTGGCGCTAGCAGCGCAGCAAGACTCCGGGCCGCCGGCACAGTCCGTTGCCGACGCCGCCCGTGCCGCGCGCGAGCGCCAAAAATCCTCACCTCCCAAGCACTTGCTGACTGACGATGATCTCGCGGCCAGGCGAGCTTCCTCCGAATCCGATTCTGCGGCCGGCACGGAGGCCCAGGTTCGGACCAAGATAGAAAGCTCTTTTCCCCCTATTCCCGGCGCCGCTGATATAAAAAGCCAAATCGACCAAATGACCGCGGACTCAAAAACTCCTGCGGTGCAACTCATTGCAAAATACCAGCAGGTCGCACTCTACGGATACGAGACAGTGGATTTTCCGGGAAGGCAAGAATGGGAAGACCAGTTGGAGACCGCTACGGAACACTTCGTTGCGGCAGCCGCGATCGCCGCGACGGAGCTTCAAGCCATCCTGGACCAGAATCGCGAAGCGCTCATCAGCAGTGATAGCGGAACAATCCAAAGTGTGCGAGCGCGGTGCATCGACACCGTCGTTCCTTACGCCACTTGGCAGATTCGCACGCAGCAACTAATCGTCGACGGCCGCGCGCGCGCGAAAGCGTATATAGCAGACAGCGCTGCGGCTCTCCGAGAGTACCGCCGCGGCCATGTAGCGCAGGCCGAATCCACTATCGGGCCGACAATGCTGGCGTTGCAGGAAGCAGAGATCGAATTTCGCAAAAGCCACGACCATTACACATGCGACCTCGCGGAATTCCAATTGACTACAGCGGGCGCGGAAAAGCCCCAGAATTCGCAAATGGAATGGACTTCCAAGGTGGAGGCAGCCCGTAAGCTTGGCTATGAGCTCGCGCTGCAGGGTTGCGACGCCGACCATTTCACCGCGCTTGCCACTCCGCCCGCCACCGACGGCACACAGGGGCACGCGTTTTGCAGCAGTGAAATGGTGGCAGTGCACATTGCCGAGGACGGCCGCAGCACCAATTGCCTGACTACCGGACGCGATTGGCGCACGAAATAATTCGAAGAATTTCGATGAGCGACTGCCCTCGCGCGTTCGCGCCAGAACCCTTATACTGTCCCGGTTGCTATATCTGAATGGGGAGATCGTGTGTCTGCTTCCGTACTGAAAACTGCCGCAAATCGCAAATCTCCCGAATTTGAAAAGCACTCCCGCCGCATCGTCGACCTGCTGACAGAAATCAAAAATCAGGAAGAAGAGATTCGCCAGGGTGGCGGCGCGAAAGCCATCGAATCCCAGCATAAGAAGGGGCGGTTGACGGCCCGAGAGCGCATCGCCAAGCTAATTGACCCCGGCACGCAGTTTTTCGAGCTGGGGATTTATGCGGCGTTCGAAATGTACGAAGAATGGGGCGGCGCGCCTTCCGCTGGCACGATTACGGGGCTCGCGAAGGTCTGCGGCCGCACGTTCATGCTGATCTGCAACGACGCCACGGTGAAAGCCGGCGCGTTTTTCCCGATGACCGCGAAAAAAGTCATTCGCGCGCAGAACATCGCCATCGAAAACAAAATCCCTACGATCTATCTGGTCGATTCCGCTGGGGTGTTCTTGCCTCTACAAGAAGACGTTTTTCCCGACACCGACGACTTTGGCCGCGTTTTTCGCAACAATGCCGTAATGAGCGCGATGGGGATCCCGCAAATCACCGCGATCATGGGTATGTGTGTCGCCGGCGGCGCCTATCTTCCGGTGATGTGCGACCACATTTTGATGACAGAGGGCTCCGGATTGTTCCTCGCCGGGCCTGCGCTCGTGCAGGCCGCTATTGGTCAAAGATCCTCCGCAGAGGAGCTCGGCGGCGCCAAGATGCACGCGCAAATCAGCGGCACTGTGGATTTTCGCGAGCCGGACGACGAAGCCTGTATCAAGCGCATTCGCGCGCTTGCGGACAAAATGGGAGCACCGGACGCGTCGCCCTTCAGCCATACGAAGCCGCGCGATCCGCTATACCCCGCCGACGAGATTTACGGCATTTTTTCCAGCGATCCCGCCAAGCAGTACGACATGCGCGAAATTATCGCGCGCATCGTGGACGCCAGCGAATTCGAAGAATACCGCGCTGAGTACGGGGAGACACTGCTTTGCGGGTACGCACGCATTGGCGGCTGGGCTGTCGGCATTGTCGCTAATCAGAAGAAGCATGTGCAAACGTTGGCGCGCGGTTCGGATCAGAAACGCATCGAATTTGGCGGCGTAATTTACACCGAATCAGCCGAAAAAGCGGCGCGCTTTATTCTCGACTGCAATCAGAACCGCATTCCGCTCGTGTTTCTCCATGACGTCAACGGATTTATGGTCGGTAAGGACGCGGAGTGGAACGGCATCATCCGCGCTGGCGCGAAAATGGTCAACGCTGTTGCCAATAGCGTCGTGCCGAAAATCTCTGTGATTTGTGGAGGCAGCTTCGGCGCCGGCCACTACGCGATGTGTGGCAAAGCCTACGATCCGCGGTTTATTTTTGCCTGGCCCACGGCGCGCTACGCAGTCATGAGCGGTGATTCGGCTGCGGGGACGCTCGTCGAAATTAAACTGAAGCAGCTCGAACGCGAAGGCAAAAAAGTCGACGAGCAGCAGAAGAAAGAATTGTACGAATCGGTCCGGGCAACTTATGAGCACCAGACCGATCCGCGTTACGCCGCTGCGCGGCTTTGGGTTGACGCTATCATCGATCCCGCCCACACCCGCGACGCGTTGATCTGGGCGCTCGGGGCCGCCGCCTTAAACCCCGACATCCGCGAATTCAAAACAGGCGTCTTGCAGACGTGACAAGATGCGCAAACGTGGATTGGTCATCTTAGTAGCCTCTATTCCCACATGGGTAGCTACCTTCTATCTTATGCACGGATACGAAAAATTGATTCGGCAGTATCCGGGACTGGACGCACCCCCGCCTCCCCTTGCGGAAGGCGCAGGCTTGGCTGCGCTGCTGGTAACGATTCTTAGCATGGCTTTCTTGCTAGTTGATTTTGTCTCTTGGGTGAGGACACGATATGGTCGAAAGAACCCAACTCGTTGAGTGTCCACGTGACGCCTGGCAGGGGTTGCAAGACTTCATTCCCACAGACTATAAAGCTGAATATCTCAAAGAGCTTGTACTTGCAGGGGTCAAACATATTGACGCGGTCAGCTTTGTCTCGCCGAAGCACGTCAAGCAAATGGCGGACAGTGAAGAAGTTATGCAGCGATTGCTCGCTTCCCTTCCCCAAAATGTCGAGCCGCCGGAAGTCATCGGAATCGTTGTCAACGAAAAGGGGTTGCAGCGCGCCTTGGCTACGCCCGGCGTTACTACGATCGGTTACCCGTATTCCATTTCGGCTTACTTCCGTCGCGCGAACGCCAACATGACGCGCGCCGAATCGCGCCTTCTCGTCGAGAAATTGAAAAAAGAAACCGCAGCCACAAATCGAGGCCTAGTAATCTACATTTCCATGGCCTTCGGAAATCCCTACGATGAGCCGTGGGGACCGGAAATCGTGGCAGACACGCTCGAATGGCTCAAAGACGTTCGCGTTCGAACCGTGTCCCTTGCCGACACCGTCGGCACCGCATCGCCGCAACTCGTCGGCGATCTTTATCGCCAAGTGAAAGATCATGTCGCGGGCATCGAAGTCGGCGTGCATCTTCACAGCCGCCCGGAAAACGCCGAAGAAAAAATCCTCGCCGCGTACGAAGCGGGCTGCCGCAGGTTCGACAGCGCGCTCACCGGGCTTGGCGGCTGCCCCTTTGCAGGAGACAATCTGGTGGGTAACATCGCCACTGAAGACGTGCTTGCCGCTCTTCGGAAAAAGGGCGCCGATCCAGGCATCGACCCGGCGCGCCTCACGAAAGTTCTCGAAATGACCAACGAAATTCGCGCAAAATATGCGCATGCTCCGTTGGTGAACTGAGAGGAGATCCGAATCGTGTACACGACGCTGATTCTGGGAATCTCCGGGCACATCGCCAATATCACGCTCAACCGCCCGGACAAACGCAATGCCATTTCTGCCGCGATGATTGCCGAACTGCAAACGGCACTGGACGAAATTGAAAAGAGCCATGCGCGCGTCGTGCTTCTTACCGGCGCGGGAACAGCGTTTTGCGCTGGCATGGATCTCGAAATGCTCTCCGCCATCGCCCAGCAATCTCCCGCGGAAAATCAGGAAGATTCGCGCCGCATGGCCAAGATGTTTCGCCGAATCTGGAGCTTCCCCCGCCCGCTCATCGCAGCGGTAAACGGTGCGGCCCTGGCAGGCGGCTGCGGCATCGCCACGCTTTGCGATTTCACTTTGGCCGCGCCGGAAGCGAGGTTCGGCTACACCGAAGTGCGCATCGGCTTTCTTCCAGCAATTGTTTCGGTATTTCTTACGCGTCAAATCGGCGAGAAGAAAACACGCGACCTCCTGCTTACCGGAAGAATCATCGAAGCCCAAGAAGCAAAAGAGCTGGGTCTGGTGAACGAAATTGTTCCCGCGGAGCATCTGCTGGCGCGCGCGAACGAACTCGCTGAGGTTTTGATTTCCGCAAGCCCGGGTAGCCTCGCGCGCGCGAAGCGCTTGATGACTTCCGCAGCGGCGGCCAGCGTCGACCACGACCTCGAACGCGCGGTTCTCGAAAACGCGCGCATCCGCTGCACGCCTGATTTCAAGGAAGGCGTCGCCTCCTTCCTCGAAAAGCGCAAACCCGTTTGGCAAAGCAAGCCGGGATAATCTGAGAGCTCCGAATGATTGAATATCACGACGCAAAAGTGCGCGTGCGTTACGCCGAGACCGACCAGATGGGCGTGGTCTATCACGGCAATTATTTTGTGTGGTTCGAAGTGGGCCGCGTCGAGCTGATGCGCGCGCTCGGCATCGAATACAAACAGATGGAAAAAGAAGACGACTGCCATATCGTCGTGGCCGATGCGCATTGCCGATATCACCATCCTGCACGCTACGATGAGGAATTGCGCGTCCGCTCACGGATTGCGGAGTCGCGCAATCGTCTGATCAAATTCACCTATGAACTACTTCGCGATTCCGATGGCACGCTGCTTGCCACGGGCCACACGGTCCACGTTATTTGCGGCAGCAATGGCCGCCCCAAATCGCTGCCCGAAAAATATCGCAAGATCATGGTCGCGATGGCGCCACCGGAAACGCATCGGAGCCATGCATGAGCGTTTCGCTGACCGGCAATGATCTGACGTTCGCGCAGCTTTACGGGGTAGCGCTGCGCGGCGAAGCGGTCGAGCTTGCCCCTGCTGCAGCTGAGCGAATGAACGCCTCACGCGCGGTCGTGCAGCGGCTGGTCGATTCCGACGTGACGGCGTACGGCATCACCACTGGTTTCGGCAAACTGGCTTCGGTTCGCATTTCGCATGAACAAGTCCGGCAACTGCAAGTGAACTTGGTGCGCTCGCACGCCAGCGGAGTTGGTGCTCCTCTGAGCGAGCCTGAAACGCGCGCGATGATGCTGCTGCGCGCCAATGCACTGGCAAAAGGCTTGAGCGGCGTGCGCCCTCGCGTCGTCGAAACGCTCTGCCAAATGCTCAATCAAAAAGTGCATCCCGTAATTCCCTCGCAGGGCTCTGTCGGTGCTTCGGGTGACCTTGCGCCGCTCGCGCATTTAGCGCATGTCGCAATCGGCGAAGGCCGCGCGGTGTATCGCGGTGAAGCTTTGTCTGGCGCTGAAGCGATGAAGCGCTCGGGAATCACTCCTCTTTCCCTGGAAGCCAAAGAAGGCCTTTCGCTGCTGAATGGCACGCAAGGCATGCTAGCGCTGCTCAGTCTCGCGCTTTACGAAGCCGATATTCTCGCGGACACCGCCGATGTGGCGGCTTCGCTTTCGCTCGACGCGCTCCGCGGCAGCCCTGGCGCCTTCGACGCGCGCATCATGCACGCCCGCGCGTATCCCGGCGCGGCGATGACGGCCCGCAACCTGGCGCACTTGAACGAAGGCAGCCAAATTCGCGAGTCGCACCGTGCAGCGGAAAAAGATCCGCGCGTCCAAGATGCGTACAGTTTGCGCTGCACGCCGCAAGTGCACGGCGCGGTACGCGACGCACTAGCCCAAGCTCGGGAAATCGCGGCCGTGGAATTGAACAGCGCCACCGACAACCCATTGGTGTTTGTCCGCGATGCCCAAAGCGCCGCGCCGGCCGGCGACATCATCAGTGGCGGAAATTTCCACGGCCAACCTCTTGCTATGGCCGCCGATCAGGTGGCCATCGCCATCGCCACGCTCGGGGGAATTTCCGAGCGCCGCATCGAGCAGATGACCAATCCGCTGACCAGCCTGCTGCCCGCATTCCTCACGCCCGAGCCGGGCATCAACTCCGGTTTTATGATCGTGCAGGTAACCGCAGCAGCTCTCACCAGCGAGAACAAAGCTCTCGCAACTCCCCATTCCGTGGATTCGATTTCCACTTCCGGGAATCAAGAAGATTACGTTTCCATGGGCATGAGCGGCGCGCGGCGCCTCGAACGCATGCTCAAAAACCTTCGCAACACGCTAGCCATCGAACTGCTCTGCGCCTGCCAGGGCATCGATCTGCTCGCCCCGCTGCAAACCGGAGCACTCGCGCGCAAGGCTTACGAAGCCGTGCGGGCAAAATCGGCAAAAGTCGTGGAAGATCGTCCCCTGGCACCAGAAATTGAGGCCGTCTCCGCCCTCATCGCCGACGGCGCCATCGCCGCGGTCCTTCACTGAACAATTCTTGCTTTCCGCTTTTTCTTTTTTCTTTCTGCCTCGCGGGGCCTACCTTGTTGGCTGGCGCGGGGCCGCACGTAATGGAACCGGATCAAGTAGATTTTGTCCCCTCGTCCGTGCTTTGCCACTTTGAGCAGATCGAGGACACCGAGGAACCCCGACTCGCGCGCCAGTTCAGGGGTAATGTCGGGAAACCCGATCGGTTCGATGGAATCCACCTCGATCGCACCTTCTTCCATCCGGTAGCGCCCTCCGACCCGAACGTGCGGATGCATCCAAATTCGCACGCTGCAGGTAATCTCTCCCCGGCGGACCCCCTCGCGCAGGCGCTTAGTGAACGTCATGACCCAAGTTTACCGCCAGGCGCGTGGTCAGCGCCTAATCAGCCCCATTTCGTATTGCGCGGTTGACCGAAGTGCCTTCTCGCAAGGTTGAGCGGGGTCACTAAGAAGAGTGATTTAGATCACCCAAAGATGTGCGAAAAGGCGCAGACAGGACCAGATTGGGAGTACTTGCGCATGCGAAACAAAGCCTGCAATTCTCCAATAAGGCTCCCATTATGAATCAGTTACAAGATCTATGGAGGAAATGGGAAGAATCACAGAAACGGCACTGCGCTTGCCCATCACCCCCTCGTTCAGGGAAATGGCTGACGAAGGGAGATGGCAATGGCAAGTCCAATAGTAGCAGCTCGATCAGTGGCGCCCCAATTCGACATTTGGTCGAATTCCCCCAGGAAGGTGAAAACGCCCTATGGAATACCCATAGTGGATGAGTGCACTAATTGCTCTTTGCGCTCCGATAGCTTTTTCTGCGGCCTCTCGGATGCTGCTTTGAAGGCCCTCCAGAAGATCAAGCACACCACCACGTACCCCACCGGCGCGATCATTTTTATGGAAGGCCAGCCCGCCCGCGGCGTCTACATCCTCTGCCAGGGGCGCGTGAAACTACAAACAACCAACAGCGATGGCCGCACGTTGATCCTGAAGATTGCGCAGCCCGGCGAAGGACTGGGGCTCAGCTCCACCATCACCGGCAAGCAGTATGAGACGACCGCCGAAATCCTACAGCCCGCGCAACTGGCGTATATCCCGCGCGCGGATTTCATGAAGTTCATGGCAGAGCACGGCGATGCGTGCCTGCACTTCGTGGAGAGCCTGGGGCGCGATTGCCACGCAGCATATGAACTGGTTCGGTCGATCGGATTGAGCGAATCGGTTTCCGAGCGCCTCGCCAGATTCCTGCTGGAATGGTCGGCAAACGGAACCATATCGAACGGAGTGGTACGAGTGAAGCTGGCGCTAACGCATCAGGAGCTGGCGCAACTGATCGGTACGTCCCGAGAGACGGTTACACGCACGCTGAGCGAGTTCAAGAAGCAAGGGATCATCGAGCTGAACGGCTCGACTATGGTCCTCAGAAACAAGGCGACGCTGGAAGAATTAGCCGCCGCTTAATGTGACGTCCCTGCTGCCCACATGGGCGCATCCACACAAAGTTGAATTGCGTTCTAAGCGGTACGCTTCTGGCTCAAAACTTCGCGCAGTTTCCGGGAGAGCGCCTGCTGCGAGAACGGCTTTTCGATGAACGCCACGTCCGCAACGCGAAAGGCATGCTCAGAAAGTATTCCATTCGTATAGCCCGACATATAAACGACTTTCAAGCCCGGCCGCTTGGCCAGAAGCTGTTCAGCGAGCTGGCGGCCATTCATCTCTGGCATTACCACATCGGTAAGCAGCAGGTGAATGTTTTCCTTGAAACCTTGAGCAATCCGGAGGGCTTCGCGAGGATTGGAAGCAGCAAGCACCGTGTAGCCTTCACTCTCCAAAAAATCACGCGTCACCTTGGCGAGCAGCCTGGAATCTTCCACAAGCAGTATGGTCTCTGAACCCGACGGCGCCGTGGTCACGGAAGACTTTGGTCCCGGTGTTTCGGCTACCTGTATGACTTGGGGAAAATAAATTTTGAATGTGGTGCCGGCGCCGGGCTCGCTGTAAACCCAGATGTGACCGCCACCTTGGCGGATAATTCCGTAGACCGTCGCTAATCCGAGACCAGTGCCGCGTCCTTGTTCCTTAGTGGTGAAGAACGGCTCGAAGATGCGGCTGACCGTTTCGCGATCCATGCCTTCGCCGCTATCCGAAACGCTCAACTGCACGTAAGGGCCGGGCGTAACGTCGACGTGTTCATGGACGTAAGCTTCGCCTAGTTCAATGTTGGAAGTTTCTATTTTCAACCGGCCGCCGCCCGTCATGGCGTCGCGCGCGTTGGCAACGAGGTTCAGAATCACCTGAGCTAATTGACTGCGATCCATTTTGATCGAACCGACGCCCTGGCCGAGCGCCATTTCGAAATGGATGCTTTCCCGAATGATTCGTTTCAATAGCGGTTCTAGGTCAGTGAGGACCGTGTTGAGGTCCAAAACATGCTGCTGAAAATTCTGCTGGCGGCTGAAGGCAAGCAATTGCCGCGTAACCGAAGCCGCCTCCTCCCCCGCCATTTTGATTTCTTCAACTCGTCCGCTTAAGCGGTTGTCGGCAGGCGAGTCATTCAGAATCATCTCGCAGTTGCCAAGGATGACCCCGAGAAGATTGTTGAAATCGTGCGCGACGCCTCCGGCCAGCCGCCCAATGGCTTCCATTTTTTGCGTCAGCAGAAGCTGCTCTTCCAAGCGGCGCGAGTGTTCTTGCTCTTCGTCGCGTTGCCGCTGCGCCAGTTCCCGCTCGGCAATCTCCGATTGCAGGGACTGATTGGACTTCAAAAGCTCCGCCGTGCGCTCCCGCACGCGCACCTCGAGGTTCTCCTTGGCTTCGGATAGTTCCCTTTGCGCCTGCTTTTGCAAGGTGATGTCGCGAATGGCGCTGAAAACTAGGACGCCGTCCTTGCTCTTGAACGGGCTAAGACTGATTTCGACGGGGAATTCCGTGCCGTCCTTGCGGCGGCCGTACAGCTCCATTCCGGAGCCCATCATGCGCAGACGCGGAGAATGGGCAAACTCCTCGCGATGCGCTAAATGGTTCTTTCGGAATCGCTCGGGAATCAGGTTTTCAATCGGCTGGCCCAGAAGTTCTTCGCGTTTGTAGCCGAAGAGTTTTTCGGTTTGCCCGTTGATGAGCGAAATGTGCCCCGACGCATCGACGATCACCATGGCGTCGGGAGCTGATTCAACCAACGCACGGAACTTATCCTCCGTCCAAAGGATTTTTCCTCTGCGTGCTGGAGCGGGTTGGTGGCGAAAACGGTAGGAAGACATAAGGAGCGTTCTGTAGAAATTCGAAGGTTAATCTTATTCATCAAGTGCAACGCCGTCAACAGAACCGAGGTCGACGTGCCTGAATTGTGACGAGTTTCAACAACCTGACGAAGGTACAAGCTAGGCGCGCTTGGAAGTGAGGAGTTCGAGCTCTTCAAGAGTACGCGGCCAATCTTCGCGCAGCAAACGCGAAAGCGCTCGGTCGGCAAGGAGTTTGCCGCCGGTTTGGCACGTGGGGCAATAGTTTGTCTCGTTCGCAGCGTAGCGAATGCGCTGGATTTTTGTGCCGCAGCGCGGGCACGGCTGCTTGTAGCGGCCATGCACAGCCATTCCCTCCCGGAAGGCCGTGACATTTTCCGGGAATTTGCCTCCGGTTTCCGCACGCAGACGATCGGTCCAGGATAGGAGCGTCGAGCGAGTCGCTTCGTACAACCTCTTGATCTCACCTGCGGAAAGTTTCTGGGTAAGCGCAAGCGGTGAAAGCTTTGCTTCAAACAGAATTTCATCGGAGTAAGCATTCCCGATCCCGCTGAAAAGGCGCGGGTCGGTTAGCGCGCGCTTGAGCGTGTGATTGGCGGAAAGGAGCACGGCGGCGAACTGCGACGCGTCCGACTCCAACACTTCGATTCCGCCCGGCTCCAGCGCTTGCAGTCCAGCTCCCCCCGAAACGACGTGAAGTGACGCACGTTTTTGCGAGCCAGCTTCCGTCCAGAGCAGCGACCCCTTGCCGAAATCAAACGCGGCAAGCCCCCGCGGCGGCGAAACCTTCACGCCGCGTGCCCGCCAGTGTAAGCGGCCGGCAATCATCAAGTGGAGTACGAGCCACAGCTCGCCTTCGAGTCCAATGCAAATGCGTTTTCCGAGACGGCGTAGGTTCAGGACTTTCTTTCCGGTGGCGCCGCTCACCGGCGGACTCGCGGTGCGCAGGAGAAACGGGCTGACGATGCGAATGCCTTCGAGCGTCTGCCCGAGGATGCGCCTCTCCAGCGCTTCGATGTAAACCACAATGTCTGGCAGTTCAGGCATGCGTGACTCGCGATGGCGCGAGCAACCATCGTACAATGACAAGCAACTTCCGGAAGACAACTCGCCAGCATTTTCAGCTTCAAAAATTGCGCTCTAGCCACTACATTGTCAGCCGCAAATTTCGGCGTGGCCGAAACCCGCGCCCCAAACCAGCAGTGTCGCGCTGGACAGGACGAGACTTTCTCGCGCGGGACAGGAGGCGCATGAGTGGAACCATTGGCATTCTCGGCGGCACCGGCCCCGAAGGCACCGGCCTTGCCAGGCGCTGGGCCGCAGCCGGCGAGCATATCGTGATCGGCTCGCGCGACGCGCAGCGTGCCGCCGAATTCGCGCGCTTGATGCGCGATCGCCTCGGCGGCACTGCCCCAGTCGAAGGCGCCGAAAACTCCGCTGTCGTGGGCCGCTGCGACATCCTGGTTCTCACCGTCCCGTTTGCCGGGCAAGCCGCGCTGTTGAAGCAGCTCAAGCCGCTGTGGAAGCCTGGTCAGATTGTCATCGACACAACGGTACCGCTGGCGGCGGCGGTCGGCGGAGGGCCTTCGCGTATGCTTGGCGTCTGGCAAGGTTCCGCAGCGGAACAAACCCGCGAACTGGTTCCCTCTAACGTCGGTGTTGCAGCGGCGTTTCACAATCTCAGCGCCGAACTTCTCGCGAAAGACGGTCCGGTCGAGTGCGACGTCTTGGTTTGCAGCGACGACGAGGCCGCGAAGAAGGCGGCCATCGATCTCGCCGAGAAGATTCCCGGCGCGCGCGCGGTGAATGGCGGCAAGCTCGAAAACGCGCGCATCGCCGAATCGCTGACGGCGCTGCTCATCGGCTTGAATGCGCGCTACAAGGTGCACAGCGCAGGCATTCGCTTCACCGGCTTGCCGCTCAAATAGGTTCGACTCACACCGACAGAGAGCCACTCCCGCAATCCTCGCTCGTCGCCTGGGGCGCAGAATGCTGCGCCCCTACATCGATTGGGCGCGGGCCGTCCTTGGCAAAGCCATTGGGACCGGCAAGCGAATTCAGTTTTTCGCGGACGCGCGGGGCAAGAAAGTTCTCACGTGAAATAAATTCCGGATAAAGGGCCAGGCGCTCGCGCAATTGAAAGCCACGAGCTTCGGATTCCGTGCGTAGTTTGTTTATTTGCGGCCAGGCCGCTTCGGGGTTGATGAAGTCCTTCGTCACCGGCGAAATTCCGCCCCAATCGTTGATGCCTGCTTCGAGCAAGCGAGGAAAATCGTCGTAACTGAGATTCGGCGGGGCCTGAACATTCATGTGC
Source organism: Candidatus Acidiferrum sp. (assembly GCA_035623215.1). Taxonomy (GTDB): domain Bacteria; phylum Acidobacteriota; class Terriglobia; order Acidiferrales; family UBA7541; genus Acidiferrum. The sequence continues at coordinate 13,991 of DASPTW010000063.1, forward strand.
GGCCCGAGAAGGATTCGCGCGAGCGCGATTGTGCGCAACGTTTCTTCGAGCGAAGGGTCGGGGTGCGCGGCCATGGGAATGTCCGGCTTGGCGCGAAAATTTTGGACAATGACTTCCTGGATGTGGCCGTACTTTTCGTGCGTGTCGCGAATGGCGAGCAGCGAATCGATGCGCTCCTCCATGGTTTCGCCAATGCCGATCAGAATTCCGGTGGTGAAGGCGATGGAGCGCTTGCCGGCTTCCTCCATAGTGCGCAGTCGCAGGGCGGGAACTTTGTCCGGGGCATTCGCGTGGGGTAAGCCTTCGCGCATCAGGCGCGAGCTTACGTTTTCCAGCATCAAGCCGACGCTGGCATTGGATTCTTTGAGTTTGTCGAGCGCCGCACCGTCCATGACGCCGGGGTTGGCGTGCGGCAATAGCCCCGTGCGTTCGAGCACCAACTCGCACATCGCCCCGAGGTAATCGAGCGTGCGCGCATATCCTTGCTTGCGCAGGAATTCTCGCGCTTCTGGGAAAATTCGCTCGGGCTGATCGCCCAGGCTGAAGAGCGCCTCTTTGCACCCGGCGCGGCGGCCCTGTTCGGCCAGGGCAAGGACTTCCTCCGGCGTCATGAAGAAAGCGCCAGACTGACCTGAATCTTTGCGGAAGGTGCAGTAGCTGCAATAGTCGCGGCACAGAGTCGTCAGCGGAATAAACACTTTCTTTGAAAAGCTGACGGTGTTGCCTTTCCCCTGTTGACGCACTTCGCTGGCTGCATGAAGCAGTTCGTCGAGGGAAGCCTCCCCAGCCAGCGCGAGTGCTTCTTCTCTGCTAACACCTTGCTTCCGGCGCCCCTGCTCGATCATAGTCCTGTCTCCGCCTATGGCAATTCCTTGCGTCATCTGTGTCCCCCGATTGTAAGACGAAGTGACTCGTGATTCACTCTTGAGGCCGGAGGATGCTCACTATGCGCACTTTGATTGCAATCGGTACAACAGGCCTCTGCCTTTTGCTCTGGATACCACCGACAGGCAAGTGTCAAACCCAGTCCGGCGCTGCCGCGAGTGCGGGCGCTACGGCTGGAGTACGGCAGAAGGAGACGGACGAATACACACGGTACGAGTTGCTGGCACCGGAGAGTGCCAGCTTCAAGATTCGGTACGAGGTGACGGCGACGGCTCCCGGAGCGACGGTCTATTACAACCCGATTCGCAAAGGGAGCGTGGCCAGCGACGAGGCCGTATATGACGCGATGACGGGCGAGCCGCTGAAGTTTGAGGTGGTCAGCGGAGAGGAGGCGCGCAAGGACCCGTTGATGGCCAGCGCGGACACTGGAAGCGACTTCATACGAGTGCACCTGGCGCGGCCGGTGCCGGTGGATGGCCAAGGGCGCATCCTGATTGTGAAAACGTACAAAGACGCGAAGAGCTACCTCCGCGAGGGCGACGCGATCATTTTCCAGCGGTCGTTGGGCATCCGCAGAAACCGCGTGGTGCTGCCCGCGGGATACGAATTGGTGGACTGCAACGTGCCGTCGCAGGTGTTGCCGGAGGCCGATGGCCGAATCGGGATTAGTTTCATGAATGCGGGACCGGGGGAGGCGCCGTTGGTATTGAAGGCAAAGCCGGGAGCGCAGACCGGGGCGTCCGCAGTGCCGAAGGCATTGACGACGAAGAAGAGCTGGGAGGCGCCGTTTCAGGGCGAGACGGAACGGGAGCGACTTTCCGAACGCGCACATCAAGACCGCGACATCGTGTACTTCCTGCAGCAGCCGGAGACGCACTCGTTCAGCCTGTATCACGACTACACGGAATCGCAACCCGGCGTGAACCGGTACTTGAATATTGTGCGCGAAGGCAGCAAGGCATCGAATCCTTCGGCGTACATTCTGGACACGGGAGAGAAACTCGAGACACGAATTCTGACGGGGGCGGAGATGGCGGCGGAGAAAATCACGACGGAAGAGCCGGTGAGTCCGACGACGGAAGTGGTGCTGATTCCCTTCCCGCCCGTGAAGCAAGGGCAGTCGATGCGGTTGCGCATCTCGGAGACATACACGGCTCCGGCGAGCTATGGCTTGGACGGCGAAGAATTGGTGTTTGACCGGAGTCTGGGGCGTCCGCGCAATGCAGTGGTCTTGCCTGACGGCTGGTATCTGCTGGCCAGCGCGATTCCCGCAAGCCTGCGGCAGTTGCCCGATGGACGGATCCGGCTGGATTACTGGAATGGGCGGCCCGATTCGGTGGATGTTTTGATCAAAGCGAAGCGGCGGGCAACGGTTCAGAGCCAGACTGGGCAGAATGCTTTTGAGTACGATCGCGGGGCTCCGCTCGACATTCAGGAAAGCGGTGTAACGAAACGCGGTGAGATTGCGGTTCACGATATTTCGTATGCAAGCCCGAAAGGCGGCCGCGTGCCCGCTTACCTGGTGGTGCCGCCCGGCGACGGGCCGTTTGCGGCGGTGATTTGGGGTCACTGGTACTGGAATAATTCAGCGGCGCGGAACCGCACGGAGTTTCTCGACGAGGCGGTGGCGCTCGCCAAGAGCGGAGTCGTGTCGCTGCTGACGGACGGCCCGGTCGCCAGGCCGGGGCACGTGCAAGATAAAAGCCCGCTCAACGAGCAACAGGTGACCGACTTGATTCAGCAAATCGTTGACATGGAGCGAGGGGCGGATCTGCTTCTCGCGCGCAAGGACGTGGACCCGAAACGCCTGGCCTACGTGGGGCACAGCTACAACGCGACGGTCGGCGGATTCCTCAGTGGCCTGGACAAGCGTTTCAAGGCCTTCGTGCTGATGGCGGGGAGCCTTTCCGACGAAGTGGACATGAAATCCAAGGAATTCCAGGACTACCGCCAGAAGGTCGGCCCTGAGAAGTTGGACGCATTTCAAGGGAAATATGGCTGGCTCGATCCGGGCAAGTTCGTGTCGCACGCGGCGCCTGCCGCCGTGTTTTTGCAATACGCCACGAAGGAAGATTTTCTGACGCCGAAGCGAGCCAAAGAGTATGCCGCGAATGTCAGCGAGCCCAAGAAGTTCAAGTTGTACGAAGCGCCACATGCCCTGAACGCTGAGGCTCGCCGCGATCGCCTGGCGTTCCTTGCGGAGCAACTGAAGCTGAATCCTCTGGACCCATCGGTGGTCGCGGCGATAGCGGAGCTGTACCAACCTCCGGACGAAGGCCAGTGAAGCTCAGTGAGAATCAAGCGACGAGCAGAGCCTTCGGGTTTTTCTTGGCGATCACCAAGAGCTTGAGAGCGGCCTGGCGTGGCCGACGCGTGCCCTGCTCCCAACTCCGCACTGCGTTTGCGCTCACGTTCAGATAGGTAGCGAACAGAGCTTGACTGGCCTTCAGCGAATGGCGGATACGGCGCACTTCTTTGGGTGAAATCGGCTTCGGCCGTTCTGGGATCCGCGTGACGCGAAGATTGACGGCTTCGCCGCGCTCATAGGCCGCAACATCTTGAAGCGCTTCCTTCATTGCTTCGAAGATGTTTACTTTAATTTTTTCCGTCATATTCACCCTCCCAGATTCTTCCTGATTTGCGCGACCCATTCCCGCATCTGTTTCCGCTGAGCCTCCGTGGCGTCTTCCTGCTCGCCCTTGTCCAGCAACAATAACAAGTGGAAGTGTTGCCGCTGCTCCAGATGCAAGTAAAGGCACCGCAACCCTCCACGCTTACTTTTTCCGCGACCTGGGTTTCCAATGCGCGCTTTACGCACGCCGCCGAGACCGGGAACCACGGCTCCGCGATCCGGCTTTTGCGCAAGCTGGTTTTGAATCGCTCTGAGCAGATCGTCCGCCTCATCGCCGGCAAGTTCATGAAGACGCCGCGTGAATAGTCGCGACTCAATGAATTCCACAATGTAATAGTACCACAATGTGGCATAGGGTGAGTACTGGAAAGCGGCTAGTGTGTGGAAGCGACTTGGCCGAGTTGCTTGCTCCAGATTTGGGAGAGGACGCGCTGGAAGTTGCCGCCGAGAATCAAGGCGATGTCAGAGTCGGAGTAGCCGCGGCGAATAAGTCCTTCGGTCAAATCGTAGGTGCGCTTGGGATGATCCACTCCCTCGATGTCATCCTTTTCGCGGAAACCGTAGCTGGCTTTGTAGCTGGCATGGAGTTTTTTGCGGACAGGCTCGGGCAAGGCGTCATAGCCATCGAGACCGATGTCGCTTCCGACGCCGAGATGCTCGACGCCGACGAGTTTGGCGACGTGGTCGTAATGGTCGAGAAGGTTCTCGATGGTGGTGGGCTCCTTGGCGCTGACAAAGGGGCGCACGCCGGTAATGCCCATCACGCCGCCGCTCGCGGCGATTTTGCGGATGGCTTCGTCGGTCTTGCAGCGCGGATGCGGAGTGAGGGCGCGGCAATTGGAGTGGGTGATGAGCACGGGCTGCTTGGAGACGCCGCAAGCGTCGAGCGTAGTGGTATCGCCGCAGTGCGAGACGTCGACGGCCATGCCGAGTTGGTTCATGCGCTCGACGACGCTGACGCCGTAATCGCTGAGGCCGCTGTCGTTGCGCTCGGTGGAGCCGCTGGCGATCAGATTGCGCGCATTGTAGGTGAGCTGCGAGACGCGCTGGCCCAGGCCGTAGAAGAAGTCAATGTCGTCGAGGGTGCGGAAATGGTCGGAGTCCTGGATGCCGAGGATGATGCCGATTTTGCCGGCGCGCTTTGCTTCGGCGAGGCGGTCGGGAGAGTCGACGCGCAAGAACGTGTCGTTGTAATGAGCGATGAGGCCGTTCCATTGGGATAAGAAGCGAAGGGTGCTGTCGTAATCGTTGTAGCCGACGGCGATGTGAAGGACATTGAAGCCGCTCTCGCGGGCGCGCTGAAGCTCGGCTGGCGGAATCAAAGCGGGATTGTCGAGCCATGTCGGCTTCTTGTCGCCCGCCAAGAAACCTAGAACCATGCCCAGGTTAAAGACGTTTAGCATGTCAATCACATTGGCGCGCCGGACCAGTTCGACGCACCGCGACGAGTATTCTTTGGGGCTTGAGGCAAATACGCGGAAGCGTCCGAAATTCATCAGAGGCGCGGCAATAGCCGCAGCACCGGCTTGCGCGCCCATCTTTAGCAAAGTTCTGCGGTTCATCGATTCCCTCCCATTCCTTTGGTTGCTTACTGGCGTCGTACGCGTGGCAAACGCCGGAGAGTGTACCGTAGAGCGCGCCAGAGAGGAACGTGTCCTGCGCATCGAAGTCCTAACACTTTTGCTTTCCCCGGAAGCGCCGCAGAGTTAAGCTGTTCGCCTCTCGCAAGAATTGCGAAGCATTGCAGCGAGGAGGCAGTCATGAGAGCAGATTGGCGAACGATGACCGGTGCTTTGATCTTGGTCAGCGGGCTGGCAGCTGGCCTGGCTGCATTTGGAGCGGGCCCGGCCAACGATGTAAGCGAACTGAAGGTGACAATTCGTGAATGGGCGGTGCCGACAAAGGGCGCACATCCACACGACCCTGCGGTGGGCGCGGATGGGTCACTATGGTTCACCGAGCAAATGGTCAACAAGCTGGGACGGCTCGACCCGGCCACCGGTACTTTCAAGGAATATCCACTCGTCGAAGGCAAAAACTCCGGCCCACACGGGCTGATGTCCGACAAGCACGGAAACATCTGGTACACCGCGAATTTTGGCGGCTACATTGGCAAACTCGATCCGCGCACAGGAAAAATCACCGAATACAAGATGCCCGATGAAAGTGTGGATGACCCGCACTCTCTGGTCTTCGACGCGAACGGTATTTTGTGGTTCACGGCGCAAGGCGGCAACGCCGTCGGACGGCTGGACCCACGTACTGGCAAAATCGATCTGAAAAAAGTAGCTACGGAAAGTGCGCTGCCCTACGGCATTCAAGTGAACAGCAAAGGTGTGCCGTTTTTCTGCGAATTGGGCACTAACAAAATGGGCAAAATCGATCCAAAGACAATGGAATTAACCGACTACGCTTTGCCGGAAGGCACGCGGCCGCGGCGGCTGATGATTGCGGCGGACGACAGCGTCTATTTCACAGACTTCAAGGGTGGCCACCTCGGACGGCTCGACCCAAAAACGGGCGCGGTGAAGATGTGGGATTCGCCAGGCGGGCCCGAGTCTGGCCCATATGGCATTGCCATTACACCGGATGGAATGGTCTGGTACAGCGAGTCGGGAGTGAAACCCAATACGATGATTCGCTTCGACCCGAAAACGGAGAAGTTTGCGCGCGCCTCGATTCCTTCAGGCGGTGGCGTGGTGCGCAATATGGCGGCAACCGTTGACGGGCGGGTGTATATTGCTTGTAGCGGCGTGGACAAGGTTGGTGTCGTGGAACCCGGCCGCTGAGTCCCCTTCCCACCGGCACCCAAGCGTGCCCAGGAGGAAGTCATGAGCACTGCAGCGGTAAAGCCTCAGGAACAAACTTGCCAGGGAGTTTCGCGCGTGGATGAACCATGCGACCGGAGCGCCCAGCAATTCTGTGAGAAGTGCGGCCAGTGGTTCTGCCGGGGGCACTACCCTGATCCCGAGTGGCACGCCTGCGCGCCCGAGCAGGGCCACGTCTAAAACCGCCCCGCCAGCGGGCAAGCGTCTTGCGCGGCCCTTCGCCGATGAGGACTGTTGGCAATTGCACAGCATGGTACGTGTGGATTCTTGACGCCGCCGCTAGCCTCCGATAGCGTCAGAAGATACGAAGCGGCGTGGGGTTTGTGTGTGCGCTTCGTTGTGCAAGCTGCACAAATCATCCTGGGTGAGAGAATCCATTGGCCAACGCGATTATCACGCTGACGACGGACTACGGCACGAACGACCATCTGGTCGGCACGCTAAAGGGCGTTATCCTGAAAATCAATCCGGACGTAACGATTGTGGACATCACGCACAACGTCACGGCGTTCGATTTACTGGACGGGGCGCTGGCGGTCGGGTCGGCGTATTCCTACTTTCCGCCGAAGACGATTCACGTTGTAGTAGTGGATCCGGGGGTGGGTACGGAGCGGCGGCCGCTACTGGTAAGCGCGGGCAATCAATATTTTGTGGCGCCGGACAATGGCGTGCTCTCGGTGGTTTACGAGCGCGAGCAGGAGAATCTCGTCGTGCGGCACGCCAACGCCGAGCATTATTATTTGCAGCCGGTGAGCAAGACGTTTCACGGACGCGACATTTTTGCGCCGGTAGCGGCGTGGCTCACCAAGGGCTGGCAATCGGCCAGCATGGGCGAGCAGATTAACGACTACAAGCGGTTTGCGCTACCGCGGCCGAAGGATGTGGATGGCGTGGTGAAAGGCGTGGTGATGCGCGCCGACGCATTCGGAAATTTGATTACGAATTTCCGAGAGGCGGACCTGCCGGAGTCAGCGCGCAACGGAGGAACGATCCAACTGCAAGCGGGAAATCAGGCGATAACAAAGTTTGTGGAAACGTTCGCGCAAGGAAGTAACACCGAGCCGATCGCGTACGTGGGGTCGAGCGGGTACGTGGAAATTGCAGTCAACAAAGGGAATGCTGCGCGAACGCTGGGGCTAGGGCGAGGCACGCCGGTCGTCCTGACGAAGTAGCTCCCGCCAACCCATTTCGTAGCGCTGGCCTCTGGCCGGCAGCTAACACACCATCCAGGCTGACAAAGGACCGGACTGAGGATCGTAGAAGGGTGGAGCTACTCGTTGACGGGGCGGCCGAAACAGAGCACGTAGCCGCTGTTGTCGGTGATCTCGAAGGCCCGGAGTCCATCGTGCGTATTGGCCAGTTCCTGAAGCATGGGAACCCCCTTGCCTACGAACTCTGCATACAGTGAGTCGGGGGCATCCGTGTAGATGTAGGCGTCCCAGCGAGCCCATTCGTGACGCGAACGGTTCGGCTGGGGATGGACCTCGGGCGTGATGGCCTTGAACATGAGCATGATTTGGTCGCGTCCAAGAATGGCCCAGAAGTCGCCGTCTGCGTTTCCGTCACCGCCTCCCTTGTAACGAACGTCGAAGCCCAACTTAGACTGATAGAACGCAAGCGTAGCGGCCAAGTCGTCGACAATGAAAAAGGGAGTGATACTGTTCAACATAGCGAAAGCACCGTGGAGTCGAAGGTAGCCTAACAGGTCGCGTGGGATTTTCCACCCCCATCCGCACGACCCTGCGTTGTATGAAGACTTTCCTAGGCCGCGGTCGGGGCCGGTTGCTTGCGCCTGTGCCAATAACCCAATGCCGCGAACAGGAGGACGCCCGGCAGCCCGGTTAGTCCGCAAGCGATAAAGAAAATGCCATAGCCGTGGATGAGGCCGTGCGTGGCGCTCAGGTGTTCGACCGCAGCGCCGGAAAATCCCTTCAAGATTTTCCCCAGCCAGGCATAGGTGGAACTCAAGAGCGCATACTGCGTAGCGGTGTACCCCAGATTGGTGAGGCTCGACATGTACGCAACCAGCGCAACGCCTGCAAAGCTGAAACTGAAGTTGTCACCTGCCAGGACGGCGGCGAAGAGAGGAATGCTCAGGCCCGCGAACGCAAGAGTCGCAAATGCGGCAGTTGCGGCTGCTTGCAAAATGCCTCCGATGATGAGCGCGCGCATGTATCCAAGCTTCAGCGAGCAGAATCCGCCCGCCGCGATGCCCGCAAACGTGGCGACGAGTCCGATAGAGACGCGCATCTCGCCGACCGTTTGCTTGGTAAGCCCCAGGTCGTGGTAGTAGGGATTGGCCATCGGACCCATGAGGAAGTCCGGCACGCGGTAGAGGCTGATCGCCGCTAACATCACCAGCGCGAGCAAGCCATGCACGCGGAAGAAAGCGATGAACGGCCCCACAACAGCGTCGAAGAAACCGCGCGGGGTCCACAGCGGCGTTTCGCGCTTTTGATCCATCACCGCGCCCGCGCGCTCCGGTTCCTTCGCGAACCAGGTGGCGATGATTCCAATGGCCATGGCTGCGCCATAGAACCCGTAGGACATGCGCCAGCCCACGGTCGCCGCCACAATGAGGATGACGGAATCCGTAGCCAGGAGCGCCAGGCGGTAGCTGAACTGATAGGCGGACGCGAGGAGGCCTTGTTCTTCACCGTCGTCCGCCGATTCAATTCGCCAGGCATCGACCACAATGTCTTGTGTCGATGAGGCGAATGCGACGACGAGCGCAAGCACGCCGAGCCGGCCGAGCCCGGCGTGCGTGCCAGTTCCCCCCATGGCGAACAGCGCCAGCCCGACGACAATCTGCGAGAACATCATCCATCCGCGCCGATGTCCAAGCCGTTTGAACAGCGGCAAATCGACGCGATCCATCAAGGGCGCCCACAAAAACTTCAGAGAATAGGCAATGCCCACCCAGGAAAGAAAACCAATCGCCGTCAGCGAGGTATGTTCATCGCGCAGCCAGTAGCCGAACGTATTGCCGACTAGATAAAAGGGAAGGCCTGAAGAAAACCCGAGCAACAACATCGCCAGCGTTTTGGGCCGCAGGTAATCGGCGATCCGGTGCTTGTGAGGACTCACGCCTTCATTCTCTAGGCCCGCCTCGCGAAACTCAACGCTCATAGCGCCGAATCTTGTCTATGGTGACACTCTTCCGAGTGTCACCAATCACTCTGATAGCTAGCGAAAGAGCAGGAAGCGCGAGCAGGATTCGTTTGACAATGTCCCGCGTTATTCGTGGCGATTCGAAACGGCTTTTTCGGATGATGGAGCTGCAGATTTTACGGGCTGCAGCACGGCTTCCGCCTGCTCTTGCGGCTTTCCTTCAGCTCCGGCCTGGCGGACGCGCTGAATCTTCACGCGAGCGACGCGTTTGCCGTCCATTTCGACAACGGAGAAGCGATAGTTGCCGTGGTCAAAACTCTCTCCGCCTTTCGGGATGAAGCCCAGTTGATCGAGGACGAATCCGCCGACGGTGGCGTAAGCAGGGTCTTCTGGCAACGTAATGTTGTACTGAGTCTCCAGATCGCGCACATTTAGCGCCGCGTCAAAAATCAGCGCGCCATCGGCCAGAGTCAGGGGCTTTTCCACGACGTCGAACTCGTCGTGAATCTCGCCGACCATTTGCTCGAGAATATCCTCCATTGTGACTAAGCCAAGGATGCTGCCAAATTCATCGACAACCATGGCCATGCCGACGTGACGCGTGCGCAATTCCAGGAGCAATTCGTTGGCAGGCTTGGTTTCGGGGACGATGAGAACTTCGCGCAAGACGCGGCGCAAATCGAAAGGCGGGGGCGCGAGATTTTCCTCGATTCGGCGTTCCCGGTCGAGCAGAACCCACATCATGTCCTTGATGTGCACGAAGCCGAGAGTCTGATCGAGCGAGCCACGGTAGACGGGAATGCGCGAGCGCTGCGTCGTGGCAAAGGCACGCATCACTTCGTCGAGGCTCGATTCAACCGGAAGAGTATGCATATCGGGGCGCGGCACCATGATTTCGCGGACTTGGATTTGCGACAGTTCGATGGCACTGAGAATGAATTTTTCTTCCCCTGGGGCCAGCAGGCCGCGCTCGCGCGCTTGCTGAATCTGAATCTGCAATTCCTCGGTCGAGTGCGCGACGCCGTGGACCTGCGGCGAGGAAACGCCAAGAACCTTTACGATTGCTCCGGAGGCGCCATCCAGTAGATCGATAACCCAATGAAAAGTATTGAGAAACCAGTGAAATGGAATGCCAACCATCAACGCCACGCGTTCGGCGCGCGCCAAGCTGATCGTCTTTGGAACCAATTCGCCGATTACCACGTGCAGCGCGCAGAGGAGCGCAAAGGCGCAGGCTAGCGCAGCGGCGTGAGCGAAGAGCACAGTGCTGGTCCCGGGCGTGCCAGGCCAAAGGGTCTGGAAAAACCGCGCGAGCGTCGCTTCGCCCAGGGCGCCAATCGCAAGGCTGGTCAGGGTGATTCCCAACTGCACGCCGGAAACGACCCGGTGCAAATCGCCAAGCAGCGTTTCGACCACGCGAGCCCGGACGTTTCCCCTAGCGACCAACTGCTTTATACGCGAGAGGCGTACGGCCACCAGAGAAAACTCGGTGGCGGCAAAGAATCCGTTCAGCGCCACCAGCGCCAGCACGCCAATCAAGCGCACTGCAAACATAGGCGAACGTTATGCTCCCTGCGGCATTGTAGCAGCACCAGGGGAGTGGCTGGTGATTCGTATCTGTTGAGCTGTGTCCTGGCAGAAGGCAGCAGGCCCGACGGGTCGAAGTTGACAGCAGCCGTAGAAAATTTCTAGGATAATTGTTTGCAATTGTGGGTATCGGAGAATCATCCGGTGAACTAACTCAGACTCAGGGCTGAACTACTTACTTCCAGAAACATAAAAACTATGATCAGTGTAAGTGAGCTTACAAAAAGGTACGCACGCAATACCGCTGTGGATCACATCTCGTTCGAGGTGGAGAAGGGCCAAATCGTCGGATTTCTTGGCCCTAACGGCGCAGGCAAGACCACCACGATGAGGATGCTGACGTGCTTCCTTCCGCCAACGTCAGGAACAGCCACCGTGGCCGGGTTCGACGTGCTCGAAAAGCCGCTGGAGGTCAAAAGGCGGATCGGATATCTCCCGGAAGCGCCTCCGCTTTACCAAGAGATGCGAACTGCCGAGTACCTCACGTTCGTGGCCAAGTTAAAGGGACTCTCGGGAACGGAACTTCGCCAACGAGTGGATACGGTGTGCGATCGTTGTGCCATCGCCGACGTCAAGAGCAAGCTGCTCGGCAAACTTTCGAAAGGCTACCGGCAGCGCGTCGGGTTGGCGCAGGCGATTATTCACAATCCGGAAGTGCTGATTCTGGACGAGCCCACCGCGGGCCTGGACCCCAAGCAGATTAACGAAACACGAGAGCTTATCCGGGGTCTGGCGGGCGACCACACCATCATTCTGAGCACGCACATCCTGCCCGAAGTCGAACAGACCTGCCAGCAGGTCATCATCATCAACAAGGGCAAGCTGGTGGCGACGGATTCGGTGAATAACCTGCAAAACCGCGCGCGCGGAGTGGAATCCGTGCTTGTCGAAGTCGGTTCTCGCAAAGGCGCTCTCGATGCCGCCAACGTTCAGGAGCGCTTGGGGCGCGTGGCGGGCGTCAGCAGAGTGACCTTCAAAGAAAAAAGGCCGCAAGGCAACGCCTTCGAAGTGGAAAACAACAAGGGCAGCCTGGTTCGCGCTGACCTCGCGCGCGCGGTCGTGGAAGCCGGGTGGGACCTGAATGAACTGCGGCCGGCGTCGGTGAGCCTGGAGGAAATCTTCCTGCAGCTCACGCGGGAGCAATCTGAAAATACCGAAGACTCGCAAAAGGTTAAGGGAGCAGCGCAATGAGAAACGTCTGGATCGTTTGCCGGAAGGAGTTGCGCAGCTATTTCGTATCGCCAATTGCCTACATCTTGTTCGTGATGTTTGCGGTGATCTTCGGCTGGTTTTTCTGGAACATGCTGGGCGCCTTCAACTACTACAGCAATGCGGCAATGATGCGCGGCGAAATGATGCCCATGAACGTCAACGAGCAAATCATCCGGCAGTTGCTGATGAACATGAACGTGGTCAACTTGTTTTTTATCCCCATCATCACGATGAGGCTGTTTGCGGAAGAGAAACGGAATGGCACGATCGAATTGCTCGCGACCTCGCCCATTCGCGATGTCGAAGTGATTCTTGGAAAATGGCTCGCTTCGGTTCTTTTGTACGCTGGGATGCTCCTGGTCACCGGGCTGAATTTCGCATTCCTGTTCAAATATGGCAATCCGGACTGGAAACCGATGGCGATCGGTTACCTGGGAGTGTTGCTGCAAGCCGCAGCGATGCTGGCGCTGGGTACGTTTATCTCCACACTCACGAAGAACCAGATCATCGCCGGAGCCGCTACGTTTGCTGTGTGCCTGCTGCTTTTTGTGCTGGGCTGGGCCGGCGGCTATGAGAGCGCGACGTGGGCGCAAGTGATGAACTACATGGCGGTAACAACGCACATGGAGTCCTTCGCCAAAGGAGTCCTGGACACCAAAGACGCGGTGTATTACGTCTCGGTGATTTTTCTCGGTCTCTTTTTGACGGCGCGTTCCCTCGAGTCGCTGCGGTGGAGGTCGTAAATGAATCTCCAACTGCTGAAAGCGCGGCAAACAAAATATGTGGCCTACGCCACTCTTTACATCGTCATCGTGGCGGCCATCCTCACGGTGGCAAACACATTGGCGAACCGCTATGACAAGTCTTACGACACGACTTCGAACAAGCGGTATAGCCTCTCCGAACAAACTGCGAAAATCGTCAAGGGGGTAAAGGAAGACTCGAAGATCACGTATTTCGATCAAGGTACGCGTTTCGAACGCGCAAGAGATGAATTGCAGATGTATGCGAATCTCTCGCCAAGGGTGCACGTGGAATACGTCGATGCTGACAAGAAGCCCGACCTTGCGCGCGCCGCTGGAATCAAGAGCTATGGCACAACAATTGTGCAAGTCGGCGCAAAGAAGCAAGAAGCCAAGAGCACGAGCGAGGAAGACATCACTGGAGCCTTCATTCGCGTGCTAAAAAACAACGCGCGCAAGCTCTGCTACGCGACGGGAAGCGGCGAACACCAGCCAGATGAGACGGACGCCAGCGGCTATTCGCGTTTGCGCGACATGCTGGTCAAGGAAGAATACGACTCCAGGCCCATCGATCTGCTGCAAAAGGCCGAAGTACCTGCCGACTGCACGGTGCTTGTGGTCGCCGGGCCGAAAACGGATTACCAGCAACCAGAGGTCGATGCAATAAAGAAATATATAGAAGACGGAGGTCGCGCGCTGTTTCTTTTGGATCCGCCCTTGAAGTCGAAGCGTTCCGAAATTGCCGACAACGACGCGTTGACCGGCCTGCTCGCAAGCTGGGGAGTGACCGTCAATAAGGACGTGATACTTGACTTGAACCCAATGGGGCAGCTTGTCGGATTGGGGCCGGAGATGCCGCTGGTGACAACCTATTCGCCGCACGCGATTGTCAACGACCTGAAAGGAACAGCCAC
>DASPTW010000064.1:0-15862 GCA_035623215.1 Candidatus Acidiferrum sp.
GACCTAACCGACTATTCCCAGTCGGATCTGAACAAAGTAGCGCTGCGCTTAAATCAACGCCCACGACAAACTTTAGGTTTTCAGACTCCTGCGAGTAAACTTCAAGAAAGTGTTGCGTCGACCCATTGAGACCACCCGCATAATCGGAAACTAACCGACTACCTGGGAGCTCTAACCGCCCTGAATGGAATAGGAAAACCTACCAGCCACGTCTTTAAACGCCCCAGCCGTACCGTTCTGCGTGCTCGAACGTCCGCTGCATTTCTTCCCGCAAAATCTCAGTGAACGCGGATCCACCAACCGTCCGCGCTCCCGGCTCGGCGAGGTCCGCCGTGCGGTATCCTCCGGAAAGCACTCTTGTCAACGATTGCTCAATCCAATCCGCTTCTAAATTCAACCCAAACGCATCGCGCAGCATCATCGTCGCGCTCAAAATCGATCCAATTGGATTGGCCACATCCTGCCCCGCCAGCGTCGGCGCCGACCCGTGAATCGGCTCAAACAAGGGCGCCGCCGTCCCAAAGCTCGCCGAAGGAATCAGCCCAATCGACCCCACCAGCGCCGCCGCCGCATCACTCAAAATATCCCCGAACATGTTGCTGCACAGCATCACGTCAAATTGCGACGGTCGAAGTGTCAGTTGCATCGCGGCGTTGTCCACGTACAGGTGCTCCAGCTTCACCGACGGATACACGCTGCTCATCGCCGTCACCGTGCGCCGCCAAAGCTGCGAACTCGTCAGCACGTTCGCCTTGTCCACGGAGCACAGCCGCCTCGAGCGGTTTTCCGCCCGGTTAAACGCAAATGTCGCGATTCGCTCGATCTCCGGCGTCGAATAGGACTCCGTGTCCCACGCCCGCTCCACCCCGCTTTCCGTGGCGTTTCCCCGCTCCCCGAAGTACATTCCCCCGGCCAGTTCCCGCACAATTTCCAAATCCAGGTCGCCCAGCCGTTCCTTTTTCAGGGGCGAAAGTCCCCGCAACGGCTCAATCAGTTTCACGGGGCGTACGTTGACGTGCAGCCCCATCCCCTTTCGAAGCCCCAGCAGGCCGCTCTCGGGCCGCTTTCCGACGGGCAGCGCGTCCCATTTCGGCCCGCCCACGGCTCCCAGAAAAACCGCGTCAGCTTTTCTACAGGCGTCCAGCGTTTCATTGGGAAGCGGAGTCCCCTTGGCATCGATGGCTGCGCCCCCTAAAGGAAGCTCTACAAATTCAAACTCGTGGTTGAACTCCTGCGCGGTCTCTCGCAGGATGGCCGCTGCCGCCCGCGTCACTTCCGGCCCGATGCCGTCTCCCGGCAACAAAACAATGGTCTTCTTCATGGTCGTCCCTGAACGAATACAAATCTCGCATCAACCGCTCGCGCGCTCAACTCCCTATCCGATGCGCCGCCAGCGGCTCACCAATCTCTGAAGCAGCAAAAGATTCAGGCTGCGGAGGGCGATTCCGCAGCTATAGCCGCCGGGCGTCGGCGGATCACTTTATGTGCGATGTCGACTACGTCGCGCGCGCGCACCTGCTTGGCCTGGTCGGCCAGCGCCGTCACGCGCCGGTAGATTTCCGCGAGTTCCGTATCGCTCGCCTCGTAGCCCATTTCCTTCAAAGTCATGCGCAGGGCATTCCGGCCGGAGTGCTTTCCCAGCACCAGCGAACGGCTCGGCACACCCACGGTTTGTGGCGAAATAATTTCATACGTCAAGGGGTTCTTGATGATCCCGTCCTGGTGGATTCCTGCTTCGTGCGCGAACGCATTCGCACCCACCACTGCCTTGTTCGGCGCCACCAGCGCTCCGGTGATTTCCGTCAGCATCCGGCTCGTTGGGAAGAGCTGTTCCAGGCGAATCCCCGTGGACACGCCAAAGCTTTCCTTGCGCACCGCTAGCGCCACCACCACTTCTTCCAGCGAAGCGTTTCCCGCGCGCTCGCCGATTCCGTTGATCGTGCATTCGATTTGCCGCACGCCCGCGCGAACCGCCGCCAGCGAATTTGCCACGGCCATTCCCAGGTCGTCGTGGCAATGCGCGCTCAGCGTCACGCCATCGGGATCGCCTAAGTGTTCGCGCACTTTCGTGAACATCGCCCCGTATTCTTCTGGCACCGCGTAACCCACCGTGTCCGGCAGATTCAGAACCGTCGCTCCCGCGTCCACTGCAACCCGGCACACTTCGCACAGATAATCGATGTCCGTCCGTCCCGCATCCTCCGCCGAGAACTCCACCTCTCTCACGTGCTGCCGCCCGTAGCGGATCATCGCCGCGATGGCTTCCAGCGCCTGCTCCCGCGTCATGTTCAGCTTCACCCGTAGATGCAGGTCGGACGTCGCCAGGAAAACATGCAGCCGCGGCGTCGCCGCTGGCTCGAGCGCCTCAATCGCCGCGCTTACGTCTTCCTTCTTCGCGCGCGCCAGCGCCGCAATCGGCACGTTGCGGACCTCTTTTGCCACCGTCCGCACCGCCTCCAGGTCGCCCTTCGACGCAATCGGGAAGCCCGCTTCGATCACGTCCACGTTCAGCGCGGCAAGCTGCCGCGCCATGCGGATCTTTTCCTGCGTGTTCATCGAAAAGCCTGGCGACTGCTCGCCGTCCCGGAGCGTGGTATCGAAGATGCGTACGACTTCCATAGACTCCCCCATTTTGGTATTAACTCATGACTCGCGCCCTACAGTCCAATTTATCTTTGTTCTGCATTTGATAATCTTGCTTTATACTAGCCGCGGCAAACTCATGGATCTAGGCGAATTACAGGTTTTTCTCATGGTTGCGAAGGAAGGCAGCTTTTCCCGGGCCGCGGAGCGCCTTTACCGAACCCAGCCCGCCATCAGTTTGGCCATCCGCAAGCTCGAGGACTCTCTCGGTCAGCCCCTATTCGTTCGGGGCGCCCGCCCCGTCCGCCTCACCGACGCCGGTATGCTCCTGAGGGAGTACGCCGAACGCCTCATCAACCTTCGCGACGAGGTAAAAAAGGGTCTCTCCGAGCTCGAAGGCCTCAAGCGCGGCGAACTTTCCGTGGGCGTCAACGAAAGCTCCATTCACGCGCTTCTTCCCGCCCTCGCCAAGTTTCGCGAATTGCATTCCGGCGTCCAAGTTCGCGTTCATCGCATGTTTTCCCGCGACATTCCCCACGAAGTCCTCAATTACCGTCTCGACCTCGGCGCCATATCTTTCGTTCCGCGCGATCCTCAGCTTCAGGCCACCGAAATCCTCAAGGACGAACTGACTCTCGTTGTCCCGCCCAAGCACGCGCTAGCCAAAAAACGCGAGGTCGACGTCGCCGAACTCGGCCAGGAGAATTTCATCGCTCATATTGTCGAATCCCCGTACCGCCGCCGCGTTATAGAACTGTTTGCACGAAACCGCACCACCCTCAACATGCCCATGGAAATGCCCACCATTGAAAGCATCAAGCGCTTCGTCCAGATGGGGATGGGCGTGGCCATCGTCCCGCGCATGTGCGTGCGGTGGGAACTCGATCATGGTTGGATGAAAGAAGTGAAAATTCGCCAGATGAACATGCCGCGCCATGTCTATCTGGTCTCGCGCCGCGGGGCCCGCCTCCCCCACGCCGCCGCCGAGCTTACCCGGCTCCTCCGCGAACCTTAGCCTTCTCAATGCTCTGGGTGGGACAGGCATTCTTGCCTGTCCACCCAGTCCATCGCGGGGCGGATGCCCTTTACCGCGCCCCCTTTGTCGGCTGAATAGTACGGCGCAGGCGCTTTGGAGTGCGGCACCTTGCTGCGGCTTTTCTTCCCGCTCGCTATATATTTTGTCGTCCGCGTTCGATATGCTTCTCCTTCATAAGTTCCCATTCTCTTTTCTAAGGGTTCACGGCTTTGACCAGCGGCCTTGCTATTCTTGCCATCGGTTTTTTCCTCGGGATGCGTCACGCGACCGACCCCGATCACGTCATCGCGGTATCCACCATCGTTAGCCGCGAACGCTCCATCACTAAGGCCGGCCTGATTGGCATCCTCTGGGGCTGTGGCCACACCCTCACCATCGCTGTCGTTGGTGCCGCCATTATTCTGTTTGGCCTCGTGATTCCTCCCCGGATTGGTCTCACCATGGAGTTTTCCGTCGGCCTCATGCTGATTCTTCTCGGCGTGCTAAATCTCACCGGCGTCACAAAGTGGCTCAGCGAGAAATTTTCCCCTTCGCATCCCCACATCACCGGCGAACACGCGCACCTCCATCAGCACGAAGGAGGATTGCACTTCCACTGGCATTCTCACTCTTCAGCTGGAGAGCATCACGGTGACAGCTTGGAAGTGCCTCGTTCGTTGCGCGGTTCCTTGGGCCGCCTCGGGCTTTTTCACTCGCTGCGTCCTTTGTTGGTTGGCATCGTGCACGGTCTAGCTGGTTCCGCGGCGGTCGCCTTGCTTGTGCTGAGCACCATTCGCCAGCCGACTTGGGCAGTCTTCTACCTGCTGATTTTTGGTGTGGGCACGATTGTGGGGATGATGTTGATCACCGCAGCTCTGGCTCTGCCATTTTCTTTTGTGGGCTATCGCTTCGCGCGGCTTAACCGGGCTCTCGTGCTCAGCTCCGGCTTACTCAGTCTTTGTTTTGGGCTATTTGTTTGTTACCAGATCGGCTTCGTCGACGGCCTCTTCAGCAGCCATCCCCACTGGACTCCCACCTAGGCTTCGCCGTTTTCTAGGCCCGCTGCGCTAGGGCTTCTTCCACCGAGTTATGGATCGGCAGGAGTTTCGTCAGCCCCGCCACTTGCATTACGGCGTTGCTTTGCTTTGAGAGTCCTGTCAGAGCGAAGGACTTGCCCGAGTGTCTCCGGTGCACGAAGATCTGCACCAGGGCGCCCACTCCCGCCGAGTCCAGGAACGACACCTCGCTCATATCTAGAATCAGTTGGGCGGCGCTCTCTGGCCTCAGTGTCTGAATGAAATTGTGCACGGTCTCCAGGGCTAACTTGCCTTTCAACCGTAGAATCAACCGGTTAGCATCCGACCCGGCCAGTTTTTCCACAGTAAGTTGTGTAGGTTCCATAACGAGCGAAGAGTATCTGAAACCATCCTTCAGAAAGTCAATCTCTTTGGCAGCCAGCTGGGCTGTTGCTTCTCCGGCCGTAATTCCCATTTTGGGAAAACCACTTGTATAATATATCTGATTAGCTAATTTTTCCATTGACACCTCGTTTTGCTGGACTTATTTTTCTCGTGGGAACTGCTTCCTTCTCACTTCCAACTTGAGCCGATCGATTCACTGCCGATGGAGCTTTGCCGCCTCAGCAAAACGGGGAATGACGTTCACACGTTTTCTGTTTAAGCCGAGGCCGCAGCAGCGCTCTTCCATCCTTATCTGGCAAGTTCTCTCAGGTATTTTGCTTACTATCGGTTCCTCTGCTTCCGCGCAGACTCTTTCTCAACAGTACGTCTATGGTTCTCCCCCTACTTCAACGCCGCCAACCGTCATCTCTGGGTTCATCAAGTCCAGCCAAACCGGAGCCCTGACGGCGCTTCCCGGCTCACCCTTCAACGAACGGCTCGATAGCGGCCTTGTAGCAATCGATGGCCAAGGCAAGTTTCTCTTCGTCTTGAATCAGACCAGCAACGACATCTCTATGTTTCAGATCGATTCATCCTCCGGTGCTCTTTCCGAAGTCCCTGGATCTCCCTTCGCCGTTCCACCAACCATAAACCCCAACCTGGCGCCTTCGCAGCCGACCTCGATAGCCGCGGAATCTTCCGGTAAGTTCCTATTCGTCGGCTACTTCTATGGTGACGTACAAGGTGAAAGCTCTGTTGCTTCGCTGTCAATCGACACTTCCGGTCCCTCCCCTGTTCTGCTTACGGTTCAAAGTACCGAGATCGCCACTCTTGCCGCTCCCCTCCAGTTGCTCACTGATCCCAAGGGCCTTCACCTATATGTCTGCCTTACCCATGGCCAAAACCAAGTATCGGACGGCGGAGCGCAGGTTTATTCAATTGATTCCTCAACTGGAGAATTGTCCTATCAAGGCACGGCGGACTTGTTGAACGCCGATGGATTGAGCTACGCAATCGACCCGCAAGGCAGGTTTCTTTATGCGGGTGGGCATGGAAATGTTGGTCCGGTGGAGAGCTGCCTCATTTCTCCGGTGGACGGCACCGCAAACACATGTCAGCCGATTTTCAACCTGGGCGAAGGCGATTACCCTTCGTCCATGATTGCCGAGAGTTCAGGCCATTTTCTCTACATTGCGCAGTCGGGTGGCGTCGAGGTTTATTCCGTCGATCAAACCACCGGTGCCCTCAGTCCCGTATTGGGTCCCCTAAGCGGAATCTCGTTGCACCAAGCTGCCGCCGTGGCCGACCCCATGGGACCTTACATTTATGCATCCGGCGGAGGAAACATCCACGCTTATCAGGTTGATCAACAAACGGGCAATCTCACTGAGATTCCAGGTTCTCCTTTTACTACGGGCGTTGCTAACCCCACGTGCTGCGGGGGACTGGCCATTTCGGGAAGTCCAGTTCAAGCAATCAGCGGCCCTGCGGTGACTATTTTCCCTGCTGGTCCTATGAATTTCGGCACCGTTACGGTTGGCAACACCAGCGCTACTCAGATCGTTTCGATAGTCAACGTTGGCAGTCAATTGCTGGCCATCAATTCCATTTCTATTGCTGGGACCAACGCCTCCAGTTTTTCTGAAACTAATACCTGCCAGCCCACACTGTCACCGAACGCCAACTGTTCTGTCAGTATCAGCTTCACGCCGCAGAGTGTTGGCGCCTCAACGGCCAACCTCCAGGTTGCGGATAACGCGCCCGGTAGTCCGCAGACCCTCGTTCTCAATGGTTCCGGCATCGCCGCAGCACCGGCCGTCACCTTTTCTCCGTCTGCGCCTTCGTTCCCCACCACCACTGAGGGAACGTCGAGCCCTGCGCAAACGCTGACCGTCATCAACTCCGGGACCGCGCCGCTGCACGTCACTTCGGTTTCTCTTAGTGGACCCAACCCTTCGGATTTCAGTTTCACCAACAATTGCACGGCTGCAGTTGCTCCGTCGGCCAACTGCACCGTTTCCTTGGTCTTTAGTCCGATTGCTCCGGGTCAGCTTACGGCAACCTTACTGGTTTCTGACGATGCTCCGGGTTCGCCTCAAAGCCTTTCGCTAAGTGCCACCGCCAATCCCGCTTTCACCGCCGGTGCCGCTCCTGGCGGTTCTACTTCAGCTACCGTTTCCGCTGGTCAAACCGCACAATTCCAGTTGCAACTGACTCCCGGGCAGGGCTTTTCCGGCACCATTTCCCTCGTCTGCGGGGGCGCGCCTATCGGCGCCGCCTGCCAAGTGCCACCCTCCATTTCTCTTTCCAGTGGGAGTGCCGCTCCGTTTACGGTCCTTGTAACCACCAGCGGCCCGGCAGCCTTGCCGCCATCAGCCCCGCCGCGGCTTCCGCCCGCCCTGCGGTTGCCCCAACTCACGTTCCCGGCGCTCGCCGTGCTTCTTTTCATTTTGTTTGTACGCGGTCGGACGGCTGAATTCACCTCTGGCAGGACTCGATTTGCGCTCTCTGGCGTTCTTGCAGCTCTGATCTGCGCCATCGCGCTCAGCAATGTTGCAGGTTGCGGAGGCGGCACCGCTTCCGTCGCTCCTCCCCCGCCGGTCATCACTCCCTCCGGCAACTCCGTCATCACGGTTACACCTTCCGCGACGTCTTCAACCGGCCAGCCCCTTCAGCTCCAGCCCATTCAGCTCAGTTTGACCGTGATGTAGCACAAGCTTCAGCCTGCGTGGCAATTCGAAGGGAGGAATTACGCAGGCTTACTTTTTGTCTTTGTCCTCCCGAGGCTTGAATTGTTTCACATCGAACATTGCGGGATCGAGTTTCGGATTGGCCTTTATATTGGAATAGATTTCGCTGAAGACATTCTTGCCGTCGGAGAAAAACTCCACGCGCGCCGCCACGAAGCCCACGGAAAGCTGGCGATAGTCGGCGAAGCGCGAATCGTTGATTTTGGTCTTGTCCCGGTCATCTGGTTGAATTAGCCGCACAAACAAAAGCCGCTTTTTCTCGATCCAGAATTGCTTCGATTGCAGATCGCCCTTGTCCGCGCCCGCCACGTAGACCGGCTCGTTCTCCCAAACGTCTTCACGTAACTTCGAAAGATCGAATCCTTGCCCCTTCACCTGCTCGATGGTGGTCTCCGGTTTTTGCCGGTAAACGTCGAAGCCCAGCACGAGCAGCATGTGCACGAACGGACGGCTTGCCGTGACCTCGTTGTTTCGAAAGCGCGTCAGCGTGTTGTCTGCCACCAGGGTTCCGTTGCCGGAGTTGGGTTGGCCGATATCGATGCGCAATCTTCCTGGCACCATTAACGCTTCGTACCAGACTTCCGTCTTGTCTGTGCCGTCGGCGTTGTGCGTGATGGAGTCCTGCTGGAAGCTCAGCGTGTCGTACCAATTGTTCGCGTAGCGGTCGTGCATCGTGCGCAAGAGCCCCGCACCATCGCGAATCTCCTGCGCACGGCCTCCCGCAGCGGCACACGCGCAAACCGCCGCCAAAGCTACAGCCGCTCTCCATTTCCCGCGCAATCGCATCTTTCTCCTCCTAGCTACCGTGCTTGACTACCGTCACGATCACTTGCGACGGATATTGCTTCGAGTGATGGACAGAGTTGTGGGCGATGACGCCTTTTTCTTCGTCATAGTTATTGCCGCCGGTGTTCAAATTCCGATCAAAACGCGGAAAATTGCTGCTCGAGATCTCAATGCGCAGCCGATGGCCTACATCAAAATAGTTGCTCGTGTTCAGCGGTTGCAAAGTGACTTTGTAGACTTTCCCCGGCTCCATCCACACGAGCGGCTTGTCATACCCGTCGCGATACCGCAAGCGCTGAATCGATTCGTCGAGGTTGTACGCTCGCCCGTCCGGATACACATCGACGACTTTGACGGTAAAGTCCGTGTCTTTCGCGTCGGAGGAGACGTACAACGTAGGCTCAATCGGTCCGCTCAGTTCCGTTCCTTCCTTGAACGGCTCCATTGTGTAGACCAAGATATCTTCACGCGCTTCCATTTTCCTCTGGTCGAACGCGCCGGCCTGAACCGCCGTGCCCGTGCAGCAAACGTTTCCACCGTAGGAAGGCACCGGATTCATCGGGTCGTAGGTAAACGAGTCCGGTTTGTCCGCCGCCGGTGGAGACGTCACCAGCGTGCCGTCTCCATTCAAAGAGTTCGCGCGACCTGCGCTGGATAGATAGAGCGTCATTGGCTGCGCGCCCGTGGGTGGCCATTCCTTCGAGGTCTGCCATTTGTTGGTGCCCATTGTGAAATAGGTGACTTTCGGCAGCGCTTCCAATCGCGGGCTCTTTTCTCCTTTCAAGAAGCGGTCGAAGAAGCCGTACATAATTTCCTGATAGTCGAGCCGCGCATCGCCCATGCTGCGTTCGCCGACAACGGTATCTTCCGTTGCTCGCGTGTACGCGCAGTGCGTCACCGGTGCAATCACCGCCCACTGCTCATCGGCAATCTCCCCCTTCGCGGTTTTGCGGACGTGATTGTAAAGTGCGAGGTTTGGCCCGACGGAAACGTCGTACCAGGACATATACCACAGGCCGGGAAGATTTAGTGGCATATCGTCGTGATACAGCCCGCCCTTGTACCACGCAGGGTCATTTGGAGCGCGCTGTACCATGCGGCCGCCGGTGTCCACGGGCATCTCGTCCGCGAAAATTCCGCGCGGCGCGTCCACGGCTTTGAGAATGTCCTGCACGGGCAGATGCCAGAGAGCTTTTGACCAGTCGATGGGTGGAAGCTGCTGCGCAAGGTCAAATGCTTTCGAAGCGCGAATCAGGTCTTCGCGAGAAGTGTTCGGTGGGAACATGGGTCGCACCTGGTTCTGTTCGCCGTACAGCCAGGTGATGAACAGCATTTGAATGGCGCCGCCACGATACCAGTTGCCCTGTTCGTAGTACGGGGCGACGCGACCCACTCCGGCTCCAAATCCCTGAACGTTCATCGCCGCGTAAGCAGATTGGCCCATCGCCGCGATGCCCATCTGATATTCCGCGGTCGACGAACAGCCGGTGGTGCCCACTTTGCCATTCGCCCACGGCTGAGAGGAAAGCCACGCAATCGCATCGTAGCCGTCCGTGCGCGGCGCACCCAGAATGTCGTAGTTCCCTTCGGAGAAGAAATGTCCGCGCTCGTTCTGGATGACGTACGCATATCCGCGCTTCACGGCGGTGAGAACGGTCTTCATGTCGGCGGGCACTCCGTTGCGTGCATCCCAGAAGTTGAAATTGTAAGGCGTGCGCACCCAAATGACCGGGACTTTGCCGCTGGCGTTTTTCGGGCGGTAGATATCCGTAGCGAGGCGAAGACCGTCCCGCATCGGCACCATGACTTTCCGTTCGATGATGGCGACGGATTCGAGTTCCTTTTCCGTCTCCCATCGCTGGTCCTTCTGCTCCTGGGTGAGTGGAGCGAATTGTTGCGCGCGAACTTCGGCATTCGGGACGGCGCATGAAACGGCAAGCACAAGGAGCATCGTGCCAATGAGTTTTTTCATGGAACGGCAACCCTCCGAAAACGGCGGTCCGATTATGCTCCGATTCCGTCAATCGCGCGAAGATTCTACAGGATTCCGGCAACGTGCGGAGGTCTGGGCGAGTCCCTTGTTATTTGCAGACAATGACGAGACGACGTACACCCCAACTCATTCGTATCTGAGCGCGACCATCGGATCGACGCGCATCGCCCGCCGCGCGGGGATGTAGCACGCCGCCACCGCCGCAATGATCAGCAGCGCGGCGACGCCGGCAAAAGTCAATGGGTCATGCGCACTGACGCCAAAGAGTTGGTTGGCCATCAGTCGCGTCAGCATCAGCGCGCCGGCGATGCCGATCGCCACGCCGGCAAGCGCCATCTTGGTTCCGTGCAAAATCACGAGCCGCAAAACGTCACGCTGCCGTGCGCCCAGGGCCATGCGCACGCCGATTTCGTGAGTGCGCTGGCCGACCAGATACGAAATCACTCCGTAGATTCCTACGCAGGCCAACACCAGCGCCAGCGCCGCGAAGACACTGAGGAGAATCATCGAAAGCCTGCGCGCCGCGAATGAACTGGCGACGACTTCGTCCATCGTCCTGACGTTATAGATCACTTCTCGAGCATCGATTTCCTTTACTGCTTGGCGAACGTGGCCAATCACGACAGCCGGATCGCCTTCCGTGCGCAGCACGACAGCCACAGCCTCTGCTACGAGCGGCATGAGTTTCTCGGGAAGCTGCATGAACGGATAATCGAACTGCGCGAGCACACGCGACTTTCCATCACCGTCGGGCCCCCACTGCTTCACGTGACCAACCACGCCGACAATTTCGGCAGGAACGCCGAAAGTCGCCAGATGGAGGTGTTTTCCGATCGGGTTCTCGCCCGGAAAGTAGGTGCGGGCGAAAACATCGTCGATATCGATTGCTACCGGCGCTTTCTCGTCGTCCTGCGGGGTGACGAAGCGGCCGCGCTCGAGGGTAATTCCCATGGCTTGCTGGAATCCCACTTCGACAAGGTAAAACATCGCCTGCGGCATGTCCTGCAGGTTGGGGGGCTTGGGCCGGCCCTCAATCCAGAAGCGCTCCGACGAGTCATGAATCATCGGGCGAGAACCAAGAGTGACGGAAACGGCCTGGACGCCGGGAATGGAATGCATTTTGTCGTCGAATTGGCGCAAGCGTGCGCGTGTTTCGGCGGAAGTGGTTGCGGCATTGGCTGGCATGGACAATGAGAACGTGATGGCGTGGGTGGGATTGAAGCCGGGATCGACGCGCCAAAGCGCTGCAAGGCTGCGAACCATCATCCCCGCGCCGACGAGCAAGACCAAGGCCATGGCCACTTCGCCGGCAACAAAAACTCCCTGGAGCCTGTGACGCGACGCGCTCGACCCCCGCCCGCCCTCCTTGAGTATTTCCTGCAAATTGATTCGAGACGTTTTCAGTGCGGGGGCCAGGCCAAAAGCGATTCCCACAAATAGTGACAACGCCATCGTAAAGAGGAGTACCCGCCAATCGAGAGAAACCTCATTGGACCGGGGCAAAGTCCCCGGCAACGTGCTGTGTACCGCTTTGGTGGCCCAAACGGCGAACAACAGACCCAGCGCCCCGCCAGAACCCGCCAGCAGAATGCTTTCCGTAAGCAGTTGACGAATGACGCGGGCGCGGCTCGCGCCCAGAGCTCCACGAATAGCAAACTCGCGGGAGCGGCCCAGCGCGCGCGCCAGAAGAAGATTGGCAACGTTGGCGCAGGCAATCATCAGCAAGAAGCCAACGGCGGCGAGAAGCGAGATCAGGAACGGCTGAACGTTGCCGACGATATCTTCTTTCAGGGAGACGAGGGTGATGCCCGCGGCCTCATTGGCGTCCGCATAGGCCGCGGCGAGATTCGCTGCAATCCCATCCATATCGGCCTTCGCCTGAGCCAGAGTTACGCCGGGTTTCAGCCGGCCAACCGCATGAGCGCTGACGTCCACGCGGCGGTCATGAAACGACGGATCGTTCCACTGTCCGATCGGAGTGTAGACGTCGCGGTCTTGACCATAGAAAGTGAAGCCTGGCGGAATCACCCCCACGATCAGGTAAGAGGCCCCGTTCAGGGTCAACGATTTCCCCACGATTTCGAGTGACCCGCCAAATTTGCGCTTCCAGAAGCCGCCGCCCAGAATCACGACGGGCGCAGCTCCGACGCGATCGTCGTCGGGGCGAAAGGTGTGGCCGACAATGGGCGCTACACCGAGCGTCGAGAAAAAGTCCGAGGAAATCATGTAGCCGCTGAGGCGCTCCGACTCGTCTGTGCCGACGAAGTTGTAATCCTGGTTGCGGTATAGCGCCATGAAGGAGAACGTTTTCGTATCGCGCTGCCAATCGAGGAAATTGGGGTAGTTGACAGGGGCGCGCTCGAATCCTGGGGTCTTTCCATAAATCGCCACGAGTTGGCCTGAGCGTGGGTACGCCAGCGGACTCAGCAGTACGCCGTTTACGATAGAAAAAAGAGCTGTGTTGGCGCCAATCCCAAGCGCCAGCGTCAAGATGGCGATCGCTGCGAAGACCGGCGATTGAAGCAGCATGCGGATGGCGTAACGCAGGTCTTGCAGCAAAGTGGTCATCGGTCAGTAATCGAGGAGCAAAGCAAAATTTGCGCCACAGGCAGAAAACCTGTGGCCAATTCCTGACTGCGCTTGGCAGAGCAGCCCACGGTTCTTTACTTCGCCGCTGTAATCCGGTACACAACTCCCGCGCCATCATCGGAAACCAGCAGCGAGCCGTCCGGAGCTACCGTTACTCCCACTGGCCGCCCATTTACATCCGAGCCGCTCGGGTCCGGCACCAGCCCCGTCAGAAACGGCGCAGGATCAGCGGACGGCTCGCCGTTTTTGAACGCCACAAACGCAATCTGGTATCCCGCGCGGGTGGCGCGGTTCCACGAGCCATGTTCCGCCACGAAGGCTCCACCCCAATACTTCTCCGGAAATTGCTTCCCGGTGTAGAAGGTAAACTCGAGCGGAGCAACGTGCGCTCCCAGCAGAACGTCTGGCACAATCGCGCGCGCCACGAGCTCGGGGTGCTCTTGCTTCACCCGCGGGTCGACATTGTTCCCGATGTAGCTGTACGGCCAGCCGTAAAACCCACCGTCCTGCAGGGAAGTAAAATAATCGGGAGGCAAATTGTCGCCCAGTTCGTCGCGCTCGTTCACGCTGGCCCACACTTTTCCGGTCACCGGCTCAATCGCAAGTCCCACGGGATTCCGCAGTCCCGTCGCGTACAGCCGGGCATTTTTTCCATCGGGATCGCAAATCGTCACTGCCGCGCGGATGGGGGACTCGCCGGTGTCAATGTTCGAGCCTGATCCCACGGCCACAAACAAATGCTTTCCATCGGCGGAAAATGCCAGCGTGCGCGTGTAGTGCCCGCCGGTCGGCGTGTCCATCAGATGTTCTTTCTCGCCGAGCCGTTTCGAAGTTTTTGGATCGTACTTGAATCGCACAATCTCGTTGGTGTTTCCCACGTATACATAGTCTTCATGAAACGCGATGCCGAAGGGCCGCTTCATCCCATCGACGAAGACTTCCTGCGCATCAGCCATGCCGGTATTCTTCGAGTCACGCAGCACGATAATTTGGCCCGAACCCGAATCCGCCAGGAAAATGTCGCCGTTCGGAGCCACCGTCAGCCATCGCGGGTACTTGAAGCCTTTGGCGAAAATGGCGATGTGAAATCCCTCCGGCACGGTCGGCAAGAACCCTTCCGGCGGCTTTGTCTTGTTCGGCCCGTTGCCCGCCGATTTTGTTGCGAATGGCGCCGGCAACTTTTGTTTCTGGCCGTGCGTCACCTGAGCCGGCAGGTTCCCGGCGAAAAACAAGCTGAACCCTATTAGCAAAATGCTGCGGATTTGCATGAAGTTGGCCTCTCTCAATTTGGGGGTTCCTAATCGCGCGTTTGCAGCATGCCCGGGATGGACCCTCGGTTCCATTTGACGCTGTATCGCACGACTTGTTATCGCAGCTATTCTGCCGCGACAGCAGCCCTCATTCAACCGTATCCTAGCCTCGTTCCTTGCATCTAACAGGCGAGATGCAGAGTAGACTTGCTTTTGTGCTTGCCTGGAGTCGCTTATGAAAAGTCCCTTTGTTGGCCGGGGCATAGCGTTGGGCATTATCATCGCGCTGGTTGGGTGGACTGCTTTCCGTGCGCTCGGCGCGCGTTCGCCAGAAACTCCCAAGTTTCCGTTTCCTGCTCCCGAGTCCAATTCGCCGTTGGCTGCGACCTCTTCACACGAAACGGCGGTTCTCGCCGGCGGCTGCTTCTGGGGCGTACAGGCCGTTTTCGAGCACCTGAAAGGCGTGGTTTCCGTTACTTCCGGCTACTCCGGCGGTTCCGTGAAGTCGCCCTCCTACGAAACTGTCAGCATGGGCGTCACCGGCCATGCTGAATCCGTCAGCATCGTTTACGATCCTTCGAAAATTAGCTATGGGCAGCTGTTGATGATTTTCTTTTCCGTGGCGCACGATCCTACACAGTGGAACCGGCAGGGGCCGGATACCGGGTCGCAATACCGTTCCGCCATTTTCTACACAAGTCCGGAACAGAAGCGCATTGCCGAGGCTTACATCGCTCAGCTCGACGCCGCCAAAGTGTACTCGCGGCGCATCGTCACTAAAGTCGAGGCCTACCGCGCTTTTTATCCCGCGGAAAACTACCATCAAGACTATCTCAAGAACAATCCGACCAATCCCTATATCGTCTACAACGATCTCCCCAAACTCGAAAATTTGAAAAAGGAATTTCCCGGTCTTTACATACCGTGAGGGCTATTGCTTGCTCTCGTAGTTCGCGTCCACGGGAATCCGATGGCCCTAGCCAGCTTTTGCAACATCTGTTTCTGGCGCCTCTATTTTTTTGGAAACACCTGCTACATTCCGCATAAACTTGGGTTAAATTATCTTCGGGCGTTTTTCGAGAGAGTCCGCAGTTCAATAAAGTTCAGCTATGAGGAGAATTTGCATGAGAGTCTTTCTTTGTGCGGCGCTCTGTCTGTGCGCCTCCGGAGCCATCTACGCCCAGGAAGCTCATTCGCACACTGGCTCCAAAGCGGTTACGGTGGAGATCAAGAACGTCCAGGGCCAGACTGTAGGCACGGCTGTACTCACTCCCGCGCCCAAAGGCGTGAAAATCACGCTCGACATCAAGAATCTTCCTCCCGGCGAGCATTCCATCCACATCCACCAAGTGGCCAAGTGCGAGCCACCTGATTTTAAATCCGCCGGTCCTCACTTCGCTGGCGCCCATTCCCACGAAAGCATGGGCATGCCCGCTGGCGACATTCCTGACTTTTCATTGATCGTTGCCGCGGACGGGACGGCTCACGCCACCACC
>DASPTW010000065.1:0-20998 GCA_035623215.1 Candidatus Acidiferrum sp.
AACAAGCCATAAACACCGAGCACAATCGAAGAAATTTTTCCCTGGTATCGATGCCCGACGCCGAATACCACGGCGGACAAAACCAGGCCGATGGGAACATTTGTCCAGGCGCTGAGCTGCCGTTGAAGATAACCGCGAAAAATAATCTCCTCGCTGAATCCCACGACAATGCACAGCGCGATCCATGCAATGATCTCGTTGGCGTTGCGCGGAGCCAGAAAATCCAAGTTATGTGGCACTTGAAAGCCCCGCGAACCTTGCGGAGACTGCACTGTCTGCGCGATTCGCGCTGCAGGTGTAGTCTCCAGCGACGATAAGGCAAGCCGCAAAAATCCAAGCACAAAAATCGAAGCAAACCAGAACGAGGCCGCGACTCCCAAATCCACAAACACGTTTTTTGCGGAGTTCCATCGCCCTCCCGTCAGCGTGCGCAGCGATCCTCCGCGACGATGAACTCCCCAAGCCACAAAACCAACCACCGCGCTATCCCAGAGAATCATAAAAATGTAATGGGTAATGTGGTTGAAACCGGGATTCAGACGCAGATGCTGGATGCGCAAGTTTCCAAAATAAAACCAACCGCCAATGATGAGCAAAAGAACGACGGTGTGCCAGACCTCCGCGACGGTTTCAACCGCAGGAGATTTGGGCGGGGACGACTCCAAAGCCACGCTAGGTTCGACTTGGCCTTCCACTCGGCTCTCGCAGTGCAAATAAAGGTGCAAATGAGCAATCAGAAAGGCAATCTTCTCACAAGTCGCGTGTGACTCGTTACCTCCGCGTCGCGCGCTGACCCGCCCTTTCCCTGTCTCCCTGTCAGACACCCCGCACTTAGAGGCCGGACTTTAGTCCGGCTATTCCGTTTTGTTCTTGCACCCCCGGGCTGAAGCCCCACCTCTACAAAACCGCACAACCGTCTCACCACTATCACTCAACCGTTGCTTGTTGCGCCGCCTGTACTTGAGGGCAGGCGATTTCCACAGGCCCCTTACGAGAGGATGAAGGCAGCCGAGTACGGTTCCAACTCTTTGAAGGCAAGCAGTGGCTTCGAGAAGTTAGAACGGTTGAAGCCCAGCGCAGTCAGATCATTGGGCGGAACAAGTTGGAACGGCACCGGCAGCCCAATTCCAACGCAGGAATGGAGAATCCGGCGTTGCGCCCTTTGAGGCTCGGGGCAAGGATTCAAAGGAATGGCTTGTGAGCCGCCACTAAGCGAAGCGAGAAAAGTCAGTAACACAAGGGTTGGGAAGACACATGGGGGAAAAAGTTCGAATGGCTCCGGACCGTGCCGCGATCAAAGAAATCGAAGAGCTGAAAAGCGAAATTGCGCTGGACGGCAGCGCGAAAGAAAAAGAAGAAGCCGCACCGCCCGAGGAAACTGCGAGCCGCGAAGCAACGATGGGAATTTCGTTGCTCGAGCTGGCCGAGGTTCTGGACCAACACAAACAGTGGGTCGAATCCGGCGGCGAAAACGGCGTCAAGGCCGACCTCACGGGAATCAACTTAGCAAAAGCGGACCTTACCGGCGTCAATTTGCAAGGCGCCCACCTCCATCGCGTAAACCTCGTGGGCGCTGACCTCTCGATGGCCAATTTGCGAGGAGCCAGCCTGGTCCGTTCGAATCTCCAAAACGCCAACTTGCTCGGCACGGAGCTCCGGGGCGCCAACCTGATGGGCGCAAATCTTTATGGCTCCGACGGCTTGTGGTTTGGCCGGCTGGGCGGAACGAATCTTTTCGATGCAGTGCTGCCGGAATCGATTTCCGCGGTGGACAGTTCGAAAGCCATCGGCGACGCCACCAAAGTAGCTCGCTGGTTTTACTTCCTGACCATGTTCGCGAGCTTGGTTTGTTGCTTGTTGATTGCCTTCACGAGTGACAAGAGCCTGTTGCTCAATTCTTCCGCGCTGCCCATTGCGCGATTTGGGAATCTCTTGCCAATGACGGGACTCTATCTCGGTGGCCCGCTCGTTTTGCTGGCGCTTTCCTTGCGGTTTCACTTTCTTCTGTTGCGGCTTTGGGGAAGCATGGCCGCGCTTCCGGCCGTTTTTCCCGACGGGCAAACGCTCGAAAAAGATGGGCCGTGGTATCTGATGGGGCTGGTGCGAAGGCACTTCCGGTGGCAAGGCGAGTCGCGTTCCACAATGACGGCGTTCGAAACGGCGTTGTCGACGGTGTTGGCATACTGGATCGTGCCGGCAACACTATTTTTCTTTTGGCTGCGCTACCTGACGCGCCAGGATTTTCGCGGCACGCTGTTGCACGTATTTTTGATGACTGTCGCTGTAGCGACCGCCACGAGCGTTCCATTCGTCGTTTCGCGCGTGCTGCGGCCGGGTGACATTCGCCTGCCAAAATCGAAGAACATTATTTTGATGATCCTGCGCACAACCCGAGCGGCCCTGGCCGTGGGTTGCCTGCTTTTCGTGATTTCGCTTGGCGTGAACCGCGGGCTTCCTTCGGACCGGAGCGCCGCCGTGGAAGAATCTCCGGCGGATCCGCGCCGGTGGGCGGCGATGGTATTTCAGTCGGTGGGCTACCGTCCGTATGCAGAACTGACCGAAGCCACACTTTCCACTCCTCTTCCAAATGGCGTGGCCTGGACCGACGAAAACATCGAGCAAATCTCCGGCGCGCACTTGAACCAGATGAATCTGCGGTTCGCGCGCGCCTATCGCGCCTTTCTCGCGAACGCAAAGCTCTGGCGCGCCAACCTAGAAGGCGCTTATTTTTCCGAAGCCGACTTGCGCAATGGAAATTTGCGCGAAACTTTGCTTCGCAACGCGATTTTTGACCGCGCTTTGCTTTCGCATGCCGTGATGGTTTCCGCAAACGCAACAGGCGCGAACTTTTCTGCCGCCGATTTGCGTTTTTCCGATTTGTCCTACGGCACGTTCGAAAACGCCGTGCTTTCGAACGCCAGAGTTTCCGGCGCGTCTCTTTACGCGGTCGACTTACGTGACGCCCGCTTGCTGCGTACTGATCTTTCCCGGACCGACATGCGCGATGCCCGGCTTGAACGAGCTGTGCTCTCCTTTGCCAACCTCGAGCAAACCGACCTTTCCTCAGCCAAACTCACGGAAGCGAATCTGACCGGCGCCCAGCTCAAAGGCACCATTCTCCTCGACGCGGACCTGAAAAAAGCGGACTTGCGCGGCGTTTCTGCGGCTGGCGCAATTTTTCGCGGAGTGGACCTCGAAGGGGCAAATCTGGCTGGAGCGGACCTCAGAGGCGCGTCGGGAATTACAACCCTGCAAGTTTGCTCTGCTTTACACGGACGAGCGGCTCTGATGGACGTCGATCTCGCTTCCGAGGTGCAACTTCGCTGCGGAAATTCGCAATAGACGCAGATTTGCTCCAAGTCTGCGCTTTTTCATAATTTTTCGACAAACCTTTGTGAGTGGAATAAGAAACACCTTCGCGCAGTCAACTGCACGAGGAGTTTCCTAGGAATTCTTTTTCGTTTCTTTAGAAAATTGTATTCCTACAGTTTTGCGGAAATTCCTCAGCCATTTATTTTTATTTTAGATGGAATTTACTTCAAATCACTTGACGATATTTTTTTGATGCCCTATAGGAATTTTAGTTTCGAGACGGCCGGACATTGTATCGCCCTGTGGTGAGGGGTGCAAATCCATTAGGTGCAGGTAAGGGTTGGATGACAGAGAAATAATGCGTGGTTTAGCAGATACAAGGGCATTGGCCGGGGGTGTCCGTGCGTCGTTGCGCTCAGCGTGATTGCGCCACTCTTCTAGCCTCGCAATTTTGCAATCACAAAGGGGTGGATTCCGTGAAGAAAATTGTCATATCGCTCGTCTCTTTTTGCATAGTTTTCGGATTGGCTATCGGAGTGAGAACGGCAAGCGGGCAGACCGCTACGACCGGGACGGTAATTGGAACGGTGACCGATCCAACGGGGGCTTCGGTTCAGGATGCTACGGTAGTGCTGCGGAGCAAGGGCACCAATAGCCAAGCGACGCAGAACACCAATGCCGCGGGGCAATATACGTTTGTGAACGTCGCGCCAGGAGAGTACGACATCAGCGTGAAGAAAGAGGGATTTCGCACGGCCAACGTTCCTGCGCTCACTGTAGATGTCGGCAAAAGCTATAACGTGGACGTCAAGCTGGAGCTCGGCGTGGCCGCGGAGTCGGTGACGGTGACGACGGAAGCGCGCGTCGAGCTGCAAACCACGGACGCTCAGGTGGGCGACGTGATCGGTGGCACTACACTTTCGCGCCTGCCGACGCTGACCCGCGACGCTTCTGAGTTGCTGACGCTGCAGCCAGCCACCACACCTTACGACACGCCTGCAAATGGCGGTTTTGGAAACATGGGTGGCACGGTTGCGGGCGCGCGGAGCGATCAGAACTCGATCTCACTCGATGGTATCGATATCACAGACAATACGGTGGGCGGCGGAGCAACGGCGGTGAACTTCATACCGACGGGCGTAGAGAGCCTCGAGGAATTTCGAGTCGGGGTGTCGAACTCAACTACAGACTTTAGCCGTTCTTCTGGCGGAAATATCACGCTGATCAGCAAGAGCGGGACGAATGCGTTTCACGGAGATGGCTACTGGTTTCACCAGAGCGACGGCTACAACGCCAACTCCTGGGACTTGAACCACACACCTAGTGGAACAAACTCATTTACGCGGAAGACGCCGTTTAAGGATAACCGCGAAGGCGTCAGCGTTGGGGGCCCGATCTTCAAGAATAAGACCTTCTTCTTCAGCAACTATGAGGTTCGGCGATTCCCTTCGGCTTCGCAGGTTAGCCATATCGTACCTACGGACTCATTGCGCAACGGGGTCTTGGAATTCCAGGATTGCTCTCAAGGCTTCAATTCGAGCGGCGTTTGCAACGGCGGGACGCTGCGGCAGTACAATTTGGCGAGTTCCGCAACCTGCGGGCCAACCGGCAATCTGCAGTGCGATCCCCGGGGCCTGGGCATCAGTCCAACGATCCAGGCGTTGTACAAACTGAATCCAGCTGGGAATGACGCCAGCTTACCTGGCGTCGACGGCAACAACACGACAGGATTTGTTGCCAGCGCCTCGACTCCAGTTAAGGATGATTACGTAACTTTCCGACTGGACCATAATTTCACGGACAAAATGCATTTCTTTGGACGGTACATCTATTCGCGCGCACTCAATGTGACCCCCACCCAAATTGACACGCTCAACGGAAAGACGATTGCTACGAGCGGAAACGATACGCGCGGTGACGGCGCGATCGGGGCACTCGACTACGCCTTCAACTCTTTCACCAGCAACGTGGTCCGCTATGGATGGATCCGCAGCCGGGTGTTTCTCCCAGGGCTTTCCCCGAGTTCTTCTGCTACTACACTGGCCCTAGCCGGGACGAACACCTCCGCAGGCTTTATTGCCCTTGCTCCGGGCCTCGCACAAACGGGTCTCATTGATGTGCCGATTGACGTCGACACGCAGCGCGCGCGAACGCAAGGCAACTTCCAGCGCAACAAGCAACTCGTCGACAACTTTACGCACATCCACGGCAGGCACACGTTAACCGCGGGAGGCGACGTGCGTTGGCTCCCGCTAATCGCTCAACGCAACGACAAGGTCGTAGGGTCTTTGGCCTCTCTCGTAGCTACGGAAGATGCCGACGTTTTTGGGACGAACCAGACAATTCCTGCGGTCAACCGGCCGCCTTCTTGCGCGCCCGCCACGACTACGACCGCTGCCGTCACGGCCTTCTGCTTGCTTCCAACGGATGTGCTTCGGTGGGACCGCCTTTATGCTGCGACGCTTGGGATAGTCGACAATGTTAATGTTCTCGCGGTGCGCAACGGGAACCTGCAACCACAACCGTTTGGCACGCCTCTCATCGCCAATACCAATCAACAGGCATATGACTTCTATGGTCAGGACACTTGGCGCCTAAGATCGACTCTTACGCTCACCTACGGTCTCGGTTATGGCTGGCAGACCCCGCCTACCGAAGCGCACGGACAACAAACGTTTGAAATCGACTCGAGCAACAACCAGATCCTGACCGCTGCGGGCTACATTCAAGCAAAAATGCAGGCCGCCGCGACCGGTCAAATCTACAATCCGACCATCGGCTACTTGCCGATTAAGAATTCCGGGCGCAGTGGGATTTGGAACACGGACTACGGTGACGTCGCTCCGCGCGTGTCTGTTGCCTGGAATCCATCCTACAAGGATGGCATGCTCGGGAACGTGTTTGGCGCGGGTAAAACCGTAATACGCGCCGGCTTCGGGATTTACTACGACCGGATCAACAACGTGCAAAGCGTGGAAATCCCTCAGCTGGGGGTAGGTTTCGCACAGACTTTGGTGCTTCCGACTCCAGCTTGCAACATCAATACCGGCTCAGTCGGCCCCGGCTGTAATGCCGCCTTGGGTGGTGCGAATATCGGAGCATCCGGGTTCCGCGTTGGCGTAGATGGAACACTTCCTGTCCCGACCGTCCCGACGGTAAGCTCACCGATCATTCCGGCTCTCGGTGGAGAAAACCTCTCCTTTGAGGTCGAC
The DNA here is from genome assembly GCA_035623215.1 of Candidatus Acidiferrum sp. GTDB lineage: Bacteria > Acidobacteriota > Terriglobia > Acidiferrales > UBA7541 > Acidiferrum. Next base: position 6,525 of record DASPTW010000065.1, read on the forward strand.
CCCAACTTCAAGGTCGGTAGGAGTTACAGCATCGATTTCACCGTGCAACGCGAGCTACCTGGAAACATGTTAATGGAAGTTGGCTACATCGGACGTCTTGGGCGCGATTTGCCGAACAGCGTGGATTTCGATTCTTCGCCCTACATGTTCCTGGACAAGACCTCAGGCCAAACATTCGCGCAAGCTTACCAGGCCATTCAAAAGCAACTGGCGGCCGGTGTGGCAGCTAACGCCGTAACACCGCAACCTTGGTTTGAAAACCAGTTGGCGGGTCTCACTCCCGCAATTGCCGGCTCTCCTTGCTCAAGCCCAACCACTTGCCTGGTGGTTCAAGCCGATTCCGCGTTCATAAGCCAGTCCGTTGGGTCAGTGTTCGGAGTGATCGATTCAGATCGCTCGACTCTGGGAATGCCGACATTTAACAACCACCAGATCAATTTTGCGCTGTTCATGCGGACCCACAACGATTTGTCCAACTATCACGCCGCGACTGTGACGCTGCGTAAGCGTCCGTCACACGGCCTGCAATTTGACTTGAACTATACGTTCTCGAGATCGCTGGACCAGGTTGGAACAGTGCAAAACAATGCCGGTACCTACGCGACAAGCTTCAATCCTAACTATCAGTACGGACCATCCCTCTTCGACCGTACTCATGTATTTAATGCCGTCTTCAACTACGACCTACCGGCGGGCGGATCACACCAGTTCCACTTCGGCAACAGCATCGCTGACAAGGTCATCGCCGGATGGTACATCTCCGGAGTATTCCGAGCTGCAAGCGGACCTCCGCTTACGGTGACCGATGGCGACTTGGGTGGCGGATTCTTCGGAAACGGGCTGAACGCGATTCCCCTAGAGGCGATCAGCAGTATGAACGCGGGAGTTCATGGCAGCGTCTGCAGCAGCGGCGGATTCGGTTCTGCCGGGGATGGGCCAAATTGCGGCTCAGGTCTGATGGGAACGGGCGTCAACCTCTTCGCCAATCCCGGTGCTATCGCAGCCGAGTTCCGGGCCGTAAACATTGCGACGGATGGGCGCGACGGCACGGGTAATCCACTTCGCGCCCCAGGGCTGTGGAACCTGGACTCCCGCCTTGGAAAGATCACTACTTTCCATGAGCGCTTCAAAGCGGAAATTTCCGCCGATTTCTTCAACATCTTCAACCACGTCAACTTCTTCCCACCGACCTTGAATCTGCAGAACCCGGCGACGTTCGGAGTCATCAGCCAGGAACTGATTCCTGCCGACCGCACGCAGGGCAGCCGGTGGATTCAGCTCGGTTTGCGCGTATCGTTCTGACGAATCGCATCCGATTCAAACCGGGAAGCGGGCTAAGGTCCGCTTTCCGGTTTTGTTTTGATGAGCTTGGCTGATTCTAATCCCTACGCTTGCCACTGGCTTCAGAATTTCGAATGGAAGCCAGCGGAACTTTGCGTTTGCCTCCCCTCGTGGAGACAGGCAACATGACCACATTAGCTGTGGCGGCGCCCCGCGCCGTCTTCCAAGGCGGTCATGACAGAACATTCCCGCGTTGCGTCGCTTGAGGATGTCTCCTCGAGGACCAGCCAATCGAGCCCACCTGCAAACGCCGTCGAAGGCTACAAAGCCTCCATGAATGGTGACGGGCTTCGCATCTTGGAGCAGCTTCCTCAAATCATCGAGCGCGGCACCGAATCGCTCACGCCTGCCGAAAAGGAATTGTTGAAGTGGGTGGGAGTGTTTTACCGCCGGCCTACCCCCGGCAAATTCATGATGCGCATCCGCATGCCCAACGGATTCGCCACGAGCGGACAGTTGCGGACGATCGCGGAGCTTTCGCGGCGGATTGGCGATGGGGTCGTGGACATTACGACGCGGCAGCAAATCGAGCTGCGCGGATTCACTCTGGACACCGTGCCGGAGATTTGGGAAAAGCTGCGCGGGGTAGATTTGCGTTCGCTCCAGACAGGCATCGACAACGTGCGCAACATCAACGGCTGCGCGCTTGCCGGCCTTCACCCGCACGAATGGTTTGACGCTTCTCCGGTCGTGCAAGATTTGGACCGGCTGATTGTCGGCACCAACGGCAATCCTGAGTTCACCAATCTGCCGCGGAAGTTCAACATCACCGTAACCGGTTGCCCGGACAACTGCACGCACGACGAGTCGCAGGACATTGCTTTAGTTCCAGCGAAAAAAGCCGGGCGGCTCGGGTTCAACATTTTGGTTGGCGGAAAAATGGGGTCGGGGGGTTTCACGATTGCCTCCCCGCTGAACGTATTCGTGGAGGTTTTCCAAGCCGCCGCGGTTGTGCTTGAGCTCATCCGAATCTACCGCGATCACGGCCCACGCGAGGCGCGCGCGAAGTGCCGTTTTGCTTTTCTGATTGAGAAATGGGGCCTCTCGCGCTTGCGAGCGGAACTTACGAATCGTTTGGGTCGCGAGCTTGCGTTTCAAGGCCGGGATATGCGCAACGCAGGTCATGCGGACCATCTCGGCGTGATTCGTCAAAAACAGGAAAAGCTTGTCGCAGTTGGCCTCTGCATTCCAACAGGCCGCGTCAATCCCGCTCATTTGGACGAACTCGCGCGCCTTGCCGACGTCTACGGGAACGGCGAGGCCCGGCTCACCACCGGGCAAAACGTCATCCTGACCAACGTCCCCGCCGATTGTGTTGGCGGCCTCCTTGCCGAGCCGCTACTCAAGGAATTTTCGCCGCGCCCCTCTCCCTTCCTGCGCGGAATGGTCGCCTGCGTTGGCACCGAGTATTGCAACCTCGCGCTCATCGAAACAAAGAGCCGCGCCCTTGCAGTTTCGCAAGCCTTGGAGGAAAAGCTGGGGCCCAGTGGAAATCCACTCAAGATTCACTGGTCCGGTTGCCCAGCGGGCTGCGGAAACCATCAAGCGGCGGACATCGGCTTGCGCGGCTTTCGCACGAAAATTGACGGAAAGATTGTGGATGCAGTGGCCGTGTACAAGGGCGGGCGAACCGGCCCGCAGGCCGTCGCTGGTGAAGAAATTCTGGAAACTGTTCCTTGCGACGACTCTCTGCCCGACGTGGTGGCTGGTGTAATTCAGTCCTACCGGCTGGAGCAGGAAGCTCGCGAAGCCGGAAATATAAGCGATCCTTTGTTCGCTGCAGCCGCGACGGCGGGCTTGGCCTCGTGGCACTCGCCCCGCCCGCTAGCGGGTCCAGTTCGCACACAATGAAGCTGGCCCCTCGCAAGCGTGCTCCGGGAAGACGGCTCGACACGTTGCGAATTCTCTTTGCCCGATGTGGATGCCGCATTCATGCTTGGAGGAAAAAACGCAATGGCTGATTACGTGAATCCCAAAGAGCTTCTGCAAGATGCGGTTCAGTTGGCCAAGCGAAAGAGCGAGCTTTCCATTCCCGATATGCTCATTCGCGGTGCGCTCTCCGGAGCGTTTCTTGGCTATGCCACTTCGCTGGCGTTTTTGGTCACGTCGCAGGGACTGCCACCCATCGTTGGCGCGATTCTCTTTCCTGTTGGATTTGTGATCCTGGTTTTGCTCGGCCTGGAATTGGTGACGGGTAATTTCGCTTTGTTGCCCGCGGGCTGGCTTGGAGGAACGGTTTGTCTTCCGAAGCTGCTTCGCAACTGGGCTTGGGTCTACCTTGGCAATTTGCTCGGCAGCTTGTTGTACGTGGCGCTTTTTTATCTGGCGATCACCAACTGGCGCACCGGCAATGGCGGCGCAGTGGCCGACTTGTTGAAGCAAGTGGCACAGAAGAAAACGCTCGGCTATGCAGCGCTTGGGGGAAGTGGCTGGGCGCTTGCGCTTGTGAAGGGAATCCTTTGCAATTGGATGGTAACGGTTGGCGCGATGCTGGCGCTGGTGTCACGCTCGACTGTCGGAAAAATCACCGCGATGTGGCTGCCGATCATGACTTTCTTCGCCCTTGGCTTCGAGCATTCTGTCGTCAACATGTACGTTGTGCCGTCGGGCATGCTGCTAGGCGCTCCCGTATCGGTGACTCAATGGTTGTTTTGGAACCTGCTGCCAGTCACGATTGGAAATCTGGTCGCTGGCGCCCTTTTTACTGGAATCGCTCTCTACCTCACCTATCCGACAAAGTCTTCGTCCGCGATTGGTGCGGCGGAACTGCCTGCGCCTCCGCCCGTTGCGCAGGCGGCCGCATTCGCCGCGGCCAGCACTCAGCGCATGTAACAAACGCGATTAGCTAGCGCACGACGCGCAGCAGCATTCCGCTTCCACTCCTAATCTTGACGAGACCGTCGTCCGACGCCAGGGCAACTTCGCCCACGAGATCGGTCCTTCCGGCGTATTGCCTACGTCGGCCTCCCGGAGAACTCTTGGCTTCGCTGGGAAATGAGATCCCGCGCGCTATCCAAGGACAATTTTTCTCCGCTGCCTGCGGCAGTTCAACACTGCCAAGCACGAGGACGTCCGCACTCAAAGAATGTTCGGATACCCGTGCTTGCGAGTATCATAGGAGCCGCAAAACAGCAGGCGAGGTGAAAAATGAGTGAGGCCATGCGGGATCGGTTGAAAACACCGTTGATTCGCGAGAATGGCAAGCACCGTCCCGCCACTTGGGATGAGGCGCTGGATCGCGTCGCCGCCGGATTTCGCGCGCAAATCGAAAAGCACGGTCCGCGCACGTTTGGCATGTTCAGTTGCTCGAAAACCACCAACGAGCTGAATTATGTCGCGCAAAAATTTGTGCGCTCGGTGATCGGCTGCAATAACATCGACAGCTGCAACCGCACTTGACACGCCCCCAGCGTCGTCGGTCTGGCGACGGTTTTCGGAGCGGGAGGCGGGACAAGCTCCTACCGCGAAATTGAAGAGGCAGACGTCATCCTGCTTTGGGGTTCGAACGCCCGCGAGACGCATCCGATCTTCTTCCATCACATTTTGAAAGGCGTGCGCCACGGCGCGAAGCTTTACGTCATCGATCCGCGGCGCACTTCTTCGGCACAATGGGCAGACACTTGGCTTGGGCTCGATGTCGGCAGCGACATTTCGCTGGCCAACGCGATGGCGCGAGAAATCATCGTTTCGGGCTTGGCCAATGAGAAATTCGTTCGCCACGCCACGAGCGGCTTCGAGGCATACCGCGCATGCGTCGAAAAATACACGCTCGAACGCGCGGAACGTGAGACCGGCGTGCCCGCCGAGGTCGTTCGTCAGACCGCGCACGCTTACGCGAAAGCGAAGCGCGCGCAAATTTGCTGGACGCTCGGCATCACCGAGCACCACAACGCCGTCGACAACGTCCTCGCGCTCATAAATCTTGGGTTGCTTACTGGACACGTCGGCCGGTACGGCAGCGGCCTGAATCCGTTGCGCGGGCAAAACAACGTACAGGGCGGCGGCGATATGGGCGCGATCCCGGATCGTTTGCCCGGATTTCAGCATGTGGAAAATGACGAACTGCGCGCAAAATTCGAGCGGGCTTATCGTGCGAAGCTCGATCCCAAACGCGGGTGGCATTTGAGCGCGATGTTCGCGGCGATGGAACGCAAAGAGCTGACGGCGCTGTACGTCCTCGGGGAAAATCCCGTCGATTCGGAAGCCGACCGCCATCACGCCGTCAAACTTCTGAGCGGCCTGGAATTTCTTGTGGTCCAAGATCTTTTTTATACGAAGACTTCTGAGCTTGCGGATGTCATTCTGCCCGGTTCTGCCGGCTGGTGCGAGACGGAAGGAACGGTCACCAGCAGCGAGCGCCGCGTTCAGCGCGTGCGCGCCGCCGTGCCGCTCCCCGAAGGCATTCGCGATGACATGGACATTATTTTCAAACTTGCGAAGCGCCTGGGCCACGACTGGGGCCAGCCGCACGCCGAAACCGCCTGGAACGAACTACGCCAACTCAGCCCCATGCACGCAGGCATGAGTTACCGGCGCCTCGAGGAATTAGGCGGCATTCAATGGCCCTGCTACGACGAAACGCACCCCGGCGAAATGTATTTGCACAGTCGCCTCTGGCATGAGCCGCTGATCGGCCCTCGCGCGCCATTCTCCGCTGTCGAATTCGACCCGCCCGTCGACGAACTCACTGACGAATTCCCCATTCGCTTGACAACGGGGCGTCATCTCGATTCCTACAACACTGGCGAGCAAAGCCGCCGCTTCCCTTCTCCTTTGCGGCGCACGGCTACGCTTGATCTTTCTCCTGAAGATGGCGAACGATTCAACGTAAGCGAAGGCGAAGAAGTCCGCGTCAGTTCGCGCCGCGGTTCCGTGCGCGCGCCCGTGCGCTTCGATTCTGGGTTGCGGCCTGGTCTGGCTTTTCTAGCTGTGCATTTTCACGATGCAATTGCCACCAACGATCTCACCATTGACGCCGTGGATCCCAAATCCGGAACTTCGGAATTCAAGGCCACCGCGATCCGCATCGAGAAATGCGTGGAGCACTGAGTGGATCTGCATCTGACCCCTTCGCAAGCGACTCCCGAAGAAAAAGCTGCAGTTGACTCGCTGCTGGGCGAGGCCAAATCGGGTTGGGACGGCGGCCAACGAAAAGCAGGGCAAGATGGCCACGTCGCGTTTGGCGGCCAGACATTGCGTTCGAAACGCCATCTCCTGCTGCCGGTCCTGCACGCGATTCAGGAGCGTATCGGTTGGATCAGCCCCGGCGCGCTGAATTATGCCTCCTTGCGATTGGACATTCCACCGGCCGAAGCACACGGCGTCGCATCTTTCTATGACATGTTCTCGTTGGCTCCGCGTCCGCCCGTCGTCGCGCATGTTTGCGAGGATCTCGGTTGCATGACGCGCGGCTCCGCGTCGCTTTGCGCCGAACTCGAGCGCAAACTTGGTCCCGCGGGAACGCCTTGCGCCGGAGGAAAAGCGATCTGGCAGCGCGGTCCGTGCCCGGGACTCTGCGAACGCGCACCGGCGGCATTGATCAGCGCCGCAGGAGAAACTCCCCGCGAGCAGGTGATCGCGCCTGCAACTGCCGAGAGCATTTCTTCCGCAATGGCGCACGCGGCGCGTGGTGAATTTCCTCCGGTAATTGACACGCTGAACGCAAGGGCCTCCGTCCCGCAAGCAGGCCAACCGCAGTTGCGGCTGCTGCGCCGCATTGGGCGTGTCGATCCTACAAGCCTCGACGACTATCGCCGCCACGACGGCTACGAAGCGTTGCGAAAGGCTTTCGACTTGGGCCCCGAGCAGGTCATCCGCGAAATCATCGATTCCAAACTTCTCGGGCGCGGCGGCGCAGCCTTTCCCACAGGGAAAAAGTGGGAGGCGCTTCACTTGCAGCGTCATTTGAATCGTCCGCACTACGTCGTGTGCAACGCCGATGAATCCGAGCCGGGCACATTCAAAGATCGCATTCTAATGGAGGGCGACCCGTTTGCCATTCTGGAAGGTATGACCATCGCGGCGTTCGCCGTTGGTGCGAAGAAGGGCTACATCTATATTCGCGGAGAATATCCGTTTGCAACCGAACGTCTCGAACACGCTATTCGGGCCGCTCGCGCACGCAATTTTCTCGGCGAGAATATTCTGGGCCGCGATTTCTCGTTCGACATTGAAATTCGCCGCGGCGCTGGCGCCTACATCTGCGGTGAAGAAACCGCGCTGTTCAACTCCATCGAAGGCTACCGCGGCGAGCCGCGCAACAAGCCGCCGTTTCCTACGCAAAGCGGATTGTTCCGCCAGCCCACTGTGGTTAACAACGTCGAAACGCTCATCAATGTTCTCGAAATTATTCTCGGTGGCGGCCATGCGTACGCGCGCAACGGTACCACGCACTCCAGCGGATACCGGCTGTTTTGTGTATCGGGCCACGTCTCGCACCCCGGCATCTACGAACTTCCGTTTGGGCCTACGGTCCGAAACGTCATCGACATGGCCGGCGGCGTTGCGGGCACCGGACGCCTGCAGGCCGTGTTGCTCGGCGGTGCAGCGGGCAGTTTTATTTCGCCTTCCGAACTCGATACTCCGCTAACTTTCGAACACACGCGCGCGATTGGCGCCACTCTTGGCTCTGGTGTGGTGATGCTCTTCGACGATTCCGTTGATCTAAAGCAAATTCTGCTGCGCATCGCGGCGTTTTTCCGCCACGAAACCTGCGGGCAGTGCGTACCCTGCCGGGTGGGCACCGTGCGTCAAGAAGAACTGCTCCACCGCCTCGTCGGTCGCCAGCCGCTTGGTTCAAACGGCCAAGAACACGCGCTCATGAAAGAAATGGCGCAAGCCATGCGCGACGCTTCGATTTGCGGCCTCGGTCAAACTGCTTCGAGCGCACTTCTTTCCGCGATGGATCGTTGGAGCCTTTTTTCATGAGCGAACAACAACAGGCGCCTTCTCCGCTGATTCCCGTTCCACGCGCTTCCGCGCCGCAAGTCCCACGTGCGCCCGCGCACCGCGAACTCGAAATCACTATCGACGGTCGCCGCGTTTCCGTCTCGGAAGGTGCGACCATTTTGGATGCTGCACGAAAGCTGGGCATCGAGACGCCCACGCTTTGTTTTCTTGAAACGCTGACTCCCGTAAATGTTTGCCGCGTCTGCGTCGTGGAACTCGAAGGCTCGCGCACGCTGGTGCCCGCGTGCTCCCGCAAAGTGGAAGCAGGCATGGTCATTCGAACCGATTCCGAGCGCGTGCGCCTGAGCCGCCGCGTCGTATTGGAGTTTTTGGCGTCGTCCGTAGACATTTCAACGGCGCCACAAATGCAAGCCTACATGGCTCGCTACGGCGCGCAGCCTCAAAGATTCGGCGCGCGAGCCGCCACCGTCGCGCAACCCGCACAAATCGACAACGAACTTTACATGCGCGACTACTCGAAGTGCATTCTCTGCTATAAGTGCGTTGAAGCCTGCGGCGTCGACGCGCAAAATACGTTTGCCATCGCCGTCGCGGGCCGCGGCTTCCACGCGCACATTTCCACGGAATTTGAAATTCCCCTGCCTGAATCCGCTTGTGTCTATTGCGGAAATTGCATCGGCGTGTGTCCTACCGGCGCGTTGATGGCCAAAACCGAATACGACATGCGTCTCGCCGGCACTTGGGACGAATCGCGCCAAACGCGCACCGAAACCATTTGCCCCTATTGCGGTGTCGGCTGCGAGTTAACCGTCCACGCGCAAGCCGGCCAAATTGTGAAAGTGAGTTCCCCGCTCGATCATTCGGTCACGCAAGGCAATCTCTGCATCAAAGGCCGCTTCGGCTGGCAATTCACGCAAGCAAACAAGTGATGACCTTTCAAGTAAGAGACCTACGATGCCATTGCTGTGCGGACTACTGAAGATTGAAATTGATTGCGACCATGTGGGAAAGACCTCCCGTGTTCGCCTGTATTGTCACTCCCGTTTGGCCGGTGACAGCTATGTTGAGGCTTCCCTTGGTTTGCGATCCCAGGTTATTTTCGTCACCTGAATACTGAGCGCTGACGGTGTGAATGCCCACTGAAAGGTTCGTGAGTTGAACTTGTGCGACACCCGCAACGACAGTAGTAGGAGTGGCAAACCAGCCGCTATTACCATCGACCGTGAAGGTGACCGTTCCTCCGGGTGTGTTGGAGGAAGTGATGTTCGCCGTAAGGTTCACGCTGCCACCCGAAGTAGGGTTAGAGGGGACCTTCACACTGGATGTAGTCAGAGTAATGGATGTTGGCACCGGCCCGCCACCACCTCCGCCGCCAGTTCCTCCCGTTGACCCTCCACCACAACCGACAAAGCCGGAAAGCAAGGAGAGGCAACAGGCGAGTGAGGCGCAAGTGACCACGCGATTGCGGCGAAGGCGAGTCGGAAGCAACAGGGCAATGAGCAGAATGAGGACTGAGGATATCGGCAACGTCCAGTTGGGGTGTGGCGGAATGTAAAGAGGAGGAGCTTGGGGCGGGGCGAAACTTGTCGAGTTGCTGGAAGAAGGCGCGAGCGTTGATATCGTGAGCGTCGACACCTGGGGATTGCCATTGCTGAGGTTCACAGTGCTAGGAGAAAAATTGCACGAAATGCCCTGGGGCTGTGTTTGACCAAGGAGGTTGAGCGGGGGACATACGAGCGATACAGGACTGGCAGAATTACTTAATGGAGTAACGGTGATTGTCGCGTTGGCGGAATTTCCAGCAGTGATGGATGGCGTGGGGAGATTTGCGGAGAGGCTAAAGTCCGGAATGTTTACAGTTAGGTTGGCAGGAAATGAACTACTTTGCGCGTAATTGGTGTCTCCCGAGAACGTCGCAGTGTAGAACCCAGAATCTTGGGGCACCGTGCTAATCGATGCCCGTAATGCAAGGTTGCCGGACGAGTCCGTGAAAGGAGTGTAGCTAACAGTGCCTGAGACGGGATTATTGCCGGGGTAGCCAAAGTTGAAGACGACGTTCTGACCGATGGGAGGCCCTTGGGAAACAGTCGAATCCACAACGGCAGTTAAAGTAACACTCGACCCGTATTGGATCGTTCCAGGGATCACCGTGACCGTCGTGGTCGTCCCGTCATAAACCCGAGTGGTCATAGAAAAGGTGTTAGATGGAGCGTAATTGGCGTCACCAGTGAATTTGACATTATAGGTATGGGTCCCAGCCGCAGCCTGGTTGATGGTGAAAAAGGGCTGGAGAGAAGCACTAGAAGTAGCCCCACCAGCAAAGCCACCGCACTGTACAGGGCCTGGCAGTTGAGTCGCTCCGTCAAATAACGTGACATTACAGCTCGGCATTGCGCCAGAACTCTGGGTGGTAAGAATGGTATTGAATCCGAAAGGTGTAACTGCTTGAGGTGGAAGCGGCGGGTTGCCCGCGACCATCGTGGTTGGCGCCGGAGTGACCGTGAGCGCATAGGTGTTCGAGCTTGCATTGAAGCTATTGTCGCCACCGTAACTGGCTGATAATACGTGGGAGCCTCCGGGAAGCTTGACCGCCAAGTCCTCTGTAAACCCTGCGCTATTGAGTGGGAAGGTGCCACCATCTAGGGGAGCAGGTGCGGCGCCGTTGTAGCTGTCCGTCAGGGTGATTGTACCTGTAGGACAATCTGGCAGAGTGCAGACGGGTTGCGGCGGGAATATAAGCGAAGCACTCGCGTTGCCGACATCGATGCGCGCAAGGTAAGGCGATCCATAGACAACACTCATAGGTGTGTTGCCGGTCTCTTGACCTGTAGATTGATTAAAGACGGGAATGCTAATCAGCGTCTTGCTCGCTTCCGCTGTGATGCTAACCGGGATGGCAGGACTCGAGTCACTTGGCCCAAAGCTTGCATCGCCTTGGTAGTGCGCGCTGAGATTGTAGCTTCCACCCGGCAGGACGACGCTGCTGCTCGTGGCCGTGCCACTGACCAGCGATAAAGCCTCAATGCCCAAAGAAGCGCTGGGATTTCCCGGAGTTGGGTTGGGAGTCGCTAGTAAAGCAACTTGCCCGGTGGGAGTCCCGCTAGCGCCCGCTCCCGCTGCCACGCTGCTACTCACGCTAACCGGAGTACCATGAGTGATTCCGCTAATGGAATTGACAGCCTTACCGTTCACGTTCGCGCTCAAAGTTGTCAAAGACGGCGAAAAACTTGCGGACCAGTTATTGACGAGGTTCTGTGCGTTAACTGACCCAAGCCCTGTGGCCATGTCGTATCCAGTCCCTACGGTCCATGCTTCTGTCGTCGAAGAGGTCGGGGTAATTAGCACGCCGTTACTGGCAGCCGAGGTGACGTTGCAATTTGGTGTTCCACCCGTACACGGCACGCTGTTGGTTCCTACTCCAGGCAAGCCGGTCGGCAAATCGCTGTTTCCCTTCGTAATGTCATTGAAAATGCATGCGGAAGCTTCGCCTACGCCCGAGGGGCAACTGGCGCCCGACTTGTTTGCCAAGGCATAGAGCACGTAGTTCGCAACCCCTTGCCGTGGCGAAGGATTCGCCTGGGTGGATTGTTTCTGGTTCACTAGGGCCATGATTCCTGCAAAGGCCGGAGCGGAGGCGGACGTTCCGCCAACGCCTTGGTAGCTGAAACCCAAATCACTCAAGTTGCATGTCGGATTCGGCGGATTAACTACATCGGCTTGGCAAATAATGTAGATGCTGCCGGTGAAACCGTTGCTGGCAAAAAGAGACACATCAGGTAGATCCCTTCTGCCGTCATTCGGAACGCCAGTGACGGCCTGCCAGGCTGGCTTCGAGTAAATCGCGCTCGGTCCACCGCTCCCTGCCACGATGTTCAGCGAGCCCTGAGGCGCGGACGCACCACAACCAGTAATCGCAATCTGCGCACAGGAATCGTTCCAGGGTATCTCCGGTATATAGCCCTTGGCCGAAGCCTGTGTGACCGGGTCATTCGTGGGGTTCCAGTATTGAGACCAGTTGTTGAACTGATCAAAATCCGTTCCTCCAACCGCGACATTGAATGGTGTGGACGCAAATCCGCTTACAGCCAGTCCCAGTTTAGCGGTTTGCTGTGTATCGAAGTTGTCGCAGCCTGCCGAACCGCCATCCCCGGCCGAAAGAATCACGGTCGTCCCTTGGGCGGCCGCCTGCTCCCACAGCGAGTTGTAAAACTGATTCCCGGCCGCTCCCAGTTGCTGTTCGCATTGGCCGAAGCTCTCGCTTATCGCTCCAGCGAGGTTGTTGTCGACCGCATATACGGCAGATAGGTGGACGCCGGAAGTTGTCTCGGTGGGCGCTGATGTGACGAAATCGATGGTCGCGCCAGGGGCGACCGCTCCCGCCCATTGGACATCCAGGTCGGATTCGGTTTCACTCGGATTGAACCCGGGGTCGACGCCATTCACAAATACGTTGGCGCTGGAGAAATTTTGCGAAAGGCCAAACAGATTGCGGAAATTCACGACGTCCTGGACATTAATGTCCGACTCCCCAACGATAGCAATCGTTTGCCCTGTCCCGTCAATCTTGGGGCTGCCGTTGATAAGCGGCGCGGTGTTGTAGATCGTTGCAAAATCCGCTGGCGCGAGAGGGTAAAAGGAGGAACCTGCCGTAAAGAGTGGCTTTACTGGTCCCATCGCGGTCACTTGCCCCGTAGCCTTTGAGCGAAAGAAGGAACCGACCGAAACAACGTGAGGTCTTGGACGAAAGCTGTGCAGCGAAACAATTCCCGCAACCACCGGCACCAACGCTGCGGGGATCTGCGGGTCGCTGGCGTTCGCGGTGTAATTCTTGCCTTCGATGAGATACCGGTGAATTTCCGTGTGGAAGGCGTTTCGCACTTGGCCGACATTCCCGGAAAACTCCATCACCGTTCGTCCGGGTCCCACTTTGATATTCGTGAATCCATAGGAAGCCAGCCATTGCGTCACGATCTGAATGTCTGCGTCGGCTGGACCGAATTGCTGGCCGAATCGCTCCGGAGTGAGCCACGCGTGGTAGTTCGGTGAGGACTTGCTCTGCTGGTCGTCCAGCAGCCCCGGCAGAGCGGCTTCCTGATCCGGGCTCCGCTGCAACAAGAGGAGAATGCGCTTCATTGGCTGTGCATCGGCAACCGGTCCCTGGTCAAATTCCGGGCGCGCCAGGGGATGCACATTTCCTTTGAGCGTCACGAGATTCTTTTCATCGATGGCTTGCGTGATGCGTGCAGGATTGCTCGTCGTTTGTGCGTTCGCGCACCAGCAAGAAAAAGCTAGTGAGATTGCAAGGAGTGAGATGTAAAGAGCAGCTTTCGATTCCCGAGGTCGCATAGGTCCGCCCACGCTGCAGAATTGGAGCTTCGCACTTGCCGAGCGCCCTCGGCCAGAAGGCGGAAGCCCACACGGGCGGTGAAGTTTCCCGGGCGGGAACTCCGAAGAATGGGGACCTGGTCGAGGGCCGTCACTTGACCACAAGCGGCAAGAGCATAACACAGGAGACGGTAACTTCCTAGGTACGTATTACGAAGGAGGGAATTGCGCTTCGTTTGCCCGAGAATTGTCGCCTATTTCAGTGATAGAAGGGCAAGCGGCCGGTATTTTGCGCGTCGTGCTGGAAACGTGGCCAAGACGAATCCATCGGTGGTGAACCGGAATCGAAGGCCGAATAAACGTAACCCTGATCCGTGGTGAAAAAAATCGTGCCATCCAGGGCGATCGCGGGAGCGTCGCGCACTACGCCACGGATGTCAGTTTTCCATCTGAGTCGCCCGTCGGCAGTAACAGCCGCGAAGTAGGTTGGCGGCAATCCCGCCTTAGGCGGCGGGCCATTGACGCCAACAAACAGCGTGCCATCGGAAGCCAGGGCGGGGCCGGAATTGCACGCAAGCTGCAAATACCAAATCTGGCGCCCATCCGTGCTGTAGGATTTCAGGAAATCGCTGTCGCAAAAATAAATTTCTCCCGAGTTGTCCACCACGGGCGAACCCTGCACCTCCCTTGACGTGCGCGTGCCCCACAGTTGCTTGCCCTGGACGTCGACCGCCGCAATCGCCGCCCAGTGGTGCCCTCCGATGTAAACATTGTTTTCTGGCCCGATGGCGGGAAATCCCGCAGTGCCTCCATAGAATTGTGTGTAGTGCTGAATTTGTCCGCTGGGAAAAATCTGATAGAGCCAGGATTCGTGAACGAGGTAAAGCATGTCATCCCTG
>DASPTW010000066.1:0-68903 GCA_035623215.1 Candidatus Acidiferrum sp.
CATGCTAATCGTCGGGCACGAGGCGCCATGTCGTTTATCGGCCTTAGCTTGCCGAAGCGAATCCCGAATCACACTGGCAAAGTGGGGAACTCTACACAAGTTTCTGGCACTAGCGACGCGTCGAAGACGCAGTTGGGGCTAATCAGGAGTATCCGAGACGTCCGGGATTTGCCGAAACGTGTGATCGGCAAGCCAGTCAGCGGCTGACGACTTCTAAGGTTCGGCGTTGCTTTAGAGTAGGCGATCATCAGGTCAATGTGCCCATCGGCGACCTCGCGGTTTTTAACACGGGCGTAATATTCGCATAGGACGATTTCGCCTCCACATACCAGGTTGCAGCTTGTCGCTTAAACGGGAGGTCTTGACATGTCATACCGCCGCCATTCGATGCTCGCGCTCGCAGGGTTATTGAGCGTCGGCCTGTTCACGGGCTGTAATTACAAGGGCGAGGAGCCGGTAAAAGAAGCCGATTTCGCCACCTCTTCTCAGGTGAAGACAGCCATCGGCGCTGCGGGAAGCACTTTTGTGAGCCCTATCATGATCCGCTGGATCAGCACTTATCAACAAGGCCATCCGGCCACGCAGATCAACTACCGAGCCATCGGCAGTGCCGCGGGCTTGAATGAGTTAAGACAAGGCACACTGGAAATTGCAGCGAGTGACGCGCCTCTGAACGATAAGCAATTGAAAGACATGGCTGCTATCATTCAGGTGCCCGTGGCAGCAGGTCCAGTGTGTGCCGTCTACAATCTTCCGGGCCTTAAGTCGCCACTGCGTTTAAGCGGCCCGACGCTAGCCAGAATTTTTCTGGGGAAGATCATTAGCTGGCAAGACCCAGCGATTGCGCGTGAGAATCCGGGGGCGCAGTTGCCACACGCAGCCATCATCGTCGTGCATCGGTCAGATGGTAGCGGAACCACCAGCATCCTCAGCACTTATCTGGCAAAGGTGAGTCCAGAGTGGTCTCAGACCGCTGGCCAAGGGCTCTCCATAAAATGGCCGGTCGGGATTGGGGCACAAGGGAGCAACGGAGTGTTGGATTTTGTAAGCCAAAATGTTGGCACGATTGGCTACGCCGAACTGAACTACGCGAAGGAACGGCATCTGCCGGTCGCTTCGATTCAGAATCGCGCTGGCAACTTTGTGGTGCCGAGCCCAGCCACAGCCACAGCAGCAATCGAGTCCTTCAATGAGGCTCTCTCTAAGGATATGCGTGCTTCGGTCGTGGATCCACCCGTTTCCGCCAAAGAAGCCTATCCCATTACCGGCTTGACTTTTTTCATGGTCGCCAAGGATGGAGTCAACTCCGCAGAGCGACAGGCCATTAGGGACTTCATCCAATACACCGTCAGCGGAGGTCAGGATCTTGCAGAAGGTCTCGACTACGCGAAACTGCCCAAATCGATTCAGGATCGCGCCCTGGGCTTGCTTGGTGAGATGCAAAGCAACGGCCAGCCCATCAAATCGACCTGATATGGCGGAATGAGCCGAAGCCCGAACTTCTTGCAGTCATCTGGGAGCTGTCAGAGCCCTACGCTCTTGCCAGGTATTCTGCAACCACTTTTGCGCAGGCTTCGACAAATTCCTGTTCTGATTTGGGGAACGAGTCCACGAAATAGCTCTCTACATCTAACTCTGCCGCGACTTTGTTTTTTACGAAAATGGGCACAACCATTTCGGATTTCACCGTCGACGTACCCGCAAGATAGCGCGGATCTTTGGAAACGTCCTGCACCACCACGACCTGGCCGCTGCTGGCAGCCGCGCCGCAGAGTCCGTTGGTGAGCGGAATCCGTGCGTTCGGCGTAAAGCTGCCGGCGTAGGGTCCGACGATCAGATAGCCGGCGTCCGCGGGGTCCACCAAATAAAATCCTACCCAATTGTAGCGCGTCATCTTTTCGTGAAGCCGCTTGGTGATCTGCTCCATAACGGCTTGGGCGGTTGTAGCAGTTCGGGCAATCTCCTGGAGTTCCTTCAAAACCTCTTGTTGTGCCGGCGTCATGGAGTGGACCTTTGTTGTGAGTGAGTATCTTTGTCGATCTTCGTCGCGCTAAGAATCCGCGCGCCTCACAGTTTACACGAACGCCGTAAGGCGCCATCCCCACGCTTTTTGCGCGCTTGCTCAAAAAGCTGCCGCCATTGAAGCGCTTCCAGAAGCGTGTTCCTCGGCCTGTGTTCTTGTAACAAGATGTGGGCTGCGGTTGACAATTGTCGATGGAATTGCATTAAATCGTTTTAATTGAGACTCGCACCAAAGGGTGTGAAAGAATCGTTGCGGCCATGAAGGAGGGTTCTATGCGCGGGGGGAGAAGAAATTTGGCAGTCGTGAGCGTTGCGGTTTGCGTAGTGTTGTGCACAGCAGGCGCCGTGGCCGCGCAAAACATCGTTGTCGATGCGACGCCCAGTCATGTCCTGAACACTTTCAGCCCCCCGCATACCCTGGGCGGGGCGATTGACCGTTTACGAGCCGGCACCGGAGCGCCTGGAAACGAAGAAACTACGCGCCTCACCAAAGAGCAGGTCGACAAAAACACCGACGCGCTGCTCAGCAATCCCGTGTTGAATGAAATTCTCGGCGCGGGATGGCAAACCGTCACGTACCGGCAGAACACCGAATTGATGGTCGAGGCCTGGCACTGGAATGCCGCGGGCACCTGGAGCAATGCCGAAAAAAAAGAAGGATACTTCACGGGAAGCGCAGAGCTGGGACAGCCTATCCGGCACTCTTACGCGTATCCGTTGCCGCATCGCGGGTTCAGTCGTGGCGATGGCAACGGCTGGTCGCGATTGACCGACGGCGACCCGAATTCCTACTGGAAAAGCAATCCCTATCTCACAAAAGCCTTCACCGGCGAGGACGACTCGCTTCATCCGCAGTGGGTCATGATAGATCTCGGCGAAAAGGTCCCGGTAAACGCCATTCGAATTGCCTGGGCCAATCCATATGCGCGCCGCTATGCGGTTCAATTTTGGACCGGCACTCTCGAGCCGTTTTACGACGGCACGATGAACGGCACGTGGGAGACTTTCCCGAAAGGCTATGTCACCGATGGGAAAGGCGGCACCGAAACACTGAAGCTAATTACAGGAACGGTCGTCACACGCTATTTGCGCATTTGGATGACAGAATCCTCCAACACGTGCGATTCGCACGGCTTCGCCGACAAGCGCAATTGTGTTGGTTACGCGATCAGCGAATTATATGTGGGCACGCTCTCGGCGAGCGGCTTTTTCAACGACGTGGTGCAGCACCTGCCAAGCCGCCGGCAAACCGTTACCTGGCCGTCCTCCGTCGATCCCTGGCATGCGGAAACCGATTTGGAATATTCCCGCGGCGATCAGATTGGCTTCGACCTCTTCTTCATCAGCGGAATCACCCGCGGCCTGCCAACCATGGTTCCCATCGCCATGTTGTATGCGACGCCGGAGGATGCCGCTGCGGAGATCGCCTATCTTTACAAACGCCACTACCCCATTTCGTGGATCGAGATGGGCGAAGAGGCCGACGGGCAACACATGCTGCCAGAAGATTACGGCGCGTTGTACATCCAGTTCGCGGACGCAATTCACAAACTCGTGCCGGAAGCGAAGCTGGGTGGCCCTGCGTTTGAAGGAACATTTGGCGACGTGCAGGTCTGGCCCGACAGCCTGGGCCGCGTTTCTTTCCTGGGCCGCTTCCTCGACTACTTGAAAGCTCACAACCACCTGAACGACTTCACGTTTTTTTCCTTTGAGCACTATCCGTTCCAGGAAAAAGGAATGATTGCTTCATGGAACGACTTGCTGATCGAGCCGACTTTAGTTCACAACGTGGTGCAAGCTTGGAAAGACAATGGCCTCCTGCCAAATCTTCCCTTCTTCATGACCGAAGGAAATATGGGCGGCGGGAGCGGCCCGGGCGATGTGAAGAGCGGATTGTGGCTCGCCGATTATGTGGGCGCGATGCTCAGCGAAGGCGCGGGCGCCACCTACTATTTCCATTACATGCCTACGCCGGGCGGCCGCGGCGGATTTCTTGCTCTCGACAAAGACTATCGGGTAACCAACTATCCGCCGCAGTATCTCACGGCGCAGGTCATCACCAAAGAATGGGTGCAGCCATTGGACGCCCCACATCGCCTTTTCCGTGTCTCCAGCGACGTGACCGACGACAGCGGCAACACTTTAGTGACAGCTTACGCTTTGCAACGGCCCGACGGGCAGTGGTCGGTCATGCTGATCAACAAGGATCAGGCCAACGAGTATGCCGTGCATCTGACGTTCGCGGACAATGATAGCGGACACACGCGCCACTTTACCGGGACCGTAGACCGGATCACTTTTGGTGCTGCGGAATATCAGTGGCACGCCGATAAGAATGGCGTCGGACACGCCGACCCGGATGGCCCACCAAGCAAATCCACAGTTTCGGCAAACGTCGGCACAACCTACCAGTTGCCGAAAGCGTCTATCGTAGTGCTCAGAGGTCGGATTTCCGATTAGGAATATTCGCTTGTGTTCGGCCCCAGGCCACAGGCGCCGCTGCAGCGGCGGTCCGGTACCGGGGACGTTCGCGAGTCAATGGCTCGCAAAGCTCTCACCTAAATCAATTGCTTTCTCTCGTGCAAACACATTAGCTTCAGGCATAAACCGACTGTTCAAAAACTATTCGTGCGAATGTAATTTGGAATTGACATTTGTCTTGTATCCACCCTTATGGAAGTGTTTCTGCGCTGAATGACCGCGCGCTCCTGCGGCCGACTTGTGAACTAACCTCGACACTCGCGCGGTAACAAGCTTCCATTCTCCGAAAGGAATACACATGAACAAAAAGCATTGGGTGAAGAGCCTTTGCGCTTCCTTGGTTGCAGCCGCATTTGCGCTGCAACCCGTGAGCGCAATGGCGCAAGATGGAAAGCACGACGATCATGACTTTGATCGGGACAAGAGCCACCTCAGTCATCACGAAAAGATCGAGCTGCTGCGCCACAAAGTGAAGTATGTGTTCGTGATTTTCCATGAAAATGAATCGTTCGACCATTATTTCGGCACCTACCCGGGCGCCAATGGCCTGTTCAGCGCGCCGCACGACGCCACGCCCGCGAACGCGACGCCCAGCTTCGTGCAAAAATACCTCGATACCTCGCTCAACACTGTGACCATCTCCCCCTTTCTGATGCCGCAAGCGGTTCAAACCTCTTCGGGTACGATTGTGCCGATCTATCCCGCAGACGAGATTTCGGTCGATCACAGCCATCAGGGCATGGCAAATGGCCTGAACATTGACGCGACGACGGGGGTGGCCGCCAATGACCGATACGCGATGGATCAAGAGGGCCTAACGACCGACGAGTCCGGCAACATCGTAACGAGCAAGGGCACGCCGGCGACCGCAATCTCACTCGCGCAAAAGCAGAAAGCTATGACAGATATCGGCCACATCGATTGCGACACGATTCCCTTCATGTGGCACTGGGCGAAGCACTTCGTGCTGTTCGATAACTTCCACCAGTCAATCGTCGGACCGTCGACCCCGAATGCGATCGCGCTGATCGCCGGTCAGTCCGGTCAGACGCAATGGGCGCTTCACAACGATCAAGGCGCTACCGTAACCTATGCGAACCCGGCGTTCCCGAACCCGCTTGGCGCCAGTTTCGGGTCGATGGTCATGCCATCCACCAGCAATGCCTACGTCCCGATTGTCGCCGATCCAGGCCCGTTTCCCGGCTCAAACCTGGACACGAATACCATCAAGCCCCCGTTTAACTTCGACGAAAATCCAGCCAACCCCTCGCTCAATCTGACCTTCGCCACTCAGCCGCTATCGTTTATGGGTCACAACATCAAGGACATCATCGCGAACGACCCGAACCCCGCCGCTGACTTGCTGGATGTCCAGCACGATATCGAGACCATTGCGTCCCACGACCCGGCGGTCAACTGGGGTTGGTTTCAGCAGGGGTTCAATGGCAACGATACGCCCGACCCCTTCGAGCCGCAAAACTCGACCACGCCAAACCCGACCCACGACCCGGGCCTGAACACTGGTTATGTGTTGCATCACAACGGTCCACAGTATTTCGGCTATCTCGCCGACAATCCGCAAGTCCTGGACAATAACCTGCACGGCGCCAAGGACTTCTTCGATGCCGTGGAAAACAGAACGCTGCCACGCGATGGCGGCGTGTTCTATCTGCGCGGCGGCTACGACAACAATGATGGGCTGGTGCCAGTTGATCCAACACCTGCTATCCAGCATGCGTTCATCGGCAACGACGATCATCCGGCCTACTCGGATCAACAGATCTCCGAGGCGTTCGCCGCCAGGGCCATCAACGACATTGCTAACAGTCCTTACTGGGCGGAGAGCGTGATTATTATCACGTACGACGAGACCGACGGGTTTTACGACCATGTTTCACCGAACCGGCGCAGCACTTTCGCCGACGGCTCTCAACTCGCGGCTGGTCCGCGTATACCAACACTACTGATCTCGCCCTATGCAGCGTCCGGCAAGATCTCACATCGCTACAGTGAGCATGGCTCAGTGATCAAATTCATTAACGAGCTATTCGGCCTCGTGCCGCTGGCCTCGCTCCCGGACGAAAAGCGTGGGCGCGAGTTGGGCCTTTTGACATTGGGACAGCCAAACCTCGGTCCTTCCGATGATCCCGACAACGAGGTCGGCGACCTGACGGAAGCGTTCGATTATGATGTTTTGCGGGGGCATGAGCAGCCAATCTCCAGCTCACGGGCAGCGATCTCGCCGACAGTGGTGCAAACGCTGCCTCATTTCGCGACCGCCAACTATTCGCCAAACGGCTATACCAATGGTGCATGCGCGGCGATCCACATTTTGCCGACCGACTTCCCGTCTTGGGAATCGTACCGAGCGGGTGAGCCGACCGACCCGTATCCGGTTGACGTAAATCCGCGTCCAACCCAATCGCCCGGCACGCCTACCTCCGGAACCTGGAAACCTTGATTCATTCTCCGTTGAGGTATAGCCTGCGGGCCGGAAATCATCCGGAAAGGACGGGGGGCTTGTCCCTCCGTCCTTTTCTCGCTTCCTCTTCGTCGGGTTTGTAGATGCGACGTTTACTTCTGAGTCTTCTCGCCGGCGGTTTATTGGCGCCCGCCAGCGTTGTCCATGCTCAAACTCTAGAGTCCATCCGCGCCGCTCACCACATGGAATGCGGCACGGTCGAAAGCGCCGACGACTGGAATGGAGAGGACGTCCACGGCAACCTCTCAGCGCTGGAAGCCGAAGTTTGCCGTGCTGTCGCAGTGGCTATTTTCGGTGACGCTCACACCCTAACGATCCAGGTCTTCCCAGGGGAGCCAGAAGCGTTGAGCGCGCTAAAGGCGGGCACGATCCAACTTGCGGTAGGCATTTCGCCTTCGGCATCGACGGCGACGCATTTCGGCGTAGGGTTCGGACTTCCAGTCTTCTTTGACTCCCAGCGTTTGATGGTCTCGAAGCGAAGCGGCATCACCGAACTGAAGGGCCTGCGCGACAAGCTTATCTGCGCACTGGACATGAGCCCGCCCGAGCGGGCGCTCCACGATGAAATGACCGCGCGGGGAATTCCATACGCGCTCCAGTCTCACTCCGAGCAAGGCGAAATGGACGCGGCCGTGGCTGTCCGCCGATGTGAGGCGGGCACCGCTCTGGAGTCGCGACTGGCCCAGTCGCGCGCTAACTTTCATGCGGTGACCAGCGATTTCGTATTCCTGCCGGAACGGTTCGGCCTATACCCGGTTGTCCCCGCTTATCGCTATGGCGATCAGAAGTTCGGGCTGTTGATCGATTGGACGGTCAGCGCGTTGATCGAGGCGGAAGCGCTGGGGATCACCCAGGGCAACGTGGCAACGGCGGTGAAACGCGAAGACATGCGGGCCGAGCAGTTGCTTGGGCACGACTTCGCGACTGCTCAGGCGTTGGGGCTGGCGCACGATTGGGCAGCCAAGGTCATCGCTGCGACCGGCAATTATGGCGAGATCTTTCAACGCACAACGGGTAGGCCCTACCATCTGGATCGGGGTTTGAATGCGCTTTGGACCCAAGGCGGCCTCATGTGCGCTCTCCCCATGCGCTAAGCCGCAGAGACAAATTTCAAATTTCAATTCTTCCCAAACCTCAGAAGGTATCTGTGTTCTTCCACAAGCCACCAGTCGCCAATCACGAGTCACGTTTTTTCATGTGTTATGATTCTGTTCGCTCCGAAAGCGAGAGCTTCATGACCGCGCGCCTTCTCGATGGCCTGAAAATCCGGGACCAAATCTTCGCCGAGCTGCAAGACGAAATTCGCGCCCTTGTCGCCGCTGGCATTCGTCCAGGACTTGCCGCTGTCCTCGTGGGCGAAAACCCCGCTTCGCAACTCTACGTGAAAAGCAAGATTGCCGCGTGCGAACAGCTCGGTCTCGCAAGTTGGCTTCACACTCCACCGGCAAGCGTCTCGACCGAAGAACTGCTCCGCCTTGTCGATGGCTTGAATCGCGACAACAACGTCGACGGCATTCTCGTGCAGCTCCCGCTTCCTCCCCAGGTCGACACCAAGTGTGTCCTCGAAGCAGTCGATCCCTCGAAAGACGTCGACGGTTTCCATCCCGTGAGTCTTGGCCGCCTCGTCAGCGGGCGCCCCGGGCTCGTAGCCTGCACTCCCGCTGGGTGCATGGAAATTCTGCGCCGCAGTGACATTCCCATCGAGGGCGCCAACGCCGCCGTCCTTGGCCGCAGCGACATTGTCGGCAAGCCGATGGCGCTGCTGCTCATGCACGCCAACGCCACGGTCACCATTTGCCACTCGAAAACGCGCGACCTTCCCGAAATCGTTCGTCGCGCCGACATCGTTGTCGCGGCTATGGGCAAGGCCGGTTTCGTCCAAGCCAATTGGCTCAAGCCCGGCGCCGCGGTCATCGACGTCGGCACCAATACCATCAAGGATTACGCGGAAGCCGAACGGCTCTTGCGCAACTTCCCTGCCCGCCTCGAAAAATTCCGCACCAAAGGTTCCGTCCTCGTTGGTGACGTTCATCCCGACGCTCTCAACGCCGCCGGCGCGCTGACTCCTGTTCCTGGTGGCGTCGGCCCCATGACCATCACCATGCTCATGAGCAACACCGTCAAGGCCGCCCGCCTCCGACGGGGTGCGCCGGAATTTTCCGCCACGCAAACCACTGCGACGGCACGGTAAGCACAGAAATGCTGCGGCTTGGACTCACCGGTGGAATCGCCAGCGGCAAAAGCGCCGTTGCTGTAATGCTGCGCGATATGGGCTTTCCCGTGCTTGACGCGGACTCGCTGGCGCACAAACTCATCGAACCCGGCCAACCTGCCTACGATGAAGTTCTCCGCGAATTCGGCCCCGCAATCACCGACTTCCAGGGCAGCATCGACCGCGCTAAACTCGGCGCGGTTGTGTTCGCGGATTGCGCGAAGCTCGATCGCCTCAACGCCATCATTCACCCGCGCGTCTCTGAAGTAGTCTTCAGGCAGTTTGACGAATGGGCACGCCAAGGCACACGTGACGCTGCGTTTGTCGAGGCGGCTCTGATCATCGAGTCGGGCATTCACAAGAAGCTCGACGGCTTGGTGGTGGCCTGGTGTGAGCCAGAGCAGCAACTGGAGCGCCTCGTGGCGCGCGGCCTCAGCGACGCGGAAGCTCGTCGCCGCATTGCCGCACAAATGCCTGTCGAGGAAAAGCTGCGGCTCGCCACGGAAACCATCGACTGCTCGGGATCTCTCGAACAAACACGCCAGCAAGTCCGGGCGCTCGCCGCCAAGCTGCGACGCCGCGAAGCCGCGCGGTGACCGGCTCCTGCAATTTGCCTATACTAAGGGCATCGAAGAAACAAAGGGAAAACTTCCATGACTCCGTTCTACAAATCCAATCGCGCGCGTATTGTTCTTGCCGCGCTCATTCTGATTCTCGGCGCGTACTGGGCGGGCGCTCGTTACGGCCCTCGCCAGCCCGCCAGCGTTGAAGCCCTGCCGCGCACCGCCCCGAATTTACCCGCTACGGCACAGCACGACGCCGAGTTGACCGAAGACGAATCCATAAACGTGAGAATCTACCGCCAGGCTTCGCCCGCAGTCGCGAACATTCTCACTGAGGCCACGGAGTATGATTTCTTCATGGATCCGGTGCCCGTCAAAGGCGCTGGATCTGGATTCATCATGGACGCCCGCGGCTACATCCTGACGAACTACCACGTGGTCGAGGGTGCGCAGTCGATCGAAGTAGTGCTGGGTGATCAAACCCGCTATCCGGCAAAATTCATTGGCGCCGACCAAATCAATGATGTGGCGCTAATCAAAATTGATCCCAAGGGGAAACACCTGACCGTTTTGGAACTCGGCGATTCCGGAACTCTCCAGGTTGGGCAGAAGGTCCTCGCCATCGGCAATCCGTTTGGAGTCTTTCAGTCCACGCTCACCACCGGCGTTGTTAGCGCAGTTGGCCGCACAGTGCAAACGAGCCAAAGCACGGAGATCGAAGATGCAATTCAAACCGACGCCGCAATCAATCGCGGCAATTCCGGAGGTCCTCTCATCAACTCGCACGGCCAGGTAATCGGCATCAACACCGCGATTTACACGCCGTCCGGCACCACGGCGGGAATTGGCTTCGCGATTCCTATTAACCTGGCAAAGAGCATCGCCAACGATTTGATCAATGATGGGCGCGTCCACCGCGCTTTTATAGGTGTTCAAACCATCCCGATCTCCGGCGGTCTGGCCGAAGCTCTCGACTTACCGGTTCAAGAAGGCTTGCTCGTTGAGACCTTAACCAAGGGCGGGCCGGCTGCCACGGCCGGAATCCATGGCGGAGATCGTGTGGCGCAATCGGGAATGCTCCGTTTTTATATTGGTGGAGATGTGATCGTGGCCATGGACAACCAAAAAGTCGTGACTCAGTTTGACGTAAATCGTGCGCTCAACCATCACCGGCCGGGCGACACAGTGAATGTAACCGTCTATCGCGGCGGAAAAAAGATGGACATTCCGGTGAAGCTCGGCGAACGCCCCGGCAATTGAAATCAGTTTTCAGTTTTCAGTTCTTGGTCGCCGGTTCTTGGTTATTAATTTTGGTTCCGAGTTTGAGGCGGCAAGACTCGGAAGAAATGACAGGCTGCCCGACGGAGAAAAAATAAACCCCAAAGATTTCCACGAATGGATCGCATTTCCAAAACGTTGAACAGCGTCTTGCGACTGACAACTGACGACTAAAAACTGAAAGCTGCACTTAGCGGCTGAAGGAGGCGTGGTGCTGCGCCCGAACATCGTCGGTGAGGAGGAACCAGCCTTCGGCGAGGTCGCGGACACGTTCGAGTTCGCGTTGCATTTCGGCGTGCTTGGCTTCCATCACTTCGGCATTGGCGTCGGCGGGCACATAAATCGGCGGAGCAAACAAAATCACAGCGCGGGCGAAAGGCCTGGGCAGGAGAAAATGGTCCCAAGTGTTTGTAAACGTCTTGCCGCGGTCGACGCCAATGTGAAACACCATGACGGGGCAGCCGGTCTTTCGGGCGAGCATCACCGGCCCGGGCTTGGCGACATAACGCGGTCCTCGCGGGCCATCAATGGTGAAAGCGCAGTCGACACCTTCTCCCAGCCGCTTTGCCATTACTACGAGCCCACGTAGCCCGCCTCGCGAGGAGCTCCCCTGGGCGGTCCCGAATCCCAGCCACTCGATCACCTTGCGAGTCCACTGTCCATCGAAGGCGGTCGTATTCATTACCACGACGCCGTGATTGCGGTGCCACCAGACAATCGGCAGGATAATGCGGTGCCAGAAGGCCCAGATGATCCGCTTGCCAGAGGCGTGAACGCGTTCGGCGTGCTGCCACCCCAAAACTTCGTAGCGCAGCGTCGGTCCCAGCACGCGAATAACACTATAGACGGCGGCAGCGATGAACGGAATTTGGACGCGTCGCGACCATGGTAGTTGCGGCAAGCGCGTGTCGTAATGGACGTTGACCGGCTCCGAGGCCGATTCTTTCAGGGGCTCGATTGCTGCGTCTACTTTCATCATGGATGCCGCTGCGAAACTCAGTGCAGGCAACTTCCGGTGCCTCATCCCAGTTCTTATCTCCCTGGGTGACCGCGCTCGTACCAACGTATAGTATAGGTGAGAGTGTCCCTCTTTGCTCCAGAGCTGAAACCGAGTGCCGCCGCTTCTTTATTTGAGCAAATTGCAACGATGCCTCGCACTGACCGTTGGGGGCGTGTTTTTTTCCATTTTCATCCTCGCTAAGGCGTTTGCCCAACAGACCGATCAAGTGCCTTACGATGCGGTAGGTGTGATTGAGGGCGATTCGATCATTGTTACCGGTCCGGTGAACATGGAAATGGTGCACGGCCAGGTGAAGACGATGCTGCGAAGCGGCAGCGACGTGCGCGTCAAATCCGGAACGGCCAAGATCGACTTGGTGGATGGCGGGCAAATTCAGATCTGCGGGCCGGCGCATTTTTCCGTGCTCACTTCGGGCCGTTCGCTGACGGTTGCACTGGAAGAAGGAGCGATCCACGCGCATATTGAGCGAGGGCCGACGCTTACGATCTACACCGCACAAATTCAAGCGCGCACGATCGCGATCGGAGACGGACCGCAGGACGTGCAGGTGGGAATCGAATCGTCCGGAGAAATGTGTCTGCGCGCAAATCGCGGGGCGATCCGGGTGGAACAGCAGCTCACCGGTCAATCCGTGATTATTCCTCAGCTGGGTGATGTGCAGCTCCTCAACGGCCAGCTAGAAGGATTGCAAAGCGGCGCTGGCCATTGTACCTGCGAGCTGGAAAGCGTGAAGGCGGCTCCTGAACCTCAACCGTCGATCACCCTTTCGGCTGTCGCGGCGGCGCTGGACGCGGCGCCGGCCGCGGAAAACGCTCCATCGAAGGAAGAGCCGATCTATCAAGTAATCATGCCGCCGCTGGTGTACGACGCGAAAGCGAAGGCGCACACGCCGCTGGACCCGCAGATGATTCTGCTGGTGCGGCGAGCGCGCGTCCGATCAACGCTGATTTTCCAGGGCCGCGTGGTAGGCGAAGTGGTGGCCGCGCCGCCCGCAACGCAATCGCCCGCGGCGGCAGCGCGGCAGACGCAGGGTGATGTGGCAGGAAAGAAAACGCCAGAAGTAACACCCAAGCCTGCAGTGCCCGCGGTGAAGCCAGCAGCCTCCGCGAACAATTCGTTTACGGACCGCGTCCGTAGCTTTGTACGAAAACTCTGGTCGAAGTGATCTGGGCAGGCTACATGCCTTCGTAGTTGGGGCCGCCGCCGCCTTCGGGAACGACCCAGTCGATAATCTGATAAGGATCAGCAATGTCGCAGGTTTTGCAGTGGACGCAATTGGCAGCGCTGATTTTGAGTTTTGGCGCGCCGCCGGATTCACTGACCATTTCATAAACCGCCGCGGGACAAAAATACTGGCACGGATTGCCGTACTCGACCACGCACTTTGTGGAGCAGATATTGGTGTCGGCAACGCGAAGGTGGCACGGCTGATCTTCTTCGTGACGCGTGCCGGAGTGATAGACATCGGTCAGGCGATCGAATGTGAGCTTGCTATCGCCTTTGAAGCGCTCGGGGGCAGGGCGGCCATTAATTTTCTGGTACGCCTCGTTGCCGGTGTGCGCCCGCATGGGATCAATGAGGCCGCGGCCGCCCGTGATTTGCTGAAATGCAGTCTGAAAAAATCCGCCGAGCATGCCGTGCTGGAATGACTGATGAAAATTGCGGACTTTCCAGAGCTCTTGCTTGATGTAGCTCTGCTCGACCTTTTTCGGGAAAGCGCTGAGTGTTTTTGAAGTGGTGTCGCCGGACTTGAGCGCTTCGAAAATGGTTTCGGCGGCGAGCATACCGCTCTTCATCGCGAGGTGAATTCCCTTGAGACGCTGCGAATCGAGAAAGCTGCCGGAATCGCCGATAATAAGCGCGCCGTCAACATAACTGCGCGGCATGGCGTACCAGCCGCCATAAGGAAGCGACTTTGCGCCGTAACGAACAAGCTTCCCGCCATCGAGAAGTTTTTTCAGGAAGGGATGCGTCTTCCAAGTTTGAAACGCGGAGTGCGGGTCGAACTGCGGGTTGGCGTATTCGAGGGCGATGACGAGGCCGATGGAGACGCGGTTGTTAGAGAGCCCGTAAATCCAGCCGCCGCCGTACATGCTCGTGGGAACAGGCCAGCCCAGCGTGTGCGCGACGTAGCCGGGCTGGATGCGGCCGGGCTGCACGTCCCAAAGTTCCTTGATGCCGATGCCGTAGCTTTGCGGGTTGAGGTTGTCGAGTTTTTTTGCGGCGACGAGTTTTTTGGTGAGCGAGCCGCGCGTGCCTTCGGCGAGGACGGTGACTTTGGCGCGAAGTTCGTAGCCCGGCGTGAAGTTGTCCTTGGGCTTGCCGTTTTTGTCGAGGCCCTTGTCTTCGGTGATGACGCCCGCGACGCCATCACCCTCGTAAACCAGTTCGGCGCCGCCAAATTCCTTGAAGACGTTGACACCGGCCGTTTCCACGAGGCCGCCAAGCCATTTCGTAATTTTGCTGAGCGAAACGACGTAGTTCCCTTTGTTTTGGAACGGCGGCGGAGTGATCGGAAAACGCAGTGAAGAATTTTTCGTAAAGAGCAGCGCCGCGGAATCGGTGACAGGAGTATCCAGCGGCGCAGATTTCTCAAAATCAGGAACGAGTTCGGCGAGCGCTGTGGGATTCATGATCCCGCCAGAAAGCTGGTGCGCTCCGATTTCGCGCCCTTTTTCGAGGACGTAGATGTTTTCCGCCGAGAGCGCAGCGCCGTCCTGGGCTGCTCCTCCAGACTCGTTGTGCTTTTTAATGAGATTTGCCAAATGTAATGCGCAGGAGAGCCCGGCCGGGCCCGCTCCAACGATCAGGACATCCGCCTCGAGTTGTTCCCGTTGAACAGTCATACTCTAAAGTGCTTATGCTGACTTGGCTTTTTCCAGGGCTTCGGTGAGGGCGGGCATGATTTCAAAGATGTCGCCGACGACGCCGTAATCGGCGATTTCGAAAATGGGCGCGTTGGAGTCTTTGTTGATGGCAACAACCGTGCGCGCGCCTTTCATGCCCACAACGTGCTGAATCGCGCCACTGATGCCGAGCGCGAGGTAAAGTTTTGGCGCAACCGTCTGACCGGAGCTGCCGATCTGCCGCTCCATGGGGAGCCAGCCTTCATCGCAAATAGGACGCGAAGCGGCGATTTCCGCGCCGAGCGCTTTGGCCAGCGATTCGGCTTGCGGAATATTTTCCGGAGCCTTGATGCCGCGTCCGATGGCGACGATGAGTGGCGCTTGCGTGAGATCGACTGCAGATTTTGCTTCCTTGAAAAGTTCGAGCGGCTTGGTGCGAATTTGTTCGGCGCTGAGCGTGACGCCAACAACGTTGACGGGAGCCTTGCCGGAAGGATGCGCGGCGAGCAAGTCGGCTCGGAATGCGCCGGACTGAAAGGAAGCAAACCATGGCGCGGCGCCAGTAAACGTGACGTCCGCAGCGGTTTTGCCTTGGAACATCTGGCGAACGAAAACGAGCTTGCCGCTTTCGTTGCGGACGCCAATGCAGTCGCCAATCATGCCCTTGCCGAGCATAGCGGCGAGCTTGGGAGCGAAGTCGCGCACTTGATAGGTGTGCGGGAACAGAACAAGGTCGGGCTTGGCGGATTCGATGACTTGCTTCAGCGCGACACAGAAACCATCGGGCGTGTAAGCTTCAAGCAGATCATGCTCGACACGCAAAACTTCTGCCACATTTTTTGTGGCCAATTCATCGGCGAACGCAGAAACGTTCTTGCCGATGACCAGTGCGCCGATCGTGCTCGAGGTGTCCTTGGCAATTTGTTGCGCCGCGACCAGCGTTTCAAAACTGGCGTTATTCCACTTGCCTTGCCGCAATTCGGTGACAACGAGGATATTCATGGCTAAATCACCCGCGCTTCGAACTTCAATTTCTCAACCAACTTCGTGGCGACTTCTTTCGGAGCCCCTGTCAGGAATTCCGTCTTCTTGGTTTTCGTTGGCACGTAAATCTTTTCAATCTTCTGAGTTGGTTCTGCCGAAACACCAAGCGATTCCCGCGTAATGGTCGCAATTTCTTTTTTCTTCGCGGCCATGATGCCTTTCAACGTGGCGTAGCGCACTTTGTTGATGCCGGACTGAATCGAAAGCACGGCGGGCAGTGGGCATTCCATCCACTGAAACCAGCCGGCTTCGAGCTCGCGTTTGAGCTTCATCTTTCCGTCCTGCACTTCGATTTGCATGATGATGGTGGCGTGCGGGCGGTCGAGCAAACCGGCCAGCAACACGCCGGTCTGACCAAAACCGTGGTCGTCGCTTTGCAGCCCCGTCAAAACGAGATCCGCTTTTTCCTTTTGAATGGCTGCCGCCAGCGCCTTCGCCGAACCAAGCGGATCGAGTTGCGCGAAATTATCATCGGCAATATGAATCCCGCGGTCAGCGCCCTTCGCGAGAGCTTCCTTGATGGTTTGCTTGACGCGCTCTGGCCCTAACGAGAGAGCGATCACTTCGCCGCCGTGTTTTTCTTTCAAGCGAAGCGCTTCTTCGAGCGCGTAACTGTCCGGTTCATTCATTTCAAATCCGATGTCAGATTCCTTGATCCAGTTCCCGGCGATGGCGAGCGGCGCGTCCTTCGCCGGAACCTGTTTGATGCACACGATGATGTTCACGGGTTTCTTCCCTTTACGTTAGCTTGCGAAAAGGATTGGTTTTCCGCCTGAGCGGAGCGAAGGAACTCAGACTCGCATCTGGCGGCCGAGTTCGTCACAGTTACGATTTTCGCCGAACCTAAGCGGCGGCTTCGGCCTGCCCCTATGATAGCGCGAAGCGCAGCAGTTCTCTACTTGCCGGGCCAGCGCCGGAAAATCAGCGCGGCATTGGTGCCGCCAAATCCAAATGAATTTGAAAGCGCGTATTCCACTGAGGTCTTTCGCGCGTGGTTTGGGATGTAGTCCAGATCGCACTCGGGATCAGGCGTCTCATGGTTAATTGTCGGAGGTAAAATTTGATGATGCAACGCCAGAACGCTGATGCCCGCCTCAAGTCCGCCCGCCCCACCGAGCAGATGCCCGGTCATGGATTTCGTCGAGCTGATAGGAACACGCTTGGCCCGCTCACCAAAGACACGCTTGAGCGCACGCGTTTCGATCACGTCACCGAGCGGCGTAGAAGTTCCGTGCGCGTTCACGTACCCAATATCGTCGGGCGATAGCTTGGCATCTTTCAATGCCGCCTTCATTACGCGGTACGCGCCGTCACCATTTTCTTCCGGCTGCGTGATGTGATACGCGTCGCCGGACATCCCGTAGCCCACAATTTCCGCCAGGATGGGTGCATTTCGTTTCTGCGCATGCTCGAGCGATTCCAGGACCAAGATTCCAGCGCCTTCGCCGACGACAAACCCGTCGCGGCCAGCGTCCCACGGGCGGCTCGCGCGCGCGGGATCATCATTGCGTGTGGAGAGCGCCTTCATGGCGGCGAAACCACCTATGCCCATTGGCGTAACGGTGGCTTCCGTCCCCCCAGAGATCATCATTTCGGCGGCGCCACGCTCGATGATTTTGAACGAGTCTCCAACGGCGTGTGCGGAAGCAGAGCAAGCCGTGGCCGTCGCCGAATTGGGCCCCCGTGCTCCATAGCGAATCGAAATGTGCCCGGAAGCAAGGTTGATGATGGCCGACGGAATGAAAAACGGCGAAATCTTCCCCGGCCCGCCCTGCACCAGCTTCCAGTGTTCGCGCTCGATGATGTCGAACCCGCCGATGCCCGACGAAACGTAAACGCCCACTTCATCGAGGTCCGAATCTTCCGGCTTCCAATTGGCGGATTTCACCGCAAAATCAGTGCCCGCGAGCGCAATTTGGATGAAGCGCCCCATTTTTTTGAGTTCTTTTTTTTCAATCCACTGGAAGGGATCGAAGTTTTTCACTTCGCCTGCGATCTTGCAATCGAAGCCGGTGGTATCGAACTGCGTGATGGTCGTGATACCGCTGCATCCGGCGACGAGGTTTTTCCAGCTTTCCTCGGTGCCGACGCCCAGCGCGCAGACCAGTCCAACACCCGTGACAACCACGCGGCGTGTCAACGTTCCATTGCTCCCTTTTGAGGTGATCGCTCCGTGGCTTACTTACCCTTGGCGTGCTTGTCGATGTAATCGACCGCGTCCTTCACGGTGGTCATCTTCTCGGCATCCTCATCGGGCACTTCAATGCCGAAGGCTTCTTCAAACGCCATGACCAATTCCACCTGGTCGAGTGAGTCCGCTCCTAGGTCGTCCACGAACGACGCGGTGGGCGTGACTTCCGCCTCGTCCACGCCGAGCTGCTCGACAATAATCTGTTTTACGCGTTCTTCTACGCTAGCCATCCGTATTCCTCCGCGATTTTCCATCGCCGTTAGTGCAAATTGGGTCCGCTTGCCTCAGGCTGATTTGCCTGCACTGCTTGCGCGGAGTACAGCCGCGCTAAAGTCGCGTTGTTTGGCCTGCCTATACAGATTCACGGCCACCCCCGCCGCGGTTGCAGGCCAAATGTGCCGAATTTGCTCCCCTAGATAACCGAACTATTCTAGACAGGCGCTCCCGCAAGGTCAACTTTCAGCCATTCACTGTGGAAGGCGAACCCCGAGCACCTCTTCGATGGCCATGACTATCTCGACCTGATCCAAAGAATTGCCACTGTCTTTCATCGCTTGAACCTCTTCCTCGGTCTTACCCAAATGTTTCGCGATGAGTTGCCTGATCCGGGGCCAATCAGGTATAAGCCGTAGCTCACGATAGTCACCCATTCCAATCCCCTCAAAGCAAGATCAACTTTGCTCGCCGTTTGAACTCGCATATTTCGGCAGCCCGCAGTGAACGCATCGCCTGACGAACGCCATTCGCAACTGGTGCCACGACTTTGCATCAAACAACTTTCCACAACGAGGACAAAAACAGAACACGGCTTGATATGACGCAGCTACAGTCCCGATGAACCACATGAGAATTAGGATTCCCTCCGCCATAGACAGGGCTGCCTTATTTCGCAAAAACGATGCCGCTATTTGAAGCAGGAGTTCTCCCGGCACGATCGAGCAAGCGACAATAACGAACAAGTTCCGCCTAAACCGATAACGGCTCCAAGCTTGGCTATAGTCAGCCATGGAATCTCTGTGGCAAAGCTACGCCAGGTACATGCCGCCGTTGACGTCGAGGATGTGGCCGGTGATGTAGGCGGCTTCGTCGCTGGCCAGGAAAACGATGGCCGTGGCAACGTCGCGCGGCGAGCCCATACGGCCCAGTGGAATGCGCTTTTTCAATTCTTCCTTCACTTCGCCCGACAAAACATCGGTCATGGGTGTTTCGACGAAGCCGGGCGCGACGGCGTTCACGGTAATATTGCGCGAGGCAATCTCAATGGCGATGGCTTTGGTCAAGCCGATGAGACCGGCTTTTGCCGCGACGTAATTCGCCTGCCCGGCATTGCCCATTTGCGCCACAACGGAAGAAATGTTGATAATGCGCCCTGCTCGCGCGCGCATCATCGCGCCGAGAGCTTGTTGAATGCAGAGGTGCGCCCCGGTCAGGTTCGTTCGAATGACCACGTCCCAATCGTCTTGCTTCATGCGCAGGGCCAGGCCGTCGCGCGTGATGGCAGCGTTGTTCACAAGAATGTCGAGGCGGCCGAACTTTGCGAGCACGGCTTTGAAGCCCGCCTTGATTTGTTCCGCATCGGCGACGTCCATTTTGACGGCCAGCGCTTCGCCACCCGCCGCCACAATTTCGCTCACCAACGCAGCCAGCTTCTCCTCGTTGCGCGCGGCCACGGCAACTCTAGCACCAGCCTCAGCCAGCGCCAGCGCTGTGTCGCGGCCAATGCCCTGCGACGCTCCCGTCACCACCGCCACTTTGTCTTTCAAGCTGAACATTCGCTCTCTGCCACAATCTTCTCGAGTCTTCCTTACTTCCTTATTTCATTACCTCTTTACTTCCTCTTAGGCGGCATCAGATCGTGCGCCCTCGATTTTTTCGACCGTAGCCGCCAAACTCTTTTCATCCTCGACGTTCAAAGCAGCAACCGATCGTTCAATCTGCCGCAGCAAACCTGTCAACACGCGCCCCGGCCCGACTTCCACAAACGTGTTCACGCCCTCGTCGATCAGCAATCGCACCGACTCTTCCCACCGCACCGGCATGGACACCTGGCGAATCAGCGCCTCGCGTGCTTCCTCGCCCGTTTCAATTGTGTCCGCATCCACGTTCGTCACCAGCGGTACGCGCAAATGAGAAAACTCCGCCGCGCGCAAATCCTTCTCCAGCTTCTCTTGCATCGCCGCCATCAGCGGTGAATGAAACGGCGCGGACACCGCCAGTATCACCGCCCGCTTCGCGCCTGTTTGCGACGCCAGCTCCACCGCGCGCTTTACAGCCCCGGCATGCCCGGAAATCACGGTTTGGTCCGGCGAATTCAGATTCGCCGGAGCGCAAACTTCCCCATCCGCCGCACGCTTGCAAACGTCCGCCACAACCGCATGAGACAAACCCATGATCGCAGCCATCGCGCCAACGCCTGCGGGGACCGCATCCTGCATGTACGTCCCACGCTTGCGCACCAACTGCACGGCGTCGGCAAATTTGAGTGCGCCCGCGGCCACCAGCGCCGAGTATTCCCCCAAGCTGTGCCCAGCCACAAAATCCGGCGTCAACCCTTTTTCCGCGAGCACGCGATATACAGCCACTGAGCAAGTGAGAATGGCAGGCTGGGTATTGGTGGTGAGCTTCAGTTCTTCTTCGGTACCTTCAAAGCACAGCTTGGAAATGGAAAAGCCCAGCGTCTTGTCAGCTTCCTCGAAAGTGGACTTCGCCACCGGATATTTTTCAGCGAGTTCCTTGCCCATTCCGGGGTATTGCGAAGCTTGTCCGGGAAACACAAATGCGACTTTGCCCATAACTGGCTCCTCTCTAGCGCCGTCACGCGGGGACCGCGGTGGCGGAGAGCTCCTGTTCGATTTTCTCGTTCATTCCTGCGCGGGCGAGTCCCGCGGCCACGCGAATGGCGTTTTTTACGGCATTGGCGTTCGAACGGCCATGCCCGATGACGCACACTCCGCGCACTCCCAAGAGTGGCGCGCCACCGTACTCCGTGTAATCGATCGTCTTCTTCAAACCCTTGAAGGCCTTTTGCGAAAGTAAGGCGCCCACCTGGGAAAAAATGGAAGTCTTTAGCGATCTCCGAAGCAAACCAAAAATCGAAACCGCCAGGCCTTCGCAAATTTTCAAAGCGATGTTCCCCACGAAACCGTCGCAAACAATCACGTCCACGCGGCCCGAAAACAAATCGTTTCCCTCGACGTTGCCCACAAAATGCACGGGACTTTTCTTCAGCCGGCTGTACACCTCGCGGGTCAATTCATTGCCCTTGATTTCTTCTTCGCCCACGGAAAGCAAGCCCACGCGCGGCCGCTTGTTTCCAAACGTCGCCCGGTAATACACCTCGCCCATCACCGCGAATTGCACCAGATGCTCCGGTTTCGAATCGACGTTCGCGCCCACGTCCAGCAAAACCGAAACTCCGCCTCGCGCGTTGGGAAACGGCGCCGCCAGCGCCACGCGGTCGACCGATTCCAGCGTCCCAAGCAAAAACTTTGACACGGTCATCACCGCGCCTGTATTTCCCGCGCTGACCATGCCGTCGGCCTTGGCTTCGCGCACGAGCCGCGCCGCCACGTGCACCGAACTGTCTTTCTTACGCCGAAACGCCTGGGCGGGGTGATCGTTCATGGTGATCACTTCGCTGGCCGGGAGAATCTCGATCGGCAGGCTCGGTACGGCGTGCTTGGCCAGTTCCGGCCGTACCACGTTCGGTTGGCCTACTAGCAACACTCGCACTCCCAGCTCGCGTGCGGCCAGCACACTGCCTTCGACCTCGGGGCGTGGAGCGTGGTCCCCGCCCATGGCGTCAACGGCGATGGTGATCATGGGATTTTGCCCGCAGGCTTAGCGAACAATAAACCTCTAGATTCAGGCCGATGCTTGTACTGCTTTTCCTTTATAGTAGCCGCAATGGGGACACGCCTGGTGCGGCTGCTTCATTTCATGGCAGTTCGGGCACTTGCCAAGACCCGGTTTGGCCAGAAAATCGTGCGCGCGTCGCGTGCTCGTCCGTCTCTTGGAATGCCGCCGTTTTGGATTGGGCATAACACTTACTCCTCATTCCCGCCGCATTGGGCGGATTGTATGGGCTTTCGCCGTTAAAAGCTACTAACTTATCTCTCCTGCTGGGAACACCTAGGAAAAGTCTCGCTCGCAAAGCGCTGCATTTTGAAACCTTCCCAAGTCCTTTGCGCTCACATTCAACTTTCAACCTTCAACTTTGAACGTTGAACCTCATATCCTTAACTGTCGACTGTCAACTGTAGAAAGTCGACCATGCACACACCAACTCCATAATCTTAACAGTCACAACCCTTATTGTTTTTTCAGCCAGTCCTGCTTGAGGCGCGCGAGAGGAGCCATCCGGGGGTCCGTCGCGTGGGTCTCACAACGGCAGTCTTCGTGGTTCAAGTTGGCACCACAGTTGGGGCACAACCCGCGGCAGTCGCTTTGGCAAATCACTTTTAACGGCAGCGCCAGCAGCACCTGCTCCTTCAAAACATCCGCCAGGAAGAGTCCATCTCCTTCGTAGAATCCGATTTCCGTATCATTGTCCATCAAGCGGTCTTCTTTGTGCTTGGTATCCTTGGGGAGCGGCGCGTAAAACAGGTCAAACGAGCGGCTCACTTCCTCAACCACCGGCTCGAGGCAGCGCGCGCACACTAATTCGATCTTGGTTTCCAGGTTGCCCTCGACACGAATCTGCCCGTCCAGCAATTCCGCCGTCGCCGTGACTTCCAGGGGGTCAATCTGCTTGATCTCCGCCGTATGGAAATCGATGACTCCCGGCGCATAGGTCTTGCGAATGCGGAGCTTGCGGACCGCCAATTCCTTTACATCCAGAAACATCTCTTCAGCGCCTCCGGCGCGCACGCTCATGCTTTACCATTATTCAGGCGGCTGAAGGCCAAGTCAAGGAATCGGCGGCGCTGCGGACGTTGTTTTGCGCTTTCTGCAGCGTGAAGGTCAATGTCGCAGCCTAGTACTTCGCCTCCTTTGTACAAATTTGCATGAAGCAAAGCCAAAGCGGTCTTAGTTCTTGTTGTTGTTCTTCTTGACTGCTTACAATTTGTGCCAGGACGTTGCCGCAAAATATCAGTGAGACGTCTCACGACTGCCAGAACCGGGCACACTTATCTCAATCTGCAACGACAAGCCGAATGGGGAGCAGCGTGCGGAAACTACGCCTAGAAACCAAAAAATTCCGATCCACCTGCGATATCCAATAAATCTATTGTTTTCAATGCCTTGCAGGCGGGCTCGGCTCGGTTAACTCAATCACACTGCCCCTCTAAACAGTTTGTCAATGGGCACCCCACCTGCACGTATTTTCAGGATGCAGTGGTGCGGCTCGGGGTGTCTGCGCTCCAAGCTTCGCACGATCCGTTCTCCAGTGGGGTCATCATGATCGGACCGCAGCTCTACAAGCGCGCCCTCGGGCTTCTCTGCCTGAGTCTTTCGCTGCTTGCATCCGCGCCTCGCGGACTGGCGCAAGACAGTACCCGCAAAGTGTTAAAGAAAGCGCCGGTGCCGTATCCGACGATTCTCAAATCCAAAGGAATTGGCGGAGTGGTACGGCTAAAAGTTTTCGTGAAGCCCGACGGAACGGTGCGGGATACGGAAGTCCTCGGCGGCAACCCCATTCTCGCCGATAGCGCCCAGAAGTCGGTGATGCAGTGGAAGTTTTCGCCGGGAAGCTCAGAAACGGTCGTGGAGATCTCCGTGACGTTTGATCCGCATGCCGAGTCCGGAAGCTGAGAAACTTTGAGAAGTCTCTTCCCGCAGAACAACTACATGTCAGATGGCTTTGAGCTTGTCACCTAAAAAGCCGCAAACCAGAAGCACCCAAGAAACGCAAAAGGGAGGCTGAGACTCAGCCCCCCTTTTTGCATAAATGGACCAGTCCCCGAGTTAGAACTCGTACCGCAGTGCCACCTGCAGAACGCGCGGAACACTGGCTGTGGAAGTAATGATTCCGAACTGGCTCGTATTGGCTAGCGTGGCCGATGCCGGCCCGTTGAAAACAGGGTGATTAAACGTATTGAATGTGTCCATGCGGAGAATGAACCGCTGCCGCTCCGATTTCGGCACTTTAAACGCTTTCCAGATTCCCATATCAACCGCTGAAAAATTTGGTCCGCGAGCGGCGTTGCGCGTCCCTACGGCGCCGGCGAAAGGATAACCCATCGCGGCTATGGCCGTGGATTGGCTGGCAAAGTACTGCAGATTTCCCGCCGAATCCGTGTGGATTCCCGGTTTCAGCCCTGCTGCACTGAGCAAAACAGCGGGCGCATCGAGAGTGAAGGCGGTCGGGAAAGCGTTGGTGTGGATCGTGAAGGGATAGCCGGTCCTCCAAAAGACCAGGCCGGAGGTGCTCCATCCCCCGACAATCGCGTCAACCCATCCCGGCGCGCCGCTTAGCCAACGCTTGCCGTGCCCGAGCGGCAGGTCATAGATATAGTTGGCGTTGATCACGTGGCGGGCATCGAAATCGGAACTCGCCCGGCAGATGCGCAGATCATCGAGCTCGCAGACCAGGCCCGCTCCCGTTCCGGTGTAAGTTACATAGCTATTGGTGATGTTCGACATGTTGTCTATGGAATGGGAATACGTGTA
Source organism: Candidatus Acidiferrum sp. (assembly GCA_035623215.1). GTDB lineage: Bacteria > Acidobacteriota > Terriglobia > Acidiferrales > UBA7541 > Acidiferrum. The sequence goes on from DASPTW010000066.1 coordinate 24,753, forward strand.
GTTAAAGGCAAACTGTAATCCACGAGAGGCTTGTTTGCGGAGGCTGAAGAGCATCGCGTTGTAATTCGAGGATGCGTAGTTGCCGATGTAGCCGTTGGCGCTGGTCTGCGCTGGAAGGCCGATGTTCGGAAACAGGAGCCCGCTCTCTGTCAGAACCAGAACAGTACTCGACAAATCTCCGATCGTAATGAATTGAGGCCAGACATCAGCGACCAGGCTGGCACAGTTGGCGAATGAGAATGAAAATACATTGCTGCAGTTCGCGCCCGGTCCGACCGCGGCAGCCAAAAGGCTGTTAATCTGGTTCTCGAACCATGGGATGGCAGGGACCGCACCGGTAGCAGGATTAATGTTAGGAAGCTCCTGCTGAAGTTGCCCAAACGCCTGTCGGAGAAATTGGCCGGAAGTTGTGTCCTTGAAGTTGGTGATCGTGGCTGAATCGCCCACTGCGAGCAGCCTCCGCCCCAAGGTATTCACATAGGTAACTTCCAGAAGCAGATTCCCAGGAAGTTCCCGCTGAATGCCGAAGTTCGACTTGATCGAATAAGGGCTCCTCGTGTTTCGGTCAAATTGGAAGAACGCAGGAAATCCACCCAGGACTGCAGTCCCGATAGGAATACCGCCTACCACATTCGGCGTTACGGGTGGCTTTGTGCTTGGTGCAGCAGGAAATGGCGGCAAGTTGCTGCTAAGCCCATTAAACCGCGGGTCGTTCATCAAAGATGCGTTCGCGTTGTTTGCCACACCGAACGGGTTGTTGGCTTGTGAATCAAAGAGGAATGTATTCTGGTCAAGGCCGAAGCTTGCGCCACCCGCGATGCGTTCATACAGGATGGCACTACCGGCGCGAATGGTGGTTTTGCGGTCGCCGAGAAGGCTTCCCAACAAGCCGCTGCGGAACCCCGGGTTGTAGGATATTCCTAGTCGCGGGCCAAAGTCTTTATGATCTGGCTTGTAATACCCTGGAGCGTTGTTGGCGGCGCCACCCAGGTTATAGCTGACGAGTGGTACGGCGCCGAAACCGCTTACGCCTTGAGCCGCCGCGGTGAGGCGATCCCCCAAATAGGTACTTTCATTGACCGAAGGTACGGATTGGAAGCCATTGATCTCGTAGGGAACCGTGTGAACTTGATAATGCAATCCGTAGGCGATGCTCAGGTCGGAGCGCACCTTCCAGGTATCTAGGCCATAAAACTCGAACTCGTTGTAATTAAAATCGCGGTTCTTGCCTGTCCCGTTAGGATAAGCCACTCCACTCTTGTTGTAGTTGAAGTTGCTAAAAACTGAGGAATAGCGCCCGAGTTCGAAAGGGAAGAAATTATCCCAGTCTGTAATGGCTGAGGGATCAGAATTGATATCTGACGGCCGCAGCGAAGAATTTAAGCTGTTAATTAACCCGCCCAGCCCGATGCCGATGAAATTGAAGTCGTTCTTAAGCGCGGTGATTTGACGGATGAGTTTGATGTCCGTCCCGAAATCCATGGTGTGCTTACCCTTGATCCAGGTAAAGCTGTCTCGAATCTCGGGAACCGGCACGTTCCTCGACTGCGAAGAAGAACCAAGGTACGGCCCGGAAATATTGGCGTTGAACCCAAAGCTGTTTGGATACGTGGGTGCCGGCCGTGTCGGGAAACTTGCAATTTGACGCGTAAGACCGCCTGAAAACTCATTGATTAGGTTGTTAGAAACAGTCCATGTCCAGCCCATTGAAAAAACGTAGTTGTCAAACGCATCGCGTAGGTCCGGCGTCGGATCGCCGGGAAATTCCACAATCGCAGTGTTGAAATCATCGTCGACACCCTGGCGATCCACTATCCCTCGCAGGTACAGCTTATGCTTGGCGCTGATGTTCCAATCGATTCGCCCAGTGTAATCGTTTTGCGTCGTGTGCGCGGGCGCTGTGAAAAGAAAACCATCGGTATTGATTCCGTCACCAGCGGCGCCGGGATCATTGATCTTGCTTGGATACCGGCTGTTGATAAAACTCAGTAGAGAAGTGTTATCTCCAACGCCCTGTGGGTCCAGAGCGGCCACTTGGGTAGGCGTAAGATAGGTGATGCAGCTTGGCTGTGTCGCAAAGCGGGCCGAGGCAGTGCACCCCGCATTGCTATTGATATAACCAAGCTCGCCGGAGCGGTACTGCGGTGTTGGAACCGCTCGTACGTTCTCGCTGCTGGCCGCCTCCCGGAGTCCTTCGTAGTCGAAGAAAAAGAATACCTTGTCCTTCTTTATGGGGCCGCCAAGGTTACCGCCAAACTGATTGCGGACGAGCGGAGCGCGCGGCACGCCGCTCCGATTGTTGAACCAGTCGTTTGCTTCAAAAAGCGTGTTGCGGTTGTACTCGCGCAAGTTGCCGTGCCAATTGTTTGTCCCGCTTTTGGTAACCAAATTGATGCCGCCGCCGCTGCTACGTCCATAGTCAGCGGTTTCGCCAGCGGTTACCGTTCGAACTTCCTGCAATGCATCGATGGAGACCGAAACCGTGCCGAAGAACGCTTGACCGGTAGCCTGATCGTTGAGATCCAAACCATCCAAAGTGATGTTGCCCTGGTCGCTTCGCGATCCAGTGATCGAACCGGCATCATTCACGCCTGCCTGCAGTTCCATCAGAGTGGCAGGATTCATGCGAAATTGGATCGGTAGTTCGCTCACTGCCCGAGCATCAATCACGTCTCCAACGCTCGCATCCGTCGTGTTCAAAGTAGCTTCTCCCGCCGCTTCCACTTGAATGGATTGCGTGACAACTCCGAGTTCAAGCGTGACATTGCGCGTCTCCGTAGTGGTAACGCTCAACGTAATGTTGCTTAAGACCAGCTTAGTGAAACCGTCTTTCGTGAAGGTCAGTGCATAGCCTTCACCGGGGGCAAGTCGAAGAAACTGATAAAAGCCCAGGTCATTTGTGGTTGTGGTCTCGTGCAAACCCAATTGCGTGTTGTCGAGTGCCACTTTGGTGCCGGAGACCATGCCGCCCGATTTGTCAGACACTACGCCGCTGACTGCGGAAGATTGCTGCGCCTGCAATGGAAGGGAGCCGAACAGCAGGACAAACAACACACCAAGAACTACACCCCTCAGATTCTTCATATACCCCCCGTACATGATGAGAAATCCGGACCACCCTTTGGGAAGACTAAGCATGAAGCGACAGCAAGACGATGGCCAGAGAATATTTCTTCCCTTGTGTCCAATCTAAACAGGAATAAGCACTTAGCTGCTTAGCCAGGGGTTACACCACGTATGAGGCTGAAGTCACTCCGACAATTTATAAAAGATATGAAGATATGGATGCGTTAGAAACAGCAGCCTCGTTCATTGGCAACCTCACCCTCCTGCCCTCCCATCTAATCCTAAGAAGCAGAAACACCCCTCAGCCCAACCTTAGCCCCTGCTTTTTGCAGTTCCAATTCGCTTTCCAAGGAGCCGTGAATGAAGCGTGTTGCTCTGCTGTTGCTGTTTTCAGGATGGCTGGTTCCCCTCGCGTCGGCGCAGGACCATGCGCAGGTTGGCATATACGCCGACTACTTCCGTCTTTCCCAAACCAGTACCAACATGGCGGGGCTCGGCGGGCGCGCGGGATTCAAGCTGTTGCCGCACCTCATGGTGGAAGCAGAGATGAGCTACGACTTCCAGCAAGCCTTCACCGAGGGTTTCACGAATCCCAGCGGTGGTGCCGTGACGTTTGTGAATAGCAATACGAAGGTCCTGCATGGACTGGGAGGCCTCAAGGTCATCGGTGGCCATCACGCAATCCGGCCGTACCTGACGCTTAAGGGTGGCATTGTGAACTTCCAGTTGAACCCACGGCCTGCCAGCGTTTCAGGATTCGTCAGCTCAGTTCAAAATCTTCGTGCCAATAACGTGAGCGGAGCGCTGTATCCGGGTGCTGGAGTGGAGGGGCATCTCGGCCCCGTCGGACTGCGTTTGGAGGGCGGTGACGAGATCTATTTCGCGGGTACGACGCACCATAACGCGCGGATTTCGTTCGGGCCGTTCCTGCGCTTCTAGGAATTAAGGCTGCGCCTTTCACGGCTGGGAGAGGCCTTTAGCTTACGAATGGAATTGCTCCTGATGTGTTCAGCTGAGGCTACTTTGTCCTGAAAAGGACTTTGCTTTGCCATCTACATGGTAGCCACCATCTAGATGGCGGCTCCGCGAATTTCCCTGGGATCATTCCAACCCGCTGATTCCATGAGTTTTGTTCAAATTCCCGGCAGCGCCTTGGTCCGTGAATTTGTCCGCTGCCCTGGCCTGCAGATACGCGCAGTGCGAGGTTAGCGGACAAATCTCGCATTTCGGCTTTGAACGTTTGCAAATTTCCTGGCCGTGTTTCTTGAGCAAGAGATACGCGCGCTGGCGCGGTTCGAATTCTTCCGGCAACGCCCCGCTCAATAAATCGCGGGACTGCCGATAGTCGGCGGCGTAGTTTTTTCCTTCGCCGCCAAACCAGATGCGCATCGGCACACCGATGCAAGCCGAGGGCGCCGCTGCAACCGGAGCAAGTTTTGCGAAAAGCAGAATTTTGTCCGCGCTGGGCTCGCCGATCACCGGAAATTCCTGGAGCAGCTTCTTCGCCGCACGAAGCCCTCTCGAACCCGGCTCGAGTTTCTTAGGGATACTCTTCTTGAGAGTTCCTTTGAGGTCGCCCCCAGCCTCTTTCTTGACCTGGCGCGCGATTTCCTTCAGCCGATCCACGCGCTGGTCCGGAAACATCCCGGTAGGACGCATCGATTTTGCGAGCTTGGCCTTTGACGCCGCAAGAATTTTATCCGGCGATAGCCCAGCTTCGCGCTTCAGGATCTCAAATCCTTTTTCGCACTTTGCATCCGTCGCCGGATAGGCACAATTCAGAAACAGAATCATCTCGTACGGATCGGTCGGTCCGGCAAGCTTCTGCGGACCGTAGAGTTTTTCTAACTCCCTCAAGACTTCGTCAACGTTTTGTCCGCCCTCGGTCATTCCAACCTCAGTCCTGCGCGCCGCTCGTTGAGCGGACCGCGCTGCCGAAATGCTCTTGATGCTGGCGCAGCAGGAACTGGTCCGTCATCCCCGCAATGTAATCGCAGACAATAATGTGGCGCAGTTCTGCCCGTGCAAGCTCTTCGTAAGATGGAGGCATCGAGCCGGGGGTCGCCAAATAGAAAGCGAACAGCTCTTCAAGACACTGCACCGAGCGGTTGCGGTCCTCGGTGATGGCCGGGTGATTGTAGATATGAGCGAAAAGGAATCGCTTGAGCGCGCTGTTGGGAGCCGCCGCAGAATCGCTGAAACCGGCGAGGCGCTTCGGTGCACGCCGAATATCCTGTGTTGAAGAGACGCCGGAAGCCAATACACGCTGCCGCGTCGTTTCGATCAGGTCGGTGGCGAGCGAATCAAGCACGCGCTTTAGAGCTTCATTGAATTTCAGTTTCCCGCGCGCGCCCGGATGGGCAGCGCCAACCTGTTCGTACACTTCTCCAAAGAACAGAACTTCTTCCCCCAGGATTCCAAGGTCAAGCAGGCCTGCTTCTCGAGCATCGTCCAAATCGGCCGTGTTGTACGCGATTTCATCCACCCAATCGATGAGTTGCGCCTCCAGCGGCGGCCGCTGATCGAGTAAATATTCCCCGAGTTGGGGAAATTCCGCTTCGGAATAATCTCGCGAATGCTTGACGATGCCTTCGCGAACCTCAAACGTAAGATTCAGGCCGGGAAAATCGAGATAGCGTTGCTCGAATTGCTCGACAATGCGAAGCGCGTGGAGGTTGTGATTGAACAGTCCGCCGCGAGCGCGCATCAGTTCATTCAGCTTTTTCTCCCCGGCATGTCCGAACGGTGGATGGCCGATGTCATGAACGAGGGCGAGCGCTTCTGCAAGCTCGGTGTTCAAGCCCAAGGCGCCAGCAACGGTGCGGGCAATCTGCGAAACTTCCAGCGTGTGCGTCAGCCGGTTGCGAAAATGGTCCGAATACCGTGTCGTGAAGACCTGCGTTTTCGCTTCCAGCCGGCGAAAAGCGCGCGAGTGAATGATGCGGTCGCGGTCGCGCGCGTAAGCGCTGCGGTAAGGATGGGGAGGCTCGGGATAGCGCCGGCCGAGAGACTGCTCCTCGCGCATGGCCCAGGGAGCAGGTTGGGAGAGAGGTTCGATAGTCCGCTCCGTTGCTGACGCCGGAGCCTCAATGCGAGCGACTCGCGGCGAACTCAGGATTTCGGCGAAAGCTCGTCCAGACCACGGTCGGCCTGCTCTGACATCGTGGTGTCCGGAAACTCTTTCTTAATTTGCTGGTAGACCGCGGCCGCTTCTTTCGGATTTGAATTGCTCAGCGCGCCGGCCAATCCCAATAATGCCAATGAGCGAGGCACGATCACGCTGGGATTATCGGCGAGCGCGCGGAAAAGCTTCACCGCGTCGTCCGTCTTCCCGGTTCGCGAGTCAATGACTGCCACTTGATATTGCGCCATGGCGGAAAGTTCTTTGTCGCTGCCGCCGCTGATCTTTTTCAGCTCTTCGAGGGCCTGATTGTGGCGTTCGAGGTCCTCCAAACAAAGCGCAGAATAGTAGCGCGCGAGTCTGCCGGGGTCCGTGGAAGAGTATTTGTCGGCAACGCCCAAAAACTTGGTCAGCGCGTCTTGCACGCGCGCATTGTCATTGGGATAAACCAGCTCGTTCGGATTGTTGGGATCAGGCGCGCCGCCGATCCGCCCCTGGTACGCTTTCATTGCTGTGTCCAAGGCGTCCGAAGCTTGCGCTCCCCTGCGATCACTATAAAATCGCCAGCCGGCGTAGACCACCGCAAAAACCGCGATTACAACGAGGACAATCGAGGCAAACTGTCCGTGCGAAATGACCGCTTCGGCACCGTGCTCGAAGGTCTCCTTGATCTTGTCCTGTTTCAGTTCCTTGCGCGAAATATGCTCTGCCACACAAGCTCTCCTAAGCTGGTTTCAACACACAATCGTAGCACAAGACGCCGCCAATGAGCCGCCCCGAAGCAGGCGCACAGAATACGAAAACCGGAATTTACTTTTGCGCGCGCAAGATGCGCCGCAAATCTCAAAAGCGCGAAGAATAATGCTAGTTTGGAGATATGCAGACGGCTTGTATTCATTGCGGTACGGAACATTTGCTCAAAGACGCCGAGTTTGGCGGGCACTCTAAAGTCCAGTTTAAATGCTCGAAGTGCGGCAAGACCACGATCATTGAGATCAAGCGGCGCGTGGATTCAACGGTGGTGATGTCCCCGCTGCCATCGTTTGCGCGAGCCAATGCAACTAGCTCGAACTTGAATTTGCCGCCGCCGGACCCCTCTCTGCGCCTGCCCCAAAAGAAAACGGTGGTTCTGACGATTCTTTCCGGGCCGGCGCAGGGACAGTCCCATACGCTAACCAAACCGCGCGTCGTGTTGGGCCGCAAAGGCGCGGATGTGGCCCTGAACGACTCCGAGATTTCCCGCAAACACTGCTTGCTCGAAGTGCGCGACAGCTACATCAACTTGAAAGACCTTGATTCAACCAACGGAACTTTCTACGAAGAAGAGCGCGTGCGCGCTGCCATGCTCCAGGATGGCTCGGAATTCCGCGTAGGCACGAGCTTGATTCGCGTGAATTTCCAGCCGAAGTAAATCGCTCTCGCGGCGCACAGGCGCCCTGCCAGGTTCAGAATTTCCCAGAAGCCTTTGTGAGATACTAGCCCCGATTCCAATTATGCCCGGAGTCCGATGAACTGCATCTCCGCCTGCATCATCACTTTGAATGAAGAAAAAAACCTTCCCCGATTACTCGCTTCGATTTCTGGCTTAGCGGACGAGATTGTTGTCGTCGATGCAGGAAGCACCGACCAGACGGAGCAGATTGCGAAAGAGCACGGCGCCGTCTTTCTCAAGCGCACCTGGACGAACTACGCGGAACAGAAAAACTTCGCAGCGGCGTCGGCGAGCAATGAGTGGATTCTTTCACTGGATGCCGACGAGGAATTGAGCAGCGAACTAAAAGTTTCTCTCCTGGAGTGGAAAAAACAGAGTCCGGAATTCTCTGTTTATGAGTTTCCCCGACGCGCGTGGTATCTGGGAGGATGGGTCAAACACTCCGGGTGGTATCCGGATTTTCAACGGCGGTTGTATCGCCGGGATGCCGCACAATTTTCGGGAATTATTCACGAAGCTCTCCGGTTCCATGGGAACCCGGGCAGGCTGAAGGGAGATTTGTTGCACTACACCGTGCAAACCTTCGCGGAACATGAGGAAAAAGTCGAACGCTATGCCGCGCTCGCCGCGCAGCAGCTTTTTCTCGACGGCAAGCGTTCGTGGCAGCCGGCGCTGTGGCTGGCTACTCCCTGGAGCTGGTTCCAGAATTTTTTCCTGCGCGGCGGCTTCCTGGATGGATACCGCGGTGCGCGGATCGCACGAATGGCCGCGCGAGCCGTGCGCCTTAAATACCGCAAACTAGGGCAGCTCCTCGAACAAACGGCGAAACGAGATCCCGCATGAAAGTTCTTCTTGTAGACCTGGAGCCCGCTTGGCGCGGCGGGCAGAATCAAGCGCTGCTGATTCTCAAAGGACTCCTTGCACATGGGCGCGAAGCTGAGTTGCTGGCAGCAAAGGGTTCGGAGTTGGGGACGCGGGCGGAGGCAAGCAGAATTCGAGTTCACTTTGTTTCCAGGGGGATGCTACGGATTCCGGCGGCGCTGAAGATTCACAAGCTTCTCAATACTGGCCATTTTGAAATTGTTCACGCCAACGAGGCGCATGCTGTTTCCGCGGCATGGCTGGCTGGCGCGCACCGCCGCGCGCAGTTTGTGATTTCCCGGCGCGTCGGCTATCCGATTGGAAAGGGCCGGATCGCTCACGCGAGGTACGCAGCAGCCGCGCGAATCGTTGCAAATTCCAATTGGGTGGCGGAGCAGGCCGCGGCTTCCGGCGCTCCACGCGAAAAACTGACGGTCGTGCATGAAGGTGTGGAAATTCCTGCGCGAATGAGCAAAGAACAGCGAGCAGCCGCACGCGCACGTTGGGGAATCGCCGGAGATCAGCTCTTGCTTGGCTGCGTCGGCGCGTTGCTGCCAGACAAGGGTCAAGAATGGCTGATTCGGGCATTGGCAGAGTTGCGGAGAGAATCTCCCGCCACAAAGTTATTGTTCGCCGGCGACGGACCTTGCCGCTCGCAACTGGAAGCGCTGGCACAAGAACTCGGAGTGAAGGACGCAGTCATTTTCGCAGGGTTTGTGAAAGAGGTAGAAATGGCCTATGCGGCGCTGGACGTTTTTCTGCTGCCCTCTTTCTTCGAAGCCTTGAATAATTCCCTGCTCGCGGCAATGACGTATGAAGTTCCTTCGATTGCGTTCAACCGCGGAGCGCTTGGAGAAATCATCGAGCAAGGTAAAAGCGGGCTATTGGTTTCCGGGCCGAATGTGAACGAAATTTGCGAAGCAACAGCAAAGATTCTGCGGGATCGTGCGTTCGCCACGAAACTTGGAGAGGAAGGGCGCCGTCGAGTGGAGCAAAACTTTTCGGCGGAGAGGATGGTGGAAGGGATGGTCCAGGTCTATGAGGAAGTACGCAAAATGAGATTTCACAACAGAAAGTAAATCACTTCCTAAAAGGATGAAGCGCCGGGCAATTCGTTCTTGAATCGCCAGGCGCTTCAGGCCTTCTTGAAAATTTTGCGCTAGTAATCTGTCTTCCTTTTTGTTCCAGGCGTTACCCTCCTATCCGCTCGCCGTTAGACGTCAAGCTATCTTGGGGATTGGACAACCCATCGCCCTTTTGGCTCGAGGAACTCCACGCCAATAGCAAAGCCGTCGCCTTGCAATGGCTGGCAGTAAGCTACCCGGGCCGGGGAGCGAAACTCTCCAGTGCGCGAGGCGAAAGTAAGTTTTTCGCCTTGTTGCCAGCGGCGCACGGTAACCACCCGCGCGCCATGCACACTGACGTTTTCCGTAAAAGTCGATTCCGAACCGGGCGCCTGCCGATGGCCGTCGATCACGACGGGTATCTCCATCGGGACTCGCTTCTCCGCCCGGTGAAACGTGAATTTTGTTTTGAGTGGCATGTTCGCGCTTGATCCTCAAAGGCACGCCGCAATGCGCGCGAGATTTTGTACGCTGCTGCGGCCGCCGTGCTTCATCAGGTACAAAGCACGGTCGGCGGCGCCAAGAAGTTTTTCCGGAGTGTCGCCGTCTTCGGGAAACGAGGCGACTCCGGCACTGACGGAAAGCGAGGGCGCTTCGGTTTCCTCAGACAGGCGCTCGCGGATGCGCGAAACAACGCGCGAAGCGATTTCTTTTCCCGCTTCGGGAAGAACCAGAGCGAATTCGTCTCCACCATAGCGGGCCGCGGTGTCGATCGCGCGCGAATGACTGCGGAGAACTTTGGCGATGCGCACGAGCGCCCGGCTGCCGGTAAGATGGCCATAGTGGTCGTTGATGATCTTGAGTCCGTCCATGTCGAGCAGGACGACGCTAAAGGGACGAAGCGTGCGGCGCGAGCGGTCCAGCTCGGCTTCCAGAACGCTGATCAGGCGGCGGTAATTTGCGAGGCCCGTAAGCGGATCGCTTACCGCCATGGTGCGAACCTGTTCGAACAAGCGAGCCTGGTCCAGTAGCGCGCCAGAAAGCATCACGACGTAGCTGAAGATTTTGCTCAGTTCCGCCAGAAAGAAGGGTCCATCAAAAAGTTGCCGCGAAAAAGTAGCAGAGACATGGCAAATGACGTTGAGCGAAGCGACGATGAACAGCGAATAATCGAATAAGCTTGCGCCGCTCTTCTTGTCGCTTTCTTTTTTAATGCGCCGCAGGAAGCAAGCGGAGGCAGCGAAGTACAGCGCCGCCGGGAGCAGATCCCAAGGCCGAGAGAAGAGATTTTTGGCGTGGGCCACCGGAGCCGCAGGGGCAGCGAGAAACGCCGCGCTGGTCACGTAAGTAGCTACGGCGACAACGAGAAGCGCGGCAGCCGTTTCTTTGCTGGGCTGGCGGGCGGTGGGCATGTAGCGCTCGACCGCAAGTGCAGCGAGCAACAGGACCGCAAGCAAAGTGCGGCTGACCATCCAACCCACGGGAACATGAGCAAGCACCAGGGTGCCGGAAGCGAGCGAGCCGTTGAGGTCAAAGTAGCCGATCGTCTCGATGATGCCGGAAAGCACAAAGCCAAACGCGAGGATCAGGGCAGTGCGATCATGCGTGCCACGAAAGCGCACCAGAGCATTGGCGGCGTAGCAGTAGCACAGGAGCGTTCCGCCGACCTCGAGGTAGAGATAAACTTCTGGAGAAGCAGCCAGCGGAGTTTGCCGAAGAAAGAAGATAGCGGCGAAGAAAAAGGTGAGAAGGGACAGGCCCGCTGCAAAAAGCAGGCGCGAACGAAGGTTTGGCGAGGAAGCCGACGTGCGGTTCCACCCGAGAAACCCGGTAATAGTGGCCCAACTCCCCACAAAATCCCCCAAATGCCGAAGAAAAACTACCAACTGACGAGGAATGCAAGTTAGTGCCCTCTCTTGCCTGGGATTGAGGCTTTGTAAGCCGCTGAAATGAAGTTACTTAGTGGAGACACCGAAGCGGAGGCCAATGAAGTTGGGTTCGGGCGAGACGGCCGAGACAATCTAAGAACACGAGATTAGGAAGCTATCATATTGTGTTTCGAAGGAGTTACGGTACGAGAGGCCAGTATCACTAAGAGTTTGCGAGGGTGTCTCAGGGTGAGACAGTCTCAAGGGATGAAACGCACGCCCGGAGGCTAAATCTTTGGCTTCGGAGGGGGAAGTTCGCGGGCAGTGACGGTGTCGACGAAACCGGTAGTTTTGTGGGAGCCATCGCAGAACGGCTTGCTGGCGGAATGGCCGCAGCGACAGAGCGAAACCGTGGTGCGACCGCCCAGACCAAAGGGCTGCCCCTGGGGATCGAGAATTTCAAAGTCGCCTTCGACGCGGATGGAACCGTTACTGTTCACCGTGATTTTGGTTGCAGCCATTTTTTCTCCTCTGGGATTGCGTGAGCTGGCACGCAGATTTGCAGCTTACGAGAACAATTTGTGGTCCTCTTTCAAGGTTTGCTTAAAAAAACGCACCGAGTTTCCTCGCTGGATGCTTCCGGCAACGAAAGGCAGATTCCTCGCTTCGCTCGGAATGATATAGCTGCTTAGTTTTTCAATACCCACTAGTACTTAGGAACGGAAGGATCGACCTCGTCGGACCACGCGAGGATACCACCCTTCAAGTTGAGAACCTTGCGGAAACCGGCTTTGCGCAGAAAGTCGACGGCATCGGCGGAGCGCTTGCCGCTGCGGCAATGCGCGACGATTTCGCGGGACGAATCAAGTTCGGGGACGCGGCGAGGCAACTCGCCGAGCGGAATCAGGTGGCCCTTGAGATTGCAAATTTGAAACTCGTGGGGCTCGCGCACGTCGAGAACAAAAAGATCATCCCCGCGATCGAGCCGGTGTTTCAGCTCGCGGGGAGTGATTTCCGGAACCTTCAGATCTGGCACAGGGGCCTCCTCGCCTCGTACGCCGCAGAATTCGTAATAGTCGATGAGCTTGTGTATCGTGCGATGCGTGCCGCACATGGGGCAATTGGGATTCTTGCGGAGCTTGAGCTCGCGGAATTTCATGCCCAGAGCGTCGAAGAGAAGCAAGCGGCCTATGAGATTCTCCCCATTGCCGAGAATTAGCTTGATGGTTTCCATGGCCTGAATGGAGCCCACGATTCCAGGCAAGACGCCGAGAACGCCGCCTTCGGCGCAAGATGGCACGAGACCCGGTGGAGGAGGTTCGGGATAGAGGCAGCGGTAGCAAGGGCCGTCGGGCATGCCGAAAACGGTGACTTGGCCTTCAAAGCGGAAAATGGAGCCGTAAACATTGGGCTTGCCGAGAAGAATGCAAGCGTCGTTGACGAGATAGCGCGTGGGAAAATTGTCGGTGCCATCGACGATGATGTCGAAATCCTTGAAGAGCTCGAGAGCGTTGGCGCTGGTCAACTGGGCTTCGAAGGACTCGATTTGAATGTCGGGATTGAGATTCGAAAGGCGCGCGCGGGCCGCCTGGCTCTTGGGCTTGCCGACGTCGCTGGTGCCGAAAGTGACCTGGCGCTGCAAATTGGTGAAATCAACGACATCAAAATCAACGAGACCGAGTTTGCCAACGCCCGCGGCCGCAAGATAGAGACCGAGCGGCGCGCCGAGCCCGCCAGTGCCGATGAGCAGGACCTTGGCATTTTTCAGCTTGAGCTGCCCTTCCATGCCGACTTCCGGCATGATGAGATGTCGGCTGTAACGCAGAATTTCTTCTTTGGAAAGACCCGCGCCCGGTCTTGCCCCGGTTTGCGGTTGAGTGGTTGTGGCCATTGCGATTTCCTTTGCTTCCCTAATTCAGTTTAACGTTGAACGACAAATACGAAGAGGGATTTCTCGCTACGCTCGAAATGACGGAATTAGCTACAGCCGCCGGCGATCGAGGGGACGATGCTGATGGTGTCGCCGTCCTTAGTCGGCGTGTTTTCCTTAGCGAGATAGCGGATGTCTTCGTCGTTGACGTAGACGTTCACGAAACTGCGAAGTTTGCCATCGTCGGTGAAGAGATGCTTGCGCAGATCGGCAAATTGCGTGGTCAGGCCCGTAAGGGCTTCGCCGACGGTGGCAGCCTTGACTTCCGCCGAATCTTGCCTGCCCGCGTAGGGACGGAGCGGCGTGGGGATGATTACCTTAACAGCCATGAAAACGTTCCTCCGAACATTTTGAAGAAAAAAGCACCGGTCTAAAGACCGGCCACTACAAATTCTACAGAGAAACCGCCGAGCTGAAGGTCGGTCTCTACAAATTCTATAATGCGCGGCGTTGCGTTGCACGACGCGGTGGCTAGACAGCGGCTCGGTGGCGAATTTCAATGCCCTCGGGCGCAAAGTCCGCGCGATCGTCGCTGAGGCGCCAAGAAGTCATGTCTTCGGGCGCGCCCTTGTGGACGCGGACGATAACGTAGCTATACCAAGGCCAGGCGTGGTCGCGATCATACTGACTGGGCCGCGCCGGATGATCGGGATGCGAATGATACCAGCCGATGACTTCCAAACCTTGTTGCTGCGCAGCCTTATCCGCTTCGAGCACATCTTCCGCGGTCACGGAAAAACGGTTGCGAGGAGAATCGTCGCGACGATTGATCAGTGGAAACAGGGCCAAAACCTGGCGGCCGGAATCTTGCTTCTCGAGTTCTGAATCCCGACCGAGCAACGCGCCACAGCATTCGTGCGGATAGGTTTCGGCGCCGTGCGAGCGGATTTTTTCAGCCAAGTGCGCGCTGATCCAAAGTGTGTGGCCGGCGGACATTGCTAGTCTTCATCCCAGAAGCGCTCGTTCAGATACTTCGACGCGGAATCGGCAAAAACGGTGGCGATGACAGCGTTTTCGTGCTTGGAAATGCGCGCCGCTATTTCAAAACAACCGAGAAGCGCCGCGGCGGAACTGGGGCTGACGAGCAAACCTTCTTCGCGGGCGAGGCGCTTTACCAGAGCGTAGGCGGCCTCGGTGGAGATACCGAGATTTTCGTCCGCCAAACGATCATCGTAAATCGCGGGACGAATCGCAGTGGGCATGTGCTTCCAGCCTTCGAGTCCGTGGAAGGAAGCATCGGGCTGAAGGCTGACGCAGCGGATTGCAGAGTTCAGTTCTTTCAGGCGGCGCGTCGTTCCAACGAAGGTGCCGCTGGTACCAAGCGCCGCGACGAAATGGGTGAGCCGACCGGAAGTTTGCTCCCAAATTTCGTTGGCGGTGGTGCGATAGTGCGCTTGCCAGTTCGCGGGATTGCTGTACTGGTCGGGATAAAAGTATTTCTCGGGATCGGCGGCGACGATTTCGTGCACTTTGCGGATGGCGCCATCGGTGCCGAGATCGCCAGGGGTAATGACGAGTTCCGCGCCGAAGGCGGAGAGGATGCGCTTGCGTTCCAGGGAGGCGCTGTCCGGAAGGCAGAGCTTGACGGGATAGCTGAGCGCGGAGCCGATCATGGCGTAGGCAATGCCGGTATTGCCGCTGGTGGCGTCAATGATGGTTTTGCCAGGGCGGAGATCGCCGCTGGCGAGGCCCGCTTGAATCATGCTGAGCGCGGGGCGGTCTTTGACAGAGCCGCCGGGATTGAACCATTCGGCCTTGGCGTAAAACTCGACGTTGGGGAATTCGCGTCCGATGCGTTCGAGGCGAAGAAGAGGGGTATTCCCAATGCGGTCCAGGAGAGAGTCTCCTGCGCGGCCCCGCTGAGTTGTTGATTCGCGAGGAGATGCGGCGATGTGACCTGTGGTGGCCATGGTCATACAGACTCTTGGGTCCTACCCGAGAAAATAGCTACCCGGATATCCGACCATTTTACTCCGAATTTGATGCGCGCGCCTAGTAAGGGGATATGCGGGCATTTCCGGAAGCGACGCGGGGACGGCAAGCAACCAAGACGAGGCTCCGAGCAGAGTTGGCTCAGTACCCTATTAGGTACGAGACTTCAGGGCCGCCGAGGTGGCCCTGAAGTCGAGGATTGATGGCTTGTGTAGTCGGGGTCTAGGCTAGAAAGTGAAGTGCAAGGCCATCTGCAGGAAGCGCGGGCTGCCGATGGTGTGCTGGATAAGGCCGAGTTCGCCGGAGGGAGGGCAGACGTATCCGTTGTTCGCAGTGCAGTTAACCTGTCCTGCGACAGGGAGCGGCGGAAAATATTGAGGTGGATTTGAAAAGAAGGGATTGAATTCGACGTTGTTGTTGGGAGTATCAAAGCTAGGATGGTTGAAGATATTGAAGGCCTGGAAATCAAATTTCAGTTTGAAACGCTCGCTGATTTTGAAATTCTTGAAGAGGCCCATATCGACGCGGGACTGGAAGGGCCCGCGGAAGATATTCCGGCTTGCGGGGCCAAAACCTGTTTCCAGGTTGTCGCCCGCGGGGATGCCATTAGAGGCACTTGGCGTAAGCAGGGGAATTCCGAATGCTGCTGGGTTCAGAACTGGATTGTTCGGGTTGACCCCGAGCGTGCCTTGCTCGACGGGCTTAGTGGAAGACGAACCTACAGCACCCACTGGAACCAACGGATTCGTGACAAAGTCATTTCCGCCACCAAAGTAAATGCTGGCAATGCCACCGCTGAAGTCGATCACGCTGAAGGGCTGTCCGCTTTCTGCCGAGACAAGGCCATTCGTGCCCCAGCCGTTGATGAGCTGGTCGGTCCACCCATGCAGCTTGCTAAGCTTTGGGAAGTCGTATTGATAGCTGACGATAAAAACATGGCGGCGGTCAAAGTCGGAATTGCCGTAGCCGGTGCGAAGGTTCTGTGGGTTGTCTCCGTTATAAAAGAGCTGTTCGCCGCTCTCCTCGTCCATAGCATGAGACCAGGTGTAGGAACCAGAGATGGTCAAACCGTGGCTAGCGCGCTTTGTTACATGGAACTGCAAGGCGTGGTAATTGGAGATGCCTGCTGCTTCGTTGTACTGGGAATTGGGGTCAAATCCAATATAAGGAACGCGGAGATCAACGTTCCCGGAAGAGAACCCTTCCACAAGGGAATTGATCGTCTCCGAAGCCACCACGTTATAGCCGTAAGTAGAAGTCTGGCCGTGGATGGGATTGGTTACGGTAGCCAAACCCGGCTGATTAAAGGGAACCGGTATGTTTTCGTGCACGCCATGATTGCCGACATAGGAGATGGTCAAGACGAGGTCGTTTCTCGGTTGCCATTGCACATCGAGCAACCAGTTTTCCGAATAGGGAAGCTTGTTATTCGGGTTATACGCAGCAAATTGCACAGGAGAGCAGAAGAACGTAGTGCTGATGGAGGAACAGTACGGCGTAGTTTGATTTACGAGATTTGCGATGTTTGGAAAGAGCCCCGCGATACCAGCGACGGTGGTGGGAGGTGGCGGCGGCGTGTTGCCATAGGTGGAAAAGGGAGCGCTAAAAGTCGAGCCCGGCTGAGAAAAGAGTGGAATCACGAACGGAGCCTCGACCGTAACGCCGAAGGGGCCGTTGTAGTTGCCACCGGCGCTGGGCGAAAGTTCGGCCAGGTATTCCCCGCGATCGTAATACATGCCAAAACCAGTGCGAATCACCAAGTTTTTCATGAAGGATGGCGTCCAAGCCAAGCCGAAGCGCGGAGCGAAACCCCACTGCCGTCCCTTTAGGGTGGAATCGTTCACGCAGATAGACGACTTTGTGGCGCAAAACTGTTTGTTGTTTCCCGCGACGACGATTCCCGAATTATTGATGATATCTGTCCCCGGGTCGCACCTACCGCCTGGCGCAGGCGCGCCAGCAACCCCTCCGATGGTGCACTGCGTATAGCTGTAATCTTGCGGATAGAAGTTGGCAAGCAAGCCATTCTTCTCACTCAACGGACCATCCCAATCCCAGCGCACGCCCAACGTCAGCGTCAGATTCTGGGTGATTCGGTAGGTATCCGTGGCGTAGGTGCCAGCCTGGTTGGACCGGTAATAGCGACTAGTGGCACCACCGATAAAAGTGGAAGGTCCTGTTTCACCACAGCCGAACTCAGCAGCCGGAGTGCAAAGTTTGCCTTCTAAGAAGGCTGCGAAATTATTAAAATTGAGTTCAGCGGTGGCATTATTCCTGTTCACCACGTTGAGCTGAACGTGGTCCCACTGAAAGCCGAAGGCCAAAGTATGGCGGCCGACGGTCCACGAATACTTAGTGGCGCCCTCAAATTCGTTTTGGAATACACCTGCGTTTGCGAAGTTGCTGGCCGGTCCAAACGCAAACCCACCCGAGAGATTGGGGTCGGGGTTGGTAATGGAGATCCCCGGGACGCTGGAAAGTCCAAAGATGGTCATTCCGTAGTCCGAGTTCGTGTAACCATCCTGAGTGTGCGCGAAGGCCCGTTCCCGCAGAAATCCAAAATGCTGCGTCCAGACGGCATTCGGGGAGATTGTGACCGTGTTCTCAAGCGAATAGGCCTGAGAAGCAGAGCTCAAAGTCTGGGGAAAGCCTCCCGATTGGCTGATGGCAAACGGAGCATACGTCGGATCGCTTTGGAAATAGTACTTACTGGATAGGCGATCCTTCGCGCCGATGTTGTAGTCGATGTTTCCGTTGATCTGGTCGGCGTTGAAGGTGGTGTTCGGCCCGACTACGAATGCGTTGTAACCAAACTTTAACTGCTCTGCGACCCCTTGTGGGGAATTGGAAGAGAATGTTTCGGAAGGAATAAGAAACTGTCCGTTGGGGAGCTTCAAGTTCATGATTTTTAGGGCCACCGGGTCAATGTTTGGGCAAGGGTTTGAACCGCCCCCCGAGGTACACCCCGGATCGATGAGCTGTTGCAAACTTGCGGCGTCACGATTAGTGTCGGTCAAACCTGGGAGAGTCTTTACTTCCGAGATCGAGCTGTCCTGATCAACGACGCGCTGTCCCTGGTAGCTGGCAAAGAAGAACATCTTGTCTTTAAAAATGGGACCGCCAAGCGTGGCGCCGAAGCTGTTGCGCCTCAAATATGGAACAGTGTTACCGTGGGTCGGCCCATTCGGATCGTGGAGTGCCGGACTGGCATTGAAAAAGAACGGGGCCGCGTTCCAGGCGCTGGTCTGGAAGTATTCATAGGCGCCACCATGAAAATCATTGGCTCCGACTTTGGTCTGGCTGGTGATGTGCGCGCCGCTGTAAGCGCCCTCGGAAGCGTCGTACATGGAAGTGTTGACGCGAATCTCTTCCAGCGTTTCTGGAGCCGGTGAAGGTAAAGCCTGGCCGATGGCGCTGTAAACCGAAGTGCTGGTTTGGATTTCCCCACCTATGGAGGAAAAAACCTCGCCGGTGTTCAGGACAGCGCGGTTGTCGGCGACACCGCTTGACGATTTTCCGTTTAGTAGATTATTTTCTTGAACCCCATTGATGATAAAGCTGTTGCTAGTATCGCGCTGGCCGTTGGCAAAGATATTTTGGTTACCGAGGCCAGCGTTGGTTCCCGAGCCGGTCAAAAAGTCGGCGTTGACACCGGGACTCAGAAGCGCGAGTTGGGTAAAGCTGCCCGTACCCAGAGGAGTGTTCTCAATCAAATCGGTGCCCAACGTGTAGCCGTTCGTGGTGTCCGTCTGATTCAGCAGAGGCGTGCCGGAGACGGTGATCTGCGCGGTAACTTCGCCGGGCTGCAGCGAACCGTTGACCGTAGTGGTGAGGCCGCCTTGCACGAGAATCTGATCGTGAACCTCGGTCTTGAAGCCGTCCCGCGAGAACGAAACAGAATACTTGCCGATGGGAAGACCGACGATGAGGAACGAACCGTCGTCCTTGGTTACCGCCGTCTGCTCGAGGTTGGTTTCGGCACTGTGAACCTTGACGGTAACCTTGCCGAGGACGCCGCCGCTGATATCGGAAACAGTACCGTTGATGGAACCGAGAGTCTGTTGTGCGAGCGAGTGCGGCGAGAACAGGCAGGCGAGGCAAAAAAATGCGATTAGAACATACAGATTTCTTCTCATACTTAGGACACCCTTCCCCTCGAATTCGACTCGACCGTCGCCAAGCATTATCACATTTTCGCAACAAAAACGAGGATTCTGCTGTGGAAATCTCCCCTGGCTTGGGACAGCATTGCGAGAATATTTGGAGAAGATTTCGCGAAGTAAAATGGAAAGTTACAAGACCGTGAATGTGCGCTAAAAATTTTTTCAGGGAACGGAAGAGGGGGAACAAGAATATCTGCGCACCGAACTTCGAACGAAAGAGAAGTGATGGTGCGCTTTACAGATGCGCGGGCATTCATTAGGCTTGAAGTTTATGTGGAATGTCGAAGAGCGGTTTTCACCGAAGGCAATTGAGAGCTTGGCGGCGCTGGGTTTTGCCGTGGGGAGCACGCGCGGAGTGGTGCGCGTCGAAAAATATGGCTGCGGCGCGGAGTTCCGCAAAGGCACCGACGAGCGCTACCAGATGACCATCATCCCGACCATTATGCTCAAGGGCCAGTTCACGAGGCTGTGGGACGCGGGATATCAGAAATTTTTGCTCACGGACGAAGGCCTAAAGGTTCCGGCGCTTGCGTCGCACCTGCAAAACCTGCGCAAGTTCAATGAGGAATTGCGTACGGCGCTAGGCGTGCCGACTTTTTACAACGAAGCGCTCGGCTCAGTGAGCCAGGTGAGCGTGTATGACCGGGTCCGCGGGCGCAAGGGCGACGTGCCAGACGAAACCGTTGGCGCTCATAGCGCCGGCGGCGAGCACTGATCAGAGTACCCGCTTCTCAGTTTTCAGTTTTGAGTCGCGAGTAAGAGCCAGAGAAGGATTGGTCTGTTTGTCTGTTTTTTGATTGTCGGTCACTTGGCTTGCTCCAGTTGCTGGCGGAATTGCGCAACGTCGACGCGATGCTTCGCGGCTTTGTGCCGGCCGATGAAGATAACTGGAACATCCCACCCGTAACGATCTTTTAGGACAGGATCCTCATCGATATTCACTTCGCGGACTGAGACGCCAAGCTCGCGCAGGAGCGGGGCGATGGAAGCTTTGGCTTCTTCGCAAAGGTGACATCCTGCGCGGGTGTAGAGGGTAACGTCACGCGGTCCAGACGCAGCCAGCCGCAAATCTTCAGGGCACTGGCTCACGGCTTAGGAGTTGAGTATTTCATGAACGGGCCGGAATGCGGATGAAAGGCGTAAGCGCGGTAGAGTTCCGCAATTTGTCGCAGGTGCCCCAAATCGTGATTGGCCCATTCGTTGAGCATGTGCGCAAGAGTGATCGTGCCAAGCTCGGAGTGAACGCCAGTGCGAGCGCCGGCAGAGGAAGGAAGTCCCGTCAACATGGCAAGCGTGGAGCGGCGGGTGCGCGTGAAAAGAGCGAGGTTTTCGCCAGCCGATCCGCGCGAATAGTCGCCGCGGGCGGACGCCCCGGCTAAGTCGTACTTCATGATAGTGGGAGAATCCTCGGCCACCATGCGCAGAGCGCGCTCGGCATATACCTGCTCCAGCGCCGCGAGGTGCGCCAACACTTCGGAGATGCACCACCGGTCGGGCACAGGCTTCCAATGCAAGAGTTCTCCCGAAAGGTCGCCAAGCATCGTTTCGAGGAGCCGCGGCGTCTTTCCTAAGAGCGAAATGGCGGGTTGGATGTCAACGGCAGAGGCGGGTTGCATGCGGCACCTCCCTTGCGACAGCCCAGTTTACCCGCATTTCCTGAGCGAAAGAAGAACTGGAGCATAATAGCAGGGAGCAAAGAAGCGAGGGCAGAGTCGATGGGAAGTGTCGTGGCACTGGTGGACGATCTGTTTTTCCAAATGAAGCTGGCGGAAACCGCCAAACAGCTGGGCGTAGAAGTCAAGATGGCCAGTAACGGCGAAGCGCTGGCCGAATTGCTGCAGGGCGAGCCGAAGCTGGTGGTCGTCGACCTCAATGCGAAAAGCCAGCCATTGCAGGCGATCGAAAAGTTGCGCCAGTCAAATAAGGACATTCATGTGGTTGCCTTTCTATCGCACGTGCAACACGACCTCGCTTTGCACGCGAAAGCAGCTGGATGCAATGAAGTGATGCCGCGGTCGAGCTTCACGCAGAATCTTGCCGCGATTCTCAGCGCCGCCAAGGATTGAGGGGAAAGTTCGAGATGAATTTTCGACGACAAACTCTCGCTGCAGTACTTACAATCCTCCTTTTTTCATTGGCAGGCTTCGCTCAGGAATCCAGCTCCAAACCGGATACCGGCGCTGGCACGGCGGCGAGCGCTTCGAGCGCTCTCACGGGACCAAGCGCGGCGCTGCGAGATCTTCTGCAAGCGGCTTGCTCACAGGATCAAACTGCATTTGCCCGCTTCCTCACGGTCCGCAACAAGGAAGCATTTTCGCGCATGACTCCCGCCGCGCGCATCGCCTTGATGAAGCGCTTCGTGCTTTTGAATGAGCCGGGCAAAGCCACCACCTCGCTGAACCCTGCGGGGCGTCCCATCGTTCGATGCGAGACGCCAAGCGTGACAACCGAAATGCAACTCGGCGGCGTGGAATTGCGCGAGAACCTGGCATTCCTGCCGATGGAGTTGCGCGACGCCACGGATACGTCCGGTGCTGGGACCCGAGAGATCAGCATGGGACTGGTGCGCGAGGACGGCGAATGGAGGCTGCTCTCTCTCGGGGTATTGTTTCTGGATCTTCCTGGCCTGGAGTCGGAATGGGACGAGGCGGAAATCGAGACGACAGAGAAAAACGCTCTCCAGGCTTTAAAAGACATTGGAAACGCCGTGGAATCTTATCGCAAGAAATATCTGCGCCTGCCAGATTCCTTGGCGAATCTAGGCCAACCGCTACACGGCGCGCCCAGCAACGAGGCCGGCGGATTTCTGGATTCCGATCTGGCGAACGGCATAAAGAACGGCTACACCTTCCGCTACGTCATTGTTGGGGCAAGCAATCTGGGAGCGCCCGCAAAATTTGAATTGTCTGCCACCCCGCTTCGCTACGGCCGCACCGGGCGAAAATCCTTCTTTCGCGATTCGAATGGCGGGCTGCATGCTGCAGATCGTCAAGGCGCAGTAGGCAGCGCCTCTGATCCAAGAGCGGAGTAACTGCGCGATTTGGACGGAGCGGTTGACACGTGGAAACCGCTTGAAATTGCCCGCTTGCTGGATTCCGCCTTCAGGGACGAAAATATGTTCCAGGCCATCCCTCCTCTTGCGGGCCTTCTCGACGAGAAGCGCTCGCGAACTGCAACTCCCTCCAGGCATGACGTGTGTAAGCGGCACGAATCGTGTCATTGGAGGAGACATCCCATGACAGATATGATGGCAGACCGGCGCGCCGCGCCACGCTATGCGCTGATTGTCATGGCGGAAGTGACGGAACTCTCCAGCGGCTTGAAGCTGCAGGCGCGCACTTCCGACATCAGCCGGACTGGCTGCTACATCGACACGCTCAAGCCCTTTTCGAAGGGATCGTCGATTTACTTGTGCCTCTCTCAACAAGGCGAAACCGTGCAAATGAACGCCAGAGTCGTCTATGTGAACGCGGGGCTTGGCATGGGCGTTCACTTTGAAGATGCAATCTCTGAGGATCAGTGGGTGGTTTTGGATCGATGGCTGGAAAGCGCAGCACACCTGCCGGTGTAGGCCTTCGAACTCCTTTGTGGGAAAGCCCGGTCTGAGCCTTCGTCTGGGTTGATTTGTGCCCTAAAATGACTAGGCGCTACTATCGTGCGATTCATGATGCGACTGCGGGCACTCCAAGTCTGGCTCATGCTGCTGCTTGTGCTCTCTTTGCATGGGCCCGCTGCTCGCGCTGGCAGCCAGCAATCGAGTTCCACAGAAATCCCGCTCCCTGTCTTCGAACTTCACAGTGGCTTTTGGTTCAATCTGCATCACACGCTGTATTACGAAGCGCGCCAGAAGAAAGCTCTCTCTTCCCGTGACGCAAGCGCCGGAAAAAGCGCCACCGCGGCTCCAATATCGACGTTGGCCGGCAAACAAGGGGTCACCGAGGCTGAACAAAAGGCTTGGGACGAGGCTGTCGCATATTATGCTGAAAACTACGCCGAAAAAGACCTGCTCTTCTCCACCGAACTCACCCAGTTGAAGGATCAGCTCGGCGACTTCGAGGACTGCAACGAACTCTCCGGCCACAAGCGCAAATTTTGCGATGCCGGATTGCCGCCGAAGCTTACGCAGATTCTGGAGGCAGCGGCGCCTGTGTATCGCGCGCATCTCTGGCCGGAACACGACCGCGCCAACCGAAACTGGATTTTGCGCGTCGCTCCGCTAGTGCGAGAACAAGGCGTGGGCATTTCTGAGCGGCTAGCCGATATCTACCGAACGCGGTGGCCGCAGGGGAGAATTCGCGTGGATGTTTCGGCCTATGCGAACGCGGCGGGCGCATACACGACCGTCGACCCGTTGCGCGTCACGATCGCAAGCCTGGACCCTAGAAATCAGGGTGCCGAAGCGCTCGAGGTACTTTTCCACGAAGGTTCTCACGGTATTGCGGAACCCGTGCAGGCAGCCATCATCCGCGAATGCCATCAGCGCGACAAGCCGATTCCCCGCGACCTTTGGCACGCACTGGTCCTATACACTACAGGGGAAGTCATTCGCCCGGCCGTGGCCTCTTCCGCCACTGCTGACGGGAACAAACCAAGCCAGGTGCAGGGGAGCTCAGGTCCTTCCACCATAGTTCGCCAAATTTTTTCGCAGCGCGGCTGGAAGGATTACCTGGATTTGCTTCAAAGATTCTGGCAGCCGTACTTGGATGGAAAAGCGACCTTCGATGATGCCATCGCCCGAATGGTGTCCTCCTTGTGAGATCCTTTTGATGGGTTTTGAAGTCTAGAACTCTTTCAGAGAAATTGTCCGGCGCATTCGCCGGAGACCAAGCACGCGTCACTTCGGCTCGTGACCTTCATCACTGCAGAAAAGTTCAATTAGCAGTAACCGAAGAGCATTACAGCCTCGTTGAGCTTTCCTTGAATGGAGAGGGGCTGTCGAGGGGAGCGTGTGTGACTGCCTTCTCGTGCAATGCCATCCGACCTCTCGGCCCCATTTTCTGGGCCGGGAACGCTGACCTCGGGTTGCATCCACAGGTTCGCTGTGTTGTTCCCACAGACTTTTCGCGAGAGATGACCCCGCTTCTTCCCTGCTTCGAATTTGAGACTTGGCACCGATCTCGTCAGGGAATGGAAGCGGAAAGGAGCTAGTTCAATGGAGAAAAAAACATTAGGTGTAGTGGACAAGCGCACTGGAACTTCGTACGAGCTATTGATTGAAAAGGGCGCCATTCGCGCTTCCGATTTGCGCCAAATCAAAACGGATTCAGAAGATTTTGGGTTGATGAGCTATGACCCCGCGTTCCTGAACACGGCTGCGTGCCAAAGCGCGATTACCTTCATCGATGGGGACAAAGGAATCTTGCGTTATCGCGGGTATCCCATCGAGCAGCTCGCGGAGAAGTGTACGTTTCTCGAGGTCGCCTATTTGATTCTGCATGGTGAATTGCCGACCGAGCTGCAATTGAAGAATTTTGTGGCTGAAATCACCCATCACACCATGCTGCATGAAACCACCAAGAGATTCCTCGAGGGATTTCACCACAACGCGCATCCCATGGGCATGTTCATCAGCACAGTGGCTGCTCTTTCCACGATCTATCCCGACGCCAGGAACGTGTTTGATCCCGAAGTGCGCAAACTTCAGATTTACCGACTGATCGGAAAAGTCCCAACCATCGCTGCTTATACCTATCGGAACAGCCTCGGATATCCGTATGTCTATCCGGACAACGACCTGAGCTACACCGAGAATTTCATGAACATGTTGTGGAAGATGGTCGAGCCAAAGTATAGGGCGAACCCGGTTTTGGCCCGCGCATTGGACATCCTATTCATTTTGCACGCCGATCACGAGCAAAACTGCAGCGCCAACGTGATGCGGGCCGTGGGCAGTTCGCAAGCTGATCCGTATGTCTGCACCGCCGCGGCGGCTGCAGCACTTTCCGGGCCGCTCCATGGCGGAGCCAACGAAGAAGTTCTCAAGATGCTCGATGAAATCGGCTCGAAGGACAATGTTCGCGGCTTCGTTGAGAAGATCAAGGCTGGCCACGGCAAGCTGATGGGCTTCGGGCATCGCATTTACAAGAACTACGACCCACGCGCCCGTATCATCAAGTGGGCCGCCGATCAGGTGTTCGTCGCCACAGGGCGGAATCCAAAGCTGGATATCGCGCTCGAACTCGAGAAAATCGCTCTCGAGGACGAATACTTCATCAAGCGGAAGCTCTATCCGAATGTCGATTTCTATTCCGGGATCATCTATCAGGCGCTGGGCTTCAAGCCGGAAATGTTCACCGTGCTGTTTGCCATTCCGCGGACCGTCGGATGGCTGGCGCAGTGGCAGGAGATGCTGGAGGATCCGGAGCAGAAGATTGCCCGGCCAAGGCAAATCTACACGGGCCATGACGCGAGGGAATTCGTTCCCATTGAAAAGCGCGCGGTTCGCGCGGTAACTGCCGTGCGATAGAGCTAATTCGAATCGTGCGTTCGCCGTTCCATGCGGCGCGACCCGCAGGGCGGCACAAGGGGTGGAGCAGGTCGGTGCCTCCGGGAAACCCCGTGCGGTGGCTGCTCCACCCCAATATATTTCTCCGGTTCTTGCTCTGATTATTGTGGGGGATCCCTATTTCGGGACTTTTTTGCGATGCTTTGAGTCGAACGCGTTGTTTTCGCGTTCGTTCGAATCACTTTGAAGTCGATTCTGCACAGCCCCAAGAGGTGGGAGGCTGGCTTTATTCCGTTTTGTCTGCTGGATCTTCCAGGGCCGGATAACCAAAGGATGGCGAGGCTTGTCCATAGTTGCCTCCCGCTTCCTTTTCAGTCTACTCCCTGGCAACAACTGGGTAAAGAAAGTCAGAATCGAATGAGGCGCGCTTGCATTGTCGCAGCAGCCTGCACTGTGTTACGCTTTTTGTGTCATAAATTACCTGGCCAGCGCCACGCAAGCCCCTGCGACGCGCACGTTTCTTCCGTTCGTCCTCCGAGAGAGCCAACGCGGCTGGAATGTCTCTGCGAAGGCCGAATCCGATGCCGGGTATAGCGGAACGATCCGATTGACCTTGGACAAGAGGAATCGACCAAGCCCATGCCCGGCCAACAGACTGCCTCGAAAACCGAAAAAGAGCCCGTTGAGATCAAGCTTGCACATTCGCCGGATTCCGACGATGCTTTTATGTTTTACGCGCTGGCTACGCACAAGCTGCACACACCCGGTTACAAGTACACGCACATTCTCTCGGACATTCAGTCGTTGAACGAAGCAGCCCTCACAGAGACTTACGACGTCACCGCAATCAGTTTTGCGGCTTATCCGTCGTTGCGCGACAAGTACGTTTTGCTCGATTGCGGCGCAAGCTTTGGCGATGGCTATGGCCCCATAGTCGTTTCAACGAGATCGTTCAAACCGGCGGAGATAGCTGGCAAACGCATCGCCATCCCAGGATCAAAAACTTCCGCTTATCTCACCTTGAAGCTTTTCGAGCCGAATTTTGAGCCGGTGGTGATGCCTTTCGACAAAATCATCGACGCGGTTCAGAACAATCTGGTCGACGCAGGTCTACTCATTCACGAAGGACAGCTTTTTTTCCCGGAAAAGGGACTTCACCGTGTGATTGACCTGGGCATTTGGTGGCACGAGCAAACGGGCCTGCCTCTCCCGCTGGGCGGCAACGTGGTGCGCCGCGCACTGGGCGCGCAGCTTGGCCGCCAGATCGCTAAGACCATTCGCGACAGCGTCTCCTACGGCCTCGAGCACCGCGAAGAGGCCTTGAATTACGCCATGCAGTTCGCTCGCGAGATGGACACCGAACTCGCCGACAAATTTGTCGGGATGTACGTCAACAAATGGACGCTCGGCTACGGCGAGAAGGGCAAACAAGCCGTCAAAGAGTTGATTGAACGCGGAACTAAAGCCGGACTGCTACCCGGTCCTGTGACCGTCGAATTCCTCAGCGAAGAATAACCACCAGGCCTATTTCTTTCCTGCCGTCCCCGTTTTTTGCGGCGTGAGGTACAAGTCTTGATAGTCAAAGCTGAAATCCGCAAGGGGTGAGACCGCAACCATGGTGAAATGATCGATGGCGCCGTCGGCCTTCAGCGCGAATGTGAGGAAGGCGTCCTCGATGGTACGGTTTCGCCAATGCGCCTTAAAAGTGTCGTACTGCCAATGCTGAAGGTCAGCCGCGGCTTCCGGGGTGCGATCGAGCGTGAAAACCAGCTTGCTGTTTTCCATTCGAATGGTCACCGGGCCGTACCACGGATCCGTATAGACACCCGCGTACTTCTCCAGGGGCAAGGAAGGCTTCGAGTCGGCGGCGCGTCCTGTTTCCTGCTTTTTAATGATTTCGGCCGCTTCCTTTTCTGTTTGCTCGTCCTCAGCCCGATAGGCCGCAATCCAGTCTGTTGGAGCGAGGCCGAAGTAGGAATCGAGGATGTGAAAGAGAATAGAATCGAAAGCTGAGCCGCTTTCAGCATTGGTAAGAATCACCACGCCGAGATTCTCTTCCGGAACCAGCATCACGCGCGAAACAAAACCGGAAACGCCTCCCGTATGGCCGACCAGTTTGCGGCCGCGGTAATCCCGCAGCCCCCATCCGAGGCCGTAAGCAGCAAACTTGCTGCTCAACGCGGCCAACGGACCTTTGCGATCGCCCGCGGGAAGAATCGTTTGAGCCGACCACATTTCGCGGGACTGCGCTTCGCTGAAGAGGCGGCCCTCCCGTCCCGAGAATTTTCCATGATTCAACTGAAGCTGCACCCACTTGGCCATCTCCGCGGCCGAGGAATTAATCGAGCCCGCTGGCGCGGCATTGTCCAGATTTTCGAACCCCACGACCTGGAGTTTTCCATCCACTTTCGAATGAGGCCAGGCGTAGTCGTTGCCCGGCTTGAAATCGGCGTTACTGAGATTTGTGGTGTTCATTTCCAAAGGTCCCAAAATCTTCTCGCGCACATAGGCTTCCCAGGATTTTCCGGTGACTGCCGGGATGATTTGTCCCGCGGTCATGTAAAGCAGGTTGTCGTAAGCAAACCGGCTGCGAAAACTGGAAGCCGGTTTCATGAATCTCAGTTTGTAAATGATCTCTTCCCGCGTGAACGTGGTGTGCGGCCAGAAGAGTAGGTCGCCTTCGCCCAGGCCCATTCCGCTGCGGTGGGTCAGCAAATCGCGAATGGTCATTTCGTGAGAGACGTACGGGTCATACATCTGAAAGCCCGGCAAGCGTTCATAAACAGGATCGTCCCAGGCGAGTTTTCCTTCGTCCACGAGCGTCGCCAGCGCCGCGGTAGTGAACGCTTTGGTGTTGGAGCCGATCGCAAACAGCGTGTTTTCGTCCACTGCCGTAGCATCGCCGAGCTTTCTCACTCCGTATCCCTTCGCAAGGACCACTTTCCTGTCCTTCACGATGGCCACGGAGAGACCCGGCACTTCAAAAGTCTTCAGCACATTTGCAACGTAAGCGTCCAAATCTGCTGGAGGCGCATTCTGGGCGAACAATGGCGCAGCGCAAATCAACCACAGCAGCCCATAGAGCCACGGTTTCTGATCGAGTCTCATCGATCTCTCCTGTCCTCTCCACCAAACTTGCGGTGGAGATTAAATCACAGATCTCGATTCGCAGCGGCTTAAGTTCCCATCCCGGAAGTCTGATTCTGAATTTCCAGCGGCGTGCTTGACGCTTCAAAACGAATCAAATATTGTCTCTTGTCTGCCATGAAAAAACGAAAAGCGATCTGCGCATGCGTCGTTGGACTAGCGTTCGCGCCGACTATTGTTCACAGCCAGACTTCCAATCCGTGGCCAAAACAAGCTGTGCGCGCGGCGCATGGGATGGTGGTTACCGACGAGGAGCTGGGTTCACAGGCTGGTGTGGAAATATTGAAGCGCGGCGGCAATGCCGTGGACGCCGCTGTCGCGACGGCGTTCGCTCTCGCCGTGGTCGAACCCGCTGCCGGCAACATTGGCGGAGGCGGCTTCATGCTGATTCGCCTCGCAGACGGCAAGACCACTTTTCTCGACTACCGTGAGACTGCCCCCGGCAAAGCCACTCGCGACATGTACGTTGGCAAGGACGGCAAGCTCGACGAGGAAGCTTCCGTCGTAGGCTACCGCTCGGTTGCCGTTCCCGGGACTGTAGCAGGCCTCGAATTGGCTTTGAAAACCTACGGCACGATGAAGCTTGCAGACGTCATGGCTCCCGCGATTCGCCTCGCGGACGAAGGATTTCGCGTCAGCGAGAAACTCGCGGCAGAACTGGAAGAAGAAAGCCCTGGATTGCAGGCATTTCCGACAAGCCAGCGAATTTTTCTGCACGAGGGCCAGCGCTTCAAAGCCGGAGAGACACTGAAGCAGCCCGAGCTTGCCGCGACACTCAAGCGCATCGCCCAAAAAGGCTCGGAAGAATTTTATCGCGGCGAGACTGCACATACGCTCGCGGACGAGATGGCAAGAAACGGAGGACTGATCACGCTAGATGACCTCGCAAACTACAAAGTGAAGGTGCGGGAGGTTTTGCACGCGAAGTACGAGAGCGGGGCGCACTCCTGGGAGGTCTTAACTTCGCCACCGCCAAGCTCTGGTGGTGTGGCCATTATCGAAGCGTTAAACATGCTGAAAGACGTCCCGTTGAAGGGATGGGACGATCCGCAGAGCGTGCAAATGGTCGCGGAGACGATGCGCCGCGTCTTTGCCGATCGCGCCGCGTATCTTGCCGACCCGGATTATTCCAAAGTTCCCGTCGTCGGGCTCACTGATCCTTGCTACGCCAAGGAACGCGCCGCGACCATCGATCCCGCGCGTGCAGGCTCAAGCAAGACAGTCACGGCAGGAACTCCTCACACGTGTAGCAGCTCCGCAAATCCCGACGCTGCCCCGCACATCGTACCGGGCCGCCTGGAAGGCCGCCACACGACGCATTTTTCCGTTGTGGATGCAGCTGGAAACGCCGTCGCCAGCACCTACACGCTCAACGATAGCTATGGCTCGCACGTGACCTGCAATGCCGGATTCCTGCTAAACGACGAGATGGACGATTTCACCACGCAGACCGGCGCACCGAATTCGCTTTATGAATTGATGCAATCCGACGCCAACGCCATTGCTCCGGGCCATCGCCCGCTCAGCTCCATGACGCCCACGATTCTTTTGCGCGACGGCAAACTCAGCTTTGTCACTGGGTCACCTGGCGGTCCCACGATTATTTCTGCCACTCTGCTTAGCGTCATCAATTGGATGCGGCTTGGCATGGACGCTCAGGCCGCCATCAACGCGCCGCGGTTTCATCATCAATGGTTCCCGGATCGCATCCGAATGGAGGCCGAATTTCCGCTGAGTATGGAGCAGGCTTTGCGGGCGCGCGGCTACGAAGTCGAACGAGGGTGGTATTACACGCCGAGCCTAGGCACCGAAGCCAAGTTGAGCAAGCACATGGGCCTGGTAAACGCCATCGGCATCGATCCAAAAACCGGGGAGCGCCTGGGCGCCGCCGACCCGCGCGATGACGGCTCGGCTGTGGGATACTAGCGGTTCGCATTAGCTGCAGTGTTCATGCCCGGAGCCTTCAAAGGAATATGCAGAGACTACTCTCGACCTACCTGTTCATTTCGCGCAAATTGACACCGGAACTCCTCGGCCAGGTAGCCACTAATGGTTTTCAAGGCGTAGAGATTTTTTGCGCGCGCAGCCATTTTGAATACACGATGAAGCCGGAAATTCGCGCCATGGCCAGCGCCCTCGAAGCGCATCATCTTCAGTTGGTCTCCCTGCACGCTCCAACGAGCCGCGACATCAGCGCCATGCGCGAATCCGGCACGCCGCTCTCCATCTGCGAAGTCGAGCGCGTCCGCCGCATCGAAGCCATGGACGAACTCAAGCGCGTCATCGACGTCGCCGACGACCTGCGCTATTCGCGCCTTATCCTGCACATGGGGGGCTCGCGGGAAACCGCCGATCCCCGCAAACGCGACGCGGCTTTCAGTTCGCTCGAACACCTGATTTTGCACGCCCACCATACCGGGGTGACGATCTGTGTCGAAAATACGCTGAGTGAAATGGGTGACCCTGCTTATCTCCGCGCGTTCGTCGATGAGACGCGCCTCAATGGACTGCGCTTCAACTTCGACATTGGCCACGCGCACCTGTCTGAATTCCCCGAAGCGGAGCGCATTGAAAAAAGCTTCGCTCCCTTGCGCGATCTGTTTTCGTCCGTCCATCTCCACGACAACCACGGCGAAAAGGACGAGCACCTGCCACCCTTCGACGGCACCATCGACTGGCCGAGTGCGATAAAAATCCTCCAGTCTGCGCCGCAAGTTGATTTGCCCCTGGTTTTGGAATTGAAAGAAAAAACCGGCCCAGAAGCCCCAACGATTTCTGACCAACTCGCCGCCGCCCGCTCTGCCCTCGACCGCTTCGATGAGGACTGGCAACATGAGAAATAAGCGTCCACACATGGGCAAGACCAAGAAAGCTATTCGCATCACTCGCCGCAGGAAGCCAGCCGAGGAGGTTGTTCCTGCGTCAGAGGTTCAAGGTCGGGCGGCTTTGATTGGCTCGATGAAAGGCCGGATGAAGATTCTCGGCGACATTATCTCTCCCGCGAGTGACCCGAACGAGTGGGAAGTGGTTCGCGACCCCGACCGGGTCCTCAATCCCCAGCCCAGGAAACGCAAACAGTAATCTCCTGGCCGATTACTCTTCTTTGTTAAACTACCTGTTTGGCGTGTAAACGGAAAACCTCACCATGACGACGATCACCATCGACCAAGCGGGAAAATACGACGGGCAGGAAGTGACGCTGAAGGGCTGGCTCTACAATCTTCGCGAATCCGGCAAGTTGTTGTTCCCGATCTTCCGCGACGGTACAGGGATTATTCAGGGCGTTTGCGCGCAAAAGGAAGCTCCCGAAGCGTTTGATTCGCTCAGGGGCCTGACGCAGGAATCGAGCGTCATCGTCACCGGCAAAATTCGCGCGGAAAAACGCGCTCCCGGCGGATACGAAATCGGGGTAACGAAGATTCGGGTCCTGCAAAAAGTTCCCGAAGCCACACCGTTCCCCATTCAGCTCAAAGAACACGGCGTCGATTTTCTTCTCGACCACCGTCATCTGTGGATTCGCACACCGCGCCAGGCTGCGATTCTACGCATTCGCGCCGAAGCTATCCGCTCTGCCCGCGAATTCATGGACAGCCAAGGCTACACGCTCACCGACGCGCCGATGTTCACGCCTGCAGCGTGCGAAGGCACGTCCACGCTCTTCGAAGTGAATTACATCGACGAGCAGAAAGCGTATCTGACGCAAAGCGGCCAGCTTTATGGCGAAGCTCTGGCCATGGCGCTCGGCAAGATCTATACGTTTGGCCCGACGTTTCGCGCAGAAAAATCAAAGACTCGCCGCCACCTGACTGAATTTTGGATGCTCGAGCCGGAAGCCGCCTACGTCGAACTCGACGAAGCCATGGCTCTCGGCGAAGGCCTCGTCAGCGCCATCGTTCAGGGCGTCGTGAAAAACAAGCCGCGCGAACTCGAGACTCTCAAGCGGGACGTGACAAAATTGGCGAACGTAAAGCCGCCGTTCCCGCGGATCAGCTACGAAGACGCCATCGCCGTCCTCAACAAAAACGGCAATCCCGCCAAGTTCGGCGACGATTTCGGCGGCGACGAAGAAACCATCATCTCCAGCTCTTTCGACCGCCCCGTGCTAGTTCACCGCTATCCCACGTCGCTCAAAGCCTTCTACATGCAACCGGATCCACACCGTCCAGAACTTGCTCTTGCTTTCGACATGCTGGCCCCCGAAGGCTACGGCGAAATCATTGGCGGTAGCCAGCGTATCCACGATTACGATTTGCTCGTGAAGCGCTTGCGCGAACACAATCTTCCCGAGGAAGCGTTTCAGTGGTATCTCGACTTGCGCCGCTACGGCAGCGTGCCGCACTCCGGATTCGGCCTCGGCCTCGAACGCACCGTTGCCTGGATATGCGGCACGGAGCACATCCGCGAAGTCATTCCCTTCCCGCGTATGCTGTACCGCGTGTATCCTTAGTCGGGGTAGTAGAACCCCCGTAATCTCCGCTCCTGAGTAGTTTAGAACTTGAACGACGTCGAGTGCTTTGGCATTCGGCTTGCGCGTCTTTGCGCTCGCCACTCGCCACTCGTCACTCGCCACTTTTCAAAATCGAGTCTAGGTATGACGCAAAAAGTTCGCATCATCGGCGTTCCCATGGACCTCGGCCAGAGCCGCCGCGGCGTGGACATGGGCCCTTCCGCATTGCGCGGCGCCGGCCTGCAAGCCGCCATCAAAAAGCTGGGCCACACCGTGGAAGACATTGGCAATCTCCAAGTGAAACAACCCGAAGAAATGCCTGTGGGAGAAAAGCGCGCCAAATATCTTCAGGAAATTGCGGAAACTTGCCAGGACATCGCCAAAACCGTTGATAAATCGCTCGGGGAAGGTTTTCTCCCGCTCGTTTTGGGAGGCGATCACTCCATCGCCGTCGGAGTTGCAACCGGCGTCGCTTCCCATTTTCGCAAAGAGAAAAAGGACATCGGCTACCTCTGGCTCGACGCCCACGGCGACATGAATACGCCAGAGTCTTCACCTTCCGGCAACGTCCACGGCATGCCGCTCGCGGCCATCATGGGCTACGGCGCACCAGAACTCGTCGATCTTGGCGGCTTCAAGCCCAAAGCTGAGCCCGGTAACATCGTCATCGTTGGCGCGCGCGACCTCGACGCTCAGGAACGCAAAATCGTGAAAAAATCCGGCGTACACGTCTTTACCATGCGCGACATTGACGAGCGCGGCATGCGCGACGTCATGTCCGAGGCTCTAAAATACGCCATGGATGACACCGCTGGTGTCGCCGTCGGCCTCGACATGGACTTCGTCGATCCTTCGGACGCTCCCGGTGTCGGCACGCCCGTACGCGGCGGCGTCACCTATCGCGAAGCCCACCTCGCCATGGAAATGATCGCCGACACCGAATCTATGGTTTCGCTCGAAGTTGTCGAGATTAATCCCATTCTCGACGAACACAACCGCACCGCTCTCCTAGGAGTCGAGTTGGTCCTTTCCGCTCTCGGCCAGAAAATCCTGTGAATCTATTTTGGTTGTTAGTTGTTGATTCAGAACGCCCGCAAAAACATCCGCTCCAACTAATCGCGCTTTTCACTTATAACTGAAAACTGACTACTGAGAACTTTTTATGGCCCCTCCAAACAAGCGACTCCGCGTCGGCATTCTCTTCGGCGGCCGTTCCGGCGAGCACGAAGTCTCCCTTGCCTCTGCCGCCTCGGTAATACGCGGTCTCGATCCCGACAAATATGAGGCCGTTCCCATCGGCATCTCCAAGGAAGGCCACTGGCTGATCGGCAGCGCCGCGCAAAAAATGCTGCCCGAAGTTCTGAAGGGCGGCCAGCGCGTCATCATGGCTGCCGATCCAACTGATGCAGCCCTGATCCCCCTCGATCGCAGCGGCGGCGGCCAGCGTCTCGACGTGGTTTTCCCCGTTATGCATGGCACGTTCGGCGAAGACGGCACGATTCAAGGCCTTTTAGACCTCGCCGGACTACCGTTTGTTGGTGCAGGCGTGCTGGGCTCCGCCATCGGCATGGACAAGGACGTCGCCAAGCGCCTCCTGCAGGCCGCCAAGATTCCCGTTGTGCCTTGGATCGCCGTGCAACGCCACGATTGGGAAAGCAAGCCGCAGGAAGTCCAGGCCAAGATTGAAGAAAAATTTCCGTATCCCGTTTTCGTCAAGCCCGCCACGCTCGGCTCTTCCGTGGGCATGACCAAAGTGCACTCGCGCGAGGAGCTCGCCGCGGCTCTAAATCTCGCCGCTGAATTCGCCATGAAGATTCTCGTCGAACAATGCATGGTGGCTAGGGAAATCGAAGTCTCCGTGCTGGGCAATCACGACCCAAAAGCTTCGGTTCCCGGCGAAATCGTGCCCCATCGCGAGTTCTATGATTACGCTGCAAAATATCTTGAAGAGGGCACGCAACTTATAATTCCGGCGCAGCTCAAGCCCGCGCAATTGAAAAAAGTCCAGAGCTACGCCGTCGAAGCCTTTCGCGCGCTCGAACTTTGCGGCATGGCCCGCGTCGACTTTTTCCTAGAAAAGGAAGGCGGCAAGATCTATCTAAACGAGGTGAACACCATTCCCGGCTTC
Source organism: Candidatus Acidiferrum sp. (assembly GCA_035623215.1). Taxonomy (GTDB): domain Bacteria; phylum Acidobacteriota; class Terriglobia; order Acidiferrales; family UBA7541; genus Acidiferrum. The sequence goes on from DASPTW010000066.1 coordinate 60,357, forward strand.
ACTTCCATCAGCATGTACCCGAAAATGTGGGAAGCCAGCGGCATTCCCTTTCGCGAACTCATCGACAAGCTCATCGAACTCGCGCTTGAGATGCACCGAGAAAAGGCCCGCACCAAATACCAGATCGAGCTTCCTTCCGGCCCCTCCGGCGCCCTCGAAGGCTAGCGCGGGCGCGCAGGCCCCTTGTCGCCCTCAGCTAGAGCCTCCAATTACAAGTCACGAGTCACCAGTCACGAATCACGACTCACGCTCCAGGCACCTTCACCCACGCCGAATTCAGCCGCGAGGACTCCAGCACCGTGTTCATGAACTGCACGCCCGCCACGCCATCGTCCACAGTAGGAACGAGCAAAGACGCCGGGTGCGGGGCGCGCCCGGCCTGTTTTGCCGTAATCTGCTCCGCCAAGTCCGTGTACAGTTGCGCGAACGCCTCCAGGTATCCCTCAGGATGCCCTGAAGGGATGCGCGACGCGTGCTTCGACGCGGCTGACGCCGCCGGTCCACCCCGCGTAATCGTCATCGGGGGCTTGCCATACGGAGTGAAACGCAAGTAGTTGGGACCTTCCTGCCTCCACTCGATTCCCGCCTTCTCGCCGTAAACGCGCAAACTGAGGTTGTTTTCGTTTCCCGGCGCCACTTGGCTAGCCCACAACATCCCGCGCGCGCCGCCGGCAAAGCGCAGCATCACGTGCACGTTATCATCAAGCCGCCGCCCCGGAACAAAGATCGAGACGTCAGCGGCGATCTGCTCGCATCGCAAGCCGGTAACGAAGCACGCCAGGTTGTAGGCATGCGTGCCGATATCGCCGAGTGAGCCAGCCGGCCCGCTTTGCGCAGGGTCAGTGCGCCAGACAGCTTGCTTGTTGCCCGTCGCCTCAACCGCCGTGGTCAGCCAATCCTGCACATACTGCACTTGCACGATGCGAATTTTGCCCAGTTCACCGCTCGCGGCCATCTCCCGCGCCTGCCGCACCATCGGATAGCCGGTGTAATTGTGCGTGAGCCCGAAAACCAGCCCCGTGCTGCGAACCAGTCGCGCCAGCGCCAGCGCATCTTCCAGAGTCGTCGTCAGCGGCTTGTCGCAAATCACGTGAATCCCGGCTTCGAGAAACGCTTTCGCTGGCGCGAAGTGCAGATGGTTTGGCGTAACAATAGCCACCGCAGCGATGCGGTCCGGCCGCGCCTTCTCCTTCGTGGCCATCTCCTCGAAGCTGCCATAAGCGCGATCCGGCACGATGTGGAGTTCCAGCGCGGCAGCGCGGGCGCGCTCGGGATTGGAAGACAGCGCCGCGGCAACGAGATCGTACCGGTCGTCGAGCCGCGCAGCGATGCGGTGCACCGCTCCGATGAATGCTCCCGGGCCGCCGCCCACCATCCCCAACCGGAGACGCCGATTCTGCGAACTGCTCGCGTTGGTAGTCAAAGTTTCATCCCCGTTTTAGTCGAGCCCCAGCATGCGCCGGTTGGCGCGCTGATCCGCACCGGACATCGCAAAATCGTCAAACGCGGTGCTGGCGGCCTGAATGATGTGCCTCTGAATAAACGGCGCCCCTTCCGCGGCGCCCTGCTCCGCGCTCTTGATGCAGCACTCCCATTCGAGCACCGCCCAACCGAGGAAACCATACTGCGTCAGCTTCGAAAAAATAGCCTTGAAGTCGACCTGCCCGTCGCCCGGCGAGCGGAATCTCCCCGCGCGGTTCACCCACGACTGGTAGCCCCCGTAAACACCTTGCTTGCCCGTAGGACGAAACTCCGCATCCTTGACGTGGAACATCTTGATTCGATCGTGGTAGAGGTCGATGAATTCCAAATAGTCGAGCTGCTGCAAGACGAAATGACTGGGATCGTAGAGCATGTTGCAACGTGAATGATTCCCCACGCGTTCCAGGAACATTTCGAATGTAGCTCCGTCATGCAAATCTTCCCCGGGATGAATTTCGAAACACAAATCCACGCCTGCTTCATCGAATCGCTGCAGAATGGGTTTCCAGCGCGCGGCCAACTCATCAAACGCGGTTTCAATCAGCCCGGCCGGCCGCTGCGGCCACGGATAAACGTACGGCCACGCCAGCGCCCCGGAAAAGGTGACGTGCGCGGTGAGGCCCAGATTCTTAGACGCCTTCGCCGCATTCACCAACTGCTCAACGGCCCACGCTTGCCGCGCCTTGGGATTGTTTCGGACATGGTCCGCCGCGAATCCATCGAACGCCAGGTCGTAAGCGGGATGCACCGCGACGAGCTGGCCTTGCAGGTGCGTTGAAAGTTCGGTCAGCTCGAGGCCGTTTGCCGCCAGCGTCCCGCGAATCTCATCGCAATACGTCTTGCTCTCGGCGGCTTGCTTTAAATTGATGATACGGGTGTCCCACGAAGGAAGTTGCACGCCTTTGTAACCGAGCTTGGCGGCCCACGCGGCAATGTTCTTCAAACTGTTGAACGGAGGCGCGTCGCCGGCGAACTGCGCCAGAAAAATCGCCGGCCCCTTGATCGTCTTCATGGTTCCTCAAGTCCGCCTTTCCCATGCAGGAAATTCCCTCCTGCTCATTTCCTCGCGGCACGGAATGCAGGAGAAGAACCTTATTTCAAATCCGTATCTTTTGCTAGAGACGCGAGGACTCTGCTAGGATTTTCTTGTTGCTGCAAGACGCAGGGATGACGTCATCCTTTTTGGCGGGAATGTAACTCACTCGCGGGGCAGGAGACTACCGAATGTCACTTCTCGATCCACCTGCCGCAAAGCCGGAAAAATCGCGGGCCATGGTCTTTACCATCACCGCGCTGGTGTTTGTCATCCTCGTTGTGTTGTTCTTCACGTTTCGCTACTACCCAGAAAAACGAGCGGCACAGCATTTCTTCGACGCACTCGTCGCCGGCAACACCGACCAGGCATATCAGCTTTGGAAGCCCGGCCCCAGCTACACGATGAAAGATTTTCTGGCGGATTGGGGACCGCAGGGCTACTACGGTCCGGTGAAAAGCTACTCCGTGCTGCGGGCGTGTTCGCCGCACGGCGCTAATATCGTGGAAGTTCGCGTGGCGGTCAGCCCTTTTTCGCCCATGCCCGACGCTTCCGATGCGGAAAAAAGCCGCAAAACCAAAGTCGTCGGCGTCTGGGTCCTGACTTCCGACAAATCTCTCAGTTTCCCGCCCGGCACGACCCCTTGTAGCTTGTTTTAGCCGCGGGTTTCACCGCGGGGATGTCTGCCTCAAGCAGTTTCAGCATTGTTGCAGATGGCAGATAATCCACTTCGCAGTGCCTCGCCTACGAGCGAAGCTCATCCACCGCATGCTCCAGTTCCTTCGGACTGACGCTGGCCGTGCCGAGCTTGCCCACGACCACGCCAGCGGCAACGTTCGCGAGCATCGCAGCGTCCACAAGCGAAGCCCCTGCCGCAGCCGCAAGCGCCAGCACACTCAAAACCGTGTCACCCGCGCCAGTTAGGTCAAAAACCTGCCGGCCCGTCGCTCCGCGCTCGATTCCCGGCTGTCCCACGCGGGCGTAAGTTACTTCAAGTCCCGTCGCGGGGATGTTCACGTGCCTCGGCGAAGACTCCTCAAACACGCTCATGCCCTTTTCGCCTCTCGTTATGACCACCGCGCTACATCCAAAGTGCGCAAGCAGCGCCCGCCCTGCTTCCTCGATCGATTTTTCTTCGGCTAGCGCCCGCGTCACATAGAAACCGGCTTCCTTGGCGTTGCAGACGATGGCCCGCGCTCCGCGATAGGCATACAGCCTCGTGGTCTTCGGCTTCACAAATACGGGAACCTTCAACCGGTGCGCGGCACTTAGCACGCGGTCCGCAAAATCGTCGGTGATCAGGCCCTTGTCGTAGTCGGAGAGCACCAGCGCATGGAGCCGCTTGAGCGCGGCAAACACCAACCGCAATAGTTTCTCCAGTGTTTCGGGGCGCAGGGCTTCGCGGCGTTCGCGGTCCACTCGAACCACCTGATGGTGTTTCGCAATGACGCGGGTCTTCACCGTGCTCATGCGTTTCATATCCGCGATGGCCCCTTCGGCTTTGATGTGAGCGTCTTGCAGGCATTTTTGGATTGCTCGACCCGCCTCGTCAGCGCCCAGCGCTCCAAACATTTCCACCTTGGCCCCGAGAGCTGCGAGGTTCGCGGCAACGTTCCCCGCCCCGCCCAAACATTCGCTCTCTCCCTCGTAATCCACGACTGGCACCGGCGCCTCCGGCGAGATGCGCGATGTCGTCCCCCACAAATAGCGGTCCAGCATCAGGTCGCCGACCACTCCGATGCGCTTCCCCCGCAGACGCGGGATCAGCCGTTTCAATCGGGGCGCCGCTTCAACGAGAAGATTTGTCATGCAGTCGCCGGGACTCTCTCACTTCGAATTCGTGCCGTCTTCTAGCTTCGCTTCTTCCGGCAGCATCACGGGAATTTCGTCGCGGATGGGATAAACGCGCCGGCACGTCACGCATTTCAATCCGGATTCGTCGGGCAAAAGCTCCACACGCGTCTTGCAAATTGGGCAAACCAAAATATCAAGAGCGTACTTCGGGATAGCCACGCGTCTTCTCCATTAGCAACTGGCGTCGTTCCAAGCTCGAACACGCACTCTATCAAACGGCCGCGAACGCGGGCAACTCACGGTTCTCTTTACACCCTAGATTCCACACGCTCCCGTTACCAACGTGACTCCCAGGAATACCTGTCCTTTAATCGCCTTGCCGGCATCGCCGCGCTGCGTTAGCGTTAAATGAGGGAATTACCATCACGGAGGCTGCCCATGAGCAAGTTTTTCCGGATCCTCCTGTGCACAATTGTGCCTTTCGCATGGCCTGCCGCCTTCCTGCTCGCTCAATCGCAATCGCCTTCTCAGCAAACGCCTCCCCAGCAATCTCAAACTTCATCGCAAACGCAGTCGCAGCCAGCGCCCTCCACGCAATCGAAGGATACTTCCGTCGCCGACGCCGCGAAGAAATCCACCGCAGATAAACCCAAGCCCAAAAAGGTTTACACCGAAGACGATCTCTCCGGCATGGGCAAGGGAGGTGTATCGGTCGTCGGGAGCGGCAATAAGAATAATTCTCGGCGCACTCCAACCGGCGACTCCGACGGCAGCTACGCGCCCAATGGCGAGGAATACTGGCGCAGCCGCTCCCAGCCCCTCCTGGATGCCATCGCCGCCACCGATGCGCAAATCGATCAGCTAAAGGAAGACATCAAGAAATTTGGCAACGGCGGCTTCGACGTCCAAACGGGAAGACAGAACAATGTCGCATACATTCAGGATCGCAATGGCCAAATCCAAACCCTTGAAAAGCGCAAAGCCGATTTGAAAAAGCAACTGGACGATCTCGAGGAAGAGGGCCGCAAAGCCGGCGCCCAACCGGCGTGGTTCCGCTGAAACTGAAATCACCTGCTCCGATCACGAATCGCTAACGGGAATTCATGTTTCCGCGCAGCGGATTCTTCAAACTCGATTCAGGCGCGACACATAGTACGACTAACGTTGGTACCACTGATTTTTCTCAGCAAACTTTCGTGCAACTCAAAACACCGGCCCCAAAACTGACCCTCCGGCCAGTAGTTTTTGGGGGTGCAATCGCAATAACCTAGCTACGACAGAGTTCGAATCCCTTCCCCCGGGAGCGCTACTGTGTATTGCGACCGCTGTGGACTGAACTTCCTGCCCAAGCAGTCCGTGTGTACCCGCTGCAAGCGTGTGCCCACGCGGTACTGGTTCCAATTCATGAGCTTAGTCACGATTTTCGTGGCCGTCCTCAGCAATACCGTTCTCAGCTTTTTCCTTCTGCCTCGCCTTGCGGAAGCGCACAACGGAAGATTCCTGTTCCGTGGCTGGTATTGGTTCAACCAGAAGGCTGCGCTCTACGGCTGGGTGCCGCTGGCGCTCGGGCTGCTTGCCTGGGATTACTTCGTGTGGAAAGAAGCGCGTCCCAAAGTAAAGGGCTGGTTCACGCGCAAACTCCTGACGTTTTCTTTGGCCGCCGCAGTCGCTCCGATGCTTCCCTGGTGGATTCCTGCCGGCCAGCCTCCGGGTGAATTTCTTTCCATGATCAGCAAGCACCCCGGCGTTCCCGCCCTGCTGGCCTGGGGCGTGGTTCTCCTGGTGACGATTATGCTTTGCATCGACCCGGAATCCCGTGACTACTTGCTCGGTCACGGGCGCACGCTCAGCATCGTCAGCACTGGCATGCTCGTCCTCGTTCTTGCCATGACCATCGTCGGCTGGTCGTTGACCTACTGAGTCACACCTGTCAAACAACACCTGTTGACTTTCACAACTCCGGCGCGTTTGACGTCTCCATTTTTTGTTTTCTAATTTCCATTTTCGTCTTTGCTATTGTTGCGTGGCGCGGTCAATAAAGCTTGCTATTTGATTGTGCAGGCTCACGCGGTCCTGGTCGTGCAGGTACATCATGTGGCCAGCGTTGTAGTAATCCTCTTTGATGTTTTTCTGTAACGCTTCGGGCAAGCCAAGATGCTCCATCGTAAATTCCGTCGCGAAAAACGGCGTTGCTAAATCGAAGTAGCCATTCTCGACCTGCACCAGCAGCTTTGGATTGGTGATGATCGCCTGAGCCAAATCCTGATCCACGTTCGGCGCGCCCGGAAAAAACCGCCGCGGCCCGCCTTCCCGGCGAATCCAGTTCCAGTTCCCGCCCCCGCTCGTATTGTGATAGACCTTGTCCTTCCCGAATTTCAATTCGTCGTGATTGTACGAATTGATCAGTGCGGTGAACGCTCCGCCCACCGCCGGACCCTCCGGGTCACCTTGCGCGTTTTCTTCCAGCAAATCGTAAGTGTAACCAGTGAACCGCGCATCGATTCGCCCTGTCGTCAGCCGTGAATTGCGCTGTAACTCCGCCCGAAACTGGCTCAGGTTCACGCGCAGGTCCGCCTTGATCAAATAGTCCTCGCTCAGGCCAGTAAAGTAGGAGACTTTCTTCGCGACTGATGCTTTTTCGCCGACCGAAAGCTCCACGCCCTTGAACAGCGCCGCAGCGTAATCGCTTTGCGCATATTTGCGAGCCTCTTCGATGAAGCCGGGCAAATCCGCGGGCCGGTCCTTTAAAACTTTGTGATACCACGCCGTCGCTGCATAGCTCGGTAAATAAAAAATGTACGGGCGGTCATCGCCGGGAGCGAATGTGAGCGAAGCAAGGTCGAGAACAGAAGAAATCAACACGATTCCGTTCAAATGCACAGTGTCGTGAGATTGCAGGTAATTTCCCAGCGCCGCGGAACGAAATGTTCCGTAACTCTCCCCGATTAAAAACTTCGGCGAATTCCAGCGGTCGTTCCGGCTCAGGTACGTAACAATAAATTGCGCGAACGCTTCTACGTCCTCATCAATCCCGTAAAAATCCTTGTTCTCCGCTTTGCAAACGGCGTGGCTGTAGCCTGTGCCCATCGCGTCGATGAATACGAGATCGGTTTTATCGAGCAGGCTTTCCGTGTTGTCCACCAGCTTGTACGGCGCAGGCGGCGTGAACGTCCCGTCCACCGTGTATGCCCGCCGTGGTCCAAACGCACCCATGTGCAACCACATGGTCGCCGAGCCGGGTCCGCCGTTATACAGAAACGCCACCGGTCGCGTCGTCAAATCTTTTACGTCACTCCGCGTGTAGGCTGCCGAATACATCAATCCAGTCGGATCACCTTTCTCGTTTTTCAACAGCGTGGTGCTCGCCGTCGCCTTGTAGGGAATCGTCTGTCCGCCGATCTTGATCGTGTGATCCGTCACCGACGATTCTTCCTTGTACGTGTTTGGATCGCACTTCTCCCCCGGCTTCGCTTCCGGAGCTCTTCCTTCTCTCTCCGGAGCCTGCGCCCCGACGCGCGCTGCCCAAGCAAACAAACAGAAAACTGCCAGAACGCAAACGGAAAAAATCTTTTTCATTGGATTGCTCCCACTCGTAACGCGGAATAACTTCGCGGTCGTCAAACCCGCGAATTCTACGTTGCCCAGCCTTCCGAGTCAAAGCAACCATATGCACGGGTCAGGCGCGAGCTGGCAGCAAGACCAAAGTGCGTACTGCACGTGCGCTGGGATAGAGCTGGTTCCGTTTAGGAAATGAATCTCCATCGCCTTTAGTGAGCTGAGGCCTGCAGAGCTTGATGCAGCCGATCGATGAAATCAGGCTTTCCTGCGTTCTCGACGAGCCACTTGTTGGAGACAAAGCGCCGAGCGTACCTGTAATACTTCGCATACTGGATGTAGACAGGAGCCTTCAAGTCTCCTTTGTCTGCCGCCCTTAGAAATTCGTTGAAATCGTTGATACTCAGTTTGTTCAGATCCTTTTCGCTGACCGGCAATTGACCACTTGCTTCTATGGCCATTCCTTCGAAGAACCACTGCGGCCCCATTCCTTCCTCTGTCCCAAACAGCCGCTTAGCCACGAGCGAGTGGGCGCTGTGAATCAATTCATGGGTCATGAGCCTCTCGTATTCCGAGACATTCCAGAGATCAGCCCCATAGAGTCCGACGAAGTTCTCCTTATAGATTTCCGGGGACACAATGAAAAGGGTTTCGTTCTGGACAGTGCCACTGAATGTGGCAGG
>DASPTW010000067.1:0-173288 GCA_035623215.1 Candidatus Acidiferrum sp.
AAGTTATCTCATAAACACATTCAAGCTGTTGCGGGCTTGAGAGTTATGCAAATTAGCGTAAATCCAGAGCATGGACCTCACCGACGCCCAGTGGGCAGTGCTCGAGCCACTGTTTCGTCCGCAACGTCGGGAGGATGGGCGCGGTCGACCGTGGCAAGATACACGCGCGGTGCTGAACGGCGTCTTTTGGGTTTTACGCACGGGCGCTCCTTGGCACGATCTGCCTCGACGTTATCCTCCCTACCAGACCTGTCATCGCCGTTTTCAGCAGTGGCAGCGTTCCGGGCTGCTCACCCAGCTACTGCAGAAACTGGCGGAAGACTTACGCGATCGCGGGAAACTGGATTTGAGCGAATCGTTCATCGATGCCAGCTTCAGTTCGGCGAAAAAGGGGGCTCTGCTGTCGGCCCTACTCGACGCGGCAAAGGCAGCAAAATCATGGCGATCAGCGACGGCCATGGTCTTCCTCTCGCCGTGCACGTGGCCAGCGCTTCGCCGCATGAAACAAAGCTCGTCGAACCCACCATCGAGCGGTGTTTCCTCGCCAAAACTCCGGAACGCCTGATCGGCGATCGCGCTTACGATAGCGACCCGCTGGACACGCAAATTTGCGCACGCTTCGGTGTGCAGTTGATTGCTCCACACAGCGCCCTGCGGAGCCGAAAGGCCACACAAGATGGCCGGGTGCTGCGTCGTTACCGGCGCCGTTGGAAGATCGAGCGTCTGTTTGCTTGGCTCCATAACTTTCGTCGCGTCGTCATTCGCTGGGAATATTACCCAGAGAACTTCCTCGCGATGGTACAGCTTGCTTGTGCCGTAATCCTCCTGAGGTATTTATGAGATGGCTTCTAGTCTCAATTAGACTAGTCCGAATCTCTTTGTTCCACGAGTCCGTTGTTGGAAGTCCGGAAGTGGCGCGCGACCTCGGAGGCGTACCGTTTGCCAACCCGATCCCGATTCGTAGCCAGCCATTCGCTCAACCGTGTTTCTCCAGCGGCAGGTCCCTGAGTAGCCAGCAAATCGTCCATGAGCCCCCGATACTCTTCCCAGGTGAGCACCACGTCTCCAACGAGCCATCCGACCACGCGCGTAGACAAGTACGCGACCGCCGTGGGCACGTGCACCAAGCGCGTGCGGCAGCCCAGCTGCGCCGCAATTTGCCGGACGAGTTCCTCAAACGTATACGTCTCGGGACCGACCGCGTCGACCACTGCGTTCGGTCCCGGCTCGATGGCGTCAGCGAGTAATCTCGCCATGTCTTCCACAAAGATAGGCCGGATTCGGTAGCGCCCATCTCCCGGGATTGCAAACACCGGAAAATGCCGCACGAACCAGGCGATGTTGTTGATCAAAATGTCTTCGGGTCCAAAAATGACGGTGGGCCGTAGAATCGTGTAGGACAATCCTGACTCCATCACCGCTTTTTCCAGTTGCGCTTTCCCTTTGTAGTATCCCAAAGGGGAATCAAGAGACGGATTCGCAATGCTCACGTGCACGATGCGCTTCACTTCTGCCTTCTTCGCTGCCGAGATCAACGCGCGCGTATTTTGCACCGCTTTCTCAAACGTGGCGCCCGCGTGCGGAAACCGCACCCAATAGGTATTGACCAATGTTTTTGCGCCACGCAGCGTCTGCTCTAATTTTTCCGCCGCATCGAAGTTGTACGGAAAAATTTCGACCCGCTCGCCAAAGGGATTTTCCCGCTCGGGATGAAACGTCAGCGTCCGAATTGTGTAGCCGCGACTCAGCAGTAGGCGAGTCGCATATTTCCCTGTGTAACTCAGCGCCCCGGTAACGACGACTGTTTCCCCCGGACCGCTCATCGGGCTGGACCGGCCGCCGGGTTACCTTGGCTGCGGGGAATGAATCGGAACAGGATGAAAGCAAGTAAACTCAGCGCAATTACGAACCCGATTATGGCGTGTTTGAGCTGCGTGGCCATTTCGAAGATGGCGTTCTTCTCGGCAGCGAAGTCTGGCGTATAGTCAAGCGCGAACGTCAACGGCACCAACACCAGCGTCACGTTGGAAAAAGCCAGCCAAAAGCTGGCGCGCTCGGCCGTCCCGCAGAGTTCAATGAGCAGCGCTCTCAAATGCGTCTTTATGTAAGCCACCAAACTAACGGATAAAAGTGCGACCAGCCCGATGTCCATCAGAAATGCTGTTGTTGGGTTCACTTTGAAATTCCTCCTGTCATGCCCTGAAAACCTTTCTTACGCCCTGGCGCAGCGCAGATCGCGGCATCCAAACGGTCCGGGTTCGGGCAATCCCTTTTGGATCTGCGCTGCCGTGAATCGCGTGACCGGCAGCAAGTCTTGGGAAAGCGTCTCGCAAGGCGGCAACGCTTCAACGATTCCTTCCGACAAGATCTTGAGCTGGGCGAGCGACAACAAAGGAATTTTCATCGTGCGCTCGGCAAACCACGCGATCATTTTCTGAATGACAAGTGGAGTGGGGACATACAGCGGATGCCTTTCGATGACTTCGCCAACGCGCCGCACCGCTTCGCTCAGCATCATTTCTTCCGGGCCCATGATGCTTACGGTTTTGTTGGCAAGCCGCGGGTCGCTAAAGGAAGCAAAAATCGCCGTGACGAGATCTTCTACTGCCAACGGGCGCACCGGCCTTTCCTTCATTCCCACGAGCCCGAAGACCGGAAACGTGTACAGCGCGTGGCTTAGATGGTCCAGCATGTGGTCGCCTCGACCGTAAATCACTCCGGCTTTGAAAATCGTGTAGTCCATGCCGGAAGCGCGCACGATTTCCTCCGCCGCCCATTTCGATTCGTGATAGGCCGAGCCGCAGTTTGGCCGCGCGCGCAGAAAACTCAGCAGCACGACTTTCCGAACGCCGGCCTTTCGCGCCGCTTCGACCACCTTCTTCGTTCCTTCGATGTGCACGCGCTGGTAGGTTTGCGCGCCAATCTCGCGATTGATTCCCGCGAAGTGCGCCACTCCATCACAACCCTGAAACGCCCGCGCAAGCTCCTCCCCATCGGACAAATCGGAGCGGAGAAATCGTACCCCAGCCAATTTGTAAATGGATTCATCCGGCAAATCTTTGCCTCGCGCGATCAAGACAACTTCGTCGCCTCGGGCGGCCAGTTCGCGCGCCAAATGCCGTCCCACAAATCCTGTTCCACCGGTAATCGCAACGCGCATCGTCTCCTCCTATGCTCGAAAATCTCTCAACCAATTCCACACTGCGGCACTCAAGAAGCTCGCAGAGAGAAACACGAACAGCGAAGTCAGCAGCATGTGGCCAACCCGAAAAGACGCGCCGCTCGGCCAGTCGCGGTGAGAGTAGTACGCGAAATCCACGACGATGCGCAGCAGCCAATAGAGACCGATGAAAAATGCCAGCGCCAGCGCCGCGCGCTCGCCCCGCAAAATTTCGTCGTGCAAAAACAGCGTCATCACCCCGAACGCGCTGATGGTGTACACCGCGAATCCACCGTGAACCCACATCAGCTTGCGATTGAAGGCAGTCAGTTTCGCCAGGTCTTCCTTCCAATGCAGCCGGTACGGCACCTGAAAGCTCGCGATGAGCACGCAAAAATGTCCTGCGCCCGCAAGCCAGAGCGCGAGGCTCAGCCATTCTGTGAAGTTTTGCGGCATCTCTTTCACTCCTTTCATCCTGCGACGGTGCGCAGGAAAGGAACAATCACTCGCATCACAAACCATGGATGAAACAACCAATAGAGCGGCCCGACCGCGACGAGCGCGGTCCACAGCCATCCTCTCGCGCCCCGACCCAAACCCAGTCGCTTTCCCACTTCCGATCGTTCCGCGATCACGCCAAATCCTTGCAATAGAAAATATGTCGTCGGCAATCCGTATCCGCCGCGCGCCGGAACGGAAATCACTAAGTCATGCAAAAGTCCCGAAGCGAAAAACGATGCTAGCGTTGCGGCGACGACTCCAAATCGCTTCTGTAGCGGCAGGAATACCCACGTATGCGTCAGCTTGCGAAAGCCCAGGTTCCAGCGCTTGCCCCAAAGTTCGCTGAGCGATCGCGAAGCGAGCGGCCACTGCATAATCGGCCTGACGCCGACGCCCGCGCGCTGCCAGGCCAAACCAATCAAGTGGAAGGTCCCAAAATGCAACAGGAGCACAAGCCCCAGCATTCCAGTCCAACCGCCCGCGAGCGGATGACCCAAGGAAACCACTCGCGCGCCAGCAAAAATCAATGCAACTCCGACGAGCATCTTCGCAATCGCGCCGAACCATTCGTTTGCCGGAATCCAGCGCTTTGTTGTCGAAGGCGTAAAAAATTCTTGGACGTCCATCCCCGGCCACAGCAGCAGGTAAGCCGCGCTGCGTTTCCAGTTGCGGGTGCCCGGCAAGCTCGCGCGCGCTTCCCACCACGTCTGCCACTTACAGCCTGTAAAAATCGCCGCTGCCAGCAGCCACATGAAAACCCAGGGAAGCAATCTCGCGCGCATCCCGATCAAAGTGATCGGCAGCGCAACGAGCGGCAGCCAGCCGACCCAGCTCCTGCTCTGTTTCTGGATCGGAGCAGACACGGATTTCTTCGCTGCTTCTTGGCCACCGGAAAATACGCGCGGTTCGATGGCGACGGACATTTTTCACACCTCCAAAACTTCCGAGGATTTCCGGCGCAAAAGAGTCCAACCGACCAGCGAGCACAAACCAAAACCCACGGAATTGAGGACGCCGTGATAGCGCGCCATCTGTTCGAGATTCACGAAGGCATGAAGCGGATATTCACCAGCAGCCCAGAGGCCCGCAAGCGCCATTCCAAAAATGACGCACACGCAGCCGAACAAAAGGAATCGTCCGCCTGCGCTCTTCGCCGCGTTCCAACCAATCCGAAAAGTGCCGAGCGCGATGCCGCATTCGCCAATCACCAGCACTCCGACTGCGGCCAGCTTCAGTTTTGGTCCAACGAGAAAAGCCAGCCCCAGTAAACCCGGACCAAGAACGGCGCAGGAAAGCGCAGCGCGAAGCAAAATCGGCGTGCGCGCATTCTCTGATTCCGCCGCTGCTAGGCCTGCGAGAACGGATGCCATCAATCCTGCATAATGAAAATGGACCGCCGTCAGCAGCACGATCGGCTCGCGAAAGCCCACCGGTTGCAGCCCAAGCCGCGAAGCGAGTAGCCACAACGCGCCAACGAATGCGTAGCCTTCACCAATCGCGAAGCAGAAACCCCGGAAAGAACGGAAGCGTGTTCGGATCATTCGGTCAAGACCGTCTAGCGCGAGTGCCGCAGCGATGATCAGCCACAAACAAACTAGAGCACCAGCAATTCGTCCATCTTTGAGGAAAAAACTGGCAGCAACGGAGCCGGCGCCGAGGGGAATCAAGTGACGAGCCACCGCGCTGCACAGTTGAGAAAGACCGCTGCCCTGAGTCGTTGGAATGAGGCTCAGCGCCAGCGGCACCACGACCAAAGGAGCAAGCAGAAACATCAAATCAAAAATGTTTAGCCGGAATATCCTGAAGAAAACGCCGGCAAGAAGAACTAGCCAAATGGCAGCGCCTATCGCGGCCATTCTCGGCCCTGCCGGAAAGAGAGTCAGTTCGGTGCGCATGGCGGGCGCTCACAATGCGGGAACCAGCGTGGCCGCGCCGTAAGTCACGGCAAGAAAAAGCGCGCCTGTTGTAAGCGCAATGTCACCCCAGCGATTTTCGCGGCGCAGCGTGGCGTCGTAATACAAAAGCTGAACCGGAGCGCGAAATAGCCAGAACAGCGCGATCGCGGCGGCAAGAAAGCGACCGAGGCCGTGGCCGCTCGCCAGCTCTCCGGCAAAACCAAACGTCACCGCGGCAAAGAGGAGCACGACGCCCACGATGTAGGCGGAGTGAACGACAAAAATCTGACGGATGATGGGAGAAACGCGGGAAAGATTTTCTTGGTACTTCAGTTTTGCAGGAAGAAAAACGTTAGCAAACGCAATTGCGATTTGCACGAAGCCGGCCAGCCAGAGAAGCCGCAAAAGTCCATGCATGGTTGCCTCCTTATCTGCACGGCGTTTACCGGGAATTTTGCCCCGCGGGACATTGCGCTGCTGCGCATTGCCGCCGCGCGGCAATCCACCGGTACCCCTTTCGCAAAATCTCCATCGCCCCCGGAATCTTCGCAAACCAAACCAGCGGCGCGGCCCACCAAATTTCCCGCGCCAGTTCGACGGCTGCATCCGCTCCGCCAAAACGCCGGCCGTCGCTCAGCAAAAACTGCATTTCTTTCATCAAGTCTTCGTGCGACAGGCCGAGGAGCTCCGCCACGCGCGGATCCTGCAATGCGGCAAGCGCCATCCCACGCCGTTCCATAATTGGGCTTAGCCACCGCGCGATCCGGGTACAGAATTTGCACTCCGCGTCAAAAAACAGCCAGCCTCGCGCGTGCCGCCCTTTCCCGTCCGTGTATTCGCTCACCAACGAAATCATGGCTTCTCGTCCTTGCTCGCTCTATCCCGCCGCTTTCTTCTTTTCGCTTCCCAGCATCGTGACGACTTTGCCGCGCAGCTTGGCGACGCCCTTCAGCGCGCCCGCCGGCATGCGAATCACCTCTTCAAACAATCCGGTCATTGTCAAGAGAAACTCCAGCATTTCCATCAACCGCTCGCGCGCGTACGGATCGCCTTGCGGATTGGCCTTCACTTCCTGCACGCATTCTTCGAGCACACGCAGCGTGGGATCGATCTCGCGCCGCTTGCGTTCCTCGGAAACCGTCCGGAAAATCTCCCAAACGTCCTTGACGGACTCGAAATGGTCGCGCCGGTCGCCCAGTTCGTGGACCACGCGCACGATGCGCCAGCCCTGCAGCTCGCGCAGGCTGGTGCTGACGTTCGAGCGCGCCACTTCCAGCGTCTCGGCGATCTCTTCAGCGGGCAGTGGGCGCGGCGAAAGAAACAGCAGTGCGTGGACCTGCGCAACGGTGCGGTTGATGCCCCAGCGGGTGCCCATTTCGCCCCAGTGGAGGATGAATTTTTGCGCGACGGGGGAGAGGGGGTTGTGAGTGGTTTTTGTCTGTGCGCTCATTTCAGTAAGTTCTCTCTATACAGAAATTACTAAAACTACCGCCCATTTGTCAAGTCTTTTTTTTCGGGCCGCAGGGAATCCGGCCATCGGACCAGCCACAAAGAGCCGGGAATCCCTTCAAAACAAAGAGTTTAGAAGGCGGAGGAGTGCTATCGAACACCTGTACCTTTTCCGCTCTTCCCTGCCAGCTCGTTCGCTTATACATTTTGAAGTGGAGCACATAGCCGCCCGAAACACGGAGTCCCAGCACCCATGAAACCTGCCGCAAAACTCTTCTTGGTGTCCATCGCGGCGGTCGCCTGCGCCACGGGTTTTCTCGCTGCCGCCGCGGTACTCGACGATCCTGACGCGGATGGCTCGCTGAGCGCTGCGCTCTGCCCGATCGTCTACCGGATCGACCAAACCCCCTCGGACCGCGGATACCACTACACTTTTTACGGCAACGGCTTCTTCATTAACGAGGATGGTTATCTTCTGACCGTTGCGCACGTGCTGGAGACATTTCGCGACGGCGGCCAGCCCAGCATTCAAGTCGCCCGGCCCAACGGCCCACCACAATTATTGACCCTATCCGCGATTGGCTCAGACCCTGCGCACGACGTCGCCATTCTTCGCGCCGCACCAAATCCGTTCGTGAGCCACTATCATGTGACCTATTTGCCGCTGACTTCGGACCCTGCCGTTCCCGGCCAGGCTGTGCTGGCGCTTTCGCTACATCCCGCGCGGCTGCAGAACGCGAACAGCTTTCAGATTCCCGTGGAAGATCGCTCGCCGGGCCAGGTGCTCAGCTATGAATCCACACAACTCGACAAAGCATCTCCGCCCGCGGATTTATTTCTGCTGAGCCATCCCGTGACGCGGGGCCAGAGCGGGTCTCCGGTGATCGCGGCGGATTCGCGCGCGGTGGTTGGCCTGATTGAGGGGCGCTGGCTCCGTACGAGTGCGATTTCCCTCGCGCAAATGTCAGCGCAACGCGGCGAGACGCCGGGCGCGGCGATACCAGTTCGCTACGCCATTTCGCTGCTCGATCAAAAAGGGGTTCGCTGGCACGCGAGCGCGCCAAGCGCAACAAAGTCCGAGTCTCCCACTAAGCCGTGATGTTGTCAGTGGTCAGTTGTTTGTTCTAAGTTGCAAATAATAAGTCTAGAGTTTTTTCGCAAAGAGCAGCTCGACCAAGAAAAGCCACTCTTTCTTGTCCATTTTCGAATTTCCAATTTCAAATTTCGATCTGCCCTTAGTAGTGCAGGTTGAAATTCAAAAAATGCCAGTGGACCAAGAACCAGAAAAACCCGACGCAGCCAACGGCGAGCAAGGTGTTCCAGATCTTGTACCAAACCCACTGCTGCGCGTCGGCCCAGGATTTAATCGCAGCCACAATCGCGAGCAGGGCGCCAATCCCACCAAGCACTCCTAACACTTGGAGCAGATGGATTTTCAGGCCACCGCCGCTCCCGAGCTCCAACTTTCCGATAGCATTCAGCACGAGCGCGAAGCCTATCAGGTAAATGATATCGATGATGCAGACAAGCTTCACAAAGCGGCGCCACCTGCGCGCGCCAGCGTCCAGCGTCAGAGGCTTTGCGTAATGCTTCCGCAAGATCGCGGCCACAGGCCAAAAGAGGATGGTCAAAACGATCACACTAATACCAAAGCCGATGATCACGTAATTGGGGATTTGCTTGTCGAGCCCGGAGTCCACTTGCTGGAGCACCATGAACGGATAGTCGATATAGGCGGTGCGCAGGCCGCTTTTGTCGGTCACGAAAGCAATTTTTTCCGGGCCGTCGACCGACCGGAACAGCATCGGAGCGATTTCGCGAAAATGGCGCGGCTGGCCGTTCTCCTTTTTGAATATACCATCGAGATAGATGGTGTTGTCCTTGGGATCGGCCACCAACTTGGCCTCGCCGAGCAGCGTGGTCACCGCCAGAATATTCGTTTCGAAACGGCGGCTGATTTTGTAAGCGCCGGCAACGCTTTGCGCGTCCTCTTTTGCGGTAGCAAGCGTTGGCTCATTCGAAGGCGCGCCCGGAAAATAGCGGTCCATGAACTTGATGAACAAATCGCCGCGGGCGTCGCCATGTTCCGGCCTGCCGGCGCTGTTGTAGGAAACAAACAGGCCGACGTTCGCGTCGAGGAGCAGCAACATATTGCTGTGAAACGCTCCAGTGTCACCGCCGTGCGCGATGATGCGATGGCCGTTCATGTTCTGCTCGTAAAAGCCAAGGCACATGGCGTTCATCGCGGCGGGCCAGCCTTCCTGCCGCGCGTGCATCTGGATCGCGGTTTCCGGCTTGAGAATCTGGACGTCGCCGTACTTCCCGTTTTGCAAGTGCATGATCATCCAGTGCGACATGGATTCGGCGGAAGCGGAAAGCGAGCCGGCCGGCGCGACTTCGACCCATTCAAAATGCTTCGGCTTGCCGGAACCGAGGTCGTAGCCGTTGGACATGAAGGGCTTGAGCGATTCGGGGAGAGGCTGGCGAAACGTAGCGCGGGTCATGTTCAATGGTTTGAAGAAGTGCTCGTCAACGTAATCATAGAAATCCTGGCCGGAGACGCGCTGGACGATGTAGGCAGCGACGGTCGTCGCATAGTTGGAATAGGCGGGCACGGTGCCGGGGGCAAAAATCTGTGTCGGCAAATGAGAAGGAAGATATTGCGTCATCGGCGTTAAATCTTTTTGGTCGGCGACGAAGAGGTCTTTGATGGTTTCTTCGAGGCCGGAGCGGTGGGTCATGATGTCGCGGAGCGTGGTGGGCTTGCCGAAGGTTTGAGGAATCTTGTAATCAAGATATTGATTGACGTCGGCGTCCAAGTTGAGCTTACCTTGTTCGACTTGCTGCATGACGGCGGTCCAGGTGAAGGTTTTTGAGATGGAGCCCGGACGGAAAAGTGTATCTTGCGGAGAAACCGGCGTCTTCTTTTCGGCGTCCGAATAACCGTAGCCTTTTTCGAAAATCACTTTGCCATCCTTCACCACGGCGATAACGGCGCCGGCAATGTCCGCTTTTTCGATTTGTTGTGGCATGAAACCATCCAGGAAAGAGTCCAGATCGGCGGGCGTCAAATCGACTCCATGCTTTTCTGGAGCAGCTGCCGCTGCAGATGGCGCGGCTACGGAGCTCTTGCTGGGAGCAGACTTGGCATCCTGGGCGAGGAGCGGTGTACAAGATGCGACGCCAAAAAGCGCGACGACGGCCATGGCGCGAAGTAAGAATGCATGAAAGCTGGACATGTGTGTCTCCAATATGAAACGTTTGATGCGCTATCCCTGAGCAAGCACTAGGTTGCGACACTCTAGGCGGGAAGCCGCTTCGGTGTCAAGGAAGTTTTCACAGTCAACCTGAGCTGAGCAGGAAATACAACATCTGTTACAGCCTGCCGCTGACTCGCAAGACTGCTTTGTTCCAGAAAGCCGATCGGGCGCCGTCACCCTTGACACAAGCGGGACTGCGGCCTATGGTTTTGCGCAGAGCAAGCGGAAGTCGCAATTCCCCACCAATTCCAACCGATTTCCGCTTTGGAGGTTCCCATGCCACTGAGCCTTACATCCCTGACGTTGGTGGATTCGCCGGTCACTCACAACGAAGGCCGCAAGGTTCTCGAACGCGACAATTTCGTCTGCCAGTATTGCGGACTGGATGGCCGGGCCAGCTTTGAAAATGCATTGGTGATGCGCGTGGATTTCGTGAAGCCGCGCGCGAAAAAGGGCAAGAAAGAGCCGGGCAACCTGGTAGCCTGCTGCACGCCGTGCAACACGATCAAGGGCACGCGCGTGTATGCGAGCTTTGACGAAGCGAAGAAGTTCGTCCTAGAGCGGCGCGAAGAATTGCGCAAAGGATGGGAACTCGACCGCAACCAGGCCACGGCGAAATCCGCAAAAGCCTAACAGGCGGCCCTCGTGGCGCAATTCAGGCGCGGGCCAAATGGCTCTGTCCTTCAGCGATGTGCTACGTCCGCGCTTCCTGCAGCGTGGAAACTAGCTCGGGAATGTCGATCCGGATGATCGTACCTTCGCCTGGCTGGCTTCGGATGTCCAACTGAAAGTCTGCACCGTAGAGCACGCGCAATCGCTCGCGCACATTGCTTAGGCCAATGCCTTCGACATAAACATGCGGGAGCTTTTCTTCGGAAATGCCGACGCCGTTGTCCTCAATTTCAATGCGCAAGCGGCCGTTGTGGTTCGTGGTACGCAATTCGATTTTTCCGCCTCCCAATTTCGGCGCCAGACCGTGCTTTAGGCAGTTTTCCACGATAGGTTGGAGCAGCATGCTGGGAACAAACGCTTCCATCGTGGCATCGTCAATGTGTTTGGCGATCTGGAGGTTGTCTCTGCCGAAGCGGGCAACTTCGATGTCCAAATAGTCGTCGATGAATTGCAGCTCCTCGCGAAGCGGCACAAACGTTTCGTGTTTGCGCAGCAAACGACGCAGAATGTTGCTGAGCTTAAGCACGACGCCGCGTGCGGAATCGGGATCGAAACGAATGAGCGAAGTCACGGTATTCAGAGTGTTGAACAGAAAATGCGGATTAATTTGCCGCGACAGCGCGTCCATGCGGGCTTTGAGCAGGAGCTGCTGATGCCGCTCGAGGTTCATCTCGATGCGCGTGTTGTTCCAGATTTTCAGTGGCGCCGCCACGGACATGAGCGTGGCGATGACCACAAGCACGAGCCGCCAATCCCAGTGATGGTCGATGGCGAAGAGCCATTTAGGCTTGGTGGCAATCACCAGAGCAACACGCCCAACCTCGAGTCCAACGCACGCGCCAAGCGGGGCCATTTCCCACGACAATTCGGTTTTTCGCAACAGCTTCACGATCGCTTTCGGAATATTCAAAAAAGTGAAAGGGCCGAAATTCCAGAGTTCTTCTTTGGTGGGGATGGCCTGTCGGATCAAGCCCCCCAGCAAGCCGGCCGTGGACGCCGCGGGCATGCCGAGCCATTCGTGCGCCATCAAAGCAGGAATGGTGATGATGGCGCCGCCGATCGGGCCAACAACGCGTCCGCCGAGCAAGCCCATCAGAAACGCTCCTTCCAGGGAGAGGTCGGCGAAGGAGTACGGAGCGCCGCCAACGAGCCGCAGCGTCACGCCCACAATCAAGGGCGGAGTCATAAACAGCATTAATTTCAACTTTTGGTCGGGGTCGCGCTGTTCGGTGAAAAGCACACGGCGCAAAGCGTTCCAGCGCGCGAGCAAGGCAGCAAAAGAAGAAGCCACGCCGACTTTCAGCAGAAGAGTGAAGAGCAAGTCGCGGACGGAGGTGGCGGTTTCCATCGAGTGTGCTTTGTGTAGCGTCTCAAGGCTACGCTAGCCAATCCGGTGAATGAAGTAAAGGGACTTGGTGCGTGCAGGCGGCAAAGATAGCGCCGAAACAGTCGGGACGCAGGTTGCTGATATACTGGTAGTTTGGAATGAACGCAAAGGCACAACAAGCGGGACAGCCGCGAGAAATAATCCCCGGTCTGGAAATGGTCGCGCACGCGGATCTTCCGACACGCTACGGGCGTTTTACGATTTACGGATTCACGGGCAGCGGCGGCGCAGAAGAAGCCGTGGCGCTGGTGCACGGCAAGCTGAATGGGAAAACTGCGCCACTGGTGCGAGTGCATTCGCAGTGCTTGACGGGCGACGTTCTGACCTCGCTGCGCTGCGATTGCCGCGCTCAGCTCGAGCTTTCGATGAAAAAAATCGGCCAGGCGGGCGCAGGCGTTCTGCTCTATTTGCCACAAGAAGGCCGCGGCATCGGCTTGATGAACAAGCTCCGGGCGTACGAATTGCAGGACGGCGGGATGGACACTGTGCAGGCAAACGAGTCGTTGGGATTCGCGGCAGATGCGCGCGACTACGATTTCTCCGCGCAAATCCTGAAAAAGCTCGGCGCAAGAAAAATCCGGCTGCTTTCCAACAACCCGGAAAAAGTGCGGCAATTGGAACGAGCGGGAATTGAAGTCGTGGAGCGCGTGCCGTGCCAGCCCCGCGTATCAAAGATTTCGCGGGCCTACCTGAAAACCAAAAAACGCAAGATGGGGCATTTGCTCGAAGGCATTTGAAAAGTAAGAGGTTAGTTTTTGCGCAGCGATCGGCAGCCGATCTTGCCTCTCATTGACTGAAACGTCGCGGCGAACGCATTCGGCGTTGTTCCCACCGCGCGCCTCGCACAAAATCAAAATTGGTGAGCCTCGAAACCGCAAGCCGCCGCGATTGGCTGTATATCAGCTTGATTGCTTTGGCGCTGAGCTACGCTCTGCTGGCGGGCTTGCATACGGTTTCGGATTTTGACCTGGGCTGGCAACTTGCAACGGGGCGATACCTCGTTCAATATCATCAAATTCCCCGCACCGAGCTCTTTTCTTATACCGCGCGCGGAAACGAGTGGATTTATCCGCCATTCTCCGGCGCGCTTTTTTACCTCCTCTATCTAATAGGCGGCTATTCGGCGCTTTCCTGGCTGGGGGCTTTAACTTGCGCCGCGACCGCGGCCTTTTTGTCCAGCGCTGGGGGACGCGCTACGGCCGCGCTAGCGTTCCTTGCCGTGCCGGCAATTGCCTTTCGCACGATTCCGCGCGCGGAGCTCTTCACCACGGTATTGTTCGCAGCAGTCCTGGCAATGGTCTGGAGGTATCACGCGGGAAAACCGGTGCGGCTGTGGCTATTGCCTTTCGTTTTTTTTGTGTGGGCGAATCTGCACCTGGGCTTCATTTCCGGGCTGGGAATTGTGTGCGCAGGAATTTTGTTCGAATTGTGCGACTTGATTTTCGTCGAGCGGAGAACCGCGGCAATGGAAAAGCTGAAGCAGCTTGCGTTGTGGCTGGCTGCTTCGCTCGTCGCGACGCAAGTGAATCCCTGGGGCTGGCGGATTTACCAGGCCATCTCTCGCCAGAACCAGGTGATGAAGGTCCACACGGCGCTTATCAACGAATGGTCCGCGGTGCATTTCAATGCGCTGGCGTGGCGTCAGGCTTTGGACGCGCGAAATCCGGCGAGCGCCGATTGGTGGCTGCTTGCGGCAAGCGTGGCTGCAATCTTGATTGCGCTTTGGAAGAAAAGGATTGGAGAGGCGATCGTTCTTGCAAGCGGCGTTTATTTTTCTCTGCAACACATCCGGCTTCAGGCCCTGTTCGCGCTGCTCGTGGTGGTCGTTGGCGGCGGAATTTTTCATGAAGCAGCTCGGGCACTTGAATCTTCCAGCCGTCCCGGTGACTCAAACGAAGACGCAAGCTCCTCGACTAATTCATCTTCGTACCGCATGAATCAGGTGTTAGCCCCGCTTTGTGTAGCAGTCTTGTCGGTGCTCGGCGTGATTCGCATCGCGGATCTTGTTACTGGCCGTTATTACCTAGATTCCGAGCAACTGACGCTATTCGGTACTGGCGCTTCCTGGTGGTATCCGGAGCGGGCGGCGAGTTTCCTCGAACGCGAACGTTTGCCGCAGAACATTTTTCACGATTACGGGCAGGGCGGCTACCTTGCGTGGCGGGTTGGCCCGGAATATCCGGATTTCGTTGACGGGCGCTACATCCCATTCGGCCAGGAACTATTCGCGGAGCAAACGAAACTTATGTCGGCGCCCCCAGATTCTCAGGAATGGGAACAGGCAGCAGACCGCTGGAAGATCAACACCTTGATTTTTCCGGTGGCGCGCTACGCCGGTCTAGGCAGATTTCCTCTACAGGATTTTTGCGAAAGCACAGAATGGAAGCTGGTTTATCTGGATGAGGTCTCTGCCATTTTTGTGCGCAATCGCCCCGAGAACGCGGCACTGATCGGGAGATTGCATCTGACTTGTGCGAACGCGCCCATCCTAACACCGCCGTACACGGTAGGAGATTCTTATCGCACTCACGCGGAGCGCTTCAACTTCCTGATGAATGCCGGCTCGATATTTTATGTACTGGGGCGGGATAAGGAAGCGGAATCGGCGCTGGGACAAGCCGAACAGCTTTTCCCGGAGAACCCTAACCTGCATCTGGTGAAAGCGCAGCTTTTCGCAGCTACGGATCGCCTGGACGATGCAGAGCGCGAGTATTTGCATGTCGTGAAGAGCAATCCAAGCGACGCGGCCTGGTATGCCCTGGCGCGGCTTTATTCGTCGGAACACCGTTATCCGGAAGCCGTTCGCTGCGTGAATGAAGCAGTGCTTCTTTCTCAAGCCCCGCACGAACGTTTGCGCGCATTGGGAGTGCTCTATCTGTACATGAACCAGCCGCAGGAAGCTCTAGCGGCGTTCCAACGGGCCGAAAAGGAAAGCCCCTATCGCGCAGATTCAGCCGAACTCGGGATAACATTTCGCGCGCTACTCGCAGAGGGACGAGCGCGCGCATATCGCGAAATGAACGATTTGGATCACGCTATAGAGCAACAAGAACTGGCAGTGAGCATCAACGGGGACAACGGGACGTGGTGGACAGCGCTGGCCGAACTGTATGAAGCGAAAGGGCTGACTGAAAGAGCGGCACAAGCAAGGGAAAGAGCGCAATCACTGCAAAGCCGCGCCGACAATTCGATGAAATCAGCCGTGCCAGGCAGCGCTCGCTGACTATCCGCCACCGACAAACTGCACGATTTCGTAGCGGTCGCCCGGCTCGATGACGGTCTTCTGCCAATCGGGACGGGAGAGAATTTCCAGGTTGCGTTCGATGGCCACGCGCCCGGAATCGAGTCCCATCTCGCGGAGCAGGTCGATAACGGTCGAGCCCGGCAACGCGCTTCGTTGTTCGTCGTTGACCGTGATTGCGATCATCATCAATGTTCTTTAGGTTGGCCGCGGCGCATGCGGTTTGGCACGCAAATGGAAGCGCAAATGGCCGCGAGCGTTTCCCTTCGATGATTCTATAACAAGAGCAACATCTTCGCCTGCCAGACGCGGCATGTCGAACTCAAACTGCGCGTGACCGAAGGGCCCCGTTTCGGTGGAATATTCCGCTGGCTGCCCGGCGCCCTCGACTCGAACAAGAACTTTAGCTCCTTCCACCGCCTTCTCACTGGGGTCACGCACGGCAATCTGCAAAAATGCGCGCTTGCCGGAGAGCCACGTCCTGGGGTTGAGCAACTCGAGATGCAGGGCGTTCGACGGCGGTGGCGCAGAAGGCACGGCTTTCGCCGCGGCCGGCTTTTCGTTTTCCGGAACCTTCAGCTTCAGCCGTCCGTCACGCAATTCTTCGACTACCGTGCGGTGCTGGTCGTCCACGCGCAGTTTCAGGGCCTGTTCGCGGTCGGGATTCAGCGGAAGCAAGTCTGAGTAGTTATTTGTCCGGTGGTGCAGCACGCGGCCACGAAAATAGACAGCGGTATCGATGATCGCGTGGGCCGCACCGAGATCCTCGGTTTGCACGTGAAAGGTTTTGCCTGCCACGGACACATTAGTATTGTGGCCAAAGAGCATTTGCTGTTCACCAGAATCCGCGCGAAGGCCGGAGCAAGCCCAGCAGGAATCTTTCCGCCGCAATTGACCGAGTGGCGGGTGAATCGCTATTATAGCAATTCGCCCATGAGTGGTTCTGGCTTACATACCTACGCTCCGCTTCTCTTACACCTGCTGATTGCGGTGGTTCTGGCCGGCGCGTTGGTCACGGTTTCCGCCGTAGTGGGGTGGAGGCGGCCAACGCAAGCCAAGCAGCAGCCGTATGAGTGCGGCATGGAACCCACGGGTGACGCGCGGGAGCCCTTCTCCGTCAAGTTCTACCTCGTCGCGATGGTTTTCATTTTGTTCGACGTGGAAGCCATTTTTCTGTACCCCTGGGCCTACATCTTTCGCAGTTTGCGGTGGTACGGCTTTGTGGAAATGATGCTCTACATCGCCATCCTGTTAGTCGGATATCTCTATCTCTGGAAAAAGGGTGCGCTGGATTGGCATAAATAGCCGGCGCTACGGTTTTGAAATCGTGACGGAGTCTGCCAGCCAAAACGCTAATGTTGTAGCCGAAACCCTGCGTTCCTGGAACCCTCAAGCGGCCGCCGAAGTCACTGAATATCGGGGCGAAACGACCATTGTCGTGCCGCGCGAGCTTCTGCGCGCCACCGCGGCACGCTGCCGCTCGGATGCCAAGCTGCAATTCAACCTGCTCACGGACGCCACCTGCGTGGACCGCTTCCCCATCGAGCCGCGTTTTGAGTTGAACTATCATCTTGTTTCCGTACCTCGCCGCGATCGTGTGCGCCTGCGCGTGCGGCTGAGCGGAAACGATCCCGTAGTGGATTCGCTGTTTCCCGTGTGGCCTGGAGCCAACTGGCTGGAGCGCGAGATTTTCGATTTGTTTGGAATCCGCTTCAACGGGCATCCGGATTTGCGCAGGATTTTGCTTCCCGAAGATTGGGAAGGCCATCCGCTGCGAAGAGATTATCCCGTCGAAGGTTTTCGAGACGTGCCAAACACCGGAGAAATGTTCCGGAAGAGCAGCGTGCTATGACCACCGTCGAAACCGCCACCGGCGCAACCAAAACCATGGTTCTGAACATGGGGCCCCAGCATCCGTCGACGCACGGCGTGCTGCGAATCCTTCTGGAACTGGATGGCGAGACGGTGGTGAAAGCGGTTCCCGACTTGGGCTATCTGCACACGGGAATTGAAAAATCCTGCGAAGACAAAACCTACTCTCAGGCCATCACGCTGACCGACCGGATGGATTATCTGAATCCGCTCGGCAATAACTTGGTGTATTGCATGGCTGTCGAAAAGCTGCTTGGCCTCGAAGTGCCCAAGCGCGCGCAATACATCCGCGTGATGATGGTCGAGCTGCAGAGAATTTCTTCCCACCTGGTTTGGCTCGGAACGCATGCGATCGACCTAGGCGCTATGTCCGTGTTTCTGTACTGCTTCCGCGAGCGCGAAGAGATTTTGAAGATTTTCGAGCTCTTCGCCGGCCAGCGCATGATGACCAGCTACATTCGCATTGGCGGCGTGGCGCTGCAGCCCCCCGCGGGCTGGCGCCAGGTCGTCGAGCGGTTCCTGAAAATGATGCCCAGCCGCGTAGATGACTACGAAAACTTGTTAACAGAAAACCGCATTTGGATGGGACGGACAAAAGGTATCGGGTATATCTCCGCGGAAGATGCAATTGCCCTGAGCATGACCGGCCCGACGCTGCGCGCGGCGGGCGTGGCGTACGACAACCGCAAAGTGTTTCCGTATTCGAGCTACGAAGAATTCAATTTCAACGTGCCCACCCGCACCGAGTCCGATTGCTACGCGCGGTACCTGGTCCGCGTGGCGGAAATGCGCGAAAGCCTGAAAATCGTTCGCCAAGCGATGGCGAAGATCACCGACGAAGGACCGATCAAGACCGAAGCACCGGGCATCATCCCGCCGCAGCGCGAAAAAATGAAGACGGAGATGGAAGCGCTCATCTACCACTTCAAGATTTTCACGGAGGGATTTTCACCAGCACCCGGCGAAGCGTTTGTCGCCATTGAGTCGCCACGCGGTGAGCTGGGCTGCTTCATCGCCAGCGATGGTTCGCCGAAGCCACTGCGCGTGCACTTTCGCTCGCCGTCCTACATCAATCTGCAGGCGCTGCCCAAATTGATCGAAGGACAATTGATCGCGGATGTGGTCGCCTGCATCGGCACGATCGACATCGTTCTTGGAGAAGTCGACAGATAGTTATGGAACTCTCCCCCGCACTTTCAGCGAAATTCGAAAAGCTGCAGTCGAGCTATCCGGTCAAACGTAGCGCGCTCATCCCGATGCTCATGTATGCGCAAGACGAATTCGGTTACGTCAGCAACGAAATGATCGCGGAGATCGGGCGGCGTCTGGACTTGAACAACGTGCAAATCGAGGAAACGCTGGCCTACTACTCGATGCTGCGGCGCAAGCCCATGGGCAAGTATCACGTCCAGATTTGTACGAATGTGGCTTGCATGCTCAAAGGTGGAAACGCGATGCTGGAGCGCGCGAAAAAGCGCCTCGAAATCGGCCATAAGGAAACTACCGCTGACGGCGTCTTCTCCCTCGAAGAAGTCGAATGCATCGGCGCTTGCACCGGCGCTCCGGCCATGCAAGTGAATTACGATTTCTACGAGAATCTTACGCCGGTAAAGTTCGATCGTATCATCGAGGACTTGGACAACGGCAAGCGCCCCGCGCCCGAGCCGGTCATTTCCGGCGCCCTGCATGAGCGCCATCCGCTGGAGACGCCGTTGGTCAGTCGGCTCTGGGGCATGAAAGACTCGCACAAGATTGACGTGTACGTGATGCAAGGCGGCTATCAGGCGCTGGAAAAAGCGCTCAAGGAAATGACTCCCGATTCGATCATCGAAGAAGTGAAAAAATCGAATCTGCGTGGCCGCGGGGGCGCGGGTTTCCCGGCGGGCATGAAGTGGTCGTTTGTGCCGAAGGATTCCCCTAAGGACAAGTACGTCCTTTGCAACGCAGATGAATCGGAGCCCGGCACCTGCAAGGACCGGCCCTTGATGGAGATGGTGCCGCACCAGCTCATCGAAGGCATGCTGATTGCCGGCCGCGCGATCAATGCCCACCGCGGGTTCATTTATATTCGCGGAGAATACCGCTACGTGCTGGATATTGTGGACGCGGCCATCGCCGAGGCCTACGAGCGCGGCTATCTTGGCAAAAATATTCTTGGTACAGGGTTTGATTTCGACCTGCTGATTCACACCGGCGCAGGCGCTTACGAATGCGGCGAAGAGTCGGCGCTGATGGAATCGCTCGAAGGCAAGCGGGGCTATCCACGCATTCGGCCCCCCTTCCCTGCGGTGGTCGGTCTGTACGGCTGCCCCACCATTATCAACAACGTAGAAACGTTGAGCGCGGTGCCGTCAATCATTCGCGAAGGCGGCGAAGCGTACGCCAACCGCGGCACCCCGAGAAACGGCGGCACGCGTATGCTGTGCGTTTCCGGCCATGTGAAGAAACCGGGAATCTATGAAATTCCGCTGGGCATGAACATGAAGCAGTTCATTTACGACGTGGCTGGCGGAATTCCCAACGGCAAAAAACTCAAAGCGGTGATTCCAGGCGGGAGCTCGTGTCCGCTGCTGACCGCGGATGAGATCGACATCCCGATGGATTACGACTCCGTGGCCAAAGCCGGCTCGATGCTCGGCTCCGGCGGCATGGTGGTCATCGATGAAGACACCTGCATGGTGGACCTGGCGCGGCGCATCATGCATTTCTACGCGCACGAATCCTGCGGCTGGTGCATTCCCTGCCGCGAAGGAACCACCTGGCTGCGCAAAACGCTTGAGCGGTTTCACGCTGGGCTAGGCCGCGAAGAAGACATCGACATGATCACCGACCTCGCGAAAAACATGCTGGGCCGCACGTTTTGCCCGCTCGGCGACGCCGCGGCCATGCCCACGATCAGCATCATGAAGAAGTGGCGCGGCGAATTTGAAGATCATTTGAAGGGACGCTGCGTTTACAACAAAGCTGCCGAAGCGCTCCTCGGCGTAAGGTAGAAGGCAAAGGGGCGCGACGAGAATCCATGCCAGACCAGAAACTCATCAAGCTGAAGATCAACGACCGCGAAGTCCAGGTAGCCCCCGGCACGCTGGTCATTGAAGCCACGCGCCGCGTCGGCACGGAAGTGCCGTCCTTCTGCTATTACCCGGGGCTTTCGCTGCAGGCCGCCTGCCGCATGTGCCTGGTGGAAGTGGAGAAAGCGCCGAAGTTGCAGACCGCCTGCACGCTGGTGGCGACCGAAGGCATGGTCGTTCGCACCGACACCGAACAGGTGCGCCAAGCTCGTAAGTACATGCTCGAATTTCTGCTGACCAATCACCCGCTCGATTGCCCGGTCTGCGACAAAGGTGGCGAGTGCGAGTTGCAGGACATGGTTTTCCGCTACGGCGCGGATTCCAGCCGCTTCGTCGAAGAAAAAATTCACCGGCCGGAAGAAAAATGGTCGGAGCTCGTCTATTACGACGCGCCCCGCTGCATTTTGTGCTTTCGCTGTGTGCGCGTTTGCGACGAAGGTATGGACGTGAAAGCGCTCGGCGTGGGCATGCGCGGCGCCAACAGCGTGATTATCCCCAACCGCGAAGATCATCTCGAATGCGAAGAGTGCGGGATGTGCATCGACATTTGCCCGGTCGGCGCACTTACCAGCGGCACCTATCGCTACAAAACGCGTCCGTGGGAAATGCACTATGTCCCGACCATCTGCACCCACTGCTCGAACGGTTGCAAGGCCACGCTCAGCGTGCGCAATCACGAAATCCTGCGCTCCAATAATCGCGATCTCAGCGGCATCAACAAGGATTTTCTCTGCGTAAAAGGGCGCTTCGGATTCGATTTCACCAATCATCCAGACCGCATCCGCCAGCCGCTCCTGCGCAAGGGCGACAAGCTTCTTCCCGTGTCCTGGGAGGAGGCCGCACAAGCAGCCGCCACAAGACTGAAAGCCGCGTACGATGCGGGGGGAAAAGACGCGATTGGTTTCATCGGCTCGAACCGCACTTCCAACGAAGAGAATTATTTGCTGCAGCGGCTGGCGCGTGCCACGTTCGGCACCAACAACATTGATCACCACCGTACTGCCGACTACACCGGTTTGATTACGGCTCTCGGCGAACGCGCTGCCGATTCCCTGCTTACGATGGAGCAGTTGTATCGCTCGAAAGCGGTTTTGCTCATCGGCAACGATCCGACCAATCAAAATCCGCTCGTTGCCTGGCAAATTCGCACCGGCATCCGCCACCACGGGGCAAAGCTCTTCGTCATCAACGCCAATGACATCAAGCTGAAGCGCAAAGCGAAACAGTTCGCGAACATTTCCACAGGGCAAGAAGCGGCCGTCTTGAAGTTCCTGGCGCACGAAGAAGGCCAGCTTGCGACTGGATTAGTCGAACAACTCGTGCAACTGAAGGCTGCGCTCGATGCCGAAAGTGACGTTGCGATTGTCTTTGGCGCCGAAGTTTCTGGCGCAGCGGTTTCGACGCTCGTCGCCTTCGGCTCGAAACTGCCTGGTGCGACGCGCTACATGGCGCTCGGCGATTTCGCAAATTCGCGCGGCGCCGCGGACATGGGAGTGCTCCCCGATCGCCTGCCCGGCTACGCCTACGTTGACGATGCGACTGCCCGCGAAAAATTTGAGCGCCTTTGGGATTGCGCGATTTCTTCCAAGCCTGGACTCACCGCCCCACAAATAGTGGACGCGGCACAGGCCGGAACGCTGAAAGCACTGTACGTCGTCGGTGCGAATCCGCTCGCACATTTCGGCACGTTGGGCTACGGGCGCGGAAAACTAGAATTGCTGATCATGCAGGAAATGTTTCTGACGGAAACGGCGCGAATCGCGGACATTGTCCTTCCTGCGGCCTCGGCCTACGAGAAAGACGGCACGGTCACGAACACTTCTGGCGAAATTCAATTGCTCCGCAAAGGCGCGGAAGTCATGGGCCCTCGCAGCGATTTTGACTTGCTGCGCATCCTCTCGCATCAACTCGAAAAAATGGGGCTTGGCAAAGCATTTCACTACAAATCGCCCGTGGGCGTCTTCGAGGAAATCCGCAAAACCGTGCCCGCCTATGATGTTCCGATTGCGGGACTGCTCACTGGCGGCGCCGAGCAAACACGCGCACAAGCTGCCAGAAACGGCCACGCTCCTTACGATATTCCTGCGGGGCTGATTCGCTCCGCCAAAGACAATCTGTTCACCAGCGGCACGCTCGGCCGCTACTGCTCGATGATGGACTCTCTGCCGGAGGCGAAAACCGAGCCGTGATTTCTCTCTTATCTGCCAACGCCGAGCTGATTATCACGATTGTCAAGATCGCGCTGCTGCTGTTCATCGTGCTCACGGTCAACGCCTATTTGACCTGGTTCGAACGCAAAGTCGTCGCGCACATGCAGTCGCGCTGGGGGCCGCATCGCGTGGGTCCGCACGGCTTGCTGCAGCCGCTGGCCGATGGCGTAAAGTTTTTGTTCAAAGAAGACCCTACGCCCGCGGGTGTGGACAAATTTGTATATTACCTCGCGCCGCTGCTGGCGCTTTCGCTGGCGTTAACGTCGATTGCCATTATTCCGTTTGGTCCGGAGCCTTTGCACCTGTTCGGCCACGACATCTATCTCGGAATTGCGCCACTTAACCTGAACATCGGAATCCTCGCGCTGTTTGCCATCACCGCTCTTGGCGTGTATGGCGTCGCGCTTGCCGGCTGGTCGTCGAATAGCAAATATCCGTTGCTCGGCGGCTTGCGCAGCTCCGCGCAGATGGTCAGCTACGAATTGGCACTTACGATGTCCGTCGTTGGCGTGCTGCTCATGGCGGGGAGTTTCAATCTGCGGGACATTATTAACGCGCAGGCAAGCCATCCCGAGCGAGGTTTACTCGGCTGGAACGTCTGGCCGCAGATTCTCGGCTTTTTCTGCTTCTTCACCGCGGCTGTCGCGGAAACCAACCGCGTGCCCTTTGATCTTCCCGAAGCGGAATCCGAATTGGTCGCTGGATTTCACACCGAATATGCGAGCTTTAAGTTCGCCATGTTCTTCATCGCCGAATACACCAGCATGATCACCGTGTCGTGTTTGTGCACGATCATGTTTTTCGGAGGCTGGCTCTCGCCCTTCCCTGCTTCCTGGACCTTTACGCACTACGTTCCTTCGCTCATCCTGATTCCCGCCGGGCTCTGGGTCATCTGGGACGGGCTGCGCTACGAAACCGTTTTCGGAAGAATGGTGCTACCCGGAGTGGGATCGGTAATTACTTTGCTCGGCGCGCTTTTTGTTGCGCTGCCCGACGTGAACAATTTCATTCAGGGACCGTTCTGGCTGCTGTCCAAAATTCTTGTCTTCCTCTTCGTATATGTATGGATGCGCGGAACCCTGCCGCGTTTCCGTTATGACCAGTTGATGGCCTTCGGCTGGAAATTGCTCCTGCCGGTTTCCATCGTGAACGTCATTATCACCAGTTTCGTGATCCTCATGTGGGGCAAGAAATGACCGCGCAGCTTGTCGTTTTCTTTGCGCTCGCAGCGCTGGCCGTGATTGGAGCGGTTAGCCTGATTCTGCAAAAGCATCCCATTCACAGCGCGCTCTCGCTCATCGTCGTCATGGTCGCGCTCGCGGGCTTGTATCTGCTGATGGGCGCGGAATTCGTCGCCGCCGTCCAAATCATCGTTTACGGCGGCGCGATTATGGTGCTGTTCGTTTTCGTGATTATGCTGCTGAACGCGGGCGTCGAAGAACACACCAGCATTTCCAAGATGGCAGGCATTCCGGGACTGTTGCTCGTGGTGGCGCTCGCGGGATTTGTTGCTGCAACCATTGCGAAATCGGGAGCGAGCGTCCAAGCGGCAACGCAAACGGGCATGCTGTCTTCCACAAAGGGAATTTCCGAGATGGTCTTCAAGGATTTTGTCTATCCGTTCGAACTAACGTCGTTCCTGATTCTCGTCGCCATTCTGGGCGCGACAGTGTTGGCGCAGCGGGAGAAAAGCTGAAATGATCCCGACGAACTATTATGTGATTTTGAGCGCGATTCTTTTCGGCCTCGGTGTCTTTGCGTTCATTTTCAGGCGCAACATCATCACCATCTTCATGTCCATCGAGCTGATGCTCAACGCCGTGAATCTCGCGTTTGTGGCCTTTAGCCAGGCGCTGGGCAAGCTCGACGGACAGGTTTTTGTATTGTTTGTCATCGTGGTCGCGGCGGCGGAAGCGGCCGTAGGCCTGGGAATCATCATCTTGATTGCGCGCAACCGGCAAACGCTCAATGTCGAGCGCGTGGATTTGCTCAAACTCTGATGCCCGCTTATCCCATTCTCGAGTATTTGTGGATCATTCCGCTGCTGCCGCTGCTCGGCTCGGCGATCAATGGGCTTTTGGGCTCGAAATGGCCGAATAAATACGCCACCACTGCGGCCATCAGCTCGACGGGACTTTCCTTTCTTTGCGCGCTGGAAGCGGTGCGCGAATTTTTCGCGAATGGCCAGCAGCTCGTTCACAAGCAATATTTCGACTGGATCGTCGCGGGGAATTTCCGCGGCGGATTTGACTTGCAGATGGACCAGCTCACCGTGGTCATGGTGTTGGTGGTCACTGGCGTCGGCTGGCTCATCCATATCTACTCCGTCGGCTACATGGGTCACGAGGGCGGTTACTACCGCTTTTTCTCCTACCTCAATCTGTTTATGTTTTTCATGCTCATCCTGGTGCTGGCGGCGAATTACGCTTTGCTGTTCGTTGGCTGGGAAGGCGTTGGCCTCTCAAGCTATTTGCTCATCGGGTTTTATTTCCTTAGGAAGTCAGCTTCCGACGCGGGCAAAAAAGCATTTATCGTCAATCGCATCGGCGATTTCGGCTTCATGCTCGGCATGTTTTTGCTGTTTCGCACATTCCATACGCTCGATTTTCGCGCGATTTTTGACGCAGCCGCGAATCCTGCGTGGGGACACGAGGCCTGGGGCCAGTTCGGCACGTTCACGGTAGCTTGCTTGCTGCTCTTCATGGGCGCGACGGGCAAGTCGGCGCAGTTGCCGCTCTATGTCTGGCTGCCCGACGCGATGGAAGGCCCCACACCGGTCAGCGCGCTGATTCACGCGGCCACGATGGTGACGGCGGGCGTTTACGTTGTGGCGCGTTCGCACATTTTGTTTGTGCATTCCGAAACCGCGATGGTCGTGGTCGCCGTTGTCGGGTGCGCGACCGCTTTTTTTGCGGCGACCATCGGCCTGGTACAAACCGACATCAAGCGTGTGCTCGCGTACTCGACGGTCAGCCAGCTCGGCTACATGTTCCTTGCGTGCGGCGTCGGCGCCTTTGGCGCAGGCATTTTCCACCTGATGACCCACGCGTTTTTCAAGGCGCTGCTCTTCCTGGCCGCTGGTTCCGTGATTCACGCCATCGGCGGCGAGCAGGACATGAACAAGATGGGCGGCCTTTGGAAAAAGATCCCGTGGACGTTCTGGACCATGCTCACCGCGACGCTCGCGATTGCGGGCATTTTCCCGCTCGCTGGATTCTTCAGCAAAGACCAAATTCTCCTCGGCGCGTATCAAATCTCTGGCGGCAAGCCGCTCTACGCCGTTGGCTTACTCACGGCGCTGCTGACCGCGTTTTACATGTTCCGGTTGATCTTCCTCACGTTCACCGGGAAGCCGCGCTTTGACGAGCACAAAGCCCACGTCCACGAATCGCCGTGGAGCATGCTCGGCCCGCTCGTCGCACTCGCGATTCTTTCCGTGATTGGCGGATGGGTTGCTGCCCCGGCGCTCTTCCAGGGGCGCGACTATTTTGCCGACTTTCTTGCCCCCATTTTCGGCACTCAGGAGAATGCGGAAGTCCTTGGAGCAGCGTCGGCCCATACACTTGAGCTGACGCTGGCGTTTGTGGCTGTGATTGCCGCAGCGATCGGAATCGGCGTCGCGTACTGGATGTATCTCGCGAAGCCCGGCAAAGCGGACGAACTTGCGAAGTCCATGAAGCCAGCGTATACCACGCTGCTCAACAAATATTATGTCGATGAATTCTACGCCGCCGCGGTCGTACGGCCGTTGGTGTGGCTCTCGACCAATGTGTTCTGGAAAGCGGCGGACGTTGCAGGCATCGACGGCACGGTGAACGCAATCGCGCAAGGTGCGACTTCGATTGGCGATGGTGTGCGCCATTCGCAATCCGGGAACACGCGCAGCTACGCCGTCTGGGTGGTAGTCGGCGCGATCGTGATTCTCGCTGTCATTTTCTTCTGGCCGAGCGCCAGCAAGACCGCCGTGGGGATGGTGCGCTGATGCTGCACGGCGGACATTTGCTTTCGGTGCTGATCTTCTTCCCCATCGCAGGCTCGCTGGCGTTGCTGCTGCTGCGCGGTGACGATCACAAATTCATCCGCGTCATCGCGATGATTGTTTCCACTGCCGAATTTCTCTTTTCCCTGCTGATGTTGCGCGGCGCGTCAATCGGCGCAGCCGGTTACCAACTGGAAGAAAACGTGAAGTGGATTGTCGCACCGCCGATCAACTATCACCTCGGCGTGGACGGCATCAGCATGTTCCTCGTTCTGCTGACGACCTTCCTCACGCCCATCTCGGTTTTGGCCTCGTGGAACAGCATTCAGCTCCGCGTAAAAGAGTTTTTCATCATGCTGCTGATGCTCGAAGTGGGCGTCGTCGGCGTATTTCTCTCGCTCGATCTCTTCTTGTTCTTCGTATTTTGGGAAGTGATGCTGATCCCGATGGCGCTGCTCATCGGCATCTGGGGCCACGAGCGCCGCGTCTATGCTGCGGTCAAATTTGTCCTGTACACGATGACCGGCTCGATTCTCATGCTAGTCGGAATCATCTGGCTGTACAACGCGACGGGAACTTTCGATTTGCCGCTGATTCAGGCCGCGCTTGCCAACGGCTTGCTCACTAACGCGCCGCAAACCGAAATGCTGCTTTTCCTCGCATTTTTCCTGGCGTTCGCCATCAAAGTGCCGCTCTTCCCGCTGCATACCTGGCTGCCGGACGCACACGTGGAAGCGCCGACGGCGGGTTCCGTGATGCTCGCGGGTGTGCTCTTGAAACTCGGAACCTACGGCATGATCCGCTTCTGCCTGCCGCTGTTCCCCGAAGCTTCGCATCGCGCGGCGGGCTGGGTGGCATTGCTCGCGATCATCGGAATTATTTACGGTGCGCTCGTTTCCATGGTGCAACCGAACCTGAAAAAACTGGTCGCGTATTCTTCAGTGAGCCACCTGGGATTTGTCGTGCTCGGCATTTTTGCCTTCCACAACATTTCTATACAGGGCGCGGTTTTCCAGATGCTGGCGCACGGAATTTCGACCGGCGCGCTGTTCTTGCTGGTCGGCATGCTGTACGACCGGCGGCACACCTTCGAAATCAGCGAGTACGGCGGTCTTTCGACGCCAATGCCCAAGCTGGCCGCGTTTTTCCTCTTCGTCGCCCTGTCTTCGCTGGGCCTACCGATGCTGAACGGCTTCGTCGGCGAGTTTTTGATTTTGCTGGGGACATATCAGCGGCACTGGGGCTGGGCTTCGTGGGCGGCGCTTGGCGTGATTCTCTCAGCCTGCTACTTGCTGTGGTCGTATCAGCGCGTGTTCTTCGGCCAAATTACAGTCGAGAAAAATCGCACGCTGCCGGATGCTTCCTGGCGCGAAAAAGGAATCTTGGCGGCGATGGCGATCGTTATTCTGTGGATGGGCATCGGCTCGGTGTTCATCACCCGCCGCACGGAAACCGCTACGAACACTGTGATGGAGCAAATCGCGCCGCAGAGGCCCTATGAAGCCGCGGCCCCCGCGCGAGGAATGAAGCAAGCGCCGACTGGCTTCGCAAGCGAGAACCAGGCGCAGACCACTTCGATGGAAAGGCTGGGAACGCGTTGATCGATCATCTTCCGCGCGCAATCGACATTTACCGGACGCTTCCGGAACTGATCTGGTGCTGCTTTGGCGTGCTCGCGATGCTGCTCCAGCCTTTCGTGCGCAGCCGGCAGTTTTTCACGGCGCTCGCGCTGATTGGTTCGCTGGCCGGAACGCTTGCTTCGGTCTTCGCGCTAGTGAATAGCGGGCCGGGATTCTACGGGCTCATCCAATCGGATTCCTTCAGCTTCTTTTTCCGGATGCTCGTCGGAACCGTCACGTTTCTCGTCGTGCTGGCGGCGGGACCGTATCTGGACCGCGAGCGCCTTCCCATCGCGGAGTTTTACGCGCTGCTGCTGTTTGCCACGGCGGGAATGGGCGTGCTCGCTTCCGCCCAGGAATTATTGACTGCTTTCATCGGCCTGGAGATGAGTTCCATTTCGAGCTACATTCTCGCGGGTTACCGGCGCGATGCGCTCAAATCGAGCGAGTCAGCGATGAAGTATTTTCTGCTGGGATCGTTCGCGACCGCGTTTTTCCTGTACGGAATTGCACTCGTGTACGGCGCAACGGGCACGACGCTCCTCGACCAAATGGCAAACGCCGATATGACGAGCACGCTGCTGAAGCTCGGCCTCGCACTGATTCTGATCGGCCTCGGCTTCAAGGTGGCGGCAGCTCCGTTCCAGGTGTGGACCCCGGACGTGTATGAAGGCGCGCCGACTCCGGTGACGGCTTTGTTTTCGGCGGGACCGAAAGCGGCCGCGTTTGCGCTGCTGCTGCGGATTTTCGCGACGGTTCCAGCAGCGACGCGATTTTGGTTCTGGGCGTTCTGGGTGCTCGCGGCGCTGACCATGTTCGCGGGCAATCTGGGCGCCCTGGTGCAAACCAACGTGAAGCGGCTGCTGGCGTACAGTTCCATAGCGCACGCGGGATACATTTTGGTGGCGTTTGCGGCGGTCACCACCATGTCCAGCGAGTCAAACAGGGGCGCTGGACCGGCGTACGCCGCAGTGCTGTTCTATCTGTTGAGCTATGCGCTGGTGAAGCTCGGCGCGTTCACCATCGTTTCGCAACTCGGCGGCGCGGGTGAAAAGAGTCTCTCGCTCGATGATTACGCCGGGCTTTCGCAGCGGCAGCCGTTTGTCGCCGCGA
This sequence comes from Candidatus Acidiferrum sp., assembly GCA_035623215.1. Lineage (GTDB taxonomy): Bacteria > Acidobacteriota > Terriglobia > Acidiferrales > UBA7541 > Acidiferrum. The sequence goes on from DASPTW010000067.1 coordinate 29,430, forward strand.
TGCTCAGCGTGTACTTGCTCTCGCTACTCGGCCTCCCGGTAACCGCAGGCTTTTTCGGCAAGTTCTACATCTTCAAGGCGGCGGTCAACTCGCACCTGCTGTGGCTGGCGATCCTGATGGCCATCAACAGTGTCATCGGCGCGTACTACTATTTGCGGGTGATCGTGGTGATGTACATGCGCGAGCCAAGCGCGGAAGCCGCGGCGCTGAGCCCGGTGCCCTTCCCTGTGGGCGTCAACCTGGTGCTGTTGATCACCTTTGCCGGGACGATTCTGTTCGGTGTGTACCCAAATCCCGTGATCAACTTCATCTTGCGGCCGTCGCTGCTAGGCCACTGATTTCGGAATAACCCCCTTCTATTCAAAAAGTTGGGGACAGGGCTCACGTAGGGCATTGAGCTTTTATCGTGTTTTGTACCCCCCACCCCCCTATGTTTTGCAAAAGAGTGCGCAACCGATAGGCGCGAAAGGGCTTAGCCAAATACGTAAAACAAAAGAGTGCGCAAGAGATTGATTCCATGGCGGTTATAAATCGGGCTCTTTTTGCAAAGACCGCCGCGCCCAAGAAGGAAAAAGCGGCAGCAAGGCTGCCGCACTCCAAGAAACTGCAATCTGATCCTCGTTGACAATAGCACATTTTAGTAGAAAGTCAGTATAAATCAGGTCATATGTGTCAAAGCGCAGTTGAACTGCCGCCTGGCATGCCTCAACGGGAAGGCCGGGATCGGCTTGGAAAGAAAAGGCCCGGAGGCGGAAACCTCCGGGCGGTGAATCTTGCAGTGACGAGGGGCACGGGCCCTTCGTTCCTCAGGGTCTGAAGCCCGTGCCCATCCTCAAGAAAACGTTAGACTTTCAAGGCGATCATCGCCAGGGTGAAGAGCACCAGGGTTTCCACGAAAACGAGACCAAGAATCATCGCCGCGCGAATCGCGCCCGCGGCTCCGGGATTGCGCGCCATGCCTTCGCAAGCGGCCGAAGCGATGCGGCCCTGTGCACCGCCGCAACCAAACGCGGCAATGGCCATGCCCAGCCCGACCGCAAGTCCCGAAATTGCCTTGCCATAACCTCCGCCAGCGGCGGCTTGGTCCTGAGCGAACGCGGCCGGGGCGAATAGAGTTACCACCAGAAGCGCCATCAACATCCATGTCCACTGCTTTTTCATCACTGCCTCCTTTGAAGTGCCGCCAGGGGGTGGTGCCCGGACACCGTGCAGCCGGGCTCACGCTAGCGGCAAACCGAAACTTGATTGGCAGAAGTGGTGCCGGGCTAAAGCCCGGCGCTACATTCAAATCTGCCAATGCACTTGCGGGGCTGCGCCCCCCAACTCCTGAAATTCCCGGAAGACAGGCAAGAATGCCTGTCCTACCCGTTAGTGCTCTTCCGAAGTGGCCAGACCCAGATAGACGGAAGGCAGCACCGTGAAAACGTAGGCCTGAATCACGGAAACGAAAATGTGCAGACCGATGAACAGGATGGGAATCGTCGCGGGAAAGACCGCAAGGACAATGCCGAGGACCGGCGACTTGCTCCAGCCAAAGCTGGCCCCTCCCGCGAGCAGCCCCAGGAAAATCACATAGATGAGGTCGCTAGCGAACATGTTGGCCCAAAGACGAACGGTGAGAGACAGGACCCGCGCGGTGGTGCTGACAAGCTCGACAGGAAACAATAGGATGGCAAGCGCCCAAGCGCCAATTCCTCTGCCCTGAGGCGAACCTGCAAAGGTCAAGAGGTAGTGGCCGAGGCCGAGTCGGCGAATGCCTTGCCAGTTGAAATAGAGGAACGTGAGAGAGGCACAGGCCAGCGGGACGGTGGGATCTCCAGTGGGCGCTTTGAGAAAGCTGCTGGGAAACGCGCCCATGAGATTCGAAAGGAGAACGAAAACGGAAATCGAGCCAACGAAAGGAATGAATTGAGTGGCGCCGTGGTGGACGTTTTCTTCGAGAAGATCCTTGATGCCGAAACCAAGAGGATTGGTGAGGAGCGTTTCGGCAATTTGCTGCATGGCGCCGGGTTTTTCGGCGGAAAGCCTGGGGCGAAGAATGAGAGCGAGAATCGTGCCAACGACGAGAACCACGAGGGCCATGACCACGTGCTCGGGAATAGGCAGCTCCCGATTGTTTGGCTCGATGTGCAGAGCGGAAAGCAGAGCGAGAGCAATAGGCCCGAGATAATGGTTTACGGTTCGCGCGAGCCAAGAAACTTGTTCCGACATTCGTCAGTTCACCGGACTGAGGACTTCCCACACACTAGCTGCAAGCGCGGCGGCCGCTAAAGCACACATACCCACGATCATGCTGCCAAGGGGAACGTGCAGATAAGTATAAATGAGATAGACCGAGAGCGCCAGCAAGCCATAGCGGAAAAGGGCGATAAAATACGCTGAGCGTGGGACGCGGGGCTTTTCGACGCCTTCCTGGGCCTTGGAAGCAAGCACGAGAGCGTCGACGCCGCGCCTCAGCCAGCGGTAGTTAAGCCAGGCGAGGATCGTGCCGATAGCCAAGCCGATGGCCCATGGAACGCGCTGGAGAATAGCTGAGGTGGCCGCCGCAATGAGGCCGAGGAGAAGAGTGAGCCAACTGATGCGCTGTTCGGTCCGTGCAGGCGTGTTCGAATCAGCCACCGTTGCTTCCATTGCCGGCAGGCAGGCGGCGCAGGACTTCGCGAAGGCCCGCGAAAAATCCCAGGGCGCCGAAGACGAGAGTGAGCCAGGGCCTCGTGTGCAGCCAGCGGTCGAGGAAATAGCCGATGGCAGCGCCGACAAACATCGCTCCGGCCATGGTGAAGGGCAGCTCGAGAGCGAGCGCGGGAAGCGAAGCAAAATCCTTGGGTTTCTTGTTAGGGGGAGTAGTCGATGGAGTTCCGGTTGGCTTATTGTCCGAAGGCGAAGGCATAGTGAGCAAGCTTCGTGAACGGCTCAGGATACAACCCGGCGGCGAGAGTGACAAATACGGCGATGGCTAGCGCAACGGCTTGGGCGTTGGTCATGACCGGGCGCGGCGCTTCGCCGGGCTGCTTGAGCCAGGCGTGCACGACGATGCGGAAGTAGTAGTACAGCGCGGGGACAATATAGAGCACGGCGAAAACAGCAAGGACGGGATGATGAGTTTCGATGAGCGATAGGAAGATGAAGTACTTGCCCATGAAACCGGCAGTCGGTGGAATGCCAGCGAGGGAAAGCATAAAGATAAGAAGCAAGACAGCCGCGGCCGGACTGCGCTGATATAAGCCGTTGAGCTCGTCGAGCTCTTCACCGATGAGGCCTTTCTGGCGAAGAACAACCAGGACAGCGAAGGCGCCAGCGGTCATGAAGACGTAGGCAAGCAAGTAGTAGCCGATGCCCGTCAGCGCCGTGCTGTTTCCCGCAACAAGGCCAAGCAAAACGTAGCCGACGTGAGAGATAGAAGAATAGGCGAGAAGCCGCTTCACGTTGGTTTGTGTCAGCGCGGCGAGGTTTCCCCAGGTGAGTGACGCGACCGCGATTCCAGCGAAGAGGTAGAGCCATGCCACATGCGTCGCGCGAAACACGAACATCAGCCGCAGCAGCAAGGCAAAACTGGCGGTTTTGGAGGCGACACTGACGTACGTGGTGACTGGAGTGGGCGCGCCTTCATAAACGTCAGGCGCCCACTGATGAAATGGGACGGCGGCGACTTTGAAAAACAAGCCCGCGAGAATGGTGATAAAGGCCAGGATCGCCAACCAGTCGAGCGAGCCGTGCGCAAGCGCGGCCTGGAAGCGGGAGTCCAGAGCCGCGCCAATTTGCCAGATATTTGTGGAAGGCCGGACCTCGCCACCCGCAAAGGCGGCGAGTCCACTTAGTCCGTAGAGCAGCGAAAAACCATAGACAAGGATGGCGGAACTGAAAGCGCCAAGGAGGACGTACTTCATTGCGGCTTCGTTCGAACGCTTGTCGCGGCGGAGGAATCCGGTGAGGATATAAAAGCTGAGAGCCATGGTTTCGAGGCCGAGGAAAAGGACGATCAGGTCGGTGCCGGAAGCCATGAACATCATGCCGACACAGGCGAAAAGGAGCAAAGCGTAGTATTCGCCTTCCTGCTCATTTTCGATTTCCAGATATTTCACGGAAAGAAGAACGACCAGAACCGTTGCCGCCAGGAAAAGAGCGGCGAAGAAGAGAAAGAAATGGTCAACCACAACGGACTCATGAAATCCTGCTAGTTCTCCGCGCGCAGCGACCTGGCCGCGCAGTTGCCAAAGCGTGTAACCGCTGAACGCGGTGCCGGCAAGAGCCAGGCCGGCGTTCCAGTATTTTTCCTTCACACCGATTGTGAAGTCGATGAGCAGGATTCCCAGTCCAAATAGAGTGAGCTCGATTTCCGGGAGAATGGAAGCGCCGTCTCCCTGGAGGTAGTGCATGATCGCGCTGAGAACGGGGATATCCATTCGAAATAACTATTTCGTTTCCGCCACGGCGACCGGAAGATTCGCCGCGGGCAATTTTGCGCGCTGCTCTTTATAGAAATCAGGGTTGACTTGCCGGACGATTTTCTCAACGGGCTTTTCGATAAGTGCGAAAAAGGGCTTCGGATAAATGCCGATCCAGAAGGCCATGACGACGAGCGGCACGAGGCAGGCCATCTCGCGAAGATTCAGATCTGGGAGATGCTCGTTCACCGCGTGGGTCACGGAGCCAAACATGACGCGCTGATAGAGCCAAAGCAGGTACGCGGCGCCGAGAATCACGCCGAGGACGCCCCAGGCAGCCCAGGCTTTGTTGACCTGAAACGCCCCCTGCAAGATCGTGAATTCTCCAATGAAGCCGTTGAGCAGCGGCATGCCGAGCGAACTCAAGCTGATGATGAGGTAAATTGCCGCGAAGTTTGGCATCGGCGTGGCGAGCCCGCCAAAATCGGAAATCATGCGCGTGTGGCGGCGCTCGTAAAGAATGCCGACGATCAAGAAGAGCGCGCCGGTGGAGATGCCGTGGTTGATCTGCTGAAGCACGCTCCCGGAAAGGCCGTTGGGAGTAAGCGCGAAAAGGCCTAGCGTACAGAAGCCGAGGTGGCTGACGGAACTGTAAGCGATGAGGCGCTTCATGTCTTTTTGCATGAGGCAGACGAGCGCCCCGTAGACGATGGCGATGATCGAGAGCACGATGACGATGGTAATGATTTTCGAACGCAATCCGGGATCGACTGGCAGCAGCGGGAGCGAGAAGCGAAGGAAGCCGTACGTGCCCATCTTCAGCAAAACGCCGGCCAGGATGACGGAGCCCGCGGTGGGCGCTTCGGTGTGCGCGTCGGGCAGCCAAGTGTGGAACGGGAACATCGGCACTTTGATGGCGAAGGCAAAGAAGAAGCCCCAGAAGAGCCAGACCTTTAGAGGATCGGAAAACTGCTGCGCCGCAGCGAGCAGAGTGGGGACGTCGAAAGTGCGGGTCGCGCCGGCTGCCACAGGCGCGTAGAAATAGAGCGCCAGGATTCCGAGCAGCATAACGACGGAACCCGCCAGGGTGTATAGGAAAAATTTGATGGCGGCGTAGAGGCGGCGGTCGCTCCCCCAAACGCCGATGAGGAAGTACATGGGAACGAGCATCACTTCCCAGAAAACGTAAAAGAGGAAGAAATCGAGCGAGACGAACACGCCGATCATGCCGGTCTGCAGCAGAAGTAACAGAATGTAGTATTCCTTGGTGCGGGTGTGAATCGCGCTCCAGGAAGAAAGAATGGCAATCATGCCGAGAAACGTCGTGAGCATGACGAGCAGCAGACTGATGCCATCAATCCCAAGGTGATAGCGCGCGCCGATGGAAGGAACCCAGGAGACGTTTTCTTCGAAGGTGAATTGCCCGGCGCCGGGATGCCACCAGCGAACGAGGGGAAGCGACACGAGGAACCCGAGAAAGCCAAAAATGTTTCCGCCGATGCGGTGGGCGTTTTCGCTCTCGCGAGGGACGAAGAGCAGCAAGATTGCGCCGACGAGCGGAGTGAAGAGCACCACGCTCAAGATATGATTTGCAAAGAAGTCCATGCTCCGCCTCTCAGCGCGCGCCGCGCAACAAAACCTGCATGTGATGACCGTAATACGCCAGGAGAATCGCTAGCCCGATCAGAATCAGCATGGCGTAACTCGAAAACATTCCAGTTTGCACGAGCCGGACCGGATAGCTAAGAAGCTGGGTGAGCTTGGCGGTGAAGTTCAGCAAGCCGTCGATGATCCACTTGTCCCACCACATCGACAGGGTTGAGCCGAAACGGGCGAGCCAGCCCGCGCCATCCACGCCGACGCCGTCAATAACTTTGGCATCGAAAGTCCCCAGCACTGTGCCGAGGTCTTTGGTGCGGTCGACCACGGCGGCGTCATAGATTTCATCGACATAATATTTGTGGAAGAGGAGGTTGTAGAGCCAGGGGAAGCGGCGCGCGGCAAGCTCGGGAGCGATGCGCTTGGAGAAATAGAATTGGTATGCGAGGCCGATGCCAACGAGAGCGACGGCGATGGAAAGAAACATCAAGAGATACTCAACCAGAGATGACTTCTCGGCGGCTTCACCAATCGCGCGACCTTGCCCTGCATAGGGAGTCATAGCCGCAAGTGGCCCTTCATGTCCGAGCAGAGGCGTTGCCTTTGAAATTTCTTGAACACTGGTTACTACGCGATAGGCATTGTTTTGCGCAGTGACAGGTTCGAGGAATTTCTCGAAGCGAGAGCTGCCAGTCCAGCCGCCAATAAAGGAGAGCACGGCGAGGATCATCAGCGGGACGGTCATCGTGTACGGCGATTCGTGGATGTGCTTTTCGACGTGCTCATCAGCCCGCGAGTAACCGGCGAATGTCAAGAAGGCCAGCCGAAACATATAAAACGCGGTCATTCCGGCGGTGATGAAACCGACGGCCCACAAGGCCCAGTGCCGCTCGAACGCACGCCAGAGAATTTCATCTTTGCTGAAGAATCCGGCAAAAGGAGGGATTCCAGCGATGGCCACAGTGGCCACCGCAAAGGTTCTCGATGTGATGGGAATCTTGCTCCAGAGACCGCCCATTTTTTGAATGTCCTGCTCATTCGACATGGCGTGAATGACGCTGCCAGCGCCGAGGAAGAGCAGCGCCTTGAAGAAAGCGTGGGTCATGAGGTGAAAAATTCCGGCCGCGAAAGCGCTCGCGCCGAGAGCAAGAAACATGTATCCAAGCTGACTGATGGTGGAGTAGGCGAGGACTTTCTTGATGTCGTTTTGCACGAGGGCCATGGAGGCGGCGAAAATCGCGGTGACAACGCCAACGACGGCGACGACGGTCAGCGCGAGCGGCGCAAGCTGGTAGATGGCGTTCATGCGCGTGACCATGTAAACGCCCGCAGTGACCATGGTGGCGGCGTGGATCAGCGCGCTGACAGGCGTGGGACCTTCCATGGCGTCTGGGAGCCAAACGTAAAGGGGAATCTGTGCGGATTTCCCTATCGCGCCGACGAAGAGGAGCAAAGCGATGGCAGTCAATACCGGCGCGCCATAGGCAAGCACATGCGCATCGAGAGCGCCGTGCAGCGCCTGCAAGATACCTGGCGAGGCCGCGGCATCCGGCAAGCCCTGAGAAGTGAAGCGAACGGTGCCGAGAGTCATGGTGAGCAAAAAAATGCCCAAAATGAACCCCGCATCGCCGATGCGGTTCACGATAAACGCTTTGTTCCCCGCGTTGGTCGCTGACTGTCTCAGGAAATAGAAACCGATGAGCAAATAGCTGCAGAGGCCGACGCCTTCCCAGCCGACAAACATCATGACTAGATTGTTGGCGAGGACGAGCGTGAGCATCGAGAACATGAAAAGATTCATGTAGCCAAAGAAGCGGTAGTAGCCGCCTTCGTGACCCATGTAGCCCATGGAATAGAAATGAATCAGGAAGCCGACGCCGGTGACGACGAGGACCATCACGCACGAAAGCGGGTCAAGCAAATAGCCCCAGTCAGCAACAAAGGAAACGAGGCTGCCGTCGCTCACTTTCATTGGGCCGGGAGTCAGCCATTGAAACAGGATTTGCTGTGCGACGCGATGTTCGGGAGCCGCTGCCACAAGTTGCAGCACCGCGCCCAGCGCGCAGATGAAGGACAAACCAACGCTGCCGACGCAAAGCACGCTGACCGCGATGTTCGGCAGTCGCCGGCCAATCAAAAGCATCAGTGCCGCCGTGATCAGAGGAAACAGCGGGATGAGCCAAAGATGCTCGACGAAATAGCCGCTGGGGGTCATGCGAGTTTTGTCTCTTCGTTCATAGCGTTTTGTGACGCGCTACCACTTCAACAAATCCATTTCGTCCGCAAGAACCGTTTCGCGGTTGCGGAAAAACGCAATGATGATGCCGAGGCCCACGGCGGCTTCGGCGGCAGCATCCGCGATGATAAAGAGTGCAAACACCTGGCCTGCGACGTCACCATAGAGGCGCGAAAAAGCCACGAGGTTGATGTTCACGGCGTTCAGGATCAGCTCGATGGACATGAGCACGACGATAACGTTGCGGCGCGTGACCACTCCGATGACGCCGATGATGAAGAGCGCCAGGCCGAGAAACAGATAATGTTCGATCGAAAGCATCGCGTCCTAGGTCCTCTTCTTGGCCATGACCACGGCGCCAATCATCGCCACCAACAGCAAAACGGAAGCAATCTCAAATGGCAAAAGATACGAAGAAAACAAACTGTGCGCGACCGCTTCGGAATTCATCGGCAATTTGTCCGCCGAAATGGCCTGGGAAACGGGGAGCCCCTGCCCGGGAAGCTTTCCAGTGGACCACAACATCACGCCCACCTGCGCGGCCAATGCCAGCGAAATCAGCAGCGCGACCCACTTTTGGCGGGCGAACTGCATTTGGCGAACGGCAAGGTCGAGATTGACAAGCATGATGACGAAAACGAAGAGCACCATGATGCCGCCGACGTAGAGAATGATTTGAACGATAAACAAAAATTCGGCGCGAAGTTGCAAGAAAATTCCCGCGGTGGCGAGCAGGGCAGTGATGAGAAAAATGGCGCTGTGAACAGCGTTGCGACGCGTCACGGTCAGTATCGCGCTGATCACCGCAAGACCGGCGAAGAAATAGAATATGACGCTATCCAGCATAAGAATCCGAAGCGGCGCGGGCTTGTTCCGTGGCCGCGCTCTTTTGCTCAAGCGACAAAATATACAGCGCGACAATCAGCGCGAGGACAGACGCCGGGATGGTCACCAGCAAGAGCCAGCCGCCCGCCAGATGCAAATACGATCCCACGATCATAGCGATGCCCATTACCAGAACATTGATGATCGACAGCGGTATCAGGAAATGCCAGCCGAGGCGCATGAGCTGGTCGAAGCGGTAGCGCGGGATGGTGAAGCGCAGCCACATGAAGAAATAGAGGTACACACTGACCTTTAGCAGAAACCAGAAGCTGCCGAGAATGCCATCCGCAAATGGCTTAACAGCTGCAGCCAATGAAGGCTTCGCGATGGGAATAAGCAGAGGTGCTACGAGAATGAAAGCCAAGACAAAGCACAATCCTGCCACCGCCAGCATGAACAGCGTTTGCACTTTTGCGGGCTGTTTGGGCGCGCGCATCACGCAGTACACGCCGATCAAGAACATCATAAGCGCCGGGAAAAAATCGAGAAAATTCAGCCAGTGCGTGTTGGGAAACGGGCGCAGCCAGCCGCCGAGAAAGAGAGTCGTCGCAACCGAGGCTACGACGATCATGTTGGTGTATTCGCCGAGGAAATAGAGCGCCCAGCGGAAGCCGCTGTATTCTGTCATGTAGCCAGCGACGAGCTCCGATTCCGCTTCAGGCAAGTCGAAAGGAGCGCGATTGGTTTCGGCGATGGAAGCTACAAGGTAGGTGAAAAACGCAACCGGCGCTAACAGACCGAACCAGATGCCTTGGTCGCGCTGAGCTTCGACGATGGAAGTGACGTTCAGAGTCCCGGCAAACAAAAGCCCGCTTACGAGAGCCATTCCAGCGGCCGTTTCGTAGCTTACGAGTTGGGCTGAACTGCGCAGCGCACCCATCAAAGAATAGTGGCTGTTCGAAGCCCAGCCGCCAAGCACGATGCCGTAGATTCCCATGGCGCTGACGCCGACGACAAAAAGGATTCCAATGTTGATGCCCTTGGCGACTTGAAACGCCGGTCCGATGGCAAGGCCGGCGAGCGAGAGAAGCGCTGCGCCGACGGAAAGAACCGGCGCAAGCCAGAACACCAGCTTGTCCGCATCTTCCGGGATGATGTCTTCTTTGATGAGCAGTTTTACCGCGTCAGCGATGGGCTGAAGCAAACCGTGTGGGCCAACGCGCATGGGCCCGAGGCGCGCTTGCATGTCGGCCATCAGCTTGCGCTCGACAAGCACGATATAGCCGGCAATCAGCGGAAGCACAGCAACAATGACCAGCCCGCACAAGAGCGGCGCCCAGTAGGCTTTCAAGAAATCAAGCGTCGCTTGGATCACGGCTTGCATCGCAGACTTATGTCTCCAAAACTTTGACCGCTATCCCCAAACGCGAAGGTCAGCGGTCCACTTCCCCAAGAACGATGTCGAGCGTTCCAATGATGGCCACCACGTCGGCCACCAGGTGCCCGCGCACCATGCTGTCGAACGATTCGAGATTCACGAACGATGGCGGACGGATGCGAACACGATACGGCTGCACCGTGCCGTCACTCACGACGTAGTAGCCCAGTTCGCCTTTCGGAGCTTCAATCGAGTGATAAACCTCGCCAGGCGGCGGCTTCAGCACTTTTCCGACTTTCGCCATGATTGGGCCGGCCGGAATATTCTCAATGGCTTGCAAACAAATCAGCCGAGATTGCCGCATCTCTTCCATGCGGACCAGATAGCGATCGTACGTGTCGCCCGTAGTGCCCGTGGGAATTTCAAATTTGTACTGGTCGTATGCCGCGTAAGGCATGGCTTTGCGGATGTCCCACTTCACGCCACTGCCGCGCAGAACCGGTCCCGTCGCGCCTAAAGCAATGGCCTCGGCGGGCTTTAGGATTCCGACGCCCTTGGTGCGGCCAAGCCAGATGCGGTTTTGCGTCAACAGATCTTCGTATTGAGTGATGCGCGATTCGAAGGCTTTGCAAAAACGCTCGACGTCTTTCTCCAGCGTGTCGTACGCCTCGTATTGCAAGCCACCGATGCGAAACGCGTGCGTGGTCAGGCGCGCGCCACAATATTTTTCGAAAATCTTCAGAATCTCTTCGCGCTCGCGGAAGCAGTAAAAAACGGGCGTGAGCGCGCCGATGTCCAGCGCGTGCGTCCCCAGCCACAACAGGTGGCTGGCGATACGCTGCAATTCGGTCAAAATAGTCCGAATCACTTTGGCGCGCGGCGGAGCTTCTACCACGAGCAGCTTTTCAACGGCTTCGCAATACCCGAGGCCATTGCTCACCGCCGCGACGTAATCCATGCGGTCCACGTACGGCGCGAACTGCTGGTAAGAGCGGTTTTCGGCGATTTTCTCTACGCCCCGATGCAGATACCCGATCATGCACTCGGAGCCGATCACGCGCTCGCCGTCGAGCTTCAGCTTGACGCGCAAGACGCCATGCGTGGAGGGATGCTGTGGGCCCATGTTGAGGATGAGTTCGTCCGCGCCCAGCAGCGTGTGCGGCTTTTCGCCGGTCTCCGCAATAGTCGACTTCGCCATGTCGTTATTGCCCGCTCTCAATCCCCAAGTTTTCTCTTACCCACGCCGTGTCCTGCTGAATGATGTCGTAATCTTTGCGCAGCGGGTAACCTTGCCAGCCATCCGGCAGAAGGATGCGCTTCAGGTCCGGGTGGCCGCTGAAAACAATGCCAAACATGTCGAAGACTTCGCGCTCAAGCCAATTCGCCGTCGGCCAAACACCGAAGGAGCTTGGCACTTGCTCACCCTCGGCCGCGTGGGTTTTTATCCGCAACCGTTCGTTTTTTGGAAATGAGTACAAGTTGAGTACGATGTCGAAACGTTTCTCGCGCTTGGGCCAATCGACGGCGGTTAGGTCGGAGAGCAAGTCGAATTTTTCCTCGTCTCGCAGGTAAAGAGCAATTTCCGCCAGCCGCCCGCTTTCCACGAGGACAATTGCTTGTTTGCGATCTTCTATGGCTTCCAGAATTCCCGCGCCGAATTTTGCACGCAGCCGCGTAACGAGCTCATTGTTCAAGGGCGTCTGCATGGAAACAGGCGCTTTGGCTGGCGCGGGCGGTTTGGGAGCCGGCGGAGTAGCGCCCTCAGTCTTTGCAGGAAGAGTTACCTGGGGTGATGGGCTTGCTGCGGGCTTTTCACCCGCCGGTTTCGGAGGAGTTTGCTGTTCCTTGGGTTCGTCGGCCATGGACCCTGAGCACTATGGGATGAAGTCAAACTTCGCCGCGATCAGCTTGAATCAACAACTAGTTCCAATCGCAACGACGAGGCTCCGACTGTGCGAGCACTGAAGCCGCGTTTCTAACACACGGCAAAAGCCTAGTCAATCATAAGAACTGGGGGATTCAAGCAAACCGAAGTAGAACCAAAATGAGACTTGCCAATCAAGCCCATTCCAGTGCGCCTTTTTTGTATAGCCAGACATATCCGATCAGCAGGATCCCCAGAAACACAAACATGGACACCAAGGCGAAAAGGCCGAGGTGCGCCGCCACCCAGCCTCGATACAAGATGGCCCACGGGAAGAGGAACATCGTTTCGACGTCGAACACCACAAACAACATTGCGATGATGTAAAAGCGCACGGAATACCGGCCGCGCGAGTCGCCTTCTGGAGGGACGCCGCATTCGTAAGGCTTCAGTTTTGCACCGTAGGAGGTGGAATCGGGACGAATATACTTAGCCAGAACTATCGTGACTGCGGGAAACGCCATCGCCAGCACGGCATAAATCAGAACCGGAAGATATGCGGTCGGCATGAAAACCTCACGCGCAGCATCCTACCACCAAATTCGTTGGAGGGGAGTCTCTTACTTCTCGAAAAGCAGCTCGCCAGCGCGGCTTGTTGCTTTCACGACGGCCTTAATGAGAGTCACGCGAAGCTTGCCTTCTTCGAGTTCGAGAATTCCGTCGATGGTGCAGCCGGCGGGAGTAGTAACGGCGTCTTTCAGCAGAGCAGGATGATCGCCGGTCTCGAGCACCACGCTTGCCGCGCCCTTCATGGTCTGCGCCGCCAGCAGTGTCGCCACATCACGAGGCAAGCCAACCTTTACACCGGCTTCGGCCAGCGATTCGAGAATGATGTAGGCAAAGGCGGGACCACTCGCGGAAAGCCCCGTCACGGCATCCATATTCTTTTCGTCGACGACTACGGTGCGGCCGACCGCATTGAACATCGCTCGCGCCATCTCGAGATGTTCCGCTCCGGCGTGTGCGCCGCGGCAAATTCCGGTCATGCCGCATCCCACAGTGGAAGGCGTATTCGGCATCACGCGCACGACTGGAATTTTCCCCCCGAGACGCTGCTCGATGTAGGTTGTAGGCACGGAAGCGGCCACGGAGATCACCAGCGTCTTGTCGCTCAGCTCCGGGGCGATTTCCTTGAGCACTTCGCCAACGACTTGCGGCTTGACACCCAGCAGCACGATGTCCGCGCCTTGCACGGCCTTGCGATTTTCGGTCGTCACGCTCACGCCGAGTTCCTTGCCGAGCGCTGCCGCCTTTTCTGCGTGCTTCACCGTCGCCGTGACACGTTTGGGCGAAAAAAGCTCCTGCTTCAGGTAGGCTCGCAACAGAATGCCGCCCAGCTTACCGGTTCCCAAGACAGCCAGTTTTTTATCGGATAGTTTTTGCGCCATGATGCAAACATTCTTGACGCGATTCCGCTGCGGGTCAACTGAATCGTGAACGGGCCGGAACAGTGAGGCTAATCGTGGCGTGCGCCGCGCAGCACTTTGACGGCGTGGGGCAGCAGATGGGCTAAAGCATCCAGCGATTCGGTTGCTCCCTTGGGGCTTCCCGGAAGGTTGACGATCAGGGTCTTGCTTCGCACCGCGGCTGCGCCTCGGGAGAGCACCGCCGTTGGCGTATGCTCCAGTCCCTTGCGCCGCATCTCTTCGGAAATGCCGGGAACCATTCGGTCAGCGACGGCCTGCGTCGCTTCCGGCGTATTGTCGCGCGGACCGATTCCAGTGCCTCCAGTGGTGAGGAGCACATCAATGCGGCCGGAATCGGCCAGCTCCCGCAACTGCTCGCGAATGCTAGCGGGATCGTCGGAGACGAGCAGTGCAGAAGTCACTTCCCAACCAAGGCCGCGGCAGGCAGCGACCACGGCTGGGCCGGAAAGATCTTCCCGCTCGCCTTTTGCCACGGTATCGCTGATAGTAAGGACGGCTACACGCATGAGGAAGGAGTTTTTCTGAGTTTCACTGCGTTGCGACAGTGTCGCGGTTGGCTTCATCCATCAGCCGCATCGCTTCCATCAACAGGCCAGTGGTGTTTTTGGTTGTGGTCGTGCGCTTCGAAGCGTTGGCTGCGTTGAAGTCAATCTCAAACTCTCCCGCGGTCCAGAGCACGACTTTATAAACAGCGTCGTCGCCTTCGACGCTGCCGACCTTGGCGTCGCGGCACTGTCCGCTGGAGAAAAACAGTTCGCCCTGCACGCCGCTGTTCTGCACGACGAGCCGGCACGATTTCTGCCCCATCTCCAATGACTGCATCAGGTCGATCATGCTCATTTCTTCGAGTCTTCCCTGAATGACGCCGGGGCGCTTAGCGCGCTTCTGGAGCTTCTCCAGATGCAAGCGATCGATCACCTTTTTTGCGATTCGAACGAGGTCTTTGACCAGGAACGGCTTAACGATGAAATCTTCAACGCCGTCGACCAGCGGCCTGAGGCGCTCTTCAATGTCGGGGCGGCTGGCCATGAACAAAAATGGAATGTGACGCGTGGCTTCGCGGCCGCGCAGTTTTTCAAACAGTTGCCTGCCATCCAGGCCCGGCATTTTGTAATCGCAGAGGATGACGTCGGGAGGAGCGTCGACAACTTTTAGCAGCGCGTCGGCGCCGTCCGTGGAAGCCTCCACCTCACAGAAAGGCTCCAACCCTTTGGTGACGAGGTCGCGTACCAGCGGATTGTCATCCGCCAACAGCAGCTTGACTGTCTTGCTGCCCGCTGTGCTCATCGCGCGCGCCTCTTGCGGTCCACTTTTCGATGGTAATCCCTGCTCTTGCCGCCGGTCTTTTCGGCGAGCACGATGTCCGTGATCTCCATCCCTTTATCGAGGGCTTTGCACATGTCGTAGACCGTGAGGGCCGCGGCGGCGACGGCAACCAAGGCCTCCATTTCGACACCCGTTTGAGCAGCCGTGGTCACCGTGGATCGTACTTCCACGCCATTTTTGCACAGCCGCGCGGTCACATCAATGTGCGTGAGAGGAAGAGGATGACAAAGAGGTATCCACTCGGAAGTCCGCTTTGCGGCGGCAATTCCAGCGATCCGCGCGACCTCAAGCGGGTTCCCCTTAGGATTTTTCAGACGTCGAACAGCCTGTACAACGCGCGGCTTCATCTTTACGAAGCCTTGCGCGACTGCCGTTCGTGTGGTCACTGCTTTTGCTGACACGTCGACCATTTTCACTTCGCCGCCTGCACCATAATGGGACAGTCTTGCCATTCTTGTGGCTATACCAGGTCTTTTCGGAGAAGCACCGAAACCCGTTCGCCGGCATCGATTCTCTCCCTGTCGGCAGGCACAACTAGAAAACAGTTCGCTTTGCCAAGCGCGGCGATATCACCCGATCCCTGCCATTTCAGGGCTTTCACTTCGGGCGCGGCCCCGCGCCACTCGATGCGTGCGGGCAAGAAATGGGCAAGACCCGGCCGCTCGTTCAAAGCCTCCCCAAGTCTCGCCTCCACGAGGGGCAGCGGGCGTGCATCCGCGCCGCCCAGCAGATCGATCGCGGGCACAACGAACAACTCAAATGTCACCATCGTGGACACCGGATTCCCCGGCAACCCGAATACTGGTTTGCCCTGGCATACCGCAAAGACCGCAGGTTTGCCGGGCCGAATCGCGACCGCATCGAACTGAAACTCGGCGGCCAAGGCTTTCAGTACGTTTTCGACAAGATCGTACTTCCCCATCGAAACTCCGCCCGACAGCACGAGCGCGTCTTCTTTCAATCCGCGCTCGATTTTTTCACCCAAATCTTCCACGCGGTCGGCGGCATTACCCAAAGGAACGGGGTCACCCCCTGCGATGCGAACCTGAGCCGCAAGAGAAACGCTATTGCTGTTGCGAATCTGAAACTCGGCCGGCTGCTGATCAATCGGCACAACCTCGTCGCCGGTCGACAAAATCGCCACGCGCGGGCGCTTTGCGCATTGTAGAGTCACGGCGCCGACTTGCGCTGCGAGAGCGAGTTCGGCATAGCCAAGTCGCGCGCCTGACGTCAGGATCGTTTGCCCCGCCGATGCCTCGGTTCCGCGGCGCACGATGTTCTGCCCCTCGCGCGCGGCCCGTTCGAATCGGACGGCATCGTCATTACGCTGCGTGTGCTCGATCATCACCACCGCATCGGCGCCCGGCGGCACCGCCGCCCCGGTCATGATTTGAACGCAAGTCCCCACAGCCAGCGTTTTCGTTACGACATCCCCTGCTTTGATTTCCCCGACGCGCTGCAATTCCGTGCCGGGGGCGACTTCGACAGCGCGCACCGCATACCCATCTCGCGTGGACCGGTCAAACGGCGGGTACTCACGATCCGTTTTGACTTCCTGTGCCAAGACCAATCCCAGCGCGTTCCAAACGCTAACGCCCTCGGTAGCGCGAGGCCCCCGCATTTTTCCAATTTGTTCGATTACCTTCCGGCGAGCTTCTTCGTAACTCAGCATGGGACGGACATCCCGGCATCAAGTTTCAGCAGACTGCTTTCCGTTCTGATTCCTTGGGTCTTTACGTCGTTATTTCGTTACGTCTTTACTTCATTTCCTAAAGCCATCTTGACAGCAGCGTGCCCGACGGCACGATGGTGGCATCCCGCTCCGGCCCAGTCGAAATCATGCCAATCTCGACTTGCAGGAAATCCGAGACGAATCGCAAGTAGTCCAGAGCCGCCTTTGGCAATTTCGTGCCATCCTTGATCCCGTAGGTCGATTCGCCCCATCCCGGCAGAGTCTTGTACTCCGGCGTGACCCGCTCGTACTCTTCCGCCAGCGCGGGCATTTCTTTCAGTGGTGTCCCCTTGTATTTGTAGCCCACGCAAACCTGTATGTCCCGCTGCGTGTCGAACACGTCCAGCTTGGTAATCACCAGTGAATCGATGCCGTTGATCATTTTTGCGTAGCGCAGGACTTGCAAATCGAGCCAGCCGCAGCGCCGTGGGCGTCCCGTCACGGCGCCAAACTCTTTCCCTCGTTCGCGCACTTCCTTGGCTTCCAGGTCCGGCATCTCGGTTGGAAACGGGCCTCCGCCCACGCGCGTGGTATACGCCTTAGACACGCCCAACACGTTTTTGATTTTCGTTGGTGGCACACCGACACCTGTCGCCGCTCCTCCGGAAGTCGCGCTCGAGGAGGTTACAAAGGGATAGGTGCCATGGTCGATGTCGAGCATGGTCCCCTGCGCGCCCTCGAACAACACGGACTTCCCTTCCTCCATCGCGCGATTGATCAATTCGGCCGTGTCGCAGATGTACCCGCGAATCTTCTCGCCCAGCTTCAGCGTCTCTTCCGCGGCCTGCGAAAAGTCGATGTCGGCGCCGTACGCGCCTTTCGCCAGCCGGTTTTTCTCCGCTACTACAAACGCCGCCTTCTTTCGGAACAACTCCGGCTCCAGCAAATCGCACATGCGCAGCCCACGCCGCGCCATCTTGTCTTCGTACGCTGGGCCGATGCCACGAGAAGTCGTGCCAATTTTGTTCGCTCCGCGCGCGCTTTCCGCGGCCCTGTCCAATTCGCGATGATAAGGGAAAATCAAGTGTGCGCGGTTGCTCACGTGCAGCCGGCCTTTTACATCCACGCTTGCCTTCGCCAGTGTTTCTATCTCAGCTACAAGGGCGGCCGGATCCACCACTACTCCCGTGCCGATTACCGCTTGCTGTTTCGGCCGTAAAATCCCGCAGGGAATAAGTTGCAACACGTAGCGGTCTTTTCCGATGATGACAGTGTGGCCGGCATTGTGCCCTCCGGCGACTCGCGCGATGTAATCGAATGACCCGGAAAGATAGTCGACGACCTTTCCTTTGCCCTCATCCCCCCACTGCGCGCCAACCACTACCACCGATTTCATGCAGACCCTCTCCGCATCCACACTACCGCGCTGTCACATTCACTGCACATTGACTTCTTTGGATTTCACCAAGAGACAGCGATTACTTGTTTATCGTAAGCTGGCCCCGCCCTCAACGCAAGCAAGCTGCGCTGTTGGGAAAGCTCAGCGCAAAAGTTGCGATTCTCTTCCTGCCAAGCTTTTCAATCCGCGGTCGAATGTCACGAGCGTAAGTCCTGCAGAGATCGCGAACGCCGTCAAATAGGCATCTGGCCATTGCCTGTGGGCAATGTGTTTTGTCATCGTTAGCCGTCTGAATGTGTCCTGAAATTCCTCATGATCCGGTTCGGGATAGAAAGTGAATCGGTCATCCTTTGCGAATTGATCAAAGGCGTTCCACGCTCCTGCTGGAGTCATGACCTCATCATGCATAACCACCGGATGCGTGAGTAAACGCAGAAACCCCAGTTGTGTGACGTGGCAAAAACCGATCTTGCCATCGCTTGTTGAGGCGAACCACGCGGAAGCTGAAGGATGATGCTGGTGGCCCCGCCATGCCGCAGCCAGCCAAACGTTGATGTCAGGGAAATAGAATTTCATTGATGAGGCGGTTGTCCACACGCTGCCATCCAGGCCGCTTTGAGTCCACGATCGGGAGCTTTACTCGCTTTTTGCTGCGTCGGCTGGCCTTTCGTTCCAGCGAGGCCCGCACGCTGCGCAAGACGAGGCTCTTTACAGAGCAGCCGCGCGTGGCTGCTTCTGATTTTAGCCGCCGGTATAGTGAATCAGGAATATCAACCGTCGTTCGCATGGCTACAAAATTCTACCATATTTATGGCAAAAGGCAATTAGCAACCTTACTTGTTCAGCTGAGCATAGCGAAAACAACTGACTAGGTGATCGTTCACCATGCCGGTGGCTTGCATCAGCGCGTAGCAAATCGTCGACCCCACGAACCGGAATCCGCGCTTCTGCAAATCCTTGCTCAGCGCATCGGACTGCGCGGTCTTAGCTGGCACGCGCTTGTGCGTTTTCCAAGCATTCTGCCGCGGCTGGCCGTCGACAAAGCGCCAGATGTATTTGTCAAAAGATCCAAACTCTTCTTGTACCTTTAGAAAAGCCTTCGCATTTCCGATGGCGGCATCAATCTTTAGCCGGTTTCGAATGATCCCCGGATCGCGCAGTAGCTCTTTCACTTTTTTCTTGTCGTATTTCGCAACTTTCTCCGGGTCAAATCCATCAAAAACTTCGCGGTAGCGCGCCCGCTTTCGCAAAATCGTCTCCCAGCTCAACCCCGCCTGCGCCCCTTCCAGGATCAGGAACTCAAACCATTTCTTCTTATCGTGAACCGGCACTCCCCACTCTTCATCGTGGTAGGACAGGTTCGGCTCATCGTTCGCCCAGTGGCAACGTACCAAGTTTGTCTTGTCGGTCGCTTTCATGAAAGCCTTCGCGCCACATAGGTGCTGATACCGTAAGTTCGCCTTAAGATCTGCGCCGTCTCAATGACCGGCCAGAGCATCCGGTCAATCACCATGGTTGGTGAATAGGCTGCATATTTCAGCGAAGCCATCAGCCCGGAACGCAGTTTGTATTTCGCGCGGAATTCTTTGCTGGTCATCGGCACATCCTTGAATTTGTACTTTCCCCGAAGAAGGCGCGTCCTTAGCATGAATCCGAGCCAATTCTGCGGCGCCATTTTGTAAACATCCCGCCCGTTGTTTTCCCGCTCGAGCACAAACCCCGTCTTTTCGAGATACTGTTGCACCGTTTCTCGCGTGAAGAAATACAGATGTCTCGGGATGTCTTCACAGAACAGGTTCCTCGACGCCGCGCTTTGGAAATTTGTCACCAGAAAGACGAACAGCCCGCCTTTTTTGACCACTTCGGCGGCTTTTTGGAAGTAGGCCATCGGGTCGTGCACGTGTTCCAGCACTGCCCACGCCGTCACTGCATCATATCGGGGTTCATGGACCGGTATCTTGTCAAATTCTTCCGTGTACACCCGAAAATCCCGAATCGGCTCCGAAGTTTCCGAGACCTCTACGCCCTCCACTTCCCATCCTCGCGCCGCCATAAACCGCGGAAAATCCCCATTCGCGCAGCCGACATCGAGCAACCGTTTCGACCCACCACGGCTTTCAATCGCGTTGAGGTAACTCGCCTCGGCACGAAACCGCTGGTCTAGATAGCGATCGTGGCTTTTCGCCGGAAGGTTTTGGAAATACTTAGCGGGATAATATTTCTGAATCTCTTCGATGGTCGGCCGCGGATTCACGAACCCCAACCCGCACCGTTTGCACTCCACGACTTTGAAAAATTCTTCGCGAAAGAAGCGGGAGTCGGGCATCTCATACACAAAAGAATGCTCCCCAGACCCGCACAAGTTGCACGCTACTGTCTCCAAAGTCTTCCCCTGAAGGCCTTGAGTCCGCAACCACGAACCACAACTATGCCATAGCGCCTTAGATGGAGTCCGACGGAAACGGTGAGATCATGCTCTGCGTAACGCGCTATTTCAGGATGGAATGAATAATGATGGTGTTTCCGCCCAACAAGACCGGATCGGAGGCCAGTTCCTCCGTCCAGCGGTCTTTGCGGCGCTCTTTCGGAGTCAGCTTGGCAAGCAACCGGATCAGCGCCACAACAGGCCAGTACAGCCACTGATTTGCTTTTTTGCGGTCACGGTATACACCCTGAATCTCGAATCCATTTTTTTCGAGGTTGTAACGCAGCTCGCTGTACCCAATGGGGTTCGCGTGGACGGCGATTTCATCCATTCCGGCGCAATCATAATGAATCTTGGCCTTCGACTTCTCCGAGAGTGGCTTGAAATGAGACGTGTAACCAAAGAGCAGCCACTTGATCCGCTCTTCGATGTTCAAAATATTCGGGACGCTGATAATCAAATGACCGCCCGGCTTCAGCAGGCGCCGATACTCGCGAAAGGCCTGGGGAACAGAATCGATGTGTTCCAAACCATCGAGCGAAGTGACGTAGTCAAAGCTCCCGGAGTCATAGGGCAAAGTGCCGCCCAGGTCTCCGCGCTTAATCTCCACGCCGTCGAGCCGGAAGATTTCCGTGTACAGATCGCAGCAACGAACATGGAAACCCTCTGCAATCAGATCCTGGGCCAAGGCGCCTTCGCCGGCTGGGCAATCCAAAATCACGCCACGGGGCAAGGGCTTCAATATCTTCAGCACGGTTTCGTGCAAACCGGGCCGCGACATGGCCATCGGTCCGCGCTCTCCAGCGAGCAGCGGAGGGTGGCTCGCCGGCTTCACCGTCCGTGTTGCAGTCCCTCCTGTATCCGCAGTAGCCACTCGCCATCTCCTTCGATTTCATATGGTAACAATAAATCGCGCGTGCCGTACTCGAAGGTAGGCACGCGCGGTTGGGCTTATCTAGGCTGTTTCGTAGTTTCCCTGGCGTGGATTACGGAAGATGCCGATCCAGCGCCTTGGTGATTTGTTCTTTCGGCACTGCGCCGACGATTTGTTCCACCACTTGTCCGTTCTTGAACACCAACAAAGTCGGAATTCCGCGAATGTTGTAGCGCCCCGCGGAGTTCATCGCCTCATCCACGTTCAGTTTCATCACTTTCAACTTGCCTTCGTAATCGTGTGCGATTTCCGCGACCGTGGGCGCCAACATGTGGCAAGGGCGGCACCATTCCGCCCAAAAATCCACCATCACCGGCTTCGAGTTGCTTGCCGTGAGCACTTCCGCTTCAAAATTTCCGTCTGTAACTGCTGCGATTGAACTGTCTGCCATGTTCTTCTATTGGGCGGCTCGCACTTTCCTCGGCCGCCGCTCTCCCCTCTGTGACTTTAATTAGATGTTGCGGCAGGCTTTTGGTTTCTTCCCGCCTGTGCCGTTCCTTGAGCGGTTTTCCCGGTCCCGCGATCGGACGGTGATGCGGTCGCAGCGGCCTTTTCAACGTTCGGCACAATCGGCGCGATGGGACCTAAGCCCCGTGCCGCTCGAGCCGCTTCGTACAGCTTCGTATACTGTGCCGCGGGTGCACTCCAGGAAAAATCCTTGGCCATTCCGTTCAGTTGGATGCGCTTCCAAATCCGCTCATCCATATAATGATGCAACGCCTGCCGCACTGCATACAAGAGCGCTTCGCCGGAATATTCCTGGAACTTGAATCCCGTCCCCGTGCCGTGCTCGACGTCGAACGGCTCGATGCTGTCATCCAGCCCGCCCGTCGCCCTCACAATCGGCACGGTACCATACTTCAGGCTGTACAACTGATTCAACCCGCTCGGCTCGTATCGCGACGGCATCAGGAACATGTCCGCCCCGGCTTCCACTTTATGCGCCAAAACATTGTCGTACGCGATCTTTAAACCCACGCGTCCCGGATATGCTCCCGCCATCGCCCGGAAGAACTCTTCGTATTTCCGCTCGCCCGTCCCCACGACGGCAAGTGCCAAATCTTCGCGCATCAGTTCATGCGCCTTTTCTGCGATCAGATCAAAGCCCTTCTGGTTCACGAAGCGCGAAACGATTCCTATCACCGGCCGGTCCAAGTGCTCCTGGGGCATGCCGAAGGTCTTCAACAGGTCTTGTTTGCAAACTTGCTTCCCGCTTAAATCCTTGGCCGTATATTTTGCGGCGATCAGTTTGTCTTTCGCCGGATCCCACATGCTGTAATCCACGCCGTTCAAGATCCCGATCAGCCGGTCTGCCCTTCCCTTCACCACTCCTTCCAGCCCGTACCCAAATTCCGCGGTTTGAATTTCCTCCGCGTACTTCCGGCTGACGGTGGTCAAATAATCCGCATACACCAACCCACCCTTCAGGAAATTGACTTGGCCGAAGAACTCGATTCCCCCGGGATGAAACAGCGCCGGGGGGAGTCCAACGCGATCCAGCACGTCCCTCGTGAACATCCCCTGGTAGCCCATGTTGTGAATCGCAAACACCACGGGAATGTCTTTCACCAAAGGATCGTCCCCGTACGAAGTCCGCAGAAGCACCGGCACTAACCCGGTCTGCCAGTCGTGACAATGCATCACGTCCGTGGGCCAGATGTGCTTTGTCACCTCAATCGCCGCGCGGCAGAATTCCGCGTAACGCTCCGGGTTGTCCGGATAATCCCCGGCTTTTCCCCCATACAAACCTTCGCGGTCGAAATATGCGGGATCATCTACAAAGAAATAGCGCACGCCATTCAATAGCGTCCCGTCGGAAATCGCCGGAAAGCGCAGCCGCGAGCCGCCCATAGGGACCGTCACGCTCGGCATCACCACGGCCGTCGGCTGCGTCCCGCGATAGCGCGGCAGCACCACCGCGACTTCATGGCCCTGCGCCGCCAGTGCTTTCGGCAGCGACTCCACCACGTCCGCCAAGCCGCCGGTCTTGGAAAACGGCAGCCCTTCCGATGCCACAAACAGGATTCTCATAGATGCCCCGTCACCCGCTGCATGAGCATTTTACGCTACTGGACACACTGTACTCCGTCAAGCTACGCTTTCGCGATTTCACTTCCGTGCTGGAGTCCATCATGCAAAGACGCTCATTCATGAACCTCACTGCGGGCGCTGCGGCGGCTCTGACGCTCAAATCCATCTCCCAAGCCGTTCCACAGGAGCGCAAGACTCCCGCCCCCTATCCCGATGCAGCCATGGAAGTCCTCGACTCGCGCTTCGCCAAATACCGCGTGGGCAACGCCGCTGTTGAGCGCCTCTGGACCGGCGCGCGCTGGGCTGAAGGCCCGGTCTGGTTCGGCGACGGCCGCTACCTTCTCTTCAGCGACATTCCCAACAACCGCATCCTCCGCTGGCTCGAAGACACCGGCGAAGTCTCCGTCTTCCGCAGCCCTTCCAACTACGCCAACGGCAACTATCGCGACCGCCAGGGCCGCCTGCTCACCTGCGAGCACGATTCCCGCCGCCTCACGCGCACCGAATACGATGGCACCATTACGGTGCTCATGGACAGCTATCAAGGCAAAAAACTCAATGCGCCCAACGACCTCGCCGTGCACTCCGACGGCGCCATCTGGTTCAGCGATCCCGGCTACGGCATCCTGTCCAACTACGAAGGCCACAAAGCCGCGTTTGAACTGCCCGCCGTCGTTTATCGCCTCGATCCGAAAACACGCGAAGCCACCGTCGTCGCCACTGACATGGACAAGCCCAACGGCATCTGCTTCTCTCCCGACGAAAAAAAGTTGTACATCGTCGACACTGGCGCGGTCGAACATCCAGGCAAGCCGCATCCCATTCGCGTCTACGATGTCGAAGATGGCGCGAGGCTGAAGAACGGACGCTTATTCGCAGACCTCTCACCCGGCACGTCCGACGGCATCCGCTGCGACACCGACGGCAACGTCTGGTCCGCCGCCGGCTGGGGCCCGGACGGCTTCAATGGCGTGCACTGCTTCGCGCCCGACGGCAACCTCATCGGCAAGATTCATCTGCCCGAGACCTGCGCGAATCTCTGCTTCGGTGGCGCCAAACACAACCGCCTTTTCATGGCCGCGAGCCAGTCGCTCTACTCGGTCTACACCGACGCCCAAGCCGCCCAAGTGCCGTAGACGAAACGATCAGCAAACGTCATTGAACCGTCAGCGAAAACGTCACACTGTGGCTCACTGCCTGCGCTCCCGTGCCTCCGCTCGCGGTCACCACGACGGCGAAGTTGTTGACGCCTGGAGCTGCGACCACCGTTGATTTGTCCCCGCTGCACGCGCTCATCATCGCCGCCGCTCCCAGCAGCAATGCCAGGCTTGCCAACTGAACGCGGCGACTTTTTCTCGGCCACGCCAACAGCAATGCGCACGTGAGACTCAATCCCACAAGCCCCTGCGCGCCCCTCCGCAAAGCGATCTGCGCCGCTCCCGGCGCCGCTACTTTCGTGAGCGTCACCGTGTCTGTCATGGTGGTCGAACCATCCATATTCAGTGGCGACGGTTGGAAGCTGCAGGTCACAGTCGTTGGCAGTCCCGAACAGGCAAACGAAACCGGTCCGGCGAATCCCAGCCCCGGGCCTGGGCTCAGCAGCAGCTTGGCGCTTGCCGGCGTGGTATTTGTTACCGTCAGATTCCCTGGGTTAACGGCAATCTGAAAGTCCGGATTGCCGACATAAATGATTGCCGCCGGGGAGGTCGAAGCCAAAAAATTCGCATCGCCGGAATACGCCGCAGTAATGCTATTCGCCCCGTTCGACAATAGCGTCGTCGCTTCTGTCGCAAGCTCATTCTTAATCGGCACGGGATTTCCCAGCGCCTTGCCGCCCACCAAGAACTGCACAGTCCCGGTGGGAGAACCCGCCCCATTCTGCGGAAACACGATCGCAAACATCGAGGTTGCAGCGCCCGGCAGCGCCCCAGTCGGCGTTATCAGCACGATATCGGTCGGCGCTTGCGCCACCGCTATGTTCACTGGACCACCGCTGCTGGCTTGGAAGCTCGCGTCACCCGAATAATTCGCCGTGAGCGAGTGGCTCCCCAAGCTCAGCGCACTAAACGGCACAAACGCCTCTCCCCGCACATTCAACGGCACCGTCAGCAGCGTCGAAGTGTTCCCATTCACCGTATCCGAAATCGTCATCGTGCCTGTGGCGTTCCCTTGGTTCGACACGCCTGCCACCACTGCCTGAAGATCCAAAACCGCGCTGTAGGTCGTCGCAATCGTCGGAGGATTTCCGCTCATCGTCGTTCCCGGCACCGTAAATGTCGTGGTGCTTGGCTCCGGACTGACCGTCACCGGCACCGCGTTCGAGTTGCTCGCGGCAAAGGTCGCGTCTCCGCTGTACGCCGCGCTCACCGAGTACGACCCTCCCGGCAGAATGACACTTGCGCTCGACACACTTCCGCCCAACAGGCTGCCGAGATTTAGCGTCGCCGCACTGCCTGGCAGCAGCGCTGCTTCTCCCGTCGGCGTTCCCGTGCCTGACGTCGGAGCCACTGTCACCGTTGCCGTCACCGGCTGGCCATGCGTCACGCTTGCCGGCGTAATCTGCAAATTCGTGCTGCTGCCGCGCAACGAATTCACGGGCCAGCCGCTCGCTAAATTTCCCACATTCACCGAGCCCCATCCCGTCGCCAAATCGTAGCCCGGTCCCGCTGTCGCTCCCGTTTGTCCTGGCACGGTGTTATTGCCTTGCGTGATGTCGTTGAACACGCATTGACTCTGCGGCCCAGGAGCCACAGAGGCATTGCAATTGGCCGCGTTCTGTGCCGCTGCCATCGGATACAACACAAAATTGGCTTGCCCTTGCCGCGAACCCGTTTTCTGCACTACCAGCGTCATCATCGCCGCGAACGTCGGCGCGCCCGCCGACGTTCCCCCCACGATTTCTGCGTTAATCAGTTGCCCGCTTCCATCTGTCAAACAAATTCCATCCTGGCAGACCAGGTATCCGTCATGCCCAGACGCCGCAGCGAGCGAAACATCCGGTAAGTCCCGCTGTTTGTCGTTCGGCACGCCCGGCCCGCTCTGCCAGCTCGGCTTGCCGTAGAGAGTGCTCGCTCCCCCGCTGCTCGCAAATAGGTTAATCGTCCCGCATTGATTCACGTCCCCGCAGCTTTCATTCCACACATCTTCCGGAATATATCCCAGCGCCGACGACTGGTCGGGCCCATTGGTTGGCGACCAATAGGAGCTGTCCGCTCCATTTTCGTTGAACTCGGTTCCGCCCACGGCGATGTTGAAGGGCGTTGACGCCAGTCCACTTACCGCAGGCCCCTGGCTCGCCGGTTTGCCATTGCCGGGCGCGTCGCATCCCGCCGGGCCATTGTCGCCACTGGCTACCACTACTGTGATTCCCTGCGCCGCCGCCTGCCCCCACAAATTATTGAAGAAAGTATTCTCGGCTTGCCCGAGCGAAGCCTCACACTCCCCAAAACTTACGCTCATCACCGGCGCCAGATTGTTGTCCACAATGTATTGCGCCGAGAGGTCCACTCCGTCCGTCGAGTTCGTGGTCGCGGAGATCACAAACTTGATGGTGGCCATCGGCGCAATCGCTCCCGACCACTCCACGTCCAGGTCCGCTTCCGTTTCTTCCGACCCAAACAAATTTCCCGGATTCGGGCCGTCAAGAATGATCTGCGGATCGTTCACCGGCAGTCCGAACGCCAAGCGAAAAATCTGAATATCCGACAGATTGATGTTGGATCGCGCCACAATGGCGAGGCTTTGTCCCGTTCCATCAATTCCGCTTCCATACAGCGCCGACGTGTTGTAAATCTTCGCGAAGTCTCCGGGAGCCAGATAGTGCGCGGGCCCCGACCCGCCGTTAAACGTGAAATCCGGCTGCCACAAGCTGCTCGTTCCGATTCGTGCGGCGCTGCCCAGCACTCGGATCGGAGAGTTTTTCTCAAAGCTGTTTAGAGTGTTGACTCCCGTCACCGCCGGCGCCAGCGCCCCGGGAATCTCCGGATCCGCGGCATTGGCAAAATAGGTTTTCCCATTCACCGCGTACGAGTGGATTGCCGTGTGAAACGTTTCCTTGACCTGCCCCGCTGTGCCGCTAAACTCAATGACCATTCCGCTTTGCGCCACCCGGCTCACCACGAAACCATGCGACTCCAGCCACGCCGATAACTTCTCGATGTCCGCCCTCGCCGCTCCAAATCGTTGTCCAAACTGCGCCGGTGTCAGCCATGCATGAAAATTTGGCGAAGTCCTGTCCTGTTGCGCGGCAATGAATCCCTGCAGCGCGCTTTCGGTTGCTGCATCGCGCTTCAGCACCAGCAGCATCCTCTGCATTGGCAAACTCCGCGCCACTTCCCCCCGGTCATTCGCTGCTGTCGCCAAAGGATGGCGGTTCCCGCTCAGGACTACTCGCTTCGTCTCATCTATGGTTATGGTCCCAATTCGCCCCGCCCCCGTTTGACTTGGCTTCGATTGCTTGGAATTGCCCGTCTCACTCTGCCCGCAAGCGGAATTCGCAAATATCGTGAAGGGTCCTAGAGCAAGAAGTGCAGAGACCGCAAACTTACGCAGTGCCGCAACGTAATCCGAGGAGCCATTTGGAGTGCGGTTTACCCTGAGCTTCGAAGAGCAGCCTTGCTTGCACTGAGCGAAGCGAATGTGCTGCCGCTTTTCTTGGCTGCCGACACAACTCTGCATTGGGCGACGTTCAACGGGTAGGCGGGACATGGTCTTCCTCTTGACTGGGCCGGAGACTCACCGCGTCCCGTTTATATCCGAATTCCCCTCCCCCGCAAAGTCCTTTCCCCGCGTCGCTTCTCCATCATGCACTGCGCACACCGTCATTCCGAGCGAAGCGAGGTGCTCTTCTCCATCGCGCGCTTTTTGCGCGATGAATCCCTCTTTCGTTCCGCCGCTCAAGCGTCATCCCGAGCGCCACGAGGGATCTGCTTTTTCCTCTCTTATTCTTCTCTGCGTCCTCCCTGTCTCTGCGTTTCGTTTCTCCTTTCTCCGCGCCGCCAAACCCACATCCGCCCTTTTCCGACCAACTCTCCCATCATTGGGCCGGCAGCATGTGGACCTACGACCCCCTGCATGGCTCCATCATCACTGTGGGCAACGGTGGCGCCAAGCCAACCCAAGCTGCCTCACCCTCCTCAATAATCAAGGGACCCAGAAATACGAAATAGAACAAACTCTTCAGCCCGGCCAGCAAATGTGGATCGACGTCGGCATGCTCATCCGCGAAGGCATCCCGGACAAAAACGGCAAAACCCTTCCCAGGAAGAGGGCACACCGTGCCACAGAGTTGTTCGGCCACTTGGTTAAGTCCACACTCAGGTGTTGTCACTGAGATTTACGGATCAGGATGACGTCGCTGCTTCGGCTTCCGCGTGTAAGGGCCAGTTGTTTGCCATCATGGGACCAATCGAAATCGAAAATCAGTCCCGACTTGAAGTTTGTCACCTGCTTTGGTGCTCCACCGCTCAACCCTTGTTCCCACACGTTGGACACCCCGTTTTGCGTGACCACGTATTGAATCCCCTTTCCGCTGGGCGCCCAACGGGGAGACCTCTCCTCACGGCCCGACCAGTCAAACTCATGCACCGGTGAACCACCTTCGAGCGGCAGCACTTTCAACAGATCCGGTTTCGACGAATCGGAGGTGAGTGCGATGTAGGCGACCAGCTTACTGTCCGGCGAAATGCTGGCATATTCCTGGTAAATTGCATCATGACTAATTGCTACAGGGGCTGTCCCGCCCGCCACCGCTACTCGCATCGGGGCCAAAGGCCCACCTTGCGTATAGACAGCCCATTTGCCATCCCCGGAACAATTCGGCGAGTACGAGGCGGCATCGTCGGTGAGTTGCAGTTGATTCTTCCCATCAGAGTCCATGCGCCACACATTGATCCTATGATCCCGGTTGCAAGTAAAAAGGATATAGCGGCCATCGCCGCATGCCGACGGACCGTTGTTCCACAGGTCCTTTGGGGCCTTCGCCCTCAACACCACGCGTCCAGTCCCATCCGCATTGATACGTACCAGGTTGTAAGCCTCATCCGCGAAAACGATGGCTCCATCGGGCGTCCAGGAGAACCTATCGAGAAAAATCTCTTTCTCCGTGATTTGCTTGGCTTCAGCGGCATTTCCACCTTTTGCCACCCAAAGGTCCGAAACTTGCGTCGTCGCGACATCAACCATAGTCTCGCCGTCGCGAGTCACGTCGAGCGAGTACGGGCTATAGTCCATTAGATCGTTGGTGATGCGTTGAACGGGGCCCGACGGGAACGGCATGTACCAGAGTTGCCCATGCTCGGGGTAGGAAGTGTTCGTCACCACCAATAAACCCCCACCATCCGGCAACCAGTGGGGACTGCCCAGGTCGGCTGGAGAGGTATAGATTTGACGAAGTGAACGGTCGCTCAGAGACACGCTCCAAAGTACTACTTCCCATTGTTTTTCGACCTCGAACGTTATGAAGGCAATCGTTTTGCCATCGGGTGACCACGCCGGAGCAATTGGATTGTTAAAAGCGCGTCGGGCACACAGCAGCCGTTCGCCCCCGCTCCCGTCCGTTCTGGCGATTAGTAGGTGAACCTCGCCTTTATTCGGGACACCGCGCACGAACGCAAACTGGGTGCCATCGGGCGAGAAGCTGATCGCGGCGTCAATATCGGAAACCACGTGCTGCGGTGTTCCGCCGAGCACCGGCATCTGATAAAGCTCACTGTAAGGGCCGTTTTTCTTGCCGCGAACGAAGTACACATAGTTGCCGTCCGGTGAAAACGACAATGCACGGAATATGACTTCTTCGGGCGGTAGAACCTGCACGTCGCTGCCGGTCGCAACCTGACGAACGTTCAGGCTTCGCTTTTCTCCCTCGATCAGCACATACACCACGTAGCGCCCATCCGGAGAAATGGCTACGCGACTCGCATTTCCCCCGCTGGTCAGCCGCGTAATGCTCATTCCCTGCAGATTCCATTGCGTCTTATTGGCATTTCGCCGGTACAAAGAGATCCCCACCACTAGAATAAGTAGCACCAGTCCCGCCGAGACCAACGCCACCGTGCCCTTGTGTTTCCGCGTTTCACTCGACACGCTTGCACTGCTGGAACTTTGCCTCGATTCGGTGATGACCGGTGCGGAATGCGACGTCTCCGCCCCTGTTGCCCCAGTCCGGCCCGAATCTGTATCGCGTTTCAGCCGCCTCAAATCGCTGCGAATGTCGGCAGCGTGCTGGTATCGCAACTCCCTGTCTTTTTCCAGGCACTTGTTAATGATGTGTTCGAGTTCCGTGGGCAGTTCAGGGTTAAGGCGGACTGGGGCAGTTGGCTCTTTATGCAAAATGGAATCGAACAGTGCCGCCGACGTGTCCCCGCGAAATGGCAGCCTTCCCGTGGCCATCTCGTACAGCACCGCCCCAAAGGAAAACAAGTCCGTCCGCGCATCCACTTCTTTCCCGAGCGCTTGTTCTGGCGACATGTACGCCACTGTCCCCAGCGCTGTGCCCGGGCTCGTTAGCAAATCCTCACTTAATCTATCCACTGTCTGCGTCGGCCCCGCTTCTCCCTCGTCGCCTGCCGACCGTCTCACTTTCGCAAGCCCAAAATCCAGGATCTTGGCGTGGCCACGCTTGGTCACCAGGATATTTGCAGGCTTGATGTCGCGGTGGATGATCCCTTCGCCGTGCGCCGCATCCAGCGCGTCCGTTACGTCTATGGCGATCCGCAGCAGCGACTCCATCTCCAGCGCCCGCCCACGGATCATGTTCCTCAGCGTCTGCCCCTCCAGATACTCCATGGCAATGAAGCCGGCACCATCGTGCTCGCTGATCTCGTAAATTGTGCAGATGTTCGGGTGGTTCAGCGCCGAGGCCGCCTGCGCCTCGCGCTCGAACCGCGCCATCACATGAGGGTCCCCGGCTATTCTGGGAGAAAGAAACTTAAGTGCCGCCAGTCGGTGCAGTTTGGCGTCTTCGGCCTTGTAGACGACACCCATCCCCCCGCCACCAATTCTTTCGATAATTCGATAGTGGCCGAGTGTCTGGCCGATTAAGGAATCACTGACAATGGCCTGGTCCGGCATGGGAGTTTCTCCTGCCCAGGCACCTTTTAAGGATGACAACGGATGCGCACAGATTGCCGTGATGCGCAACACTTAATCGCGTGGCTTTCGACACAAGCACTCGTCGAGAGTGCCTGATTAAAGGTGCCGGTTCAAACGGCCGATGCAACACCCCTCTAATCTGCTCACCTGATAGAGTTTTTCAAAAAGACCTGATCCTTTGGGCTGTACTCGATTAGACCCAGGCAGGGCACTGTTTTTCTTGAATCAACGCTGGCGAACCAATTTAGCCATTGAAACACCTGCAGATATGTCTTCGGGCTAGTGTTGCGTCGACCCATTGAAACCACCGGTCTAATCGCCCATGTGGGCAAGCCGTCGCCATCGCCCGCTCTTAGGGGTGCGCGGGATGCAATCGCCGCAACTTCCAATCAAGAAGGAACAACAGGTTGGGGATCGCTGCAACCACCAAAACGTCGTAGCGGTTCATGTGCACCACCGCAGCGAACGCCGCTAGGAAAAACATGGAGATGAGCGCGGCCGGGAATTCCCATTTCCACGCGGCAAGCATCGCTCCGATGGCCCCGAACAAAAACACCATGCCCACCCATTCGCGTGGCCCGATGGCCCGCAGCGAACCCACAGGCTCGCCAACCACGAAGGCAAAAAACGTGGCTGCAATCAGGATCGCCGCCAGTCGTGCGACCCACCGGAGAATCAGGCTGATCATCGAGGACATAGCGCCTCCTTCATCCCAGCGAACACACTACTTCCGCTTTGCACTAACCTATGCTCAATGGCGTACCTTGTCTGTGTCCTTGATCACCTGCGCCTGGTAACGCTTGCGCACAGTCCCAATACCCCGCTATCCCACTGCATCCAAACAACTTATATTTATCTTGACTAAACTTAATTCATGTGCTATTATTTTTCGTGATTGATCGCCGCCATCCCGCTTGTGCTTGTCACATCCCACTCCCGTAACCGATTTCTCTTCCCCGCAACTCCTTCCAAATGTGCGCTTTCCAAAACCGCCCGTCACCGTGACGCGCTAACCCCTTTATCATCTGCACTTACAAAAACTGCCGGGTGTCACTACCTCGCTATTTTCAGATTCTGTTCTGCGCTACCCGCGAATCCCTCACCTGTAACCGCTATCTCTTTTTATTTTCAACGACTTACGCACTCTTTTGCAACCGAGCCGAAGCCAACTCTTTCCTTTTCAACGCGTTGCGCACTCTTTGGCAAAAACACCGGGGGTGGGGGTGCCTTCTCGCATCCCGATTTTTCTTTTCATGAC
This sequence comes from Candidatus Acidiferrum sp., assembly GCA_035623215.1. Lineage (GTDB taxonomy): Bacteria > Acidobacteriota > Terriglobia > Acidiferrales > UBA7541 > Acidiferrum. The sequence goes on from DASPTW010000067.1 coordinate 62,340, forward strand.
CTCTTTACCTCCTTGCGTCCTTACTTCATTATTTCCTCGCCTCTCTCCATGGCTCGCCAAAGACTCGGCCAACATTTTCTTGCGGACCTCGACTGGCGCGAACAGATCGCCCGTGCGATTCGCGTCTCGCCTCATTCCACAATGCCCCTCCCTCGGGACGAGCAGCATTGTTGGATCGAAATCGGCTCCGGCCACGGCGAAATGACTCGCCATCTGCTCGCCCAGGGGGATGCCGTTTACGCCATCGAGCTCGATCCCCAACTCATCGCCGGGCTGCGCCGTCTCGCCAAAGAATTCCCGAATCTTACCGTTGTTCCCGGCGACATTCTCAAAACCGATCTCGCCGCGCTCGCCACGGGCCGACGGATGCGCGTCTACGGAAATCTGCCTTACTACATCACTTCGCCGATTCTGCATCATCTCTTCACGTTTGCGCCGCTCATCGACGAAATGCACTTCGTCATGCAAACCGAAGTGGCCCAGCGCCTCGCCGCCTCTCCCGGCACTCGCGATTACGGCTACCTTTCCGTGCTCACGCAGTTTTATTCGCGGCCGGAGCTTGTCTTTGAAATTCCCCGCGAAGCTTTCGCTCCTCCTCCCGAAGTCACTTCCGCTCTCGTTACGCTTCGCCTTCCCGGCGAGCGCGCAAAACTCTCGCTCGCCGGCAAATCCGCGGCCACCGGCGAGACTCCAGCGAAACCAGCGCTGGACGCCGAATCCCGGTTTCTTGAATTTGTGAAATTGTGTTTTTCGCTGAAACGCAAAATGCTGGTAAACAACTTGCGGTCTCTTGCCAAACCGGAAAAAGTTCGCGAGGCTCTCGCCTCTCTCAATCTCCCGGCCGGCTCGCGCGCCGAGCAACTCACTGTCGCTCAACTTGCTAGCCTTCACGCTCTATTGGAAGGTTCCTGACGCGCGCGCAATCCGTTTTTTCAGGCAGAGAAAATGGACTTACATTTCTTTGCGATTGGGCGGCGACAATTTTGGAAATTAGGGAACGGTTTGCGTTTCTTTCTTGACCGCGGCGACCAGCCGGTCCGGATAATCCGACATGATCCCATGGACACCCGCCTCGATCAGCAAGCGCATGTGCGCCGGATGATTCACGGTCCAGCACACGACTGGCAAGTCTCTTTTCCGGGCTTGTTCGAGCAATGCCGGAGTCACGAGGTCTCCCCGCGCGAGCAATTGCCGAGCACCCACTCCCACGGCTTTTTCCGCGGGAGTTTCAAACTGGCCGTCGTAAAGCAATCCAGTCATCAACGTAGGCTCAATCTCGCGCAATCGCAAAACCAGCGCAGCATCGAAAGAAATCGCCACGGCGCGAGCAAGCTCCCCGGAATCGCGCAATGCGCCGATCAGCGCGTGCTCCCCTCCCCAGGACCCGCCCGGCTTCATCTCCAGGTAAAACACCACATCATTTTTTTTCGAAAACTGCAGAATTTCTTCGAGTGTGGGAATTCGCTCGCCAGCAAATTCACTTCCGAACCAGGAGCCGGCATCAAGATTGCGGAGTTGCGCGAGCGTGAGGTCGTGCACGGAACCTTTGCCATTCGTGGTCCGGTTTACAGTGGGGTCGTGAATGGCCACGAAATGCGCGTCGCGCGAGAGCTGCAAATCCGTTTCAATGAAAGTCGCGCCCAGCGCCACCGCCTTGCGAAATGCCGCCAGCGTATTTTCCGGCGCGTGCCCCGAAGCTCCCCGATGACCGATCACCAGCATTGGTCTTGCTCCCCGATCCCAAATACCATGCTAGCACTTCGCGTTCGATGGCGCGGATTTGCTGCGACTTGAATGCGACTTGAAGTAAACGAGCGAAGGAGCGGAATCGCGGAAGCGATGGATTCACCCAGGCGAACTGGCTTTAGCGAAGTGCCATCTACCGCAAGTCGCAGTCTACGCGGCGCCTGCCGCGCCGCTGCGCTGCAATTGCCGCGAGATGCGCCGCGCCGTGTCCTTCAACGCTTCGGCAATCCGCGGCCTGCTGTGTTCGTCCACTTGCGTCACCGTGCCGCTGGCGCCAAGCGCTGCAACGACGTTTCCCAAAGCGTCAAAAACCGGGGCGCCGAGGCAACGCGCGCCGACACTGTTTTCTTCATCGTCCACCGCGTGGCCTTCGTGTTTCACGCGCTCCAGTTCCCCAAACAATTTTGTAAGCGTCGTGATCGTTTTTGGCGTCCGCTTTTTCAAACCTTGGGATTTGATGAGCGCTTCCACTTCGTGTTTTGGCAGCCACGCAAGCAAACATTTGCCCACGCTGGTGGAATGCAAGAACATGCGCCGCCCGACCCAGGTATTCACTTTGAAAAATCCCGGGGCTTCCACCTTTTCGACATATACAGCTTCGCCCTGATCGAGCACCGCGAGGTGCACGGTGAGATGAATCTTTTCGCTGAGCGTGCGCATAAACGGCAGCGCGACATCGGCGATGTCGAGGTTGACCTGAGCGTCGCCACCGAGGCTCAGAATTTTCAGGCCCAGTCGGTAACGTCCGGATTCTTCATCCCGGCGAAGGTAGCCGCGTTTTTCGAGCGTGCGAAGAATGTAGCTCGCGGAACTTTTCGGAATGGCAAGTTTCCGGCTGATTTCCGAATTAGTGAGACCGTCGCGGCGTTGTGCGGCTGCTTCGAGGATATTGAGAGCGCGTTCGACGGCGGTGGCGGGGCTGGAATCCGTGACGGTCATGGGAACTCCTGTAGGAAAAAACAACAGTTCGGATTATAGAATATCTGTTCAAGGAATTGAACAAGGGCTTGTGCGGGAGCAGGAAGGCGCGGTACAAAGTGCAAAGGACAGAACATATGTTCAGTATATTGAACAAGTGGTTTCCTGACGGAGCATCGCCCGAGAGAAAAGGGATGAAAACCTCCGAACAGATGTTCAATAGGTTGAACAGACCGGCCAAAAGCGGAAAACAGGCGGCCATGCTGTGCAAAATTCTCGACAGATTGTCCAAACTTTCGCACGGGTTGCGCGGCCGCTTTATGAGCACCTTCTATGTGATTGAGCGCAGAGGCTTTGGAAGCGCGCTTTCTGCGGCGCTTGGCCTTAGAATTGCCTTCTCCATCCTCCAGCCCTCTTTGATCCGAGTTCGCACGGGAAAGGATTGACGGATACCATGGCCACTGCCACCACCAGGCCGAACCCGGCATTGATGCCGTTGCCGTTTTCGAACCGCATCGTTACGATCAATTCCGCGCCGCTGGAATTTGACCCGGAAAGAGATTTCCCGGAAGGATTTCTGGGTTTTCTGGCGCCCTTGCATGCTGCGCTGACGCTGCGGCAGCGGGCGCTTGTGGCGCGGCGGGAATTTGCGCTGGCCGAAGCCCATGCCGGAAAAGTCCCTTCGTATTTGCCGCCTTCGGTGGCGACGACAAATTCCTGGCGGATCGAATTGCCGGCGTGGTGCGCCGACCAGCGGAATCAGATGACCGGCCCGGCGGATGACGCAGAACTCGTAGTCAAGATGCTGAACTCCGGAGCGCCGGGAGTGATGCTGGACCTGGAAGATTCCACGGCCAACACCTGGGAGCACAACGAGCTGGGCATCAAGAACATTTTGGAAGCGCTCACGGGCCGGCTTACCTACTTCGACAAAAAGCGGAACAAGACCGTTGCGATCAATCCGAGCACGACAGTGATTTTCACGCGGCCACGCGGACTGCACCTTCACCAAGCGGGAATTTTGCCGGGGGAATTGCTCCCAGCTTCGCTCTTCGACGTCGCGATGGTCGCCTACCAGGTGGATTTCAACGCGCTGAAGCATCCGCTGTGCATTTACATTTCGAAGACGGAGTCGGCGGACGAAGCGCTGTGGTGGCGCGATCTGTTCCAGATGATCGCGCGATTGAAGGGCCTTCCGAAAGACGCCATCAAGTGCATGGCGCTGGTGGAATCGCATCCGCTGGCGTTTCAAATGGAAGAGTTCGCCTGGATTCTGCGCGACCATATCGTCGGCTTAAACCTGGGCCGCTGGGATTACATGGCCAGCCTGATCCATTTCAATCTCGAGAATCCGGAATGGGTGCTGCCGGACCGCAACACAATTCCGCACAACGTTGCGTTCTTCCAGAATCTGCGCAACTTGATTCCGGAGATTTGCCACAAGCACGGGATGCTGGCGATCGGCGGGATGACGGCGCTTTATCCAAGCCGCGAAGACGCGGAATTGAACGCGCGCGCTTTGAAAGTTTTGGCCGAGGACAAGAAGAACGAAGCGAATTCGCTGATGGACGGCGCCTGGACCGGTCATCCCGACCAGAATGAAATCGCGGTCAGCCAGTTCCCTGTTCCCAATCAGTTGAAGGCGCGGCCAATCGACACCAATTCGCATCCGGATTTGCGACCGTTGCCCACGGGAGTGGGCAAGCGCACGCTCGCCGGAACGCGAGCCGCGATCCGCACCGTGATCCGTTACCGCAACGGCGTGCTGAACGGAAAAGGCGCGAGTCTGCTCGATGGTTACATGGAAGATCTCGCAACCGACCGCATTTACCGGTTGATGATCGCGCAGCGGATGAGGCACTCGAGCAAAGTCGAGATTCTCGACGAAAGCGGGATCCCGGTGCTGCATACGCCGGAATTAATCCGCGACCTTTTCGATGAAGAACTTGACCGCCTGCTGCGCGAGACGGCAAAGGACAGTGATCCAAACGTGGCGGCGACGTTGCGCGAGGCGCGCGGCATCAGCGAAGAGATGATTCGGCGGGGCGAATTCAATCCCGCTTGACGGATTTCAGTTTGGGTTTCGGTTTGCGAAGCAGTTTGGATTTTAGTTCCTAGCAACCGAGTTTCACCTCAGCAGGGGCGAAAACACGTTCGTCCGTGGTGCGGTGAGGTGTTTTCAAATCGCAGTGGCAGCAGTTAGAAAAAATAAAAAGGCAAGGAGAAAGAAATGTCAGGACATGGAACCAGCGGGACGAACGGCAACGGAAGTAAGTATCACTCGCACACGCCCTGGACGTCAGACCCCCGCTGGGCGGGCATCCGGCGCCCCTATTCCTACTCGGACGTGCTGCGGCTGCGCGGCTCGATTCAGATCGAGTACACGCTGGCGCGGCTGGGCGCGGAGCGGCTCTGGGATTTGATGCAGGCGGAGCCTTACGTTCCAGCGCTGGGCGCGATTACGGGAAATCAAGCAATCGAGATGGTGCAGGCCGGATTGAAAGCGATTTATGGCAGCGGCTGGCAAGTGGCGGCGGACAACAACACGGCGGGCGACGTTTATCCCGACCAGTCGCTGTATCCGTGCGATTCCGCACCGAACCTGGTGAAGCGGATTAATCGAGCGCTGCTGCGCTCTGACCAGATCGAATCGGCGGAGGGCAAGCACTCCGGCACATATTGGTTTGCGCCAATCGTGGCGGACGCGGAAGCCGGCTTTGGCGGCTCGCTCAACGCCTACGAATTGATGAAGGCGATGATCGAAGCAGGCGCGGCCGGCGTGCACTTCGAGGACCAGCTATCCTCGGCCAAGAAGTGCGGGCACATGGGCGGCAAAGTGGTTGTGCCAACACGCGAGTTCATCGAAAAACTGGTGGCGGCACGGTTGGCTGCGGATGTTTGCGGCGTTCCGACGATTTTGATTGCGCGCACCGACGCCAATTCCGCGGGCCTGCTGCTTTCCGATGCGGATCCTCATGACCGCAAATTCATCTATGGCGAGCGCACTCCGGAAGGCTTCTATCAATACCACGGCGGAATTGATGCGGCCATCGCACGCGGCCTGTCCTACGCGCCGTATGCAGACATGCTGTGGTGCGAGACGTCCACGCCGGATTTGGCCGAAGCTCGGAAATTCGCCGAAGCCATTCATGCAAAATTCCCTGGCAAGCTGCTGGCGTACAACTGCTCGCCTTCATTTAACTGGAAGAAGAAGCTCGACGACGTAACAATCGCGAACTTCCAGCAGGAACTCGGCAAAATGGGCTACAAGTTCCAGTTCGTGACGCTCGCGGGCTTCCACTCGCTGAATATGTCGATGTTCAATCTGGCGCGCGGCTACTCACACTCTGGCATGACCGCCTACTCCAAGTTGCAGCAAGAAGAGTTCGCGGCTCAGGAACTTGGCTACCGCGCGGTGACGCACCAACGCTTTGTCGGGACCGGCTACTTCGACGAAATCGTGCAAGTGGTTTCGAGCGGCAATACGTCGACGATGGCTCTTGCCGGATCGACGGAAACAGAACAGTTCGACACCGTGATTCCGCACGAATCTGCCGAAGGGCAAACAGCCGAAGCCCACGCTTGAGCGACAGTCTTTTCAAAACTGCCATCTATGCGGCGGGGTCTAGACCCCGCCTCCTTTTGTTGCGCCGCTGCGTGTCGGATCTGCTCCGACTCGCAGGGTCAATGGCTGCCGAAGTCACTAACTCTTATCGGAATCTTAGTCCTTACAAACGCAACGAGTTCCGCGAATTTGCTTTGCTCCATGACGCGCTTGGGAAAGATATATTGCACCATCCCGGAAGTGAGCACCAATTGGGTTTTGCTTTCCGAATACTCGCTAAACGCCTTCCATAGGAGCACGCTCTCGCTGGTGTTAGTGCACAGCTTCCTTCCCTCTTCTCCAATTTCGACCTGACAAGGCTTGAATGCGTGAGTCCGGAAATATGACTTATAAAATCGATCTGGCTTGTAGTACCAAGGCACAATCACCAACAAAACTGCGAGGGGCAGGACTCCCAGAAGGAATGCAGCCAAGAACCCGGGTACGTCCTTTACGACAAGGGGCACTCCAAGGAGTGCCGCCACCAGCATCGATCCGACCGCCATCAGGATCCTGCGTATCAATTTTGCCGAGCGGGGCTCTCTCATCCTTACAGTCTCGAGAAAATCCTCAAGGTTCAGTTGAAACTCCAAGCGCAAGAGTGTTTTGCCAAGTTCCATTTTGGGAAGCACTCCAGGGGTAGTGCAGAGCACTAAACTTGAAAACGTCGAGATTCAGCTAATTTAAACCGCAATGAGAAATTCACGCCATTGTTTTAAGCACGGGATTGGTGATCGTGGCGCCCCAGTCAGCGGGGTTGACGTCTTTGGCGTGCTGCGAGAAGAGCCAGTGGTGGCCGTCGAGATCCTCGACGCCGTATTGCCTTTCGCCGTAGCAAGTTTCGTGGAGTTCCTCGACGATTTTGGCCCCTTCCGATTTCGCCCGGCGAAAATGGGCATCCACATCTTCGACAAACACGGTTAGGGATTGTGTGTACGTGCCGATTTTTGCCGGTGTGCTGCCGTCTCGATGCGTACCCCTCACCATGATGTAGGCGTTGCCAAGACACATCTGCGCGCCGTCAACCGTCCCGCCAGTGTTGCCGTAGCGATAATTCTCGCGGAAACCAAACACTCTGGTCAGCCAAGCGATGGCCTGCCGCACATCTTGATAGATGACGTGGGGGAGCAATATGTCGGCGGGGACGGAGCGGTTTTTTAGCATCAGCTCACGCTGGGAAAATTCGGTAGCGAGACATGACTTCGCGCGTCAGTTCAGGATGAGAGGCCGGTCAGCAGTGTGCCATCGGCGAGGAGGCCATCCCGCCGCGACTCGGCAACGTTGGCCGGGAGCGCGTAGCTGACGCTGGCAGAATTCTTCATCACGGCAGCGAAGGCGGTCTGGAACGCATCCATTTCCTGTTGCGTGCCGACCGTGATGCGCAGATGGGTTGGCCAAACGGGCCAGATGCGCCCGATAAACACTTTTTGCGCGGCCAGCGCGTCGATGACCTGCTTGGCGGGGCGCTTCCCATCCAGCATGAAGAAGTTGGCTTGCGAAGGCGTGAAGGAATAGCCCTGGCTCTTCAACCAATCAAACGTCTTCTCGCGAATTTGCGTGTTAATACTCTTGCGGTCCGGCACCAATTGCTGGTGCCTGAGGCTGGCCGCCGCCGCAACCAGCGCGGTGACCGGCATCGCGCTTCCGCCGCCCTGCGGGATCAATTTTTGGAGTAACTCCGGCCGCGCGATGGCTGCGCCACAGCGCAGGCCGGCCATGCCGTAAATTTTTGAGAAGGTGCGCAGGACGATGACGTCTTTGTCTGCGTTGACCAGATCCAGAGCGGTGGTCGCGTCCGAGAAATGAATGTAGGCTTCGTCGACGAGCACGACAGAGTCCTTCGGCTTCTTGGCGACTAATTCTTCAATGTCGGAGTGCGGTGTGACCGTGCCAGTGGGGTTGTTCGGCGTACAAACATAAAAAAGGCCGGCATCGGGAGCGGCAGAAAGCATCGCCGATATGTCGTGCCCGAACGACTTGGTGAGCGCAGTCTTAACGACACGCGCGCCTGAAAACTTCGAGGCGTTCATTCCCGATTCATAGCCGGGATCGGCGGTGACGTAGCTGCGGGTGGGCGATGTGAACGCCAGCACCGAAAAATGGAGCGGCTCGCTCGAGCCGGGAAAAACCGCGACATATTCAGGCTTCACGCCCAAAGTCTGTGCAAGCAATTTCGTAAGTTCTTCCTTGAGCCACCAGCAGTAGCGGCCACCCTGCGGGATGATCTCAGTGAGGGCTTTTCTAGCCTCATAACAAGGGCCGAGAGGATTTTCGTTGGCATTGATAACTACGGAGCCGGGAGGAAAATGCTGAAAATCACGGTCAACGGCCGCAGCCGCGAGCATGGGCTCGTTGACAATATGGAAGGCGGACGCGGCCGCAGCAGCGGCAGACCACTGCAAAAACGAGCGGCGGGAACCTTTCAACAGGCTGTCGTTGGCGCTCATAAGAGCCTCCTAAAACGGCGCGAATGGCCGAGGAAAACGCGCAAGGGCCACTTGGAGTGGTAGCACGAAAAGGCGGCAGGTTCAACATGGAAAAAAGCGATTGCGGCAATCGGATTTACTCGTGGCCGCCGCCGAGTTCGCGGACGATGCCGCCGACGAAATTCTTCGCGTCGCCAAAAAGCATGAGGGTTTTGTCGAGATAGTAGAGCGGGTTATCGATGCCAGCGAAACCCGCGGCCATGCTGCGCTTGATGACCATAACGGTGCGGGCTTTGTCGACATCGAGAATGGGCATGCCGAAAATGGGGCTGGAATGATCGGTGCGCGCGGCGGGATTGGTGACGTCATTCGCGCCGATGACAAGCGCGACGTCGGTTTGAGGGAAGTCGCCGTTGATCTCGTCCATTTCGAGAAGTTTGTCGTAGGGAATGTCGGCTTCGGCGAGGAGCACGTTCATGTGGCCTGGCATGCGGCCGGCGACTGGATGTATGCCGAATTTGACGTCAATGCCTCGTTTGGTGAGGGCGTCGTAAAGTTCGCGGACTTTGTGCTGCGCTTGCGCAACGGCCATGCCGTAGCCAGGAACGATGACAACTTTGTTCGCAGCGGCAAGGATGCCAGCAGCTTCGTCCGGAGTAGCGCTGCGCACGGCGCGGGCTTCCTTGGCGCCTGCGGCCGCCGTCTGTTCCTGGCCAAACGCGCCGAACAGCACGTTGGAGAACGACCGGTTCATCGCCTTGGACATATTGACCGAAAGGATGAAGCCGGAAGCGCCGTCGAGCGCGCCCGCGATGATGAGCAGCTTGCTTTCAAGCACGAAGCCCATGGCCGCAGCGGAAAGGCCGGCGTAAGAGTTCAAGAGCGAGATGACCGTGGGCATGTCCGCGCCGCCGATGGGGATAATCATCATCACGCCGAACACCAGCGGGATGCCGACGATTAGGGGAAAGAGCTGCGTCTTTTCGGGATGAGCGACGAGCACGCCTGCGACGATGATGGCTACGCCGAGCAGACCCAGATTCACGAAGTTCTGTCCTTTATAGGTGATCGGCCGCTGCGGAAGCACTTCCTGCAGTTTGCCCGCAGCCATCAAGCTGCCGGTGAATGTGAGTGAGCCGAGGATCACTTCCATCGAGAGCACGCCCATCATGAACGGCGGAACGTCGGGCGCTCGAAGATAAAATTCGGCGGTGCCAACCAGCGTCACGCAAAGCGCGCCGAACGCGTGGCTGAGCGCGGTTCGCTGCGGCACAGCGGTCATGGCCACTTCGCCGAGCGGCACGCCGATAATCGTTCCGAGCACAAGGGCGATCAGGATCCATTTGTATTCGACGATGCCGTGGTGCAGCAGCGTGCCGACGACAGCCAGCAGCATGCCAATTTCGCCAGCGAAGACGCCGCGGCGCGCAGTGGCCGGCGAACTCAGCCATTTCAACGAAAGAATGAAGAGCGCTGTGGCGATGAGATACGTGATTTCGATGATGTGTTCGATGGCTGGAGTGCTGATCATGGCTTCTTCGGCCCGCTGGCCTTGAACATGCGGAGCATGCGGTCGGTGATGAGGAAGCCGCCGACGATGTTGCTGGTGGCGGCAACGATAGCGATAGTGCCGAGGATTTTAGCGAGCAGCGCGCCGTGCGGATGAAATTCGCCTGCGAGAATGATTGCGCCTACGACCGCGATGGCATCGAGCGCGTTGGTCAACGACATCAGCGGAGTGTGTAGGAGAGGGGAAACGCGGCGGATCACTTCAAATCCGATGAATGCAGCCAGCATGAACACGTAGAGGCTGGTGAGCAGGTCCAGCTTCATGACTTCGCGACCTCCTTGGTAGCAGCGGGCAGAGCCGGAAGATTGAAGAATTCCCGAACACGAGCGTTGGTCACTTCGCCGCCGTGCGTCACCAGCGTCTCGCGCAGAATCTCGTCGTCGAGGTTGAGGTTGAGCTTGCCGTCTTTCACCAGCAACAACAGGAAAGCGGAGAGGTTGCGCGCGTACATCTGGCTAGCATGATAGGGAACCGTGCTGGCGAGATTGATTCCCCCGATGATGGTGACGCCGTGTTCAAAGACAGTCTCACCGGGTTTCGTGAGTTCGCAATTCCCACCGCGCTCGCTGGCAAGATCGACGATGACCGAACCCGGCGCCATGCTCGCGACCATTTCCTTGGTGACGAGGATCGGCGGCTTTTTCCCTGGAACGACGGCCGCACTGATGACCACGTCGCTGTCAGCGACGGCTTTGCCAAGAAGTTCCCGCTGGCGTTGATAAAAGGATTCATCTTGCGCGCGTGCGTATCCTCGGGCGTCCTGCGCATCTTTGGCTTCGATGGGAAGCTCGACGAAACGGCCGCCGAGGCTTTGCACTTGTTCTTTCGCGGCGGGGCGAAGATCGTAGGCGGAAGCTACGGCGCCAAGCCGGCGGGCAGTTGCGATGGCCTGCAGGCCAGCGACACCGGCGCCAATAATCAGAACTCGCGCAGGAGTGATTGTTCCCGCGGCCGTGGTCAGCATGGGGAAAATACGCGGCAGCGTATCCGCGGCGAGCACCACCGCTTTGTAGCCGCAAATCGTGGCCATCGAAGAGAGCGCGTCCATGCTTTGCGCGCGCGTCGTTCGCGGCATCAATTCCACGGAAAAGGAAGTAACACCCTTCGAAGCGATTTCCTGAATGGTTTCCAGGGAGCCAAGGGGACGCAAAAAGCCGACGAGCACTTGCCCGCGGCGGTAGAGCGGAACATCTAATTTGCCGGTCTTGTCGTTCGAGCCGTGGCAAAGAAGCTGCACGATGATGTCGGCAGTCCCAAAAACTTCCGAACGGCTAGGAAGTACCTTCGCGCCTTTGGCGGCGTATTCCGCATCGGGATAGCCCGCTCCAGCGCCAGCTCCCGCTTCGACGATCACTTCCATGCCTGCCTTCGCCAAACTTGTGATCGCTCCGGGAACTAGCGCTACGCGGCGCTCTCCCGGGAAGGATTCTCGCGGAACACCCACAATCATGAAGTTCCCTCCGCTACCAAAAAACTATTCTGCCGATGGAAATCGCGCACAAACCACGAGAGGCGCCCAAGCGAGTTCAAGAAGAGGTCAACCCCAGCGCACCAAGCACCCCAAAGCATACACTTTCTGGCGGCGTTTCTGTAGGCCCGCCTATAGTCTGTCGCGAGCATTGCGACTCGGGATTAGCTTTCTATATGGGCGGTCCATTATGCCACGGTGACGCAGGTCACCATTGTGCGTGAACCTCTGAGCCCCCTCAGAATTTAGCGCACTGAGATATACTTGCGCATGCGCTTGCGGAACCGCCATGAGAAGTTAATCCCAGCTATTCTTGCTTGCGGTTTCCTTTCCTATGCACTGTGCGCTCAGGACCTCGGCCTAAAGAAGGATATAGCCACCTGGCGGGCCGAACATGCCGCGGATCTTTTGAAGCCTGACGGTTGGCTTTCGCTTGTCGGTCTAGAGTGGTTGCAACCCGGTGACAATTCTGTGGGCTCCGCTTCCGACAACAAAATCCGGCTAACCAGCGGGCCAGCGCATCTTGCGGCGCTTCATCTGGAGGGTGAAAGCGTAACGCTGAATCCTCCCACAGGCGGATTTCCGCAAGATTTTCTCGTCGCTGGCGCCCCGGCAAAATCGCAAAGACTTCGCGCGGAACCCAACAATGACAAGGTTGCTCCTCGCATGACCATCGGCACACTCAACATGTATGTGATCCGGCGGGAGACTCGGTTCGCGCTGCGCATCAAGGATTCGAAATCGCCGTCGATTGTTGGTTTTCATGGTCTCAAGTGGTATCCGCCGGACGAAAATTATCGCGTGACGGCCAAATGGATTCCCTATTCGCCGTATAAGACCATCACGCTCGCTACTTTAGTTGGCACGAACTATGAGCAGCCCGTTCCTGGCGCGGCGGAATTTATTCTAAACGGCAAGTCCTTCCGTCTTGAGCCGGTGCTCGAAGATCCAGCGGTAGCGAAGCTGTTCTTCATCCTTCGTGACACGACCAGCACCACCACGACCTATGGAGCTTGCCGGTTTCTCTACACCGGTTTTCCCACCAATGGACTCGAGAAGCCTGGGGTACTCGTGCTGGATTTCAACCGCTTGGAAAACCCGCCCTGCGCTTACACTCCGTTTTCCACCTGCCCCCTGCCGCCGCCGGGGAATCGGCTTCCGATTCCGCTACCGGTCGGCGAGCAGCGCTATCACGACTGACTTTTCGTTCTCTTCTGAGCCCCGGTTGTCTGTTTTGAAAAAAGAGTCCGGCTATTGGAAAATAGAAGTGAATTGCGAAAAATGAATTCTGCGAACTCCAATCTGCAAGGATCGGACAACGATTCGTCGGCCCGCAAGAAGCTTATCGCCCTGCGACTGGCGCTTCTTCGAGTGCACAAAACGCTCCTCGAGATGGAGCGCCGCGAATATGAGCGGGAGCACGGCAAGGTGAACTCCGGCGAACTGTTTCGGCTCGTAGTAGACCACGCGCAATTCGCGTGGCTGCACAACATCTCGGAGTTTGTCGTGCGCATTGACGAAACTCTCGCGGCTAAGGAGCCAGTGACTCCCGAATACACGAGCGTGGCGTTTTCCCTGGCGCGAAAAATGTTTGTCCCCACGGAATCCGGCGATGCGTTCCAAAAGAAATACTTCGATGCCATCCAGCATGATCCTAGGGTCGTAATGGAACACGCCGAACTTGCGCGGCTTTTCAACAACGAGCCGCCGGATACTTCAGCGGTTTGACTTCGCCGGGATGAGCCATGGAACTGAACCTGGACAACATCGCCGTAAAGCATCACGAGCAAGCGCAACGTTTCGAAGCCGAAATTGGCAATATGCGAGCGCTCGTCACCTACCGCCGCACACCGGGCCGCATCACGTTTCTCCACACGGAAGTCCCATCGCCGCTGGAAGGCCAAGGCTTGGCCGCCAAGCTGGTACGTACGGCTTTGGACTTCGCACGCGCCCAGCACCTTCAAGTCGTTCCCCTCTGCCCGTATGTTTCGAGTTTTATCCGGAAAAACAGCGAGTATCAGGATCTAGTTCCTACAGACCAATTGCAGAAGATCGTTTCGCGCTGAAGTCTCGTCCATGTCTTCGACCAAAGCCGCTCAGTCCCGTCCGCCAACAAAACTGTCCATCCGCCGCCTTCGGCGCAGCGAACTGCCTGCGAACACCATTGAACTTGCGCGTTTTCTGATTGGCAAAATCGTGGTTCACGATCTTTCCAAAGGCCGGCTGAGCGGACGAATCGTCGAAACAGAGGCCTATCCACCGGGCGATCCAGCCGGGCATCATTTTCGCGGGCCCACTCCGCGCATCCGCTCGATGTACCACGCACCGGGCCATGCCTACGTTTTCTTCAACTACGGCGCACATTTCATGCTGAACGTCGTGAGTGAACTCGAGGGCACGGCGTCGGCAATTCTGATTCGCGCGATCGAGCCACTCGAGGGCATCGAGCTCATGAAGAAACATCGCAAAACCGATAAACTGCTCGATCTCACGCGTGGCCCGGGTCGCCTGGCTGCTGCACTGAGAATTGATCGGCGCCACGACGGCGTGGATCTGTGCGCCGACGAATCCCTCTGGCTCGGGGCTTCGAATTATCCAGTCGGGGCGATTGGCACTTCCGTCCGGATCGGAATCACGCATGCCGCTGAAAAACCACTGCGCTTTTATGAACGCGGGAATCCGTTTGTCAGCGGGCCCAAGCGCCTGTTGCATCCAGGTCAGTGAAGACAAGACCGTTTCTTCCAAGAAGCACTGAGCGGAGGAGTATCCGCACTTCGGTTCAAATTGAACTGAACCCTTTTACAACGAGTGCGCTGCGTTCCTCATTCCAAGGTCAGAACTTTCTCGGAGGGCTGGGCTTCCGCTTGCGGCCCCGCAATGTACGGCTTCAGCACTTCGTCCAATTCCTGCGGCCGCAGTGGCTTTGTGAGATATCCATCCATCCCCGCCGCGAGGCATTTCTCGCGGTCCCCTTTCATCGCATGGGCGGTTAGAGCCACGATCGGCAAATGACGGCCATCCGTTTTTTCCTTTTGGCGGATTGCCGCGGTCGCTTCAAAGCCGTCCATCTCCGGCATCTGCATGTCCATCAGAACCAGATCGAAAGTCTCCCTAGCAAGCGCCTCAAGTGCCTCGCGCCCGTTTGCGGCTACCACCACGTGATGCCCCCGCTTCTCCAGCAGCCGCGTAGTGAGCCGCTGATTCACAAGATTGTCTTCTGCCAATAGGATGCGCAGTGAAGTTCTTGCCTCCATGGCTCCTTGCAACGAATACCGCGTGATGAGGGGGATCGCTCCCGTTTGTTGCGGCGCTCCCAACACTCGAACGATTGCTTCCCGCAACTCGGACTGCCGGATCGGTTTCAGGAGATATGCCGCCACATCAAGTTCTTGGCAGCGCAGAGCGTCACCCCGGTGGCCGGCGGAAGTGAGCATCATAATCGTCGCTGCAGAAAATGCTGGCAACTTGCGAATAGCTTGAATGAGAGAGAAGCCGTCCATACTCGGCATGTGGCAGTCCGTCAGAATCAATTGAAATGGTTTTCGAGACGCAAGTGCAGGGGACATTCGTCCCAATGCTTCTACCCCGCTGCTAGCCAAGGTGGGAACCATCTGCCAGTGTTTTAGCATCCCTTCAAGGATTCGCCGGCTGGTGTGGTTATCGTCAACCACCAAAACTCTCACTCCGCGCAGGATTTCCGGCGGCGCGGGTGAGCCCGCCTTGATTGCACTCGCGTCCGCAGCATCGAAGTGCGCCGTGAAGTGGAACTGGCTGCCCTTCCCTTCCTCGCTATCCACCCACATCACTCCGCCCATCATCGCCGCCAGCCGCGCCGAGATGGTTCCTCCGTATTTTCTGGTTGTCGAGCTGTCTGCTTGGGTGAATGGCGCGAAGATCGATTCGCGCTTGCCCTCCGGGATGCCGATGCCGGTGTCGGCAACCGTGAATTTCAACAGGCAATCCCGGCCTTCCCGCGAGTCAACGCAGACTCTGACCGCTACTTCTCCCTGGCTCGTGAATTTGATGGCGTTGCCCACCAGGTTCAAAAGTACCTGGCGCAACCGCGAGGGATCGCCTTTGAGCACTTCGGGAACTTCCGGTGCGATCTCGCCGAGAAGCTCCAGTCCCTTCTCATCGGCCCGCAGTGCCATGGTTTTCAGCGCCGATTCCAGCGATTCGCGAAGATTGAAATCGATGTTTTCGAGGTCGATCCTTCCGGCCTCGATCTTTGAGAAGTCGAGGATGTCATTGATCACGGTCAGCAGCGAGTCGGCGGACATCTTTACGGTCTCGAGGTACTCGCGCTGCTCTGGAGTCAAATGAGTTTCCAGTGTAAGGTCCGTCATACCGATCACCCCATTGAGAGGAGTGCGGATTTCGTGGCTCATGTTGGCGAGGAATTCGCTCTTGGCGCGGTTGGCGGACTCGGCCGCTTCTTTCGCCTTTTTCAGTCGCTTCTCGACCTCGTACCGCTCTGTAACATCCTCAACTACACCTACATATCCAGCGAACCCATGTTCCCTGTTCAGGAGCGGCACCGATTTGACTTCGACCTGGCGTTCCACTTGTTGCGGGGTAAGAAGCCTGTAGTTCACCTGATACGGCCGTCTTTGTTCAATCGCCTCTTCTCTCAGTTTCATCACTTGCGGCAGGTCCTCGGGGTGGATGGCTGATTTCCATCCCATTCCGCGGAGCTCTTCGTTCGACAGCCCGAACATTTCTACGAGCTTGCTGTTGGTGTAGGTCGAACGCCCGTTCTTGTCCGCGCGGTAAATTCCGACGGGAGCAGCGGCACTCAAAGTTCGGAATAGCTCTTCACTCTCTAGCAAGGCCTTTTGGGCTTCCAGCCGCTTGGTAATGTCCTGGTATACCACCAGCAAGCCATTCTCACCGTTCGCCAGGGCCAAGGGCACAGCATCAACTTCTACGTCGATCAGTTTTCCGTCCTTTCTTCTCCGCTTTTCAATCAAGCTATGAACGGCTTCCCGCGCGAATGCTCGCAAGCGCTGCTGGAATTCAGCCTCGCTCATGTCAAGCGGATACAACAGTTCGTTTGCAAACTTCCCGATGGCTTCCCCCCGGGTGTATCCAAAGAGCTTTTCAAAGGCGGGATTGACCAAGAGAACTCGCCGATCCTGCCCGCCAACCGCGATTGCTAAGGGACTGCTATCAATCAAGGTGTTCAGGAATACCGTGCGTTCCTTCAACTCTTCTTCGGCCCGTTTGCGTTCCCTGACTTCCCTTTCCAAGTTCGCGAGGATTTCGCTCTTGGTGCGGCTGGCGGCCTCGGCCACCTCGCGAGCCTTGCGCATTTGTTCCTGTGCCTGCTTGAGTGCTGTAATGTCGCGCCCAATCCCTACCAGTCCGACCACCTGACCGTTCTTGTCTCGTAGCGGGACTTTCGTAGTGAGAACCAGAGAAACATTTCCGTGTTTATCCAGCCCTGGCTCTTCGCGGTTGACCGCCGCCTGCCCGGACAGAATCACTTGCTGCTCATCATTGAAGAAGGCTTGGGCAAGTTCCCTGGGATAGAATTCAAAATCCGTCTTTCCAAGCAGGTCTTCCGGCTCGTTGACTCCCATCTGTCTTGCGACAGAACGATTGGCCACCAGGAAACGGCAATCCGTATCTTTTGCATACATATAGTCGGGCACATTGTCGATCAACGCGCGCAGCCGCCCCCGCTCAATCGATAACGCTTCCTCGGCCTTCCCCCGCTGGACAATTTCCTTCTCCAATTCACGAGTGCGTTCTTCCACGCGCACTTCCAGCTGGTCCCGAGCGGCTTGCAAGGCGGCGTCTCGCTCCTGGATTCGTTCCAGCATTTGATTGAAGGATCCAACCAGCTTTCCCACTTCGTCTTTGCCCGCCATGTAGGCCCGGATTGCATAGTCTTCTTTCGTCGAGACTCTTTCGGCTACAGCCGCAAGCTGGAGAATTGGCTCGCTGATCAGCCGCACGATTCGGTAGGAGGCGAAAGCCGTCGTCAGTATCGAGAGAATCAGCACGAGAGCGGAAGTCCGGCGGAACTTCCGCATCTTGGCTTGCAATTCTGAATAGTCCGAACTGATGACGATGGATCCAGTATTCTCACCGCTTAAGAAGACCGGTTTCGATACAGTGGCTGCCTCAGCATCGAATCGTGTTCCCTCGCTAAATGTCGCGCGCAGCGAACATTCGGGAGCTCCTGGACCTCGCCGGTACACCGCGAAGATGTCCCCGCGCTTGTCGTATAAGCATGCCACGGCAATTTGAGGCTCGAATCGCAGCGAGCCCAGCAAGTCCTGCGCGGACTTGGAATCGTTAAATACTAAGGACGCTCCAGTATTGGAAGCCAGAGCGGCCGCGTGAACTTCCAGCGCACTGACCAATGCGCTGCGAAAGCTTGCCTTTTCGTAGAACTCAAAAGCCATTCCCGTAACACTCAGCCCGAGAATGCTGGTGAGAAGCACCGCGATGGTCAGCTTGCTCTGGATCGAAGCGTTTGGAAAGAGGCTCATTTCACTTTCCCGCGCTAGCCCCAACCACATGGTTCGCCAAGGACAAGAGCCGCGAGCTGATCTTAAGCCGGGCTTTCTCGGCCGCATCCAGATTGATCTCAAACCGGATTTTGTTGTCTTCCAGACAGAAGCCAATCATCCCGCCATCCGCGGCGAAATGCTCCGTCTCGCCTACCGTCAACACCGGTTTCCCCTTCAGACCAGACAGCGTGGCGGAAACCGATTTCTTTTCTGCACCTCCTACGAACAATATGTGGCAGCTCTGAAAATCCTGTGTCCCCTCCAAATGGATCACCCGCAATGGATGTTCCCCCACTTTCTTTCCGCTCAGGCTGGCGTCCAGCGCGCCGTTAAAAGGGTCTTGCCCGAACGTGCAGTAGGTCAGAGGACTGCCTGGGTCACTGAACGCTCCCTGCGGCCATTCAACGAACTGCGCAAAATGAAAGAGAAACGCCGCTTTCACGTCGTATTCTCTCGATGCATCGCCCTGCGCGCTTGCTCCGCAGGCCCCCACAAGCAAACCCAAGACCGCCAGCATAACTACGCCGATTCGCGCGCGAAGAGGACTCATTCGGTGCGCGCGAGTTGCGTGCCTAAATCGTCGCGACAGGAGCAGCATGGCGTTCGCGGAAATCACTTCAGCTCGCTCCCTGATAACGCTCGCGCCATGCAATAAACCCTATGCAGCCCTTGAATTGACCTGAATTGCCACACTAGTGCTTTCCATTTCTCGAGTCTGTGGAGGCTCCCAAGTAAGTTTGCTTACTTGGGCCAGGTCCGGCTGATCGGTAACGGCCATGAAAAATACCTTCCCCGGGATATTGGGGCAAAACTCGGGCCAAAACCCGGGGAACTGCTCCTCTCAGCTCTTTTGTATTCAACGTCAGAAGAAGCCTGAGCTCGACTGGTTGGCCCGGGAGAGGCCAGTCCCGGACTTGTGTACCCAACTGAAACAATCCCCATCCGGGAGGGATCGGGTGTTCGCGAGGCCTTGGCGATAATCGAACGTATCGTTTGCCGAGGTATTGATTTAACGTAGTAACCGATTCACACTGGCTGTGCGGAGTCCTGGAGGGTGGCAAGATGCCGCGCAAACTCGATCCTCGCCTGGAAGGCAAAATCATCGATGCGGCTTACAAAATCTGTCGAAAACAAGGGGAACAGGCACTGACCATGCGGCGCGTCGCCCGCGCCGCCGGCACGACCACGCCGACCCTTTACGAGCGTTTCTCCGACAAAAGCAATTTGCTTGCGCTGCTTCGCAGCCGCTCGCGTTTGAATCTTTTCTCAGCCATCAAGAGTTCCCGCACGCCCGAGCAAGTCTGCCGCCGCGCGCTGGACTTTTTTACGGAACACCCCAATGACTACCGGCTGATTTCCGAGGATTGGGCCATTGCTTTCGCCCGCCGCGATCACATGCCTTCCTTCGAATTCATGAAGCAGCGCATTGCCGCGCAACTCGGCGGTGCTTCTGAGGGGCACACGATGCTGGCCTTGGCGCTGGTTGCGCTAGTGCACGGAACGGCAACGCTTCTTCTCTCTGCAAACACGCGCGAGAAAAATGTTCGGGAATTTCGCCACGCTTGTCTTGCGGCCTGCGACGCGCTCATCCGCGCCGCTTCAGATGGCAATTCACGAAGCGGCCGCTTTCCCCGGTCATAAGGTTAGGCTTTCGTGACGAGAAAGAATCCCACTCGCGCTCCATCCCCTTTTCGTGACAGAATGAAGCCGATGAGCGCCCGGCCCCTGGCGCCTGCGAATTACGTGTCCTGACGTTCCAGCCCCGCTTCAGACGCCATGGCGCTCTCTCGACTATAGTTTTCTGATTGCAAAAGTGTCCTCGTCCCTCCGGATGGAAAATGCGCTGGTTGAGGTGAAACATGAGCGTCTCGTGGAAGCAATGCGAAGGCCAGGTCATTAACAACACCTTCCCTTTGCAAAAGTACCTGGGTGGTTCCGGCGATTCCGGCGTTTTTCTGACGCAGATCTCTGGCGCGGAACCTCTAAAAGCCGCGATCAAGTTACTGCCAGCAACTGATTCTTCGGATCTTCAGCTCTCGCTCTGGCGGCGCGCCTCGCAACTCTCGCACCCCAACCTGATCCGCTTGCTGCAATGCGGCCGCTGTCAACTGGCGGACTCCGACCTGCTCTATGTGGTAATGGAATTCGCCGAAGAAGATCTTTCTCAAATCCTTCCCGAGCGGTCCCTTACGCCCGAAGAAGCCAAGCAAATGCTCGAACCGGCGCTGGCTGCTCTCGCTTATCTGCATGGCCAGGGGCTGGTTCACTCGCATGTAAAGCCTTCCAACGTTTTGGCGATTGGCGATCAGCTCAAGCTCTCGAGCGACACGATTTTTCCTGTGGGCGAGTTCCGGAAGACGCCTGCAAAGGCGGACATCCACGCTGCGCCCGAGTCGACGCACATGCCGCTTTCACCGGCGGTGGATGCCTGGTCTCTGGGAATGACGGTAGTCGAAGCACTCACGCAGCGCGTTCCGGCTTGGCAACAAGACGGACAATCCGACCCAGCCGTTACAGAAAATATTCCCCAGCCATTTCTCGATATCGCGCGCCACACGCTTCGCAGAGAACCTCAGCTTCGCTGGAGCATCACCCAAATCAGCGCCTGCCTGAATCCTGTCGCAATGGCCGCTGCTGCAGCGCAATCGGTGTCGCCTCTGTCGATACCGGTTTCTCCAGTGACGGCCGTTCCTGCCGCCAAGCTGCAAGCTCCCAAGCCGGTGCCACCCCCGCCCAGAGCTCCGGCGCCTGTTCCGCAAGGCGTCAGGGCGCCGAAGCAAACCGTAGTCCTGCCCAACTACGTGATCCCGCTCGGCGTCGTCGCCCTCGTCATTGTCGGCATCCTAGTGTTCCCGAAGCTCCTCGGCCACCGCGCGGAAACTCCTTCATCCACTTCCGCCTCGAGCACTGCGGTTCCTCCCGCTTCTACCACCAGTGCGCCCAAACCGGCCGGACAAAACAATGCCGCTGCAGCAATTCCATCTGCGGCGAAGCCCGCCGCACGTTCAGCCACTCCGAGCGAGGCCAAACCATCGGACGAAGCAAAATCCAGCGAAACGCCAGCCAATCCCCGGCCGACTACCCCCGCTTCCCTTCGCACTGAATCCGCGCCTTCGCCAAGTACCCCAAAGAATTCGGCTGGAGGTCCAGTGCACGGAGAAATTCTCGATCAGGTTTTGCCGGAGGCTAGCGAAAAAGCCCTCGCGACAATTCATGGAACCGTTCGCGTGACCGTGCTACTTCAAGTCGACGCTACGGGCAACGTCGCGGATGCTCAGTTCGAATCACAGGGCCCGAGCCAGTACTTTGCCGATCTCGCTCTCAAAGCATCGCGGCGCTGGGAGTTCACTTCACCTGAGGTGGACGGCCACAGCGTTCCCAGCCAATGGCAAGTGCGCTTTGAGTTCACGCCATCTGGGGTAAAAGCCTTCCCGAAGCAGACCGGCCTGTAAGAGCGTCAAAAATCCGTTGACGCTTCGAATCGCCGCAGGAAAAAATAATTTCCCACAAGCGACCGCTATGGTTGCGCCGCCGCGATGGCCGTCACGTAGTTGATAGGTGCATGATCGGCAAGATCGCGCACGGCTACATTTCCCGTTTTCAGGCATACCTTTGCAGCCCTCGGCAAATGTCGAACGCACCTTGCAAAGCTTCCCCGCTCCATCTACGCTAACACGAGGGGCCGCGTATACTTTCTTCATGCCAAATCTCTCGCCACAGCTGCTAGCCTTGGGATTCACCTGGTACGTGGTTTTTCTTTTCTCCACTACGTGCCATGAAGCTGCGCATGCGCTCGTCGCTAAGCTCGGCGGCGACGAAACGGCGTCCCGCGGTGGGCAGGTCACACTCAATCCCATCCCGCACATCCAGCGGGAGCCCTGGGGGATGGTTGTCATTCCCATCCTCATGCTCATTTTGAATGGCTCGATCATCGGCTGGGCCAGCGCGCCGTACGATCCGAATTGGGAACGGCGCCATCCGCATCGCGCTGCCTGGATGGCGTTGGCGGGCCCCGCGACGAACTACATCTTGATGTTGATTGCCGCGCTCGCCATGAACCTGGGGCTGAGCCAGGGCTGGTTGCACCGAAGCACGTCGGATTTCGCTTGGAATCTGCTCTATGCCCTCTTTTCTCTCAATCTTCTTCTCGGCACTTTCAATCTGCTTCCGGTCCCTCCGCTGGACGGGAGCACTGGCATCATGCTGTTTATGGGCGAGGAGCGCGCTCATGGTTATCTGGATTGGCTGCGCGGTAATAGTTATGGCCTGCTCGGCTTGGTTGTCGCTATCTTCGTTTTTAACTATGTTTACGGGCCGATCCGCGCGTTTGCAACGAGCTACCTGTTGCGAAGCTGGTTTTGAGCTGCTGGAAGGCGTCGAGATGTTTCCATTGCACCAATGCTGAACAAAGCAGACACCTTCGTCCCGTCAAAGCACAGCTTCCCGCTCCGGTTTTTTTGTAACAGTTTTGTTTTCTTTCTCATTGCGTTCTTGCCGCTGGCCCCGGGCCTGCACCTAGGTTTGCCGGAGGCCGCTCATGGCATTGACCGCTCACTGTCCACTCACCAGCACGTACAGTGTCGAGGTGTCGGGGTGGGACAGTAGGCAGAGTTTCTTCTTGGAAAAGTCCGAGCTCACCTGGAATGAAGAGAACGGCAAGCGTCTTTGCCTGTCACATCCGCTCTGCCCAGGAACGATGATTTTTGTTCGCCTTCTGCAGCCCACTGCCGCCGAGCGCACTTTTCCCGTGGCATATCAGGCCGAACCTCTCGGCACTACCCCAGATGGGCAGCAACTGTTTCGGGTCACTCGAGTGCAGCCGCGAAGCACAGCGGAGGAGCTCCACAACCAAGGCTCGAACATCCACTACTGATAGCGCAATGGTTTGCGCCGGCGGTCGCGGTGTGCCGAATAGGGAACGCGGGAACCATTTGCATGCTGAATTGGGACAGTCCTGCTCATAACCGTTTCGAATTGGCTTGAAAAATCTCACAAATCGAATTTCAACGGGATAATCCTGGTTGCGAAATGAACCAGTTAAAGCAGCCGGGCCCCTTCGGACTAGATAAGACGCGCATTTTCAAGGGCATCGCCGCACCAAGTTTCACGCGGACTCCAAGGAACCGAACGTCGTTCCAAAAGAAAGGTGCAAGCGTGAATGTGGCACACGCCGTGCCTGATGATCGGATATGGTGGCACTCCCGATAAGCAACGGTGCCGAGCCAGCACCAAAGACGTCCCTGACTCCCTGCGTGCTCGACGACGATCCCGGCCAATTGGAAATGATTGCGGAAGTGATCGCGCACCTGGGCTACGAGCCGATAGCCACCGCTGATCCGGAAGAAGCGCTGAAGCTGATTCGCAGGGGGCGATGTCGCTTGGCGCTGGTAGACGTACACATGCCTGGGATGGATGGGTACGAGTTCCTCGATCAGGCGCTGCGCAGCGATCCCGGTGTGCACATCGTTCTAATGACCGGCGACTACACGCTGGATTCGGCGCTCGAAGCGATCCGCCGCGGCGCTTCGGACTTTCTGCCAAAGCCGCTTGACCGTGCGCACCTGAAGAAGACTTGGATGACGTCGCGACGCTTTACGATCAGCGGCGGCGCGTGCGCGCGCTCGAAGAGCAGTTGCTGAAAGACCTGGAGTTCCACGGCATCGTAGGCAAGAGCCCGGCGATGCTGGAGGTGTTCGATTTTGCGCGCAAGGTGGCGCGGCACTACACAAACGTATTGTTGGTGGGACCGACGGGAACCGGGAAGGAGCTCGTCGCGCGCGCCATTCACCAGTTCAGCCCTGTGAGCCAGCAGAAAATGGCGGTGTGCAACTGTTCGGCCCTCGTAGACACGCTGCTCGAAAGCCAGCTTTTCGGACACGTGCGCGGATCGTTCACCGGAGCGACGGATACGCGGCCAGGGCTTTTTGAATACGCGAATGGCGGTACGGTTTTTCTGGATGAGGTGGGAGAGACTTCGCTGGCCATGCAGGCAAAACTCTTGCGGGTGATTCAAAACCGTGAAATCCAGCGCGTTGGCTCTCCGGAAGTGCGGCAGATCAATGTGCGGCTGATCGCCGCCACCTACCGTGATCTGCGCACCGAAGTCCTTGCCGGACGTTTCCGGGAAGACTTGTTTTACCGTTTGAGTTCGATTCAGATTCGGATTCCCTCGTTGACGGAACGGCTAGAAGACATTCCTTTGCTGGTTCAGTATTTCCTGCACAAATACAATTCGGCTTATGGGAAAAACATTGCGGGACTGACGCGCAGGGCGCAGACCGTATTGTTGCAGCATGGGTGGCCGGGAAACGTGCGCGAGCTGGAAAACGTAATTTCCAGCGCTTGCATTACCACGACCGGAGACTTCATCGACCTGGGCGATTTGCCGGAGCACCTCCAGCGTCCCAGCCCGCGCTCCTTGGAAGGCGACGAATGGAAGCCTTTATCTCTCGAGGAAGTGCGCAAGCTGCACATCCGGCGCGTGCTGGAGTTGTGTCACGGCAATCGGTTGCGCGCCGCGCAGATTCTGGGGATTGGCCGCACGAGCTTGTATCGGTACTTGAAACGCGACGGCTATGATACGCCGAAGGAGAAATCCGGCGGCGCTGCGGCTTGAGTCCCATGCGCTGAGAGCGGCATGCGGTTCGAAGGCCAGTTCCGTGTTTTGTGGTTAAACCCCGGTTGTTTCATTCCAAGACAGATTCCCGCCCTGAGGCAGATATGATTTCGCGCACCAATCCTAAGCCCTTGAAAACGCATGAATTGACCGCTTGCCCCTTTGGCAACCTCCCTGCATTTGCCAATGGCAGAAGTCAAGTCCAGTTGAGCGGCGATCGGAAGTATCTTTGAACCCTTAGGGAAGCGTGGTTCCAAGCCGGGTTGCTGCAACGGACAGGAAAAAATTCGAAGGATCCCTCGCTTTGTCTTGTTTCGAGGGAGCCGAGAAAGGTTCCTGCCACCTGTAGTTCCACAGTCTGCCCACTGCCAGCCTGCCAGAACCCCCTACGGCGCCGCGCCAACCGGTACCCACCCAGAGCGCGGCGCTCATTCCTCCCCGCTGAAACGAAACGCCGCTGAAATTCACTACATTGCAATGCCAGGTGATGGAGGGCCTATGTCCTTGACAGCCGGTCAAGTTTCTCTTTTTCGCAAGCCGCTGTCCGCAATTCCCGCCAAGCTCTGGGTACCGTTGCTGGGGACGGCATGGCTGTCCATAAACGTAGTGCTGATTGGGCTGGGAGCGCGCCATCCCGAAAACAGAGGTTTTTCGTGGAGCCACCTGGCCGGAGCGCTTGACGGCGTTATTCTGTCTGCGTTTGTGATCGGTTCCCTCAGTGAAAAATTGCACGCGGCGAGTGCCGGCCTTCTCGGGGGCTACGGTTTTCAGGATGTATTGAACGGATACCATGTCACAAAGACGGGAGCAACCTGGCTTCACGAGCAATTGCTGGACCCCATCCTGAATTCAGTGCTTAACTCGGCCGATGAATCTTTCCATCGTGCCGTACAGTCCGAGATTCTGAAGGTTGGTGGAATTGCAGCCTTGGTGATTCTGTCCGCGCTGGTGATTCAATTGATTCGAGGAGTTGGCAACAAATCGCCAAGCCAACACCGCTGAAGAAGCTAGATATTCCCACCCAAACTTGGTATCGCGCAAGCGTAGCAAAGCGCCTCGCCGGAAGCACGTCATGGAGTGCAATATGGCAGTTAGCTGTAGATTGGGCACTCGGTGGCTCCCGAGTCCGAAGCTGTAATGTAAATTATGGCATAATCTAAATTATGGCGTAATTTAGATTACGGCATAATCTAATTTGTGAAGCAAAGTAGTCTGGCTGTTAAGCGACCCACGGGTCCGGAAGCCAATAAAACTGTTTTGCACGGCAAATCAGTTTGAGGCTTTCTGTTTTTCATTCTGAGCCGCGAACCGGGTTTTGCGGCTCGGAGCGAAATCCCAAGAGTTAGCGGTTGCCGGAATAGCTGGAGTTGCTGGCCGTGGTGGCCGGAACCGTGATGGTGTTGTCCATTCGAACGAGCATGCCGGTTTGCGCGGGAAGCTCGACGTCCTTGCCTTTGCGAGCCATGATGTAGGCGGCGCTGCCCGCAAGACCAAAACCGAAGCCGCGCACGACGTGACTGAACACCGCGCCGATCAGCGTGCCGCCGCCGGTGCCGATGGTCGCGCCGATCACGTCGCCCTTGACGTCGTGCTTTTCTTGAACGACCTGCCCTTCTTCAATTTTCACGTCTTTGCGGCGCTTTGGGTCGGCCTGGCTGTGCGGCTGCTCGAGAGCGATGATGCTCATCTGCACGGGAATCAAGCGGCTATCGACTTCGACGGAGCGGAAGGTGAGATTCATGTAGGCCTGGCCGCGGAGAATGGAAAAGTGGCGGGCTTTTTCGACGGTGCCGATGAGGCCATTCACGCGAGTGCCCGCAGGGAGCAATAACTGGCTGCCGAGATAGACTGGTTCCGCCACGACGGCAACAAAGGGATCTCCCTCTTTGGAGACGCTGGAACTGATGCCGCTCAAGAGCGTGAGATGCACTTGCGTGCCTTGAATGACTTGGTGCGGCCCGGCGAGAACTACGGGCGGGGCAGAGCACACGAGGGCTGCCGCCAAGAGAATTGCAACAACGAGTTTCATGGATTCCTCCTGCTCGACGAGAACGTGCGAGCGAGCCCCGTTTCGTGAGGCGACACTGAGGCGATGCCTCAGTGCTTTCCGCTGGCGCAGCGGACCTGGCGTTCGCTGCGGGCGAAGACCAGGGGGATGGGGAGGAACTCCATCCGAACGTAGAGTACTCGATTCGGGAGGGATGCGAAACGACTTTTTCGAGCTGTTGCGTTTTCGTCAAGGCAACAAAGAGCCTGCTGGAAGCCGGCGCTACGACAAGAAAACACACATTCACAACGCCAACAGTGTGGTTCGCTTGCTGTATACGGCCGGCCAGAGTATCGTTTGAGAAATCGGGTGCCCTTATTTTCGCTACGGAGGTATTTCCATGAGAAAGATTCGAGGGATGAAAGTGTGCGCGGCATTCGCCGGGATAGCGGCGTGCGCGCTGCTGGTTTCCGGCCAGGAAAAGAAAGAAGCTTCGGAGGCGCACAAAATTGTGCACTTTGGAGATTTGAAATGGACGGGGATCATAAAGGGTTGCGATCTTGCGCCGGTTTCGGGCGATTTCAATGCCGAAGGGTCGCCGTTCGTGCTGCGCATCCGGTGCGCGGATGGCGCGAAGATTCCGGCGCACTGGCATCCGACCGATGAGAACGTCACAGTGCTGAAAGGCACTTTCCTGGTGGGGATGGGCGATTCGTTCGATGAGAGCAAGCTGGAGACGATGAATACGGGAAACTTTATCACCGTACCGAAAGAGATGCGGCACTTCGCCATGAGCAAAGGAGAGTCGATTGTGCAGGTGCATGGGATGGGTCCGTTCAAAGTGAATTGGGTGAACCCGTCGGAAGTGCAGCCTCCGGATGCGCCAGCCGCGGCGGCAAAGCCAAAGTCCTAAGCTGGATGACCGTAGTTCCTTCAGTCCAGGACAACGGCCGTTTGCAGCGGCATGCAGGAGTTGCTCTCACAGCAGGTCATAAGGGCCAAGCTGTTGCTCGTTGACGAATGACCTCGATATGATGAGAGGGATGAAAAGAATCATACAGGTTCGTGTTTTCCGAGGAGAGAAGTACTACGTCGCGGAATGCTTCGACCTTCCGGTCGTGACGCAAGCCTCCACGCTCGACGAGCTGATGGCAAATGTGAAAGAAGCGATTGCCCTGGAATTGGAGGGCGAAAATCCAGCGGACTTCGGATTAGCGCCGAACGCCTCAATCCTAGCCAGCTACGAATTGGAACCTGAACCGCAAACGCATGCCCCGGCCTAAAGTTCTCTCCGGCGCAGAGGTGGTCAGAATTCTTACGGCTTTCGGGTTCTCGGTCGTGTCTCAACGTGGCAGTCACATGAAGTTGAGAAGAGTTCTCGGTGATGGCACGAAGCAAACACTCACGGTTCCTAATCATCGCGAAATGGACCGAGGTACACTTTTTGCCATCTACCGACAGGCACTTCGATACGTTTCAGCGGAGGAATTGGGTCCGCATTTCTTCACCGAGTGAGTGTGCTAGAATTTTCTTCGCGGACGCGCGAAAGTGCGCGTCTGCCGGAGCGTGGAACTTCGGGCTCTGTGCAACGAGGTCCCGCGAACCCCGCCAGGCCCGGAAGGGAGCAACGGTACCGGGAACGCCTCGGGTGCCGCGGATGACCCGAAGTTCCTCTCGCCGAAGAAACTCAGTTCTTGGTTGTTAGTTCTAAGTTATAAGTGAAAATCCTTGACCCTCCAAAGAATCCGAGAGTTTTCATTCTTGGCGTCATTGAAGGATTTTAGTTTCTTGCCCTTAGTTCTGAGCTGGGCTGATTTTGTTGGGAGGCCCGATGAGCCAAGCGAAACCTGTAAATTGGTTTGAAGACGACCCCAAACCGAATACTTTTTTCTTTCAATCCCCTTTTCGTTCGTGGAAATTCGTCCTTACGACGACTTTGGCTGCGGGTGTTAGCGTCGCCTGTGTGGCATTAATCTGGGATTACTGGGACAGAATCAGCCGCCACTCGTATCACCTTACAATAATTAGCTTTTTCCTTTTGACGGTGCTTCGCCCATATTTGTTGGCTATCCAACGGCAAGGCAAGATTCGCAAGCTATATCGGGCAGGCGAAATAAATGAAGCGCCCGCCAACTCTCCGTTCGATCAGATTCTGCAAGTGGCCGACAATTCTGTGAACGAGGGAATACTGGTTGCGTGCGTGCTCTTCGGCCTTTATCTTTTTATGATTGCTTTCTGGGAAATACCGCACATCAAATGAGGTGCTTTCGTTGAGCTATCAAGTTATAGCGAGGAAGTGGCGGCCGCAGACGTTCAACGATCTGGTGGGGCAGGAACACGTCACGGAAACGCTGAAGAACGCGATCAAAAATGACCGGGTGGCGCACGCGTACATTTTTTCTGGCGCGCGCGGCGTGGGGAAAACCACGGCGGCGCGAATCCTGGCGAAAGCGTTGAACTGCGTGCACGGGCCGACGCCGGAGCCTTGCGGGGAATGCGATTCGTGCAAAGAGATTGCGGCCGGAACTTCGCTCGATGTGATCGAAATCGACGCGGCCTCGAACCGCGGCATCGACCAGATTCGCGAACTGCGGGAGATGGTGCGGTACGCACCCGCAGCTTCGCGGCACAAGGTAGTGATTCTCGACGAAGCGCACATGCTGACCGGGGAAGCTTCGAATGCGCTACTGAAGACGCTGGAAGAGCCGCCGGACCGCGTGATCTTCGTGATGGCTACGACGCAGCCGGAGGATTTAGTTGATACGATCCGGTCGCGATCGCAGCATTTTCATTTTCGCGCGCTGACGTTTGGCGAAATCACGAAGCGGCTGCGAGAAATCGCGCAAAAAGAGGAATTGAAGATTGAGCCGGGCGCGATGGCGGTGATTGCGCGAATGGCGGAAGGCAGCTTGCGCGACGCGCTGTCGCTGCTCGAACAGGCGCGTGCGTACTGCGGGGACACGATTCCGGACGCGGAGGTGCGCGCGCTATTGGGCGTGGTGCCGGAAGACGCGCTTGATGAGTTGGTCGGCGCAATTGCGGAAGGATCGGCGGACCGCGCGCTGGGATTGGTCCACACGTTCCAGAAAGAAGGGCGCAACCTGCAGCACTTCTGCCGGGAAGCTATACGGCACATGCGCAATTTGCTGATCGCGCGGGTTTGCGGAGCGGATTCGGATTTGATTGCGGCGACGCCGGACCAGCGCCCGGCAATTGCAAAAGCGGCGTCTCAATTCAGCGAGGAAGATTTGACGCGATTTTTTCAGATTTTGCTGCAGACCGATGATGATTTGAGAAGGAAGCCCGACCCGCGTGTGCACTTGGAGATGGGCCTGTTGCGGTTGATCAATGCATCGCGGTTGGCGCCATTGGAAGAGCTGCTCGGTGAATTGAAAAGCGGGGCGGGAAGCGGCGAGCCGAGAGCAGGAGCCGCGCGCACAGGATCAGCCGTTTCCTCGCAAGCGCGCGCCCCGATTTCCTCTGGAGTCCCGACTGCAACTGCTGGCGCTCCAAGAGCAGCAGCCACGAATCCCGCTGCGAATCCTATAGTCGCAAACACAGAACCGAGAAAGCAATCCTCTGCCCTGGTCCCGCCGACGACAATCAGCACGTCTGCGGGCGCGGAGATTCCCGCAGAGAAAAACAACGGCGCTGTAGTGCGAGCCGTCGGAATTTCGCAAGAGCAAGTGGCGGAAATCAAGGCAGCGATCCAGGCACAGCAGAAATTTTTGGGGGAGCTCGTCGAACAGAGCAGCGGATGGGAACTCGAAGGCGTGGAGCTGCGCATTTATTTTTCGCCGAAGAACCGAACGTTCGCGGAATTACTCGAAGGAAGAGACACACTGGAAAAGATTCGTGCCGTTTCCAGCAACGTGCTGGGGCGCGCGGTGCGCGTCTGTGCTAAACTTGACGGAGTCGCGGCGGTTGCGGCATCGGCATCGGGGACACAAGAACTGCGCGCGCAATTCGAACGCGACCCGGTGGTAAGGTCGATGCTGGA
Source organism: Candidatus Acidiferrum sp. (assembly GCA_035623215.1). Classification (GTDB taxonomy): domain Bacteria; phylum Acidobacteriota; class Terriglobia; order Acidiferrales; family UBA7541; genus Acidiferrum. The sequence continues at coordinate 93,196 of DASPTW010000067.1, forward strand.
GCGCTTTGGAGGTAAAATCGCCGAAGTGCGGCAGCGGCAAGAAGAAAAGTGAAGTTCGCGAGAAGGATCGAGAACGAATGGAAGTCGGCGCTTTGCAACAAATGCTTTCCAGATTCCGGCAACTGCAGGAAGACCTGCAGCGGCAGGTGAACTCCGTGACGGTCGAAGCTTCGGCCGGCGGCGGCATGGTCATGGTAAAGATGAATGGGCAGAAGCAGGTCGTGGACGTGAAGATCGAGCCGGAGATTTTCGCGGGAAAAGACCAAGAGATGCTGCAGGATTTGGTCCGAGCAGCGGTGAACGAAGCCTCAAGACGCGTCGATGAAGAACTCGCCGACCAGATGAAGAACCTCGCTGGGGGAATACCTGGGATTGCGGGATTGAAGATTCCGGGATTGTTCTAGTTCTGAGTAATAAGTTGTAAGTCCTAAGTAAAAATCCCAACACAAGAAAGCTTTGCGAAACTGGGGCGCAGCGCGTCATTCTGGGCGCATCCGATGAGGATGCGCGAAGAATCTCAACGGCTACTTTGGAGATAGAGTGCGGGTTAAGATCCTTCGGGCCACAGAACGCGCGGCCCTCAGGATGACAATGGGGATGGACGTTAGAAGATGTTCTTCGTGGTTCAGAAGATTTACTTCGCGGATTAGCGGACGAATTCGCCGTTGTGGACTTCGTATTCGATGCGAAAGGGTTTTCGTGCAGTGCGGGATTCCCAGTGCTCCTGAGCGATGAGGCGCTTGGCTTGGTCGAGGCGCTCGGAAGGCAACGGATGCGAACGGAAATAGCCCTGCAAGCTTTGGATGGCGAGCTGAGAAAGCTCTTCGTCAGGGCTTTCGGCGTGGATGACATATTCGTTGCACAGCTTGGCGAAGCGTTCAAATAGGTCGATTGCCCCGTAGGGTGAGTAGCCCGACTGCACAGCAAGGTACATTCCTTCACGATCGGCTTCGAATTCTTCGTCCTTGTGGTAACCAGCCTGCCAGAACTCGAACGGAATTTGTACCAGCGCGCCCACGACATCGAGATTGAGATTTTTCAGTTGCGCCTCGACTTGCACGCGCTCGACGGCGTGATAGTGATCGATGTGCTCGATTTCGTGAGCCAGGACTTGCGCGAGTTCGTCTTCGGTCATCATCTGGTCGAGCATGCCTTCGCCGACATAGACCGGCCCGCCGGGAAGCGAGAAAGCGTTGATCATGTTGTGGTCGGGAAGAACGGTGAACGAATAGGGCAGATGACGATGGGCATGAGCCGCGATAGTTTCGCCGACGCGGCGTACGTATTTTTCGAGGCCGGCTTCTTCCGGAGTGAGCGGGCGCATCTGCGTCGCGTATTTCGCAGCGAGCTCCTTGCCGATGGCGATTTCTTGATCGTCGGAGAGCCGCGTGAAATGCATGGGAATCCGCGAGAGGCCGCGTTGCGCGTCAGCAGCCATGTTCAAGATGGCGTTAGGCGAAACCGCGGTGGACCTGGGATGGCGTAGACTCCAATAGAGGCTGCCGAGGGCAATGGCTAGGATCGCGAAGAAGATGGCAAAGACGACGGAGCGTTTCATAGAAACTGGCGAATGGTTTCGCGATACCGCGTATAGAGAAACGAAACGAATGTTAGCGCAATGCCGACAACGATAAGCGTGATATAGCGGTCGCGCGGCTGGAGGCCCCAGACATCGAGGGCCATAATCTTGCCGACGCAAAGGAGCAGGAGGCCAAGGCCGGTGAGCCGGAAGCTGCGTTCACCAACAACCAGCGCCAACAAGAAAACGAGAACGCCTTCGACGCCCCAGGAAACGGTGATCATGCCGGTTTTCATTTTGAGAGCGAGCATGGCCGTTACAAGAGCGACCGCAACGAAGAATTGTACTTGCTCCGGGCGGCGGGCGATGGTTTGCAGGAACTGGGTGATGCGGCTGGCGGATGGGGCCGGCTTGAAGTGGTCGCGCAGTCGGAAGGCGAAGAATAGGCTCGCGAGCAAAATGGCTGAAGCGGAACTGACAACCAAGTAGTCGCCTTTCCAATCGCCCTCGCCGAAGTAGCTGCCGCCAAATAAATTGTAGGCGATGCTGCGGAAGAAAACGCTAAGCGTGAGAAGTATGCCTTGATGCAGAAAGATGGGCTTGTTGAGGAAGAGCGATGCGCCAAGCAGCGCAAATGCCACGGCGGCCCAGGCGGTGACGACCCATTCCAAAGAAAACTGGAAATAGCAGAGCGCGACGATGGAAGCAGTGCCCAGATAGGCTAAGAGAGTGTCGAAATGTAGGTGGCGGTCACGCACGTTTTTCATCCGTTTCTGCCACTTGAGCGTACACAAAATAGTAGATGAGAACGAGCGGGAGAATCGTGTACATGCGCGGGCCCCAGAACTCGCCCGGTTCGCCAGCAGTCAGATTAGCGAAGAAAATCCGCACGAAGGACGTCAGCAAGGCCACGTAGGCTTGATAGCGGAACTGCGTGATCTCGCGGAAAATGCCGTATTCAAAAAGCACCAAGCCGAAGACGCCCCACGCCACGGCGATACTGAGCGGCTGGGGCTGCAACTCATGCCAAAGCATCAGCGAGACAATGACCGAGGCGGACCAGGAATAGATGTGGTGAATGTCGCGGCGGCGCCAATCTTCGGGCATGCGAATCAACCGCGCGAGGGCGTAGAAAATCACCGCAACGATGGCAAGCGAAAGCAGGCGCACGCTCAGGCCGTGCCAGGTTGAAGTGTCGTACAAATTCATGGCAAAGACGCGCAGCAACGTGATTCCGGCAAGGACGTGGGACTGCCACGGCAGTTCTTCCAATTCGAATCGCTGATCGACAATCGCCAGGACCAAAGCAAACGTGGCCCAGATCGGGGCAAGCCAGCCATTTGGATGCTCGTAATAAGCCAGAAGAGAGAGCAAGCCCGTCGCGGCAAAGGAGTGAAAGAACGCGACAGGGCTTGCGAAGCGCTCATTCGGGGCGGCTCGGCGCGAGAGAAAGTACAAACCGGCAGCGACCAAGCAAATCGTGAAGACTCGCAGAGTGATGGGTCCCCAGAATTCCTCAGCATAAATGTAGTTATAGAAAAAGGCGCGCAATAGGGCGAAGATTCCGACAACATTTGCCTGCCAAGCCAGCTGAGCGTAAGGAACCCAGCGCGACGCGAGCGCAAGAGCCACCGCGAAAACGATCCAGCCGACGGCGATCCACGGGGCGTGGAGCGCCTCCCCGAGCACCCAGACCATCATGCCGGTGCCGGCCCAGGTGTAGGCGATCTGCGAGATGTTGAGGTGTCGCGGATTGATGACGCCGACGCGCTTTGCGAGCCAATAGAGACCGGCAACGACGGGAAGAGCAGCAAGAGCGTGCCAAGGAATGTCGTGCCACTTGTGCGTGTTGTATGGGTCCGCTAGGAGCGCGGTGTAAATGGCCAGGCCGCCGAGAATGTGCGAGTGCCAGCCAATCGCGTGATGCGTCAACGCCCGAGCCGATTCAGAGAGGATTACAGCGAAGGCGATGAACGCGAGAGGCTGCCAAAGTTCGGGCACTTCAAACCAAATGAGCAAGGCAAGTAGGCCGGTGCCGGCGGCGGCGAATAGGCCGCGCAGCGTGCGCTGCTCGGGGTCGTCGTGGAGCTTGGCGAGCTTTGCGGTGAGGTAGTACACCGCTGCGAGGATCGGCAACGTGAGCAGGCGCATGGGCACGTGCGCATGTTCCGCTGCTTCAAGATGCAGATTCACGACCGCGGCACGGTACAGCGTGAGCGCGCCGAGCAATGCGTATTGGACTTGCAAGTGACGCGATTCGAGGGCGCGGCTCATCGCAGCCAGGAAAAGCATGACCGCGGCAAAAGCAATCGCGGTCCAATCGTGCAAGAACAAAGCCCAGGCGGCGGTGACTGCGGCGAACGCGCCGATGTAGGAGTGCGCGGCCAGCACTCGGCGATCCAGCAGGGGTTCAAAGAATTCGCGCCAGCGCGCGCCAAGGCCAAGATCGTTCAAAAAGAAAACCACTGCGCAAAATGCAAAGAGCACACCGGCGCCAAGCTCGAGCTTTTCGGCTTGGAATCGCAGATTGACAAGGTCACGAAAGTCATACGCAAGTAGCCGGATGCCGACCAAAAGACCAATCAACAATCCGAGGCGGCGAAATACGACTTCCTTCACGAGGACACCGGCAATCAAGAAGACCTCGGTACCCACAAGCCAGAGGATGGCGACGTGGTTGTCCGTGTAGTGCGAAGGAACGGCGGCGAGCATGAGCGCTGTGCCAGCGACGGTGAGCACAATGAAGGCTTCGCGGCGGCGCCTGACCTGCGGAAACTGAGCGGCGATGAACTCCGCGGCGCCAACCCCGAGGAGCGCTATGTATGCGAGCGTGGGATCGACGGACTGAAATCTCAGGCAGGCGAGAAGCATGAACATATTCAGGATCGCAGCGGCGGTGGAAACGTGTTCCTCAAGATCCGTCTTGATCGAGCGTTGGACGTAAGAAAAGCGGAAGATCAGCCAGTAGAAGAACAGGATGGCGAGGCTCGCGTGATATTCGGGAAAGACATGGCCGTTGGCACCGTTCGGGCCGAGCAGACGAAACAGCCAATAGAGATGTGTGAGATAAGTCGAAAGGATTCCGAAGACTTCCAGTTCGTACCAGCCCATTTTCAGGACGATGGAGACCAGACCAATGGCGAGAAAAGCGCCGGCGGACAAGCTGTAAACATTGTTCTGGCTGAGCGAAACGGTGAAGTAGCCAAGCAGAAACGCCAGGCCGGTGACGAATTGGGAGCGATAGCGAAGCGTGTGCAGCGCCATGGCCACCGCGACGAGCAGCATCAGGGCGCAATCGATGGTGAGCCATTTGAGATCGGCGGGGAAAATCCGCATCGCGCCAACGTGGTAAATGCCGAAAGTCGTGAAAAACAGCAGCGCCCAGCCGCCGCCGATGCCACCACGGCCGATGAGGCGATAGCGTTCGCTCTTCTCCAAGTAGATTCCGCCTACAAGAAGGAGCGCCGAGGCGAAATAGGAAAGAAGGGTTTTGCCTGAGGGACCGAGGGTGCGAAATTCCTGGATGCCGAGGTAGGCCATACCAATCACGAACAGGGTGACACCGATTTTCAGAAGCCAGTTCGTGCCGAGAAGCTCTTCAATCGAAGCGACGGTTCGCATGCGCTGTTCGTGCGTGGACTTTGGCGCAGGGATCGAGGGCGCGGCCGGCTTAGGCGCCGAGGCGTGAGGCTGTGACACCTTAGGCGCAGAAACCTTGAACGCGGAGACCGGCAGAGGAGTGGTGAGACGCTCGGCCAGAGTCGAAGGCATTTGACCAGGGGGAGGCATCACAGGCACTGGCGGCTTCGCTGATGGAGGTGGAGCAGTCGGCGCGGCCGGTTTGACTTCGGGAGGAGTCTTCGCGGCAGCGGGCAAAGTAGGAGTTGGTTGTGGCTCCGGCCTCTTTTGTGAAGGTGGGATGGAAGTCGGCGGCGGCACTTTGACGGGCGGCGGAAACTCGACGCGCGAAGGCGGAACTGGCGTTTCTTTAATTGGCGCTGCAACTGGAGCAACGGGCCGTTCGGCAGGTTTCTCCACGACCGGTTGAATTGGAGGAATCCCGGAAGCGATCTGCTTCTTGAGATCGGCGACTTCCCGCTGCATCGATCTGAATTGTCTGGAGTGCTCCTCTTTTGTTTCGTCAAACTCGCGGCGAAGCTTGGAGTACTTGCCCCATAAAGCAAGAGCGATGAAGGGGGTGGCGAACAACAGGATGCCGAACAGGACAGAGAAAAACACGACCGTCTGCATTGGGCGTCCTTGGGAGTGCTAGGTCCTTTGTTCCCATGTTAGAACGGAGACAGGCCGGAATCTTGCACTTTTGTTCTCAGGCCGGCTCTTGGAGTAACTGGTGCTGCCTATCTTGTTGATACAAATTCACTTATCGGAGATAGCCCCGTGTCTGACATCGTCCTCCTAAAAGTGTGAAAGCAGACCCCATATTGTCGGTTACGGGTCCCATGGCAACATATCCAAATGCAAATTCGGGCCGCCATTGAAAAGGATGCCAACGGGATCTGGGCGATCCTGGAGCCCATTATCCGGGCAGGCGAAACCTACACGCAGCCGCGTGACATGAATCGCGAAAGCGCGCTGGGCTTCTGGTTTTCAGCCGGCCACGAAGTCTTTGTCGCGGAAGACAACGGCGAAGTCGTAGGTACTTACTTTCTCAAAGCCAACCAAAAAGGTGGTGGCGGGCACGTTGCCAACTGCGGCTATATGACGGCTGGCCACGCGACGGGGCGCGGAGTGGCGCGCGCGATGTGCGCGCATTCGCTGGAGCGCGGCAAAGAGCGCGGATTCCGCGCCATGCAATTCAATTTTGTCGTGAGCAGCAACGAGCGCGCTGTGAAGTTGTGGCAGTCCTTCGGATTTGAGATTGTCGGCCGGCTCCCGAAAGCCTTCGAGCATCCCTCGCTTGGCTTTGTGGATGCGTTGGTGATGTTCCGTCAACTTTAGCCGGTTTGCGCGGATGCGCGCGGCTGTGCTACACATGCTGCATGCCCGATTTTGCCGCTCCCGTCGAACGACTCATCGATGAATTGAAGCATTTACCCGGAATTGGCCAAAAAACCGCGCAGAGACTGGCGTTTCACTTGCTGCGCGCCGCGCCTGAAGATGCCCTGGCGCTGGCCGACGCGATTCGCGACGCCAAGGAAAAAGTTCGCTCCTGCTCGACCTGCCACAATCTCACCGATTCCGACCCCTGCATTTATTGCACTGGGCCGACGCGCAGCAAAAAAACGATTTGCGTGGTTGAGGAAGCGCACAACATCCTGGCCATCGAGAAAACGCGAACTTACAACGGCATGTATCACGTGCTGGGCGGCTCCCTTTCGCCGCTCTCTGGCCGCGGGCCGGACCAGCTGCACATTAAATCCTTGATTGAGAGGTTGAAAGGCGGAACGGTCGAAGAAATCATCATCGCCACGAATCCGACAGCGGAAGGCGAGGCAACGGCGGTTTATCTTTCCAAACTGCTAAAGCCGCTGGGAGTGCGCGTCACGCGAATTGGTGTGGGCATTCCTGTGGGCGCAGACCTGGAATATGCCGACGAAGTCACCATGCTGAAAGCGATGGAAGGGCGGAGAGATTTGTAGGAAGAGCGTGCTCTTCGAAAACGAGAGCAATTTTCATTGAAGATTACCTGAAATTGAATGGCGGCTTTGCGTGGGCGTTGAATACTCACTGGGAAATTATCTTGCAAGTTAAGACTACGCAGCGAATCGCCATAGGACGACAGCAGCACTACTCCCAGTACTTACAGCACGCTCTAGGCAATTTCCTTTTTTCGGTATACAGTCCAACGTCGAAGGTGGCGGTCGTCCCACCCGTCGCGTCCCAGCCGCCCAGCGGCTGGCAGGAGGTGCGCTGATGCCGGGCCTGGCGCACTACATGGCGCAGTACGATCACGAGCACGAATCCGTCTGGAACAAGATCCTGCATGGTGTCGGGATTCCCATGATTTTTGCGGGAATCATCCTGCTCCTGCTGATGAAGTGGAGTTGGGGAGCGGGATTTTTTCTTGGCGGATGGGTGTGTTTGTTTCTGGGGCACCGGATTGAAGGAAACAACCCGGCGTTTTTTCAGGGACCGGTCTATTTGCTGGTTGGGCCAATCTGGGTCGCGAAAGAAGCTTGGATGTTTTTGACGGGAACGCACCGCAAGCCGACCTCAGAAGGTACCCCGCAGGGCACCGCCACGAAGTAGATGGCGGCTGCCGTTGGTCGCGCACAAACGAACACACTGAGGAACGGCGGCGGCTTGCATGAACGATTCGGGCGGCAACTTTGTCGATGAGACCATCGAGACGGGAATGGAAAGCGTAGCGAACGCAAACCCGGAATTGCGGAAGCGGCGCAGCACGCGCATCGTGCAGGCGGTTCCGCTGGTGGTCACTGGTGTCGACGCGCTGGGCCGGCCGTTCGTCGAGCGTACTTCCTCACTAATCATCAACTGTCACGGTTGCCGCTATCAGTCCAAACACTACGTTCTGAAGAATATGTGGGTGACGCTGGAGATTCCGCACCCGGAAACCGGGCAGCCGCCCCGTTCGGTGCGTGGACGGGTGGCGTGGATTCAACGCCCGCGAACGGTCCGCCAGCTTTTTCAAGTTGCGTTAGAGTTGGAAGTTTCCGGCAACGTCTGGGGAATTGCGTTTCCGCCGGAAGATTGGTTTGCTTTCCCTCCCGAGGCGCCAACTCCGCCGAAGGTGGAATCGGCTGCAGAACCAGCGCAACTGCCACAACCCGCGCACGAAACGGAACTGGCGTTGCCTGCGGAAGAATCGGAGCACGCCGCGCCATCGGGCGCCGACAACTTGCGCGTGTTTCCTTCGCCGACGAGCACCACCGATGCTTCGTTGCAATTAGCACGACAGGTCGCGCGGCTAGTCGCTGATGCCAAGCAGCAGATTCAAGCGGCGGCACGCGAAGCCGCTTCACACGCTGTGTCGGCCGAGAGGCGGCTGTCGTTTGAACAATGGGAGCAAAAGTTTGCGGCGGGGCGTGCGGAAATCGCCAACGAAACAGCGCAGGCCATCGAAAGACTCCACCAGGAAACGGATGAACGTTCTCGAACGGCGCACGCGGCCGCTGCCGAAGCTTTGCGGACCGAACTGCCGCGCTGGCTTGCGCCGCAACTCGAGCAGCTTACGCGGGATCTCACTGGCCGGCTTCTGCAAGAAGCAGCAACGCAACGCAGCGAAAATGCTCAGCAATCACAAACCGCGAATCACACTCTGAACTCTGCTTTGCAGCAGGCCGAAGAGACAGCCGCGCGTTTGCGAACGCAGGCGGAGCAGTCAGAGGCACAGATTTCCGGCCGCGCCGGCGAAGCGTTGCGAACGCTCGAAGAAATCGCGCGGCAGAAGGAAGAGACGGCAACAGCTCAACGCGAGGCGTTGCAAGCCGCCGCGGCGGAGATTCAACAACAAACAACTACGGCGCTGGCCGGCGCGCAGACTGCCTGGCAAGAGCGCGTTAGTAAGGAACTGGAAGCCGCACAGGAACGCTGGCGCCAGGCTCTGGAGAGCACTCTCACGGAAGCCCAAGGCCGCGCAGCCAATGGGCTAGGCGAGCATGTCCGCACCTTGTTTACCCAGGTTCAGGAAGAGATGGCCCGCCAGGTCGCGGCATTGCGGGAATGTGCGGGGGCGACGGCCACGGAATCCGAGCAGCGCTTGGCCGCAGTGCGCGCGGCACTGCAAGAGCATTCGAAGGAACTTGAGTTGGTCTTGGCGCGGGCCGCTCAAGCGGGCGAGCGGCTCGACCAACATTCCGAACAGCTTCGGGAAACGCAGCAGCACGCGTTGGGCCGCTTTCAATCGGAGTTGGATGATGTCTTGAGCCTGCACCGCAATCAGCTCCATCGCGAATCGGAATCCGTCTTCGAACTGATCAACGAACGCATTCACAAAACCTTTGAAGAAGCGGCGAATCTGGCTCTCGAGCAATTTGACCGGCAAATCGAAGAGATGGTGCGCCCGCATGTGTCCCGCACTGAGGAAGCTATCCACAGGCTGGCCGGGGGCCGTTCCCTGCTCGATGCCGCGCTCACTCTCCAGCAAGACCGCATTCGAAGTTCGGCGGACGCCGCCTTTGCCGAATCGCTCGCGCAGTTCCGGGAAAATCTTGGTGGCGTTGAGCAAGTGATTCAGGAATCCTCGCAAGCCATAACCGGCCGCAATCTCACGGAGCTGGAAGGCAAGGTCAGCGATCTAAAGCACCAGGTGGTTGAGGAGTTGCTCAAATCCGCCGAATGGTACGAGAAAAAGGCCCAAACGCAGATCCAAAATCAGTCGGAAAAGGCCGTCGAGCAAACTGTCAACCAATTGCGGGAAAAGGCAGGCGAAATTTCCGGTGCTTTTGCTGCGGAACTCGACCACTCCAGCCGGAGCTTTGTGGGCCACACGCAAACGCAAATGGAAGATGCGGTGCGCGTCTCGTTCGAACGCGCACGCGCGCTTTTTGCCGAAGCTGCCGACACTACTGCCGCTGCATTTACCGACGAAATTCAGCGCACGGGGCGCCACGAGCTCGACGGCTACAACCAGGAGCTTACGCGCTCGACCGAACAGGCCAGCGCGGAAATGGCGTTGCGATTGACCGCGGAGCAAGAAGCATTCCTGAATCGTTTCCAATCCGCGCTGGGCGGCGCACTCGAGTCCGGAGTTGCGGAAGCACACAAAAAGGTCTCGGAAGGATTCACACCTCTTCTTGCGCAATGGAAATCGATGACCGATGCGCACCAGCATGAGATGCAAGCCGCCTATCAGCAACTGGGCGAACAGGCGACCGAGCACTATAAGAACCGGCTCGAAGGCGTTTCCAACCAGTGGATGCTGGCGACAGTTGCGTCACTCGACCACCAGTCTCGCGAAATGATTTCTGGCATTGCCTCCGCTGCAGAAGAAAAACTTCGCGAAGCTTGCGCCCAGGTTTTCGCGGGCGTCGGTGAATCGCTTCGCCAGCGGCTTGGGGAAATCGCGAAATCCTTTGCGCTCTCCGGTGAAGCGCCCGCGCGCGCAAAAAGCGCAAATACCGGCGGCTAAGATTCGGCCGATCTCCATCGGCTGGGCGGCAACCGAGTTCGGTTGATTCGCCACTTGCCGGCTAGCCCGGTATAATCCCGAAAGTTCGAATGCTATGGCCAACCATGCCTATCTGCGCGTCTGGACCCGCGATTTCTCAACGGAAACAATGATCGCGCAATTCGCCCGCTTCCTGACGACCGCGCCCCTCTCCGCCTCGCATAGCGCATTTGAAGAATTGGTCGTCCAAGCTGTTGATCCGAGCGAGGCACCCATTGCGGAATGGGATTTGCGCCCGTTGAACGCCGGACCCGCAGAAGTCGCAGCAATGGCTGCGCAGCACCTCAATGCAGACACCGCTTACATCGTCAGCGCCAAGTGGAACCTCTGGGAATTCGACGTCGAAACTTTGAAGTGGCAGCAAAAACCTGAGCCTCTCGAGCTGATCTGCCACGGCTTGGAGTACGACGACGGAATTGCTGCGACCGCCGGCCACTTCCTGGCGGATTTGGGCTTCGAGCATTTTTTCACCGGACACAGCGGACTGCTCGCCCACGAGAATTCTGCAAGCTCGGCTGGCGGGCCAGAGCACCCCGTCGAACACACTTTCCGCCAGTGGATGGCCGCCGGCAACAACCTGAAGGAATATCACGCGAAGACCCGCGAAAACATCAAACAATTGTTGAATTGGGTGGAAGCCATCGAGCGAGCCTTGCCTGTGCAACGCAGTGAACTGTGGTCGGAAGGCGAGGAAAATATGGAGGCGCGTCTGGATGCAATTCTCGCTCAGCGCTAGCACCTTCTAAGAATGGGCAAAAGCGCTGAGGGGAGTTCTTCCACGAAAGGTGCGCAGAAGCTAGAATTAAGGGTATTCGGTAGGGTCGGTGGATCCTGCGGGAAGCAGAGTTTCGGGTTTTCAGCGCGCCGAGGAGCAACAATTCTCTGATGGAAAATAGCTCGCCAAGCGACTGTTCGTGTGCTAACGGAGCCTGCAGCGCTCCGTCCGTATTAGGGAGAATTACCGGTTGCGGCGCAATCCGGATTGGCAGAATCCCATTGCAATTTCTAGCTTTCGCCCTGTGCGCAACAAGTCTGCTTGGCGGATGCGGGACCGAAGCGCCCAAGCCGGCGACGCAGGCGGAAACGAAGCCGGCTGAGCCGGCCATCCCGGAAGAGGTTCAATCGGCCGCCAAGGCGCTGCTGGGAAGCGAGACGCAAGTGCTGCTATTCGGGGATTTGGCAAAGAACGGCCAAAAGCAGTTTCTGGCAGCAAACGTCGTGCCAAAGACACCGACCAACAACTTGCCGGGAACGATTATCACGCGCGCTGTGGTCGTTGAAAATGCCGATGGCAAATGGACCGAAGTATTTCGTTGCGATGAGCACCTGAAGAATCCCAAAGGCTACCTCGGCCTCACCCCTTTGACGCCGATCACCGGCTGGCGCATCCAATACGAACAAACGGAAGACAAGGGTTTGGAGCTTTACTTCACTCCTCTGAAAGGCTCGACGGACACTCACGTGCTGCCAATCGGCGTGCGCTGGAACCCTGCCACTAAGCGCTATCAATCGCTCGACCGCAACTACGAGCATTTCCTTTTGGAGAATCCAAATCTGGAAGCGCCGAGGTCCAGCTTGCGATGAGCGCCCCGACTTCCACTGCTGCTGGCGCGGCCAATCGCGTTCCCGCCACTCCTCCGAAAAAAGATTTGTCGGGCTTGATGCCATACCTTCGCCGCTACACGGGCAGCATTGTTTTCGGCCTGTTCATGGTTCTGTTGATGGGAATCATCGGCAACGTGCTTCCGCTGGCCACGGGTGTCATGACCGACACGATCAAGGGCGACCCCGCTCCGTTTCAGCATTCCGGAGAGACTGGTGCCGGAATCACTGCTGCGCCACACTTGTCTGCCCTCAGCCGCTTGATTCCGTATTACGCGCCGAACAGCCGCCGCACTCTGGGCATCTATTGCCTTGTCGTCATTCTCTGTGTCGCGATCAAGGGAGTTCTTTCTTTCTCCGCGCGCTGGACGCTCATCGGTGTTTCCCGCGACATTGAATTCGACATTCGCAACGATTTGCTGAAACGGCTCCTCGCCCTCGAGCCGGAATTCTACGTTCGCAATCGCACCGGCGAGCTCATGTCGCGGGCCACGAACGACCTCAACGCCGTTCGTATGGTTCTCGGCCCCGGCATCATGTACAGCGCCACCACCATCGTCACGATGATCATGGCGGTCGTCATCATGCTCGCGCTCTCACCTTCCCTTACGCTTTGGGTCTTGCTGCCCGCTCCCGTCGTGGCAGTGGCGGTTTGGTTCTTTGGGAAGACGATTCACGAACTCTACGAAAAAATTCAGGCGGCTCTTGCCACCCTGACGGCGCGCGTACAGGAGAATCTCTCTGGAGTCCGTGTCGTGCGCGCCTACGCCCAGGAAGAAGCGGAGATTCGCGCTTTTGACGAGCCCAACCGCGAATACGTCTCGCGCAACATCTGCCTCATCCGCACCTGGAGCATGTTCATGCCCTCGCTCCAGGCGCTCATTGGCACGACTTTCTTAATCGTCCTCTGGCAGGGCGGCCATCAACTCTTGCGCGGCCAGATTTCCCTCGGTGCTCTGATTGCCTTCAATGGTTACCTCGCCGTGCTCATCTGGCCCATGATTGCGCTTGGTTGGGTGACCAACATCTTTCAGCGTGGCGCCGCTTCGATGGGCCGCCTGAACTACATTCTCACTGCTAAACCAACCATCGCCGACCGCGACGCCTGCATTCCAAAGGACTCGAAGCCACGAGGCGAGATCGAATTCCGGAATCTCACGTTCACTTACCCGACTACGATTTCTGGCGTCAACGGCTCCAACGGTGCGGGCAAGCCGAACGGCAGCGGCCCGCGTCCGGTTCTCTCCGACATTAATTTGAAAATCCCAGCGGGGTCGACGCTCGCCATCGTCGGCCCCACCGGCAGCGGCAAAACGACTTTGGCGGCGCTCGTCGCGCGCCTTTGGGAAGCTCCCGATGGCTGCGTCTTCATCGATGGCCATCCCATCCGGGACTGGCCGCTCGAAACATTGCGACGCTCCATCGGGTTCGTGCCGCAGGACACCTATCTTTTCGGCGAAACTGTTGGTGGCAACATCGCTTTCGGCTTGCCTGACTACAACGCCGAGCGCGCACGCGAAGCCGCGGAGATTGCCAGCCTGCACGGGGACGTCGAAGACTTCACCGCCGGCTACGAAACTATGGTCGGCGAGCGCGGCATCACTCTTTCTGGCGGGCAGAAGCAGCGCACCGCCATTGCTCGCGCCGTCGTTCGTGACCCGCGCATCCTCATTCTCGACGACTCGCTCTCCAGCGTCGACACCCAGACCGAGGAAAAAATTCTCACCGGCTTGCGCGGCGTCATGCGCGGCCGCACTACTATTCTGATTTCGCACCGCACCTCCACGGTGCAAAACGCCGACCAGATTGTCGTCCTTCGCGAAGGCCGCATCATCGAACGCGGCACGCACGACGAATTGCTCGCTCGCGCCGGCTATTACGCGGATTTGTATCAAAAGCAGTTGCTCGAGGAAGAGCTCGAAAACGCTTAGCGGGTAACGCGAAGAACAAGAATGAGCACGCAACACGAAGAAGAGGCCCTAGGCAAAGCGTACGACTCGCGCTTGATGAATCGGCTTCTGCGCTACATGAAGCCGTACGCCTGGCGCGTTGCCCTTGCGCTTGCTCTTGTCGCGGTCGTCACGCCTCTCGAGCTTGCGCCTCCCGCCATCTTCCGCAAGGCTATCGACAGCTACTTCGTCCCGGCTATGAACCACGTGCTTCCGGAGAGCCAGGCATGGACAGGCATCGGCTGGCTCAGTCTGATTTTCTTCGCCGTCCTCGCGTTCGACTTTCTTGCGCAATACGCCCAGATTCGCATCATGCAGCGCGTCGGCCAGCAAACCATGTACGACATGCGCCGCGAAATCTTCGGCCACCTGCAGCGTCTGCCCATGAGTTACTTCGACCGCAACCCGGTCGGCCGCTTGGTCACGCGCGTTACCACCGACGTCGACGCTCTCAACGACCTTTTCGCCGCGGGCGTCGTAACCATGATCAACGATTTCTTCCTTCTTGCCGTCATGGCCGGCTTGCTCTTCAGCATCGACTGGCGCCTCGCCCTCGACACTCTTGCCGTTCTTCCCGGCATCCTCATCGTCACGCTGATTTTTCGCCATTACGTTCGCGAGGCCAACCGCAAAATCCGCACCGCCATCGCCCGCATCAATGCTTTCCTCCAGGAATACATTTCCGGCATGAGCGTGGTGCAACTTTTCAATCGCGAACAAAAAGCGATGGACGAGTTCGCGAAACGCAATCGCGACAATATGTTGGCCTGGCGCGACGCCATTCTCGCTTACGCGCTTTTTTATCCCGCCGTCGAATTCTTGAGCTTCGCCACCATCGCGCTCATTTACTGGTCCGGCGGCAATCGCATCTTCCACGGTTCCTTAACCCTCGGCGTCCTCACCGCCTTCACCATGTATGCACAGCGCTTCTTTCGCCCGATTCAGGACTTGAGCGAAAAATTCAACATCCTTCAATCCGCCATGGCCGCCTCCGAGCGCATTTTCAAGCTCCTCGACGAGCCCGTCACCATCGAATCCGCTGCCAACGCCGTCCTGCTCGATAATCCGCGCGGCGAAATCGAATTTCGCAATGTCTGGTTCAGCTATCGCAGCAATCCCGCGCCTGCCGATGAAGATTGGGTCCTTCGCGACGTTTCCTTCCGCATTGAGCCTGGCCAAACCTTCGCCATCGTCGGCCACACCGGCGCCGGCAAAACCACGTTGATCTCTTTGTTGCTCCGCTTCTACGACATTCAGCGCGGCCAAATCCTTCTCGACGGCAAGGACATTCGCACTATCAACCTCCAAGACTTGCGCCGCCAGTTTGGCATCGTCTTGCAGGATCCTTTCCTCTTTACCGGCACTATCGAAACCAACGTTCGCCTCGGCACCCCCGGCATCGACACCCGCACCGTCTCTCGCGCGCTCGACGAAGTCGGCCTCGCCGAGTTCATTCGCTCGCTCTCCGACGGGGCGGCCACTAGCGTCAACGAGCGTGGCTCTACGCTGTCTGTCGGCCAGCGCCAACTCATCAATTTCGCTCGCGCCCTCGCCCATGATCCTCGCTTCCTGATCCTCGACGAAGCCACTTCCAGCGTCGACACCAAAACCGAACTGCAAATTCGCGAGGCTCTCACGCGCCTGCTCTCCGGCCGCACCGCTCTCGTCATCGCGCACCGCCTCAGCACCATCCAGCACGCTGACCGCATTCTGGTCTTTCACAAAGGCCGCTTGCGCGAGCAAGGCGCTCACCAGGAACTCCTCGCCCAGCGCGGCATTTACTACCGCCTCTACCAGCTCCAGTACAAGGAGCAGGAGCTGCATCTTCCTATCGAAGCCGGTTCAGCCGCGGAGCCCACGGCGCTTCCGGCCAGCGATTGACCGCCGCGAATCCCGCTCATGCCTCCCATTCCGCTTCTTCTCTCCGCTGGCGAAGCTTCCGGCGACATGTATGCCGCCCGTCTCGCAATCGCGCTAAAGCAGCGGCTCGACGTCACCATCTTCGGCATGGGGGGCCCGCAGATGCGCGCTGCGGGTGTCGAAATCGTTACCGATTATTCGGAAGTTTCAGTGGTGGGCATCACTGAAATCCTCAAGCACTTGCCTTCCCTTGTTCGCGCCATGCGCCACCTCGTCGATGAAGCCGCGCGACGCAAGCCTCCGCTCGCCATCCTCACCGACTTTCCCGGTTTCCATCTGCGCCTCGCGCGCAAGCTCCGCCCCCACGGTATTCGAAACGTCTACTACATTTGTCCGCAGTTCTGGGCTTGGCGTCCCTGGCGCGCAAATCTGGTTCGCCGCCGTTTTGCAGAAGCGCTTTGTATTTTCCCGTTTGAAGAAAAATTCTATGCCGATGCCGGTGTGCCCGTGAAATTCATTGGCCATCCGCTCGTTGGAAACGTCGAAGCTAGTCTGACACGGGAATCATTTTGCAAAAAATACGGTCTTCCAGAAGACGCTCAAATTCTCGCCGTGCTTCCCGGCAGCCGCCGCGGCGAAATCGCCCATCATCTTCCCGTTCTCGTCGAAGCTCTTGGCGAAATCCGCCGCAATCTTGGCGCGCCCCTCGAAATCGCTGTCGCCGTTGCTCCGCAACTTGACTCCGCTCGTTTCCAGTCAAAGTTTCCTGCTGACTGGCAGGTGCGCTTCATTACCAACGACACGTACAGCGCTCTTGCAGCCGCCGATCTGGCCATCGTCTCCAGCGGCACCGCTACCGTCGAGACCGCCCTCCTCGGCAAGCCTATGGTTGTCTTCTATCGCCTCTCGCCGCTCACCGCCCGCCTGGCGAAACCCCTTGTCCGCACAAAGTTCTTCAGCATGGTGAATCTTATCGCTGGCCACGCTGTCGTTCCCGAATTGATCCAGAATGATTTCACTCCCCAGCGCGTCGCCGCCGAAGCCGTTTCCCTTCTCTCCGCTAACGCCCAGAGCCAGGCTCGCGTCGAACAAATGAAGCGTGGTTTGCAAGAAGTGCAAAAGCTGCTTGGCCCGCCTGGTGCCGTCGATCGCGCCGCCGACGAAATCGTTCGCCTTTTGCAATCTTCCCGAAGCAACGCAAAGTGAACTGTCTGGTATCCTATAGATGTACCTTGGCTCCAGGCTAAAACGAATCGAAAGGGGTCCGATGGCCCGCAGTCGAAATTTCGTCCGCATATTTTTCCTCTTTGCGCTCGCGCTCTCCCTGGCAGCCGTGTCTCTGCGCGCGCAGCAACCGCGTCCCGCGACTTTCCTTGCTGAACATTACGACGTCTCCGCCACCATCGATACGATAGGCCAATCCATTGCCGCCACCGCTAAAATTGATTTCACTGCCCAGGAAGCCTCCAGCAGCGTTCGCGTTGAGCTTCATCCCAATCTCATTGTCAAGGAAGTCAGAGGGCCCGACGGCAAGCCCCTCACTTTCGCGCGCGACAATCAAAATCCCCTTTTTGTCTTCGTCCCCCTTCCTACTCCCGTCGCCACGGGCGGCCATATCACCCTCACCTACACGTATTCCGGTCTTCTTTTTAACGAGGAAAACAGTCCCATCCCCGGGGTTCGCGCTGCCGCCATCACCAAGGATGGCGCCTATCTGCTGCTTCCCTCGCGTTGGTTCCCGCTTACGAATTTCCCCTCGAATCGCTACACCGCCACTTTTCGCCTGAGTGTTCCGGACGTTTTCGCCGTCGCCGGCACCGGCAAAGCCGCTGCTCCCACGCCCGTGCCCGGCAAGAACGCCGTCGAGGGCAGCCGCATGCTCTACACTTTCGAGTGCAACCGTCCAGCCCCACACGGCACTTTTGTCATCGGCAATCTTCAACTCAATCCCAAGCAAGCCGAAGGCATCAATGTCGCCGTTTATGCGCCTAAGTCCGCTTCCGCTAACGCGCAGGATTTCGCCAATGCCGTCGCGCGCTCCGCCATCACTTTTACCGATCTTTTTGGCCCTATCCCCGATCCATCCTTCACGGTCATCCAGATTCCTGACGGCTCACTCCGCGAATTTGCCGCGCCCGGAGTCTTGCTCTTGAGCCAGCGCATCTGGGATCCCAAAGCCAGCGACCACACCATCGCGCGCCTGGTTGCTTCGCAATGGTGGGGCGTCCAGATTCTTCCCGCTACTGCCGGTGACGTCTGGGTCACCGATGGCCTCGCGCGTTATTCCGAAGCTCTCTACGCCGAACAAAATGCGGGCAAGGAAGCTGGCCTGAAAGCCGTCGACGAATTCGCCGTCGGCGCTCTCATGTATGAGGACGCCGCGCCCGTGGGCCAGGCCGCGCGCCTCGTTCCTTACTCCCCGGACTACCGCTCGGTCGTCCTCAACAAGGGCGCCATGCTGTTTCACATGCTCCACGCAATCATGGGCGATGTTCCGTTCAAAACGGCACTGCACGATTTTTATTTTCAGTTTGCGGAGAAATCCGCCCGCATCGAGGACTTTGAAAATATCGCCGAGCGCCGCATGCAGGCCTCCCTCAAACCCGGGCAGGAGCCGCCAAATCTCCGCAGCTTCTTCGCGCAATGGCTCAATTCCACCGGCGTTCCGGAATTTACCCTCGAGTTTGTCGTCTACCGTACTCCCAAAGGCTTCCGCGTCGTCGGCAAACTCAAACAGCCGCTGGACACTTTCCACATGCCCGTGGACCTGCGTATCGACACCGAGGGCAACCCCGAGACCAAGACTATCGACGTTGTCGGCAGCGAATCACAATTTACCGTTGAAACTTTTGGCCGCCCGAAGCCTCTCGGAATCAAGGTCGATCCCAACAACGTCATCTTGAAAGCCAGCACTTCACTCCGCGCGCGCGCTACCATTGCCCGCGGCGAGGATCTTGCCGAACAAGGCCGCTTCTACGACGCTGTCACTCAATATCAGCGCGCGCTTACCATTCAACCCGGCCGCCCCCTCGCCAATTTCCGCATGGGCGAAGCTTTCTTCTACCAAAAGAACTATCAGGCTGCCGCCAACGCCTTCCGCGAGGCCTTGCAGACCGTTCCCGATCCTTCGGAGAAGTGGACGGAAGTCTGGAGCCACGTCTATCTCGGCATGATTTTCGATCTCTTGGGGCAGCGCGAACGCGCCGTCAATGAATACAGCAAGGCTCGTCAGACCAACGACAACACCGGCGGCGCGCAGGACAAAATTGAAGCCTTGCTCAAGAAGCCGTACTGCGAAGGT
Organism: Candidatus Acidiferrum sp.; assembly: GCA_035623215.1. Lineage (GTDB taxonomy): Bacteria > Acidobacteriota > Terriglobia > Acidiferrales > UBA7541 > Acidiferrum. The sequence continues at coordinate 112,518 of DASPTW010000067.1, forward strand.
TGCGCACTCGGTGATGCCCCTCCCAAGTCGACTGGGACTCCACAACCTGCAGCAGCTCTTCCTCCGCCCGCTTCTGGCGAAAAACCAACACTCAAAAAACCCAATCCTCCCTCACAATAGGGACTTCTTGTGCGCATGCGGCCAGCTTGCATTTCCCACGAGTAGGAAGTGACGTGCGCGCGCAACGATAAGAATATGTCATCCTGAGAGAAGCGAAGGATCTCAACCGATACGCGGCTTGCCAAAAATGAGCGTCCCGCGACGTAACAAATGCTTATCTTGCTTGATTCCTGCCCTTTGTGTTGGGCCTTTGCTCGCGCCCGTAGCGGCCGCGCAATTCAAGCCCGGCGATTTTGATGTCACCGATGGAAAAATCGCGAAAGCTCCAGGAAATCGTCTGCAAGTTTCCACAAAGGAGATGCGCGCCACTCTTAAACATATCACTCCGCAAAACGTGACCGTCAACTTCACCTATCGCGGGCCAACGAAAGAAGTCGCTCATTTAGGCAGCGGCGAAGTCCGCAGTCAATTCGGCATCAAGCTCCGCGCCCAGGACACTTGCAACATCGTCTACGTCATGTGGCATTTTGCTCCCGACCAGAAGATCGCTGTTTCTGTTAAGCGCAATCCCGGCCAGCGCACTCATCAGGAATGTCTCGACCACGGCTACATCACCAGTTTCAAACCCCGCATTTCCGCTAACGTTCGGCCCGCTCAGGCGAATCAGCCGCACACCCTTGCTGCTTCCCTAAACGGTTCCAACCTGACCGTAACCGCCGACGGTACCGTCGTTTGGGAGGGCGATCTTGGGTCTGTCGCTCTCGAATTCGATGGCCCGGTCGGCTTGCGCAGCGACAACGCTCGCGTCATCTTCGACTTCCTCGTTAACCGAGCAACCGCAAACTGATCTTCAATCGTCGTCGTCGCATGTCCATACGAACCCATGGTTCAGATTGTTTCCGTCCACGTACCACCCGGTGACCTGCCCCTGCGCGTTGTTCGTCGATGGCCGCGTCCCCTGTCCTGCGCCCGGCCCCGCCCCTGGCGCGTCAATCGTCTTGTAGTTGCCCTTTGGCGAACGCACAAAACCGTGCATCGCGGATGCTGCGTCGTTGTATTCTCCGGTCACCGCTCCAAAAAAATTCAGCGAAAACGCGGCTGTCCCTTCACCCGCCGCCGTGCTCGCGCTCGGGTCGTCAAGAGTGATGATTTTCCCATTTGGCTTGCGAAGGTAGCTGTGGGCTACAAAATTGGAATCCAGGAAATAACCGGTTACTTCGCCTTCCGCATTGATGCTCGCGCCCAATGTGAACACGGTAGGCGACCCGTTTTCGGACGGCCCGTCAAAGGTGGAAATATTCCCCTCAGGATCCCGCACAAACCCGTGGCCTGTTCCATTCGCATCAAAATACCAGCCCGTCACTGCGCCTTCGTCATTCAAGCACGTCTCCAAACAAATGACCGTGCCGCCTGCTGCTCCCTTTACGTCAAAAACGGTGAACTCCCCCTTGCGCGTCCGGATGAATCCGTGCGGCTGAAAGTTCCCGTCCACGAAATAGCCCGCCACGCTTCCTCGATTGTTAATGTTGGCCGTGCCCACCGCTCCCTGATTCGCACTTGTTCCAGTGCCCGGCGGGTCGATCGTCACAAACGAGCCATCAGCATGGCGCAAGAACCCGTGAAACACGTTGTTGGGGTCCTCAAATTGTCCAGCAATCTCTCCCCAATCGTTGATGCTGTACGCCACGGTTCCTTGGTCGGCGCCTGCAGCCAGGCCCGCCCCAGGGGCATCGAAGGAAATGATTTTGCCGTTCGGCAACCTCAGAAATCCGTGCGGCACGATGTTCGCATCCGTGTAGAAACCCACGACCGCTCCCCAATCGTTGTTGGCAAACGCCTGCGTTCCGAGTCCTGGGGACGTGCTCGCTCCCGGCACATCGAACTCGATGATCTTGCCGTTCTTTTCTGAACGCGAACTGGCATATGGTCCCTGCCCCAACGGCCTTCGCGCATATGCCAGCCCTGCTGCTAACATTGCCACTGCAATAACGCACTTTCGTGTTCCGGATTTCATTTATGAGCCTCCGTGCGCATTAGATTCTGTCGGCACCCTCTGTCGGGCAGGGAGAGCGGGGTTCGCCCGACGGCGAAGATGGGCTCACGATAAAGTCCCTTCTCAAACAAGGCAATGATAGCGCTTCTAAGAATTATGTGAGAATCCAAGTCACTGAAGACAAGCACTTTAGCTGGAATATCACGGCCAATAACAAACTGACCATTTCAGTACCTACATAGTGCTAAAATGCCGCGTCGCCATTGGAGTGGTGCTATGGCTTCGCCGGCCCTACCCTCCCCGGTTCTTCGTTTCGGCCCCTTTGAATTGGACGCCGTCAATGGTGAATTGCGCAAAGCCGGCACCATTCTCAAACTGCACCCGCAGCCTCAGCGGCTGCTTCTGCTTCTCCTGGAGAAACCCGGGCAGCTTGTCACCCGCGAAGAGATTCAACATTGCCTCTGGGGCTCGAACACCTTTGTGGATTTTGAAGGAGGCATCAACTTTTGCGTCAAGCAAATCCGCGTCGCCCTCGCGGACAATGTGGAAAAGCCTCGTTACATTGAAACCGTTCCCCGCCGCGGCTATCGCTTCATCGCGCCTGTCATCTCCGCGGATTCCAAGCCGGTCGCGCCACGGGAAGTTCCAGAAGTTGATTCATCGCACGAAATTCACATCGTGCCACCGCCAGTTCCCACAAGGCGTCTTGCCAGACTTCGCGATCACATGGCCATCGCCGCACTCGCCACTGCCGCTGCACTGACCATCCTTTCCGCCGCCGCGTTTTGGCACTTCAGCCACACTCCCAAGCTTTCTGAAAAAGACACCGTTGTCCTCGCGGACTTTCGCAACGACACCAGCGATCCCGTTTTTGATGATTCCCTCCGCGAGGCATTAGCCACTGAACTCGGGCAATCTCCTTTCCTGAACGTGCTCTCGGACAGAAAGACCGGTGAAACTTTGCGTCTCATGGGAAGAAGCTCGAATGAACGCGTGACCGTGAACGTGGGGCAAGAGCTCTGTGTGCGCACGGGCAGCAAAGCTTTGCTCTCCGGCTCAATCTCGAGCCTCGGCAGCCATTATTTGGTGGATTTGAGCGCTATTGCCTGCGGCAGTGGGGACACGCTCGCCAAAGAAGCCGTTGAGGCCACCCGTAAGGAAGACGTTCTGCATTCCTTGAGCCGCGCCGCGACACAATTGCGCACAAAACTGGGAGAATCGTTACCCTCGGTCCAGAAATTCGATGTTCCCATAGAGGCTACTACTACTTCTCTTGAGGCGCTTCAGAACCTCAGCCGGGCGTCTAAACTCACCTTTGAACGGGGAGATGCCCCGGGTATCCCCTTCCTGAAACGGGCGATTGAGTTGGATCCGAAATTTGCCATGGCCTACGCCACTTTGGCGCGCCACTACAACAATCTCAATCAGCCTTCGCTCTCTTTGGTTTTTGCTGCGAAGGCTTACGAACTGCGCGATCACGTCACTGAGCGCGAAAAACTGAATATTTCCGCGGCTTATTTCCGCTCCACGGGCGATTTGGAGAAGATGGCCCAGGTTCTCGAGCAGTGGAAAGCGGAATATCCGCGAGACGCCGGCCCCCATGGCAGTCTTGGGGCGAATGCTTCCCTTCTCGGACAACACGACAAAGCACTCGCGGAAGATGTGGAGGCCCTGCGGCTTAAGCCGGACATCGTCGGGAATTATGCAAATCTCTCAGTGGCATATCGCGCCCTCAACCATCCCGAGCAGGCACAAGCAGTTCTCCAGCACGCCTTGGACCGCAAGCTCGACGGCGGCGACATCCGTGACGAACTCTACTTCCTCGCATTCCTCAAAAGAGACTCCTTGCAGATGGCAGAACAAGTCGCTTGGGGCATGGGTAAGCCCAACCAGGAGGCTCCGCTCCTCTCCTACCAAGCCGATACCGAGGCCTACTTTGGCCATCTAGAACGCGCGCGCGAATTCTCGCGAAGAGCCGCCGCTGCCGCTGTGCGCTCCGAATCCCAAGAACAAGCTGCCCTCTGCCAGGTGCTTGCCGCACTGCGTGAAGCTGAGTTTGGGCAAGCTGCGGAAGCCAGGCGCGGTATCGCCATCGCCCTTTCACTTGCCGCAGGCCGCGACGTCAAAGTCCTGGCCGCTCTCACTCTTGCGCGCGTCGGCGAAACAGCGCGAGCTCAATCCCTGGCCGCCAAGCTGCTCCAGGAGAACCCCTCCAATACCCTGCTAAAAATTTACTGGCTGCCAATTGTCAGGGCCGCTGTGGCGTTGAAAGGAAACGACGCCTCCCAAGCCCTCAAGGAGCTCCAGGTTGCCGCTCCTTATGAACTGGGGCGTTCTTCCTCCCTCGATCGCGGTACTCTTTATCCCGCCTACTTGCGCGGTCAGGCTTATTTGCTGATGCACAACGGCGCGGCCGCTGCCCTCGAATTCCAGAAGGCGCTCGATCACCGGGGCCTCGTCGTCAACCTCGTGACCGGATGCTTGGCCCAGCTTCAAATCGCGAGAGCTTCCGCCCTCGCGGGCGACCTGGCCAGAGCGCGCGCTGCTTACAGTGATTTTCTTTCCCTCTGGAATAGCGCCGATCCCGGCATCCCAATTCTCCAACAAGCCAGAACCGAATACGCCCGGCTGCAGTGACTCTCGCCGAAGCTTGGACCCTCCCTCGGTAAAAAAACCGCGCCTGCGGGGAGTTCCTAACAGGATATCCACTCCTTAGGCGATTTTCAGAATGCCGTATACTACGGTCAAATGCCGTCTAACCTGAAACTCTTCCGCGCGGTCTTTCTGGCCATCGGCATTTTGCTGCTTTGCTTCGGCATTTCCACCACCGCATCGAGAGTGAGTTTCAAGCGCACAGCGGCCACGACCACAGGCCGCGTCATCCGCCTCCAGCCCGGCTCAAGCCGCCATGGCACGGTCTACTATCCGGTGGTTCAATTTGTGACTCCGGACGAGCAGAAAATCACGGTAAAGGGCAGCAACGGCAGCCGCCCCGCCGCCTTCCACGTCGACGATCCTGTCGAAGTCCTCTACGACCCCGACGACCCGCACCAGGCCTACATCAATACTTTCATGGAATTCTGGGGCTCGCCCATCATTCTGTTTGGACTCGGCGCCGTCTTTGCCGCCATTCCCTCGGGAATGTTCTTATCGCAGGTGCGCCGCCGCAACCGCGCCCAATGGCTCAAGCAAAATGGCCAACGCATCTCTACGCAGTTCCAAAACGTCGAGCGGGTCGCGAATGTCAGGGTTGGCCGCCAGAACCCTTATCGCATCGTTTCGCGCTGGCAGGACCCCGTCACGACCCGGCATTACGTCTTTTACAGCTACAACCTCTGGCAAGATCCTTCGCCTCTCATTTACAGTCACCCCGACCGCCCCATCGACGTCTGGATCGAACCCAACAACCCCGACCGCTACTGGCTCGACACCGACTTCCTCGGCGACCTAGCCAACTGACGTCCTTACTTTGTTATCTCGGCCCAATGCTTTCAGCAGAGTTCCTTCCAGGCCCTTTCTCTGCACCAGTACCTGAAACCGCTCCCCCATCCCCTCCGGATGAATCAACGTCTTCAATTGCAGCCGCGCCCGAATCTGATCCGCTTCGCTTTGGCCGGGGTCATACAAGTCCGCAAATTCATTCCGCTCCCCCAACGCCAGCAAAAACTCCGTTTGCGACACAAACCGCTCCCTCTCCAGACCCGACCGCCTGCCCCAGGTTTCCAGCGACGTGAAATTGACGTGCGCCGTCAGATCCTGCTCCCCAGGTGTCGCGTAAAAATCCTCGCTCACGCGGTGCTCCCGGTAGGCCAGCAGCGTGCCTCGCATGTGGCGCTCGTCAAACAGCTCCGCCGCGGGATGCCCGTAGTCGATGGTCAAAACGTACCCGCGCTCCAGCCGCCGCCCCACTTCGCTAATCCAATCGCAGGCTTCCAGTCCCGCTTCCGCCTGCTGGCCCTCCTGCAGCGCGATCGCCTGCGTCACGAAATACTCATTGATGGCGCAAGTCGAGACCGGCGCCTCCACATCCACAAATTTTCCTTCGCGCAAGCCAACAAAAATCTCTTTCAGTCCATCGGCGCGCATCACCACGCGATGCACGGGCAATGCGTCGATCAATTCGTTCGAGAAAACGCAGCCCACCGGAATGCGGAGTGGAATTTCCTGGGAGATGCGCAAGCGCGTTTCGGAAGAGGAGGAGGAAGAGGAAGAAGTAGGACAGGCTTTAGCCTGTCTTTTCAGGTGCGCGGCGCCTTCTTCGCGGCGGGCAAGAGAGCGCTCGACCGCCACGTAGCACAAGGCGCGATGAAACTCCGGCAGCCGCGCTTCGCAAAAGTCCAGAATGTGCTCCGCCAGCCGGCCGACTCCCGCTCCTGCCTCCACCAGCAAGAATTCCGCCGGGCGCCCCAGGCGCTCCCACATCTCCGCGAACTGCCGCGCCAGCAGACGCCCGAAAACCGGATGCACGTCGACGCTGGTGTAGTAATCCGCGAACCGCTGCGATTCTTTTTTGCTGTAATAGCCGTGCACTGGATGGTACAGGCATTCCCGCATGTAATCGGCGAAGGTGATCGGCCCGTAGCGGCGAATCCGCTCCGCAAGCAGCTCTGCGAGCGGCGTCACGCGCCTTTGGCTCCCGCGGCTCCGGAGGCTAGCTCGGTTTGGAGTTTTTTCCAGGTTTGCTCGAAAACGTCTTTGGACGCCGCATCGAACAAAACGAAATATATTGTCCCCGGGTGCGCGTGGCCCTGGAGATGCGTTGCGGCGGCGCGCAGCATGATTTTCGCGCACTCTTCCAGTGGGAAGCCCGCGATACCCGTGCCAACCGCCGGAAACGCAACCGTCCGCAGCTCGCGCTCATTCGCGATTCTTAAAGCATGCTCGGTGGAGCGCCGCAGCGCGTCCGCCGTCGTTTTTCCGCCGAGCTGCATGCTGGCCGCGTGGATGACGAACCGCGCTTTCAAATTTCCGCCGGTCGTAATTGCCGCGAAGCCCACCGGAATCGTGCCGATTTCGCTGCACTCGCGTTGGATTTCGTCTCCACCCTTGCGGCGAATCGCGCCGGCCACACCGCCGCCCAAAATCAAATCGTTGTTCGCGGCATTGACGATGGCGTCCGTCTCCATTTCCGTCAAATCGCCTTGCTGGATGATGATTCGTTCTGCGAGCGGTTTCATGGCCATTCCAATCTGCTTTGCTCTGCGGAAAATTTCACTTCAACAGTTTTTTATAAGCCTCTTCATCGAGTCCCAGAACCATTTCCGATCCGCGAATCACCACCGGCCGCCGAATCAGGTTGGGTTCCTTCGCCATCAACTGAATTGCCTCGCTACGCGAAGGCGGATGCTCTTTCATGTTGCGCGCCCGGTAAAGTTCATTCCGTGGATTCAGAAATTCGCAATAATCCCGCTTGCCGATCAGCTCTTCGAGTTCCGCTTCTGTCAATCGCTCTTTGGCCAAATCCCGCGATTCCAGTTCCGCGCCCAGTTCCAGCAAGAGACCTCTTGCCTTGCGGCACGTAGTTCACGTCGGCTTTTGCAGAAATTTGATTTTCATTTGGCCTTCCAGACAGGCTTGCGTTTTTCGAGGAACGCGCGGATGCCTTCCTGCGCGTCGTGCGTTTTCATCAATTCGGACAAGTACACGTGCTCCGCGTCTTCCAGTTGCCGCAAGAAATCTTCGGCGTGCAACTTCGCCAGCGTTCTTCGCGTGAGATGAAGAACACTGGGGCTCAGCGCGCGCAACTCCTCCAGCAAAGCTTCCGTTGCAGCGGGAAGCTCGTAATCGGGAACCACGCGCGTGACCAGGCCAATGCGGTGCGCTTCCGTCGCACTGATTTGATGGCCCGTCAGAATCAGGTGCGTCGCGGCGCGCATCCCGATTAGTCGAGGCAAAATCACCATGGAAACCGGCGGATAACAACCTAGCTTGATTTCCGGCTGGCCGAACTGCGCCGATTCGGTGGCAAGGACGAAATCGCAACACGCGGCAAGCTCCATGCCGCCGCCAAGGCAGTAACCATGAACAGCGGCAATGGTCAGGCAATCGGCCAAAGCCAAACGTCGAAAGACACCATGAAAGGCAGAAAGCATTTTTTCGACGCGCTTCGGCGTGTGATCGGCGACATCGGCTCCCGCGCAAAAGGCTTTCACGCCGGCGCCCTGAAAAACCACGAAATCCGATTTGGGCAGCGCGCGCTCGAGCGCCACGTCAAGCGATTCCATCATCGCAATGTCGAGAATGTTGAGTGGCGGGCGATCCAGCGTGAGCCAAGCGATGCGGTGTTCGATGCGAAGCTGAACGGTTTCCGTATGAGTGGCCATGGAATTAGGTGATTTAAACGACGAAACTATTTTCCGTGAAATTTCGGTGAGCGCTTTTCGAAAAACGCGCGAATGCCCTCGCTGCAGTCTTCGGAGAGAAAGCAGCGCATCTGCTCCTGGACTTCGTGCTCGAGCGCTTCCATCAGCTTTTTCTTCTCGCTGCCAAAAAGAGATTTTTTGACGGCATGAATGGCAACGGGAGGACCCTCGGCGATTTTTTGCGCGAGGAGCTTCACTTCGGCTTCGAGCTGCGCGGCCGGGACAACGCGGTTCACGATGCCGAGCTCCAGTGCGGTTTTCGCGTCAATCATCTCGCCGGTGTAAAAAAGCTCGGCGGCTTTTGCCGGCCCGGCGAGCTGCGGCAAAAAATAGGTGCCGCCATAATCCGGGAACAAACCGACTTTGGCGAAGTTCTGGCCGAACGTGGCTTCTTCGGCGGCGATTCGAATATCGGCGGCGAGAGCAATATTCATGCCCGCGCCTGCCGCGGGTCCATTAACCGCCGCAATCACCGGCTGCGGCATGGTGCGGATTTTCAGCACCGCCTGCATTCCCGAACGCAAGATAGGTTCTAATTCCTGCGTCGCGCCGGAAGCGCGCCCTTTGCCGATCAGGCCCAGATCGCCGCCGGCGCAAAACGCGCGCCCGCCCCCCGTAATCACAACAACGCGGACGCTGGCGTCTTCCGCAACGCGGCCCAGCGCCTCGTTCAGGGCAACGGAGAGATCGCTGCTCAACGCATTCAAGCGATCGGGGCGATTCATCACCAAGGTAGCGATGCCATCGTGTTTGTGCTCGAGTACCACAGAAGTTGCCGGTGAAGGTTGTGCGGAATGGCTCATGTGCGCCTCACTTCAGTGCTTTTGGTTGTTGCGTTCTTCTTCCACGCGCGCGACCAGCTGCGCGAGCTTGCGAAAATGTTTCATCTTTTCGCTTTTGTTTTTATTGTTCGCGCCGCTGGTGGAAGGCAAGACGTAAACGCGCGCGCCGTAAAGCAAATCCTTCTGAATTCCATATTTGCATTTGCGCTGCGCAAACTGTTCGTAAGTCAGCTTACCGTTGAACGCCACGACATGCGGCGCAAACTCCTCAAGTTTTTGCGAAAGCACGATGCGCCCTTCAGCATAATCTTCGCGCTTCAATTCATCGATCCCTTTGGTAGGACGCTTCACCAAATCCGTAAGTCCGACGCCAAATTCAATCACACGCTTGTCGTCGTGATAGTCGAACGGCTCCGGCACCACACCGCTTTCGTAGAGAATGGGCCAGAACTCATTTCCGCGTCCGGCGTAGTAATGGCCGACGCGGACCGAGGATTCACTTGGATTGCAACCAACAATGACGAGTTTCATGCCTTTGCGGAGATGGTCGGGGAGCGTTCGCATGATGCCAGCTTACTATGCCTTTCGACGATTCTACCCAGCCTCGCGGTTGCGCGTGCCTTTTCCTTGCAAGCCAACGGGAGCAGGTTCCATTAATCTGTCGTTCCCGCTTCCCGATTCTATCGCAGCTTTAAGGCCATTGGGTCGTATCTAGTCGGACCAGAGCGGAAGCTCTCGGCCCAATCTTTTTTCGAGCGCAGACGCGTAAACTTTCATCGCGGCGGCCAAATCCCACGAGGCGATGCCATTGGACTTGAACAAAGTGATTTCCGAATTGCTGGTGCGCCCGCTGGTTTTTCCGGCCACGACATCGGAAAGTTTTTTGACGCCGGTCCAGCAGATTTCGTCGCCCTTGAAGGCAAGGATGAGGTCGCCGGCTTCTTGGCGGGACTGCTCGACCGAATCCACCACGATGACGTCGGCACTGGCAACCGCTTCATCGTCGAGTTCACGCTTGTGCGCGTGATTCGCGCCGATAGCGTTGATATGGACGGCAGGGGAAAGGTCCGCCCCGTTGAAGACCGGGCTGGATGCGGTGGTAGCAGTGCAAACGATGTCCGCGCCGGTCACGGCTTCCCCAGAAGTGCCACTCGGCGTTACTGCAATTCCCAGCTTCGCGGACATTTCCTCGGCAAATTTCTCGCGCTTTCCGGCAGCACGGCCATAAACTCGGGCCGATTCCAACTTACGAACTGCCGCTACGGCTTCGAGTTGCGTCCTGGCTTGACCACCGGTACCCAGGATCGCAATAACGTGAGAATTTTCGCGCGCGAGGTATTTCGTAGCCACACCCGAGGCTGCACCCGTGCGCAATTGCCCCATGTAATCGGCCTCGATCAGCGCGAGCAGACTGCCTGTGGACATTTCATACAGCGGCACGAGAAATCGCAGCTTGCCGCGAACATAGGTGTACTGCTTCATGGCCACAAAGCCGGCGGAATAGTCTGCCGCGGCCATGTAGTGGAAAAATCCCCCGCCCGGCAGCTCGAAACGCCGCCGCGGGTGGACCACGACCTCGCCGGTGGCTTGCTTGCGCGAGATTTCCTCGACCGCTTCGATCGCCTGTGGCATGGCAAGCACTTCGCGCACTTCTGCTTCGCTGATGTGCAGGGTCATAGATGTGAGTCCCGAAGTCCGCGGGAAGAAAAGCGTAGTGACTCGTGCCCCCTCGGCACTCGGGGCAAGCTGGTGACTCGTGACTGGTGGAAGAGGTTCACTCTCAAGGGGCTGTTCCGGTTTGGAGCCATTCATTTGACAGCAGGCTTAGGTGTTTTTGCAACGGTCCGCTTGCCCGAAGAGTCATTCGGTTCACGAACGCGGCGGACGACAGTCTGAATCAAGCGGAAAACGCGCTCTCCTTTATCGCCATCCATGACGCGAAAGCGGAACTCGGGCTCACCTTTCGGGCCTTTCCCCACGCGAACGGGCAACTGGCCACACAAATCATTTTCGATGAAGGCCGTCTCGTAACGGCTTTTTTTCGAATACCAGGTGTAAACACGCAGCGCAGAGAAGTCGCAGGCTTGGCCTTCGGGACCGCGCGCAGCAGCGACAAGATATTGCGGCTTGTCTCCTGAGGGATCGGGCGCGCGATTCAGTTCGAACCAGGCCAGCGGGCGAATGTTCGCGGAAGAAGCGCCTTCGCGCACGGGATCAGGCAAATCCAGCTCGACAAAGCGCGCCACTACCCATCCAGCGATAGGCACGGTTTGATCCCCGGGCTGCGTAGTGGTGGTCGTTTCGGCAGCGCGCCCCGAGGCTTCGCCGGGCGGGCGAGTGGCGATGGCGCGAACCAGAAACCAATCCTCCCTTTTGGTTTCCTGTTGATCGCCCCCAGATTCTTTTTCGTCGCCGGCCTGTACCCAATCCGCCACGCCACGACCAACAATTTCGACGGGGACGTTGCGCCCGAACTGATAGAGGCGCGGCTGGGTCCGTCCGGGCAGAACGCGGAGGTTGGTGGAGACTTTCGTTCGGCCGCGGGCTTGCACGGGCATGTCGCGAACCTGTTCGAGCAGCTTGATGCTGCGCTGCCAGAGCGGCGGGTCCATTAGGTCGTGGCTTTCGACCCAGCCGACGGTTCCAGAATTGGTGCGGACCTTCACGTACTCATTGCGTTTGCCAATGACCTCGACATGCTCCCCATAGTGCAGGACGCCAACCTGTTGGCGCACCTGGGCGATGCCACTCAATATGGGAGCCACTTTTTCGCTGACAAACGCTTCGCCCAGAGTTTCATGCTTGGGGCGAACCAGCCAGGCAATAACCGTGACAAGGCCCAGCAATGGCACGGCGATGAGAAGCTTTCGCTTCATGCGCTATCACCGAAGGTCGTGCCAATGGACCGCGCGGCGTGCACAATTTCGCTGTCCGGTTGGACGAACTTCATTTCCGCCAGCGCTTTTTCAAGGGGCACGCATTCGATGCGCGTGCCGCGCAGGCAGACCATGCGGTTGAATTCTCCACGCGCCACGAGATCGGCGGCGTGGACTCCCATGCGCGTGGCAAGGACACGATCGAAAGGAGTTGGCGAGCCGCCCCGCTGGACGTGGCCGAGCACGGTGACGCGAATTTCCTTGTGGAGCATTTCGCGCAACGTGTACGCAATCGTGTTGGCGACGCTACCGGGCCCCGCGGGAGGAATGGCCTTGCCCGTGGGATCGGCCGCAGGAAGCTTGACGCCTTCGGCAACGACGATCAGGCTGTAATGGTGGCCGCGAATCTCGCGCTTCTCGATGGCTTCGCACACTGCCTGAAACGTGAACGGGATTTCGGGGATGAGAATGATGTGCGCGCCACCGGCGATGCCGGCGTGAAGCGCAATCCAGCCCGCGTCGCGTCCCATGACTTCGATGAGCATAATGCGGTGATGGCTTTCCGCAGTGGTGTGCAGCCGGTCGATGGCTTCGGTGGCGATGACGTTGGCAGTGTCGAAACCGAAGGTTACGTCGGTGGCGGACAAATCGTTGTCGATGGTTTTCGGCACGGCCACGATATTCATGCCTTTGTTGGCAAAATCTCGCGCGATGTGCTGCGTGCCGTCGCCGCCAATCACGATACAAGCGTCGATACCCAAACGCCTGGCATTTTCCAGGCAAACGTTCGAGTAATCGCGCACCACCTCCTGGCCGTTTTCCACGACGCGATAGGCAAAAGGATTTCCGCGATTCGTGGTGCCTAGAATAGTGCCGCCGCGTGGAAGGATTCCGCTAACTGACTCCTCGGTCAATTCCTTGGCGCCTTCCGGCCAGATGAGACCGTCAAAACCGTTCCTGATGCCGATGACGCGCATGCCGTGCGCGTTGATGGCGCAGCGCACGACACCGCGAATCACAGCGTTCAGGCCTGGGGCGTCGCCGCCGCCGTTCACAACGGCAATCGTCTTCCTCCTGCTCATCGCTCTTCCTCTCGCGAACCCCAGCAACAGAAGATTGTACCTGAAAGCTAGGTGCGGCCCGAACCACCAATGGGCTGTTTGCTTTTCTGCTAAAATGCCGCAGCCATTAGCGCCATGCATGGAACCGGATCGCGGAGGGTCTGCTGATGAAGTCTTTAAATGCGCTGCAGCCGCTGGGGCTGTTGGCGTTGCGGGTAGCGCTGGGGATTATTTTTTTCTCGCACGGATATCCGAAATTGGTGCACTTCGGCGCGGGCATGCAGGGATTCTTCGTGCAGCACGGCCTTCCCGGATACTTCGTCTACATTTCGGGCGTACTCGAGGTCTTTGGCGGAATCCTTCTCGTGCTTGGATTGTTTACGCGGCCCGCGGCTTTGCTGCTGGCCGTTGAAATGGGAGTGGCGATCTGGAAAGTGCACAGCAACGGCGGGTATTTGGCGGTCCATGAATATGAATTTCCACTGGCGCTGCTGACAGGATGCTTCGCGCTCGTCACGGTTGGCGCGGGAATGCTTTCCGTGGACTACCCGTTGTACGAAAGTGGGAACCGTTCAAGGACAGCGAAAAGTCCGAAACCTTAGAAGTAGGGCGTTCACCCCGGAATTATTTTGTGCGGGGGTTGGGGTACAATCGACCGGCCCTCGACATTCAGGAAGGAAATTCCAATGAACAAAAACATGCTGCGGCCGGTCGGGCTCGGATTGTTGGCTGTCGGGTCGTTATTTCTGACCTCGGTTCTACGCCTGCCGGCAGTTGCGGACGACGCTTCGCTCCCCGCGCCACCGGTGGCGAAGAAAATCCCAAAGGTCACCGAGATTAATGGCCACAAGATGGTGGACAACTATTTCTGGCTGCGGGACAAAAAGAACCCGGACGTAAGCGCGTATCTGGAAGCGGAAAATACATATACGGATGCGGTGATGAAGCCCACCGAGGCGCTCCAGAAAAAGCTCTACGACGAAATGCTGAGCCGCGTTAAAGAAACAGACGTGGAAGTGCCGTACAAAGAAGGCGGCTACTTTTATTACGTGCGCACGGAGGCGGGCAAGCAGTACGGGATCCGCTGCCGCAAAAAAGGCAGCATGGACGCACCAGAAGAAGTGATCCTCGACGTGAACGAACTCGCTAAAGGGCAAAAGTTTATGTCGCTAGGGGCGTTCGATGTGAGCGACGACGGGAATTTGCTGGCGTACACGGCGGACAACGTGGGATTCCGGCAGTTCACCCTATCCGTGAAGGACCTGCGCACGGGGAAGGTTCTGGTCGATCGCGCGGAGCGAGTGGACTCGATCGCCTGGTCGAATGACAGCAAGACGCTCTTCTACACAATCGAAGACGAAACGACGAAGCGCTCCTATCGTGCTTACCGGCATGCCGTGGGCACGACAGGCAACGATACGCCCGTTTACGAAGAGAAAGACGAACGCTTTGACGTGTACGGAGGGAAGACGCGTAGCAAGGGCTACATTTTCCTGATTTCAAGCAGCCACACGACCAGCGAAACCAGGTACATCCCTGCCGATCAGCCGATGGCGGAGTGGAAAGTTCTTGAGCCACGGAAACAAGACGTCGAGTACTACCCCGATCACAACGGAGATTCCTTTTACATTCGTGTGAATGACACGGGCCGGAATTTCCGGTTGGTGAGGACGCCAGTTTCCGATCCTGGCAAGAAAAACTGGCAGGAACTCATTCCGAACCGGCCTGACGTAATGCTCGAGGACACGGACTACTTCAAGAACTACTATGTGCTCTACGAGCGTGAAAAAGGCTTGCCGCAGATGCGCGTCTGCGAGTTGCGAAACAACGAATGCAAGCACATTGACTTTCCAGAACCGGCCTATGTGACGTATCCCTACGCGAATCGCGAGTATGAAACCACGAAGTTCCGCTACGGCTACCAGTCGTTCATCACTCCGCAATCCGTGTTCGAATACGACATGGCTATGGGCGGCTCGACGCTGCTGAAGCAAAAAGAAGTGCCGGGCGGATACGACCGCACGCGCTACGAAGTGGAACGAATCCAGGCAACGGCATCGGACGGCGTGAAAGTTCCCATTTCCGTGCTGCACTTGAAGGGCGCGAAGCTTGACGGAAAAGGGGCGTTGTATCTCACGGGCTACGGCTCCTACGGCGCACCGTATGACATCGGGTTCAATTCCAACATTTTCAGCATGGTGGATCGCGGCGTGGTCGCGGCCGTGGCGCACATTCGCGGTGGCGGCGAAATGGGCAAGGCCTGGCACGATGACGGCCGCATGATGCACAAGCGCAACACGTTCACGGACTTCATTGCCTGCGCCGAGTATTTGGTGGCACAGGGATATGGTTCGAAAGACCGGCTGGCGATTGAAGGGCGAAGCGCCGGCGGGCTATTGATGGGCGCAGTTCTGAATATGCGGCCCAATTTATTTCATGCGGCGTTGGTGGGTGTTCCGTTTGTGGACGTGATGAACACCATGCTGGATGAAACGCTGCCGTTGACTGTGCCGGAATTCGAGGAGTGGGGCAATCCCAAGGAAAAAGCAGCCTTCGATTACATGATCACTTATTCGCCGTACGACAACATCGAAAACAAGCCGTATCCCAACATTTTGGTGCGGACTTCGTTCAATGACAGCCAGGTGATGTATTGGGAGCCCGCGAAATATGTGGCCAAGATGCGCGCGGTACGCACGGACCACAATCTATTGATTCTGAAGACCAACATGAATCCCGCCGGGCACGGCGGCGCATCGGGAAGATACGATCGATTGAAGGAATCTGCGTTTGACTATGCGTTTTTCCTGACGCAAATGGGCATTCAGAACTAACGGCGTCTATGAGGTCGCGGTCGTTGTAGACGCTGGCAGCCCGGTCAGGCCTTCGGGCAGGACGATCCAAAGAATGATGTACGCCACCAGGCCGGTTCCTGCGCAGAGAACTGCAACCAGCCACAAAATCCGGATAAGCGTCGCGTCCAAATCGAAATAATCGGCCAGCCCCGCGCAAACGCCTGCGATTTTCCGGTCGTTGGTCGAGCGCACAAGGCGTTTGCGTCCTGGATAAGCGGGGGGAGGCGGTGCAGCAGATGCCGCTGTTTCGGGCTGCCTGGCGCCGCAGCTGTAGCAGAACTTGGAACCCGCCGCGATGTCTTTCTGGCAATTCGGGCAAATCATGGAGTCACCTCCACAGAGCGCAATCTGCTGCGTTTCTACAGTTAGATACGAGAATGCTACAGGAAAAGTTTCCCGGGCGAGAGTGTAAACCGGACGGGCTCAGTATTCCAGAAGTTGTTTGACGGCGGCAGCGATGTCGCCGGTCTGCGGCAAAATCACGTCTTCCAGTTTGGGCTGGTAGGCGCAAAACGTATCCGTCGCTGCCACGCGCTTAATCGGCGCGTCGAGTTCTTCAAAAAGCTCGCCGGCAATGCGCGCGGCAATCTCCGCGCCGTAGCCCCAGCTCAGCATGTCTTCGTACGCCACGATCACGCGATGCGTCTTTCGAACCGTTGCGGAAATCGCTTCCCAGTCGTACGGCGAAAGCGAGCGCAGATCGAGGATTTCCACGTTGATGCCTTCGCGCTGAAGTTGCGCTGCGGCGACTTCCGCCCGATGCACTACAGCGCCGTAGGTAATGAGGCTTAGATCGCTTCCCTCTTTCACCACGCGGGCTTTGCCAAACGGAATCGTGAAATCCAGCCCGGGATTTTCCGAGCGGTTGTACGGCTGCCGGTAAAGATGCTTGTGCTCGAGGAACATCACGGGGTCGTCACAGCGAATGGCAGTGCGCAAGAGGCCGGCGACATCAAGCGCTGTGGATGGCATGACAACGCGCAATCCGGGGCAGTGCGTGAAGATGGATTCGCCGCTTTGGCTGTGATAGACGCCGCCGCCGGTCAGGTAGCCCCCGATCGGAACGCGAAGCACGACGGGTGCTTTAAACGCGCCGTTCGACCGCCAGCGCATCACGCATAATTCGTCGCGGATCTGCATCATTGCCGGCCAGATGTAGTCGAAGAACTGAATCTCCGCGACGGGCTTTAATCCCCGCACCGCCATACCGATGGCGCGGCCCACGATGCTCGCCTCCGCCAGCGGTGAATTGAAAACGCGATCGCCGCCATACTTCCGTTGCAAACCCGAAGTCGCCTTGAAGACTCCGCCCTTCCCTTTCACTTGCTTGAGATTTTCTTCGCGGCTGGCGTCGGCCACGTCTTCGCCGAAAATGGTGATGCGTTCGTCGCGCGCCATTTCATCGGAGAGCGTCAGGGCCACCATTTCGACCATGGTTTTCGGGGCGCCATGAAAGTTCGGCTGCGTTTCAAATGTCACCGAAGTGGGATCGATTTCGGGCGAATAGACATTGATTCGAACCGAATCCACCGACGGCAATTCGGCCGCGAGCGCCTGATCGGCGGCCTCGCGCACCTGCTCGTCCACTTCTGCTTCCATGTTCTCGATTTGCTTTTGGTCCAGAATCCCTTCGCGCACGAGCACGAGCGAAAGCTTGGAGATCGGGTCGCGCCGCGCCTCTTCTTCCCGCTCTTCGGGAGGTTTGTACAATTTCTCGTCGTCCGACAACGAGTGCGAATAGGGACGAGTCACGTGCGCGTGAACCAGCGCGGGACCGCGGCGCTCGCGGCAGTACTGCACTGCTTCCTTGCACGTCGCGTAGCTTTCGAACGGATCCGTGCCATCGCATTCCCCTACGTGCAGTCCGGGGAAGCTTCTCACCAGTTTCGAAATGCTGCCGCCTGCAGTCTGAACTTCCACGGGCACCGAAATGGCGTAGCCGTTGTCCTCGACGAGATAAAGTAGGGGGAGTTTCTTGGCACAAGCCACATTCAATGATTCCCAGAACTCGCCCTCGCTCGTCGCGCCATCACCGGCGGAAACGTAGACGATTTCTTCCCGCTGATGAGCGGCATGCTGCCCCAGCGGCGCTTTTTTGGCTTGTGCCAGCGCTTTGGGCCGTCCTTCGTAATACAGCGTCGCTTCGGCTGCTCCCGCTGCGTGCAGAAACTGCGTGCCCGTGCAGGAAGACTTACTGACAATGTTTAATCGCGGCTGGCCCCAATGCGACGGCATCTGCCTCCCGCCGGAACTGGGATCGTCCTTTGCGCCCACGGCGGCAAGCAGCGTTTCGAGCGGCGTGATTCCCAGCATCAGGCACAGCGCGCGGTCGCGGTAATAGGGAAACAGCCAGTCCACGCCGGGACGCAAAAGAAGCCCCATGGTGGCGCACACCGCTTCGTGACCCGCGCTTGAGATTTGGAAGAAGATCTTGTTTTGCCGCTTGAGCTGGATTTCGCGGTCGTCCAGCCGCCGCGAAAGGTACATCGTGCGGTAAATGCGAATCAGGGTTTCGTGATCGAGGCCTTGAACTTTGGGGGCGTCAAGCTTTCCCAGTTTGACGCGCGTTTGGACCGCCATTCGTTCGCCCTCGTTCAGGAAATTTAGGATTGCACCTCAGCGGGATTCCATTATATCGAATTTCTCGGTAGCTCCTGCCAAATTGGTTTTTCGAGCGCCGCTTTTTGGGCACCCGTCCCCGGCCAATTTGGCCTCGCGGACGAGCCCTTCGTAAGAGCCGCGCCCTTCCAGATATCTAGTCTAATTTAGACTAGTCTAAATTAGACTAGAGATTCAAATTGCTGGTCCGTGGCTTCAAATTCGGCATCGTGCTGATGAATGACCTTTGGCGCGGCGCTCTTGAACGGCTCCTCGGACGGAATGCGCTCAATCCAGCGCTGCTCGGAGAGTTTTTCGTGTGGCGAAAAGTACAGCCGCACCAACAAACCCACTTTGCCGTCCGTCACTGCGGGCTTGGCCGGAACTGCTTCCGCTGGTTTCCCCGCTTTCTTTCCTGCGGGCTTCTCCGCAGCCTTGCCTTTTGCTTTTGCAGCAGCGGCAGGCTTCTCGGCGGCCTCCGGTTTCGCAGTGGTTTCCGCCGCCGGGCTCTCCGGCCGATCCAGTTTGTATTGCACTCTCTTATCCAGCCGAAACGCCTGCCGCCAGCCGTCCAGCTTGTGCCGGGCCAGCTGAGCTTTTTCTTCGTCCGTGCCAAAATCAAACCGAATATAAGTGTGCGCCATGCTTCGAGTCTGCGACGCGCCGCAATCCAAGTCAAGATTCGACCGCGAAACCGGCCGTCCTTAACTCGCATGGTGTCAAATCTCTCTAAGCCCAGTGCAATACGAATCGCTTTGACGTATGATGGAGTCCAGTTTGGGGTTGCGTGAAGAATCGCACTCAAAGCCGCTCACGCTTGTTCCTCGCGGTACTATGTTTGCTCGCGGTCGCGCTCCTTTATTCGCCGCTCGGCGCCGTTGCTTTTTCCGCTTACGCCAACTTCTGCTGCGCTGCAGGCGAATGCCCAATTAAAAGCCACCATCACCAACATTCGACCGCGACTCCCGAACACGCCATGGATTGCGGCCACGAAATGCCTGGGATGACGTCTTGCTCGATGTCCTGCTGCCACAATCCTGATCGTCCCGCGCTCACTCCAGTCATATTTGTTCTTCCTGCCCCCTTGACCGTCTCTGCCTCCGCGACTTTCGAACGAGCCCTTCAAATATCTACGCAACTGAATTCTCTGCTCTCACCGGAACCACCTTCTCCCCCTCCTCGACTCGCGTCCGCGGCTGCCTGAGGCGCCGCCCGCTCCTCCTATCCGCTGATTCACTCGCTCCGCGGCACTGCGACCGCGGGAAATCCCCTTCTTGGGAGAAAGAGTTTTCATGCGACGTCTTTGGCTGTTTGCCGTTTTTCTATTTGCGTCCGTTGAGACGCTAGCCACTGTTTTCGGCACCGTGCGCGGAATCGTCCACGATCCGCAACACCGACCGGTTGCCGACGCTTCCGTAACACTAAAGTCAGCCACGTCTGATTGGACGCAGACAGCGCGCACCGATCAGGACGGGTCTTTTTCTTTTTCCGCGGTGCCGTTGGGAGACTACCAAGTGGCTGTGACCAAAAGCGGCTTTGCGGATGGGCAGCAAGCGGTCACCGTGGTTGCTGATTCCTCTCCTACCCTCCATTTTCAACTGACGATCAGTACGGTGAAGGAGTCCACAACGGTTACGGAGGAGGCTCCACAGGTAGCCCGTGTCGATTCCGTGACGCCAAGTACTTTGCTTGCGCGGGTGGACATTGCGCAGACGCCTGGCGCGGACCGCACCAATGCATTGCAAATGATCACCGACTACGTGCCGGCTGCCTATGTAACGCACGACATGCTGCACATGCGAGGCGGGCACCAGGTCGACTGGCTGATTGACGGCGTCCCCATACCCAACACGAATATCGCCACCAACCTCGGTCCGCAGATCGACCCGAAAGACATCGACTATTTGGAGGTCCAGAGAGGAAGCTACGAGGCCGATTACGGAGACCGTACTTACGGCATCTTCAACATCGTTCCGCGAACCGGGTTCGAGCGGGACAATGAGGCGGAGCTCATTCTCAGCCTCGGGAACTGGTATCAGACGAACGAGCAACTCAATTTTGGCGGGCACACTCGACGATTCGCTTACTATGCGAGCTTGAACGGAAACCGGTCAAACTACGGCCTCCAGACGCCAATTGGGCAGGTTTTTCACGATGCCGAAAACGGCTACGGCGGATTTTCTTCGCTGATCTTCAACCCTGATTCCAAGAACCAATTTCGACTGGTGACCTCGCTGAGGCAGGATTACTACCAGATTCCTTACGACCCGGACCCCAACTCGATCGGAAATCTGCAGTTGGTGGCTACCGGCGCGGCCCCCAGTTATGGCCTTCGTGACGGCGAGCACGAAACCGATGGGTACGTTGCATTCTCTTGGATCCATACATTCAAAGCAAATCTGCTGCTAACGGTTTCGCCTTTCTATCACTACACCAAAGCGAGCTATCAAGCCTCGCCCAACGATTTTCCAGTGGCCACTAACGTGGATCAGACTTCCAATTATGGCGGCGTACAGGCCAGTGTGAGTGCAAACGTCTGGAGAAATGACATTCAGGCGGGCGTGTACGGATTCGCTCAGCGCCAGAGCAACAACTTCAATAATCAATTTACGGACGGCACCCCGAACTTTCCGCCATCTTCGGCCTCCGTCACGGGAGGACTCGAAGAGATATTCGTCAGCGATAAATTCAAGGTGACTGCATGGCTAACGCTTATCGCTGGCTTTCGCCAATCGCACTTTACGGCTGATTTTGTCGAGAATGAAGTGGACCCGCGCGTGGGTATTGCAGTAAAAATTCCACGCATCAATTGGGTTTTTCGCGCATTCTATGGGCACTTTTACCAGCCACCGCCCTTGCTGACGGCCACGGGATCCTTGGCCGGTTTTGCAAACAGCCAGGGTTTTTCATTCGCTCCCCTGCACGGCGAACGGGATGAAGAGTATCAGTTTGGCGTAACCATTCCATTTCGCGGCTGGGCTTTGGACGCAGATCATTTCCAAACACGGGCGCAGAATTGGCTGGATCATAACAATATTGGAGCATCCAATCTCTTCTGGCCGATCACATGGGACGCTGCGCTGATTCAAAGCTGGGAACTCACGCTGCGGTCGCCCCGCCTCTGGCGCCGGGGGCAGTTTCACCTTGCGTATGCGAATCAATTCGCGCAAGCGACCTCTCCGATCACTGGAGGCTTAATCTGTCCCCCACTGACGCCAACATGCTCGCAGTATCCGCCGCCGGGATATGGCCCCGTAGACCACGATCAGAGAAACACATTGAATCTAGGTTTTAATGCGACTCTTCCGTGGCAGGCGTACGCTTCGACGAACGTATACTATGGCTCGGGATTCCACAACGGGTTTCCAAACGCCCTATATCCCGGAAACTATCTGCCGGGCCACACCACGTTTGACCTATCAGTGGGAAAAAGCTTCGCGGAGAAATACAGCGTTTCCGTGACTGCTCTGAATGTGGCAAATCGCCACGTCCTTCTGGACAACAGTGTGACGTTCGGAGGATTTCACTACAACGACCCACGCCAAATGTACGCCGAATTCCGCTACCGCTTCCACTACTGAAGCGTGGAAGCGTTGATTTGAACGGATTCTTCCTGGCATGCGTCGTGAGACACGTACAAGAAACCAGCCGCCTGATTCGCCTCACTCGCTTTGGCATGATCAATTCCTTCCTGGTCCAGGAAGACGACGGCCTCACACTGGTTGACACAGGTTTGGCAGGCAGCGCTTCCGGCATCATCACCGCTGCGCAGCGTCTGGGTAGTCCCATTCGACACATTCTCCTGACACACGCGCATTTGGATCATATCGGCTCGCTCGATGAGCTGGTTCGGCAATTTCCCGGAGTCGGCGTGGCTATCGGCAAGCGTGAATCGCGGCTTCTGCGTCGCGATTTTTCTCTGGATGCAGGCGAGTCCGGCAAGAAACTGATCGGCTTTCCTGGCGTGCGATCCTGCCCAACGTGTCTTCTCAAAGATGGCGATTGTGTCGGATCTCTTCGCGCGGTATTTTCGCCCGGTCACACGCCGGGGCACATGGCTTACCTTGACGTACGAGACGGCACACTCATCGCCGGTGATGCCTTCACTACGCAGACTGGCATCGTTGCTGCCGGCGTCTTTCAATTCTATTTTCCGTTTCCAGCTCTGTTCTCGTGGAATAAGGAACGTGCCGCGGAAAGTGCCCGGAAACTCTGCGACCTCAAACCGTCGCGTCTCGCTGTGGGACACGGCAGGACAATTGAAGCGCCTGTGCCAGCAATGGAGAGAGCGGTCGATTTGGCCTTTCGCCAGTGCGGGAAGCTGCTACACTAATATGAAATCTTGAAGGCGATGGAGTTCGCCATAACCGGGCCGCGGTTTTTCGCTGGCTCTGATGACTCCTGGATGGCTTGACCCGATTCTTGTCGGGGTCTCGCGGCTCCAGGAGTTTTTGTTATAAGGAGGCCGCGCTTCCCTGGCTTTTTCGTGGCAGGCTGCGGATTGGAGAATCGTTGCGTCTCGCATTGATTGCTATCTTTGGCGCGCTGGGCACGCTTGCGCGCTACGGCCTGCAAGGGCTCGTGCAAATTCGCGTGGCCAGCACCTTTCCCTACGGCACCCTGCTCATTAATTTAAGCGGATGTTTTTTCCTAGGCTTGATCGGCCAGTTCACTTTGAATCGCATGGTCATCCCAGCCGATTGGCGCGTGGCCATTGCCGTTGGCTTCTTCGGCGGCTACACAACGTTTTCGACCTTTGGCTGGGAAACCGCCAAAATGCTGGAAGATGGCGAATGGTTGCGAGCTTCGGCTTATGTGGGCGCAAGTGTGGTGGCGGGCTTGCTGCTTTCCGTCGCCGGCATCCGCCTCGCCAACAAGTTTTAGACAGGAGGCGCAAGTGGAGTACGACACTTTTCTGGTCTCTTGCTCTTTTCTGACTGAAGAGTGATAACTAACAACTGAGAACTTCAAAAATGACCCATCAAAAATTCGAAGGCGAACGCACCTTAATGCGCATCCACATCGGCGAGTCCGACAAGTGGCACGGCAAGCCGCTCCACGAAGCCATCGTCGAGATGCTGCGCAAAGATGGCTTTTCCGGCGCGACAGTCCTCCGCGGTGTTGCCGGCTACGGCAGCTCGAGCGTCTACCACACCGACAAAATCCTTCGCCTCTCGCAGGACCTGCCGCTCATCGTTGAAGTCGTCGAATATTCCGAGCGCATCGAACAAATCCTTCCGCGCCTTGACGAAATGGTCGGAGGCGGCCTCATTACCCTCGAAAAGGTCCGCGTCATCCTCTATCGCCCGGCCAAGAAGTAGTTTGGAGTGCGGCAGCCCTGCTACCTCTTCTGATTCTTCCCCCGAGGGCCAACTGTTGCCTCTTTGGCGCTTTCGGCTGCCAATCGTGAATGCTGTGTTACAGTGTAGGCCATTCCCAGGTCCGGCCCATCGAATCGCGTTTGCAAAGGAGAAATGATGACGCGGATTCTGCTGACCACGCGCTGCCGGGACTCGGGCCTGTACGACTATTTCCGCGAGAACGCTCCGCGCAACTTTCGCTGGCGCTTCGGCATGCCGCGGCGCATCTCCTTTGGGTTGCGCTTCCTGCGCCAAAACATTCCCGGGATCGAGATTCTTGAATATCCCTCGCGAGCGGAATACCGTAAGCAGCTTAAACGCGGTTGGGACGCCGTCGGCTTTTCTTTTTATCTCGAAGAGACCAACGACATTTTGGAATTGGCGGAAGAGGCCAGAAAGGCCGGCGTTCCGGAGCTCTGGGCCGGCAACTATGGCGCGCTGACGCCTTCGATCCAGCCGAATTTCGATCACGTTTTTACCAGCTACGGAGAAGAAGCCGTCGCGGCGCGGCTGGGCGCGCCGCTCGATGAGATCCAGCATCCGCCGCTGATTACCGAGTTTCGCTTGCCAGGTGGCTGGTCGCTCCCTGTCGGCGTGCTCTTCACTTCCCGCGGCTGCAGCTTCACGTGCACGTTCTGCCAGACCACGGTTTTTGCGCCACGGCCAAAGCCGATCACCTTGGACTCTCTCGATCGCGTGCTTCGTTTTTACGTCCAGCACGGCATTCATTTTGTGCTGATGCTGGACGAGAATTTCGGCAACCTGCCATCGCACTCCGAAGAGGTGATTGAACTCCTGGCCCGCCACCGCGTGCGCTGGCTGGTGCAGTCGCGCGTCGACCTGTTCTTGCGAAACTTCGATAAATGGCAGAAATGCGGGATGGAAGGCGCGCTCTTTGGCATCGAGAGCTTTCACCAGGACATTTTGAAGCAGATGCACAAGAACGAAAAAGTGCAAGCCACGTTCGAGTTGGCGGAGAAACTGAACCGCGCGGGCTTGTATGCGCAGGGTTATTACATCATCGGCTTGCCGCCGGAGACTCCCGAGTCTATTGCGGAGGATTTGCGGACACTCGCTTCACTCAACCTCGATACCACGCAAATCACGATTGTTACACCGCATCCGCAAACAGAAATGTGGCGCGAACTGGAATCCAACTACGGGATTTTTCAGAAAGACTGGTCCAAGTTCGATACCAAACATCTGGTCTGGAACCATCCGAATTGCGCTCCCGGCGTTCTTGAATCCCTGCTGGAACAAGGCTTCCGCGGCTGCTATGACCTGGATTGGCTGAAGCGCACATCGAAAAAATTCCTCGCCATGCGACGGGTTCAGCGTGATTTTTCGAGCATCCTGACCGGCCCGGTGCGCGCTCGCCTTGCCGCCCCTCATCGCTTGCCCTACTTACCTGCACGCATGCCTGCTGCTGCGCCGGTACATGTCCAAGCTGCTACCGCTTGAGGCGGCCACGGCGGAGCGGTTGTCAGTTTTCAGTGTTCAGTTTTAATTTCGGGTATCAGTGGTTAGTTCTTGGTTTCGAGTTGTCAGTTTTCTATTCTGACTTCTTCAGTTTTTGTTTCCACTGTCCATTTTCTATTTTTCATTTTTCTGACTCCGGCCTGTTCACAGTGAACTGTGAACTGTAAACTGCCTCTCTATGCCCGAGTCGGCGGCGAAACAATCCTGGCTTAATCGCACCGTCCTTGGTGTCGGCCTCACCAGCCTCTTTAGCGATTGGAGCCATGAGACCGCAACGGCGATCCTTCCCGCGTTTCTCTCCGTGATAGGCGCGGGGCCTGCGTGGCTCGGCGCCATCGAAGGCATCGCCGATGGCCTGTCCAGTTTCGCGAAGCTCGCTGCGGGCTATTACACAGACAGACTAAAGCGCAGAAAACCTCTTGCGATCTTCGGCTATCTTGTCACCGCACTTTGCACCGCGTCTTTTGCCTTTGCGACGCATGCGTATCACGTTTTGGCTGGCAGAGCTGGCGCGTGGCTTGGCCGCGGCGTGCGTTCTCCTGCCAGAAAAGCACTGCTCGCCGCCGACGTCGCGCCGAACGCCTACGGCCGCGCGTTCGGCCTCGAACGCCTGATGGACACGCTCGGCGCCATTGTTGGACCGCTCACCGCGTTGTGGCTACTCGAAGTCACCAATCATTCGTACCGCAAAGTTTTTCTCTGGACACTGCTCCCTGGACTGATTGCGGTTGCCTCGTTCTGGCTTCTCGTGCGGGATCGGCCTATCGCCGCGCGTACCCAGCGGTCTTTTTTTCTTGGACTGAGATCACTTCCCTCTAGGTTCCGTCAATTGCTGCTTGGCGTTGGCATTTTCGGGGCCGGTGATTTTTCGCATTCCTTGCTGATTCTCTATGCGTCGCACATGCTAGCGCCCGCGTACGGCACCGCGCGCGCCGCCTCACTCGCCGTCGGCTTCTACACATTGCACAACGTTTTCTATGCGGGTTCAGCCTATGTGAGCGGCTGGCTCAGCGATTTTCTTCCTCGCCGAAATCTCGTCCTCGCTGCAGGCTACGGCCTCGCAAGCGTCACCGCCATCCTTCTCTGTACGGGCACGCATTCGCTGTGGCTGTTGGCTGTGATCTTTGTACTCGCAGGCCTATACATCGGTACTGAAGAAGCGCTGGAAGACTCGCTCACCGCCCAAATTGTCCCGCACGAGCAGCACGGCATCGCTTATGGCACGCTCGCCGCCGTGAACGCCGTCGGCGATTTTCTCTCGAGCTTGCTTGTCGGCTTCCTCTGGAGCGCCTTCAACGTACAAACCGCTTTTGGGGCTTCGGCCATTCTCGCCTTCCTTGGTGCAGTTCTCATTCTGCGACTACGAACATCCTCCTGATTCGCTCTTGCGCCTGAGGAAACCCCGTGGTAGCGTTGGCGAATAAAAGGCGAATAAATGAGCCTGTACGCCTTGGCTCAAAACGACTGGTGAGGAGTGCTGGATGACGGAATCGCTGGCGGTGCGAAGGGCGGGCGTTTCGAACGCAATGACGCGCGTTCATGAAGTGCTGGATGCGTTTGCTGCACGCGACCGTGAAGGCGAAATCCTCACCGCGATCCGCTACTTCCCTTCCCGCGAGGCGCAGTGGGCTGACTTCCCGGTTTGGGTGCGGCCGGAGCTTGTTGCAGCTTATGCGGAGAAAGGAATTCGCCGATTGTACACGCATCAAGCTGCCGCCGCGGAAACTGTACACGCCGGGAAAAACGTCGTTATTGTCACGCCGACGGCTTCGGGAAAGACGCTGTGCTACAACCTGCCGGTATTGAATGCGGTCCTGGAAGATTCGGACACTCGCTCGCTTTATCTTTTTCCGACGAAAGCGCTGGCGCAGGATCAACTTGCCGAGTTGCACGATTTGAACCAGCGGCTGAATAACAGTTTCGGCGTTTTCACCTACGACGGCGACACCCCGGCGGACGCGCGCAAATCGATCCGCGAAAAAGGCCACGTGGTGCTGACGAATCCGGACATGCTGCATACGGGGATTCTTCCGCACCATACGCGCTGGACAAGATTGTTTGAGAATCTGCGCTACATCGTTCTCGACGAGCTGCATACCTACCGTGGGGTTTTCGGCAGCCATTTGTGCAACGTGCTGCGGCGGCTGCGGCGCATCGCGCGATTTTATGGGCGCGATCCGCAGTTCATTTGCTGCTCGGCGACAATTGCGAATCCGGGCGAGCTTGCGGAGAAGCTGCTCGAATCCAAGGTCGAAGTTTTGGATTCGAACGGCGCGCCTGCGGCGGAAAAGACATTTGTTTTCTACAATCCACCGGTCGTCAATCGTGCGCTTGGCATTCGCCGCAGCTACATCAACGAATCGTCGCGCGTGGCGCAGGAATTTTTGAAGCACGATTTGCAGACCATCGTGTTCGCGAATTCGCGGCTGCACACCGAGCTTCTTCTCACCTATCTGCAACAGGCGAATCCGCGGCTTCCCGGCAAACCGGCGGCGATTCGCGGCTACCGCGGCGGATACCTGCCCAACGAACGGCGCGAAATCGAGCGCGGACTACGCGAAGGCAAGATTCGCGGCGTGGTTTCGACGAGCGCACTGGAGCTCGGCATTGACGTTGGCTCGCTCGACACCGCCGTGATGGCAGGCTATCCAGGGACGATCGCTGCCACGTGGCAGCGCGCCGGGCGAGCCGGGCGGCGCAGCGGAAGTTCCTGTGCCGTTTTGGTGGCTTCGTCGTCGCCACTTGATCAATTCATCGTGCGCCATCCGGACTATTTTTTCGGTAACACGCCCGAGCATGCCTACATTCAGCCCGATAACTTGGAAATCTTGATCAATCATTTGAAGTGCGCGGCGTTTGAATTGCCACTTGCTCCCGACGAAAAATTCGGCGGCGTGGACCTGCCTGATCTTTGCGCACGGCTTGCCGAAGCAGGGTTTCTCCATCTCGCCGGGGATCACTATCACTGGACGCACGAAGCGTACCCGGCGGACACCATTAGCCTGCGCTCCGTTAGCAGCGACAATTTCGTAATTATCGACATCACTGGCATGCCGAGTGTCGTTGGTGAAATTGATTTCCCGAGCGCCCTCGTTTTCGTGCATGAAAAAGCGATCTACTTGCATGGCGGGGTGCAACACCACGTCGAGCACCTCGATTTTAAGGAGCGCAAAGCCTATGTGAAGAAGGCGGATGTGGATTATTACACGGACGCCATACGCTACACGCAAGTGAGGGTACTGAACATTGCAACCACTCAGCTTGGTTCGGAATCATTAGAAAGAAGGAGATCCCTCGCGTCGCTCGGGATGACAGCACGCGCCGGCGCAGCTTCAAAATCTTCAACATCCTCTGCTTCCTTAACCTCTTTTGCTTCCCATTCGCATGGCGATGTTCTAGTCCGTTCGCAAGTGGTGGGCTTCAAGAAAATCAAGTTTTTTACCAACGAAAACATCGGCGACGGCAAGCTGGAGTTGCCGGAAAACGAAATGCACACGACGTCGTACTGGATCACGCTGCAGCGGCCACTGCTCGAATCGCTTCCCTTTTCGGTAAGCGAACGCCAGTCCGGAATGTTTGGCCTGCTGCACGCGCTCGAATCGGTGGCCACACTTTTGCTGATGTGCGACGCGCGTGATTTGGGCGCGGCAATCGGCGAGCGGCCTCCCGATCCGGAGACAGATTCCGACGAAATTGTCACCGTGCGAATGGAGGAGGCCATCTCGACAAACACAAAGGAATTTTTTGAGCCCAATCTTTATCTCTATGACGCTTACCCTGGCGGAATCGGATTCTCGGAGCCGCTCTTTCGCGCGCATGATCTCCTTGTGCAAAAAACGCGTGAGCTTATTTCTGCCTGTGAGTGCGAAGATGGCTGCCCTTCGTGCGTCGGACCAGCAGGCGATCTGGCGCCGCGCGCCAAAGAAGCCGCGCTTGCGATCCTCGACAGATTGTGTACTTAGATGGCTACCCCAGTTGACGAATTCGCGCGGCTCGCCGCGCTGAGGCCGGCGCGTCCCGCGGCGACGCGTCGCGAGACGGCGGCACTTCGCGCACCCGAAGAAGATGACGCCGTCGGGCGCATCCTTGGCGCCGGGATAGCAAGAAATCATTTTGGCGAGCATCTCGCAATTCGGAACTGGTTTTCGACTCCGGAGTTTCAAGATCCTTCCTCGGTGACGCTGGAGCTGCTTTCCCGCACGCGTGACGAGTCCATTTCTCGCAAAACGCGTGCGGCGCTGGAAGACCCATCCAAGTGGCTATTTCTCGATACCGAAACGACCGGCCTCGCAGGAGGGACGGGCACGTATGCGTTTCTCGTGGGGCTGGCGTGGTGGGACGCAGGTGGATTACAAGCCGAACAGTTTTTCATGCGCGATTTTACGGAGGAGTATTCGCTGCTTTACGAACTGGCGGGACGAGTGGCGGAGCGGCCAGTGCTCGTTACGTTTAACGGAAAATCGTTCGATTGGCCGCTACTGGAAAACCGCTTCGCGATGACCAGGTCAATTCCAGCGCCGAAGCTGTACGCGCATTTGGATCTGCTGCACCCTGCGCGCGCGCTTTGGAAGCTGCGGCTCGGGTCGGTGCGGCTCGTGGAGCTCGAGCAACAGGTTCTGGATGCGTCGCGTCTCGGCTGGCATCGCGAAGATGACGTTTCCTCGGCGCTCATCCCGCAATTTTATTTCGATTATTTGCGAGGCGGTCCGGCGCAACCACTTGCGGGAGTCGTGAGACACAATCAGATGGACTTGCGCGGGCTCGCGGCTCTGTTCGGAAAAATTGACACCATGCTTTCGGAACCGGCCGAAGCGCAGGAAGAGACGGAAGGTTTAGACCTGTTTGGGCTATCGCGATTCCTACAGCGCCGGGGAGACGCAACGCGCGCGCAATCGGCTTGCTCGCAAGCGTTGGCCATCGGGCTCCCCGCAGAGTACCGGCCAAGAGCGCAACGTGATCTGGCGCTGCTGGCCAAGCGAAAGGGCGAGCACGCACGCGCCGCAGAACTCTGGAAGGAAATTGTAGAAGATCCACAGGACGGCTTTGCGGCCTGCGAGCAGTTGGCCATTCACTATGAGCGGCGCGAGAAGGATTTGGAGAAGGCACAAGAGTTCGCCCGACTTGGCCTGACGAAAGTAAAGCGTCAACGCATTTCGTCACTGAGATTGCGCGATGCGCATCTTGTAGTGCGCTTGGACCAAATGGAGAGGAGCTTTACAAAGCGGCTTGCACGCCTAGAGAGAAAATCTTCGCGGTCTTCTCGGGAGCAGCAGCCGGGCGCTCAGGTGGTTTTGGAGCGGAAGGCCAGTTCAGCGCTTTGGTGAAAGTGTCAAAGAGATTTCGTGTGCCGCCTTCCATGGTGATGCAACCTTCGCCGAAGCAATAGAGGAAGCTAGTGCCGTCGGGCGTATCAAAGGAAAAAAAGTTCGCCCTGCGGAAGAGGTTCGAGCGTTCGGTGTGTTTTTTCTCGAGAGCCTCGGAATACTGGCCAAAGAAGCGGGCAGCATGCTCCTCGCTGTCGAGGTGCAAGGAGGTAAGCAGGATCAGGTTTTTCGTTTGCTTTTGTTCGTAGACCGCGTAGCGGTCTCCATCCCAGGCGGCCGCCAGTGGTTTCGCGCGCTCATCGTCCAGAAATTGTTTCAAGACTTCCCGCCAGCCAAATTCGCCGAGGATATTGTCATCGAGCTTCACCCAGTTGTTTCCCAGAGTCTTGTCGAATGCCGGCAGCGAAACAACCGTGGGAATCTTGCCGGATTTATAGAGCGCGGGATGAAGAATCTGCTGCGTGGAAACGGGGGGTTTCTCGAAAACTCCGGAAAGCGCCGGCCAGCCGCTGTTCTTTAATACTGCCGCGGAAAAGTTCAATCCGCTGATGTAAGGAAAGATCAAAGCGTCTTTCAGAAAAGGCGGGGCCGTTTTCAAGGTAGGCGTGGCTCCCAGATCACCAATCAACATAGAAGGATCAAACTCCGGCAGATCTTTCAGCGAACGGCCCGTGCCCAGCATCAGGTAATCGACCATCGCCGCCATGGCGCTGCCCTCGAGCACGGCGTCGCGAGCCAACTCTGCGTCTTCATTAGGCCGGGCGGCGCGGCTCCAAGCTTCGATCTGGAAATGCTGGTCCTCAAGCGCATGAGTCAGCTCGTGGGCCATGACCATGCGCTGCTCGTCCATCGGGCTCCAGTCCGCAATGTAGAATTCGCCCGCTTTGGGGTCGTACAGCCCCTCGATCTGCTCGGTGAGGACGTTCACCATAAATGTGTCGAGGTCAAAGCCCTTGGGCAGCAGGCCAAAGGCCTCGGCGCTGCGCGCGTCGGCGTAGCGTTCCTGGGGATTTTTCTCTTCGTTCATTTGCTTAATGACGTAGTCGCGGATTTCGTCGCGCGAACGCAGAGACTTCTTCAATGGCTTTAAAAGCTTCAGCCCGGTGATATCACTCATTTGGCTCAGAACTTCATCGGCAGCTGCGAGAAAGTCGGCGTTTGCGACCTTGGTGTCGGCGCGAGGAGCTGCGACGGAGGGCGCCTGGGCGCAGGCTAATGCGGCCCCAAAGGACAAGACAAGGCAAATACCCAGCGCGGCGAGAAACGACCGCTTGCAATTGAGGGAAGACGTCATCTTAGGCAGGATAGCAGATAAGCCCGCAGAATGTGCCGAGTTGCATTGCGAGATAGGCCGAAGTGGTCATCAAGGGACAAATAGCTGTGGAGGCGATGCGACCAGGCGGCGAGGAACCAAAAGATGACAAAGCAATTTGGGCATGACCGCAAGATATTAGCTTGTTCCTAAAATTTAACAATATGGTAACTCTGTTATACACTGATGACGGGGAATCAGCTCGCACCTGAGGGAACCATGGACGCAGGCCTTCGTCTGAGGCAAGCCTGCGAGCGATTGGGATTGACTTACCGAGACGTGGAACGGGCTAGCTATGAACTGGCTTCGCGCCGGGGACGTCCGGAGTTCATTCTGCATATCAGCAGGCTCGCGGACATCGAGAACCGGGGAGTAGTGCCCGGCCTGCACAAACTGTACACGCTGGCGGCACTTTACCGTCTGGATCCGCGCGAAGTATTGCGATGGTACGACGTACCGATCGAAGAGTGTTTCCACGACGGCGTCATCGTGCCAACTCCAGAAACTCATGTGATGGCAGCCCCGACGTCGCTGCGCGTGCCCATTCGATTTGACCCCGGCTTCGATCCGCGCAGGACGGAATTGCTCTCGCGCATGGTGGAAAGATGGGGAAACTTCGAAGGGGTGTTGACAAATGGCCACCGCCACCAGATCTACGGATACATAGGCTTAAACGACCGGAGAATGTCGCCGCTCCTTCGCCCTGGCAGCATCGTGCTTGTAGATACTTCTCGGCAGGAGATTGAAGAGGGCGAATGGAGAACGGAGCACGACCGGCCAATGTACTTCGTAGAAGTGCGAGGGGGATACAGGTGCGGCTGGTTTCATCAGGAATGGCTCGCGGCTGGTAATGCAACCTCACCCGCTTTCCAATTGCATGCCGGAAGCTTGGCAGACTCCCAACGAAGCAGAAATTGTCGGTCGAGTGACGGGAGTCGTCAGCCGTTGGCACGCCTCCGCGTAGTTTTCTCCGAGAGCAGTTCCAGCAGCGCACGGGAATTCGAACAAAATAGCTCTTTAAGGTAGTCCGGCGATTTTTCAGGCATCAGGACCCGGTAGGCTTCCAAGCCCGCCCAATGCGAGACGGCCACAGCAACACCTCCCTGCATGGCTTCCAGACAAGTCCGCAAGTCTTCCAACTGCTGTTCCAAAGGCGTCTCCAGAATGCGCTCGAAAACCTGCTCGTGACAGAGCTGCACAGCTTGCTGGAGAGCCTCGTCAGGATAAAGAGCGGCGAGGCCTGCATGTTCGTAGCGGCCGCTGGATAGATCGCGCAAGGAAGCAATATAGGCAAGCCTGCCAAACAGCGTAGGGATTCCCGCCAGCGTGGTCAGGGTAAAGTCCTCAACAATTTTGCGATTCTGCTGAAGCCTCGTCAGTGCTGCCATAAGCTCGCGTTGTTCCGAATTCAGAACATTTTCAGGCCCTCCTCTCCGCGCTTCTTGCAAGTCCTCAAGGTGTGCGGTGAGGAGGGTTGTCCATGAAAAAAGTAGTTTGCCTTTCCGGGCTCCTGATTCTAGCAGGTTTGATCGTACTGCCAGTTTCGAATAGTCTCAACAGCGACATAAGCAAACCGGTAGTTGCCGATGGCTCGCCGCTACCGTGGCCAGTTCCACCATTTCCACCGAGTAGCACGGCTCTAGTCGCCGATGGCTCACCACTGCCGTGGCCTGTACCACCGTTCCCGCCGAGCAGCACGACTCTTGTTGCCGACGGATCACCGTTACCATGGCCGGTTCCACCATTTCCGCCGGCAAGCGCGACCCTCGTCGCTGACGGCTCGCCACTTCCCTGGCCAGTTCCGCCGTTCCCTCCTCAGACCTCGCTAGCCGCATAGGTTGAGCGTGTTGAGCGGAAAAACGCCGCTGCTCCCGGAGAAGGCGAGCGGCGGCGTCTCATCTTATCGCAACCAACAATTACAAAAGTGCTACAATACTTGAGTTATGGAGAGGTTGCCGCTTCTTGTGCGCTGGACCTGGGGGGTCAGCGTCGCGGCCCAACTAGTGCTTTTCGCGGTGCTATTGGTGAGAGGGAATTTCCGCAGGGTCCCGATATTCATTTCTTATGTTGTAGCAAACTTCATGCAAGCTGTCTTCGTGTACATGATTTATAACCGAATGAGATTCGGCACACTAAATTCAGTGGTCTTAGCATGGTCATCGCAGGCGTGTATCGAGATACTTCGCGCAGCGGCTATAACCGAAGTTCTACGCCTGCTTCTGAAACCTTATCAGGGGATTTGGGGGTTGGGATGGCGGTTGCTGGCCGGAGCGTTCGGTCTGGTCCTTGCAGTAGCATTGATCGCAGCGGGCCACGACTTTTCGTGGGCTCTCGCGCTTGCCGATCGGGGGATTCACCTTGCGTTTGGGATCGCAGTCGTCGCTTGCCTCTTGCTGGTGCATCATTATTCGATTCCAATCCATTCAGGATATAAAGCGTTGCTAGGTGGGTTCTGTTTTTATTCTTGCAGCATAGTTCTTGCGAACGCTCTCGGCGGACTACTGTTCGTTCAAGGAAATGCTCATTTTCAAACGATCTGGCAATCAGCCACGATGATTGCGTTTGTTGCCGTGGTGCTGGTTTGGGCCACTGCGCTTCGCCTACCGCTGCCGCAACGAATACAGCCTGTAGAGCCACAACAGGCAGATACGACTTACTGGGAATTATCCCCGCAAATCAATGGCCGGTTGCGCGAGTTGAACGACCAGCTTGGCCGCTTTTGGAAACCCGAGGTCACCCGTCATTGAGCCTCACCTTGACCCTCCTTGGTGCACTGGTTGCGCTCCTGCTTCTACTACTGGCATGGACGCTCCATTCGTCGAAAAAGCTAGACGCGAAGGGGACGTTTCCGAACGCACTGGAAAGTGTTGGCAGGGCTCATGTGGAATTCCTGCCGCAAATTCGGCAAGCTTTGGCGGAAGAAGATGAACAGTTTCTTTCTCGGGCCGGAGCCCACTTATTGTGCCGAAGATTGCAAAGAGAACGCAAGCAGATTGCGCTGTCTTATCTGAAAGCGCTGCGAGAGGATTTCGATAGTTTGCTGCGAATGGCTAAAGTCATCGCGACACTCTCGCCGGAACTTGGCGTCGGGCAAGAATTGGAACGGTTGCGCCTGAGCATCGCTTTCTTGTGGAAATACCAGTTGGTCCAGGTGGCTCTCTACGCGGGCTATGCAACGATGCCGCGGATGGCGGCGTTGAGCAATTCCATCAGCGGATTGAGCCTGCGGTTGGAGGAGGCGGTGAAGGCGATGGGTGAGCGGGCAGCGCTTGCAGCGGAGATGATTTCACCCTCCGATCGGAGCCGCGTCCATTTTAGCTAGCAGGAATCCATCGATCGCCGAGAGCAAGTCGCTCACCTTAAAAGGCTTCTGGAGAATTGCGGAATGGTTACGCATCGAGTTTTTAGCCGCGACATCAGCCGGCGCCACGGCGCACATCCAAATCAGTTTGTTCAATAGGGCTGGTTTGTTTTGAGTCAACCAGGCACTTAATCCATCCCCGTTTGGTCCATCCGCAACTTGAAGATCCGCCACAATCACATCGAAATCCAGTTTTTCCAAAAGCGCCCGAGCTGATGGCAAATCTTTTGCCGTCTCCACACGATGGTCGCGTCCGCGCAGGATGGTCGCCACTGCTTCCAAAACGGAGTCATCCTGATCCACTAAGAGAATGTGCCCATCCTTACCGGAGACGGTCTTGGACCGATGCGATGGGAACTCCGAGGAAGTTGCAGGTTGGCAGGGCAGCTCGATGGTGAAGGAGGCGCCGCGGGTCGGCACATTTCGGACACGAATCGTGCCGCCGTGCTCTGTGATGATCCCGTAGCAAATGCTCAGGCCGAGGCCGGTGCCCTTTCCGACCGGTTTCGTCGTGTAAAAGGGGTCGAAAACTCGGGAAGCGTCCTTTACGCCTGGTCCGCTATCAGTAAATTCAATGAACAACCGGTCCTCGTTCGTTCCAGTGCGGACCCACAAGTCGCCTTCCGTGGAGCGCTCCAGGATGGCGTCGACGGCATTGTTCACCATATTCAAAAAAACCTGCTGCAACTGGTGGGGATCCGCAGCGGTCACAGGAAGGTCCTGGCTCAACTCGAGGTGCACGCGGATGTTGTGCATTCGCAAATCATAATCGCGAAGGGCTAGGGTTTCCTCCAAGGCCTGATTAATTTGAACGGCCGCACGCTCGGGCTTGTGCTGCCGGGCGAAACTCAGAAGGTTTTGAACAATGCGATGCGTGCGTTGGGCCTGTTTGTAGAGCTTATCGGCATACTCGATTCCTTGCGGGCCCATTTGCCCGCTGGAAGTCAACAATTGACTGTAGCCAAGTATAGCTGTGAGGGGATTGTTGAGCTCGTGAGCCACGCCGGAGATAAGCTGGCCGACGGCAGCGAGTTTTTCACTATGGAGCAACTGCTCCTGCGTCCGCCGGAGATTTTCGTACGCCGTGCGCGTTTCTTCGTAAAGGCTGGAACGTTCGATGGCGCTGGAAACCTGGCTGCCCACGGCAATCAGCAAGTTCACGTCCGCTGGAGAAAACTCGCGGGGAGCGCGGCTTCCAACGACAAGGCCACCGATAACGCGGTCTTTCGACCAAAGTATGACGATGTAGGCGGAGACGAATCCTTCCTTTAGTTGTGCATCGCGGAGAACATGAGGTAAGGGCAAGCCTTGCACGGAAACAAAAGTGGCGTGGACGGCCTTGATATGCTCAAGCAACTCCGGCTTGACAGCAACGATCGGGGAATTCCTCGCGTATTCCGAACGATGGCCCACTGCTGCGACGCGGCGGAGCTTCGAGCCATTCTCCTCAAAGAGATAGAGCGAGGTGGCGTCCAAACTGAACAGCTCCGCGATCTGCCGCAATGTGCGATACAAGGAATCGCTCAAATCCATCGATTCCGTCAGTGTCTGCGCGATCGAGTTCAGCACGAGGAGCTCGCGGTTGCGCCGGCGGATTTCCTGCTCTGCTTGCTTTCGCTCCGTGATATCCAGCAAAAAGCCCTGATAGGCAGTGACCGCTCCGGACGTATCACGGACGGCGATCGAAGACTCCAGCATTGTCCGAATCTCGCCATCTTTACGGCGCATCTCAAACTCGAAGTCCGCGACCGAGCCATGTTGTTGCAGCAACTTCTTAAGCCGTTCCCTGTCGGCCGGGTTGTTGAAGAACGCCGTGGGAATGTCGATGGCCAAAAGCTCTTCGCGAGTTTCATAACCGGTCATTCGGAGGAGGGCATCGTTGAAGTCCAGGAAACGTCCTTGTGGAGTGGAAATGAACACGCCTTCCTGGACGCTAGACACTAGAGAACGGTATTTTTCCTCGGCTCGTTTTCGATCAGTGATGTCTTTCAGGACGTGGACCGTGCCGAGAACGCGTCCACTGGGATCCGCAAACGTCGAATTGGAAGCCAAAAAGTATCCCGGAAGCCAGGGATCAGGGTCGTCGCCTTCACCCGCTGCACCCTCGCAGTACGGACAGTTTAGGTAAGCCGCTTTTTTGACGGAGAGCACTTCAGTGACGCTCCGGCCGACGAGAGCACTGCTCTCTCTTGCCAGTAGATGACCGAACCGTTGATTGCTCCTTAGAATGCGCCCTTGGCGGTCATGAACGAGAATGGGGTCACCGATGGAATCAAATGTATATTCCCATTGCTGCTGAACCGTAGTGACCTGCTCAAACAGCTGGACATTTTGCAGAGTCATACCCAACAAGTTGGCGATGTTCACGAGGTACGAGAGTTCATCCGAATGAAATCGCGTTTGCCGCGTCGAGCCAATGGCAATAACGCCAAGCGGCCCATTTTTTCCAGGCAGAGCTAAAGTCACCAGCGATTTTAGTCCGGCATCTTCTAGCCGTTTGCGAGCGTCCGGATCCCACTCGTCTTCGGACTGCAGAAATTGACAATCTTCCTTCAAGACATGCTGCGCCCAGGGTTCCCTTACAGAAACGCTGGCGTGCTTTGCGAGAAAGTCCGGCGTGTATCCAACCGAAGCTCGCGCGACCAGCACCGCGGCGTTACCTTCCCCTTCTTTGAGCCGCACGATTCCGTGGGTCGCTCCCAGGCTTTCCACAAGGTGAGTCAACACTTGTTCGATGACCTCTTGCACGGAGAGCGTTTGCGTGCTGGCGGCCGTCAACAGCGTCAGCCGGCGCATTTTGTCGTTCAAATCCTCGCTGCGCGTGCGTGCTCCTTCGAGCACCACCACCACCATCGCAATTCCCAGCGAAACTGCCAGCAAGTGATCGAATGCAACGCGCAATAGGAAGTAAGGGTGCGCAAGCCAGAGTGGGCGATCCAGTCCATGCAAAGCGCTCAGGACAAGAGCTCCGGCGAGCAGTCGCGGGCCGTGGCCCCGCCGGATCACAGGAGAGCGAAGCATCAGGAATCCAGCAAACAAGCAGATTGCGCTTTCAAAGAACGTAGTTTCCCAATGGAGGGCCGTAAACCGCTGCGGCCCTCGTCTCTCCACATAGTAGACGGCTGCCAGAATCAGACTGATTAGTGGCACGACCGAGAGAATTCGGCGGTCCGAACCCACCGAAAAGTTCATCACGGCCAGGAAGATGAGC
Source organism: Candidatus Acidiferrum sp. (assembly GCA_035623215.1). Taxonomy (GTDB): domain Bacteria; phylum Acidobacteriota; class Terriglobia; order Acidiferrales; family UBA7541; genus Acidiferrum. The sequence goes on from DASPTW010000067.1 coordinate 151,152, forward strand.
AACAACGCCGCGGCTTGGCTCAGCAGGAATAAAAGGTTCAATCCCGGTAGCGGCCGGGCCAGCAGTGCCACCTCGCATACAGCCGAAAACGTGAGGCAACTCCACCCCGCCAGCCAAAAGCGGAAATATCCTCCCTGGTGATCGCGGCGGAAAATGAAAAAAAGCACCAGCAAGATGAGGAAAGCGCTGGTTTCGAAGAAAGCAACCCCGAGCAGGCCCTGATTCTCCAACACGATGCGCCGCCTCCCGGCCGGAAGCGCCGTCACTGCGGTGCTCGAGCTACCCGCAAACCTGGGGTGGACGGCGAGGAATTCTGAGTGATGACCCTTTCTCGACGCTAACACGCTATTTTCTGACTGGGCAAGCTCCCAGACATTTTCGTGTGCTGTCACATATAATGCCTAGTGGGAGCAGATCCACTTGGAAACCGAAAACATACTTGTCGTGGACGACGAAGAAGCAATTCGAGAAGTCGTCTCCACGATGCTCGAATCCAAAGGCTACCGTTGCTCGGTCGCGCACAATGGCCGCGTCGCTCAGGATCACATCAAGCGTGCCACCCCCGACTTGATCTTGAGCGACATGATCATGCCGGAGATGGACGGCATCAAGCTGCTGGAATGGATGCGTCAGTACGATCCGGATGTGCCGGTTATCATGGTCACGGCCATCCACGACATCTCTACCGCACTCGAAGCCATTCGCCGTGGTGCTTACGATTACATTCTGAAGCCATTCGAGAAGGACCAACTTTTCCTGGGCGTGGGCAGAGCGCTTCAGCACCGGCGCCTAGTTAATGAAAACCGCAAATATCAACAGGTCCTGGAACAGCAGGTAGAAGATCGCACGGCAAGGCTCACTCAAGCGCTCGAACAGCTCGAGCAGTCTTACGACGATACGCTGGAAGCGCTAGGCAGCGCGTTGGACTTGAAAGACGCCGAGACGGAAGGACATTGCCAGCGCGTCACCGCGTTCTGCATCTCGATCGCGAAAGCCATGCCCGTCCCGGACCCCTATTTGCCAATCCTGGCTCGTGCTGCTTTCCTTCACGATATTGGGAAAATGGCGATTCCCGACGGCATCTTGCGCAAGCCCGGGCCATTGAACGACGACGAGAAGAAAATCATGCGGACGCACTGCGAAATCGGTTACAACATGCTGATCCGCATCCCGTTCCTGCGCGACGCTGCGGAAATCGTACTGGCTCACCAGGAATTCTACGACGGCTCTGGCTATCCCCGCGGCCTCAAGGCCGATCAGATCCCTCTCGGGGCCCGCATTTTTACGATCGCCGACTCACTGGATGCCATGATCAGCGACCGCCCTTATCGCCGCGCTCTTCCGATCTCCCACGCGCGCGATGAGATCAAACGCTGTTCGGGAAGCCAGTTTGATCCCACGATGGTCTCGGTGTTCTTGTCCATTCCAGAGCGGCACTGGATCGAGCTGCGCGAAAACCTTGGCTCGCCCTTCCGGCTAGCGCATTTGAAAAATCTTTAAGCAGGGATAGCACTAGCCCAAACGTCTACAGCGGCGCACTAGCTTTTTTCAGTACAACAAGAACTGTCGCCGCATGGCTTTCGAGGCTTGCACGCTTCTCGCTGACATCGTACTATCTCGCTTTGGCGGCAATTGATTTTATGGCTCTTATTCCCATCAAAACTGCTTCGGAAACCGGTTATTGCGATTGCATCTGCGGCTGTTACGAACTGGCCAGCCTGCGCGATGAAGATACCGGTAAAGGCTACTGCCCTGCTTGCGGCAAAGATCACCTGGAACTCAACAACGGTGTCGGCCTGCCCAATCCTGCGCCAGTCAAGCTCTCGCCGAACGTTCCTGGCAACCAAAGGTGCGCAGGGATGCCCGCTCCTGCCGATCCCCCTGGCCGCTTGCGCTAAGAGCACACTTGTAATTTGCAGATTCCAATCACGACCTGGGTCCCCGGAAAATGAAAGGGCGCCCTGGTTTCCCGGGGCGCCCTTCGGTTCCTTCTATTCCCTTAGCCGTGGCTAAGCTGGATGAATGCTTAGAAGGCAACCTTCAACGCCAATTGCAGCGATCGCGGATTGCTCGAGAACACTGCCGACGGCGTATTAAATACGGAGCTCTGAGGCTCCAGCATACTCCGCTGAGAACCCGTGTATCCAATGGGGGCGATATCGTTCAGATAGCCGCCGATCCATTGTGCGTGGTTAAACAGGTTGAACGCTTGTACCTGGAAAGTGATCTTCACGCGTTCGGTGAATGCGATCGTCTTGCCCGCCGCCATATCAATGTTATTGATCGGCGGGAGTTGCAGAGTATTCCGGCCTACGTTCGCCAAGGCGCCATAGCCCGCTCGAATGTACTGTGCGGTCGGATTGGTCGCCAGATAAGCCACAACGCCGACGGGATTCGCCGCGGCCGCCGAAACGGTCGCTGGGCAAGTTGTGACCGTGCTGTTGCAAAGGGGAATGACTCCCGAGCCGGTCCCCGGGACTCCGGAAGCGTTCCAGATCGGGCGGTCTGTCCAAGAATCGCCGTTCAAGTTCGCATCCAGAGCGTCCTGTCCAGTCACCCATTGTCCAGACTGGAAGGTGTACATCGGCTCCAGTTGCCAGTTGCCAAGCATGTTTCGTTCGAGCCAGCTCCCCTGCTTGAAGTAAGGCAAGTCGTAAATGACAGCCAGAGTCAAACGATGCCTGTGATCCAAAATGGAATTGGCGCGCTCCGCAGCCTGATCCTGGAAGTTTTGTGGCCGCCGCGGCGCCAGCACGGTGCTGAATACTTCAGCTGTCGAGTTATCAATGTCGTGGCTGAAAGTATAGGATCCAACAAGCTGGAGTCCATGACTCATGCGCTTGTTCACCTGCGTTGCGAGTCCGTGGTAAGTGGATGCGCCCCATGGTTGATAGGACGTTACATATGCACCGTAGAACCCGGCGTTTTCCCACGCAGGCACCAACCCATCACCATTCCCGTACGCTCCGTTGAATATTCCGTTTAGGTCATAGGGAAGGGCATTCAGGGTGGCCTGTGAGGGTGCCGAGGTGTAAGTCGGCAGAAAAACAGTCGGCGTGACCTGCGGCGCTGCGTTCAAACGAGTCTGCACCGGAAGGAACAGTCCGCGCGTGCCCAAGTAGCGAACTTCAACCGTGTAATCCTTACCGAAGGTGTGTTGCACACCCAGGTTCCAAGTAAGTGCTTTCGGGTATTTTGTGTTGACTGGAAGGTCAGCGGACGTTGCGTAGGCCGCAGCGGCCTGATTTGGATATGTCTTGACCCCACCTTTTCCGGGCGGAATACCGCCATGCGCAAGGAAGGGCGCTGCCGGGCAATTAGGACTAACACTAGTTGCTCCTGTGCAGTCAACCGTGACGCTCAATTCGGGTGGCAGCGTCAGCAACCCAAGGTTGTCAAAGAGAACATCGTAGGCCAAGGAGAAGCCCGCTCGGATCGACGTCCTGCCGCTTGAACCCGGCGAATAGGCGAAACCGATTCGCGGTGCCCAGTCATTCGCAGGAGTCTTTGGCGCGGCAAAGGTGACGAGTCCCGGCACGCTGGCAATGGAGTTCAAACTTTGCAAGGTCTCGGAATAGGGAATCGTGGTGTACTCGTATCTCAAGCCGAGGTTCACCGTAAAGTTCGAGCGAATCCTCCAGTTGTCGTTCACAAACCAGTAAACGGAGGAGCGGTTACCCTCATAGATGGCGTTGCCGCCGCTGCGCTCGGCCAGTGCATCGGGAACCAAGTCTTCGAAAAAGGACAGCACGTTGTTGTATTCATAGTCGCCGCGGGCCCTTTGCGTGAACGAAGACGGAGCAATCAGCTTTCTGCCCTCGATTCCGAAGGTGAGTGTATGGTTGTCCTTCGTCCAGCTCACGGTGTCTGCGAGCTGGTACGTGTTCTGCGAACCGTATTGCGGCGCATTGGGGTCCGGACCCACTTGCAAGAGCCCCAGATCGCCAAATTCCAGGTTCGGGAAGCTGTCCAGGCCGGGATAGGAGAAGTTGCCGGCGGGATCATTGTACGCATACCGATTGAAACCCAACCGCAGCTCGTTTGTCAGATGGGGATTAAAGGTATGGTATTCGTTGATCGCCACTAGGTGATACTTGGAGGGGGTCGACGTGAAAAACACGGGAAAAGTTGCAGCCGTGTCAATCCCGCCGAAGGCATTATAGATGTAACGGCCGCGCAGCTGATCTTTGGGCGAAAAATCATAGTCCATGCTGGTGGTCAGGTACTTGGTGTTGCTGTAGCTGGGGGACAAAAACGAAAGCCCCATGGTCTGGACCGGGATCGTGCCCGTACCGGTCGGATTCGCCCACTGCAGCGTCGGACACTTGGAGATAGCTTGTGCGATCGTGCCTGCCGGAACGTATTTTTCGAATTCCTGCACGTTCGTGGCGGACAATCCTGGATAGGAATTAATGACGCTGAGTCCGGCCGCGGAAGGCGCGCAAACTGCGCCGGGAACTCCCGCCGCACCTATGGGCTGATACTCAAAGTCCCCGAAGAAGAACAGCTTGTTCTTGAAAATGGGACCGCCGAAATTGCCTCCGAAGCGGTTGTTGTCATATCTCGGAACAGTGGTAACGCCAGCCAGTTTCTGTATGGTGTCCAGCGCGTCGTAGTTGCGGTTCTGGTTGTAGATAAACGCTAGACCGTGGAACTCATTCGTTCCGCTCTTTACGATGGTGTTAAATTGTCCTCCGGAAGAGTGCCCAAACTCTGGAGAGAACTGGTTCTGCAGCACGGAAAACTCCGCCACTGCGTCATTCGGCACGGTAACCAGCGGTCCGGTGACGCTCGTGTCGTTGTTGTCCACGCCTTCGATCGTAAAGTTGTTATTCCTCGGTCTCTGACCACCCACGGATGGTCCTGATCCCACACCGACGCCGCCGCTTGTCGCAACTCCCGCTCCAAGCAGAGACAGATTCAGGACGCCGCTGCCGGAAGTTGCCGAAGGCAGATCCGCCAGCTGCTGCGAGGTGAAATCGTTGGTCACTTGTGCCGTCGTGGTATCCAGCGCCACGGCAGCGCCCGAAACCTCGATCGTATTTGCAACCGCCTTCACTTCCAGAGTGATGGGCAGGGTAATTGTCTTGTTTAGTTCAATCTTGAACCCGTTTACTGTTGTAGTGGCGAAGTTCGCAGCCGAGGCGGAAACATTGTAAGTGCCCACCGGCAGGTTGGTGAATCGATACTCGCCGGCGTCATTTGCTTCCGTGGTGTACTTGACGCCCGTTTCCACGTTGACGGCTTGTACAGAAGCGCCGGGAACCACTGCGCCTGTCTTGTCAAGTACCGTCCCGACTAGGTCCCCGCTGATAACTTGTGCTTTTGCTCCGCTGACTGCAAGGAAACCTAGGACAAGAACTGCCAAGCCGAAGATCGTTAAGATTCTCAAATACTTACTGTTCACTGAGCCCTCCTTAACTGTGGGCAAGCCAAAGCTCATCACAACAAACTACGCATTTATTGGTTGGTCCAAACCTCGATAAGCCTGGCAACCTAGGAGGAGAAAAAGCAAACTGGTTTCCAATTTGCGAATTATGTTGCTTACGTGTAAGGCGTACTAAATTCTCTGTTTAGCACCTATAGTCCGTCCTCGACTAGTATAATTCGATTATTTTTACTTTAAATAACGGGAGCTCTATCCGAGATTCAGTAGTCGATTTCGTCCCGAAAATAACCTTCACTGCCAACCCAACGTGAGAATTCCACAGTGATGCGTGAAAATAACTAATTGAAATGAATTAGGATTTCCGCGAGACCTTTTAAGAAGTCACATTCGTTGGTGATGAGACTCACAACGAGATATCCGCCGGAAGGAAAGTCGTAAAAGTGGCCAGGATGCACGTAGACATTTCGCTCTCGGAGCAAAGACAAAGCTAATTCTTCATCCGAATGCGTTGCGGGAACGCGCAAAACAGCATACCAGCCGCCTTCCACCTCGAGCCTGTTGCAAACTTTTTGTTTAGCCAATTGCCGGTCAAGTTCGTCGAGATTTCTACGCACACGGTTCATCAGCTGATTTTGAAAGTTTTTCCGCTGCGCCATCCACAGAGGCATCGCCAGTTGCACTGGAGCGTTCATCGAGAGATAAGTGTCGGCGATGACTTCGAGACGCGCGGCAGCCTCGTTCTTGCTTTCCTCTGACCCGCTCACGACGAGCCACGCGGCCTTCATCTGCGGCAGCCCGCAAATTTTCGATAGCCCGCTCAAGGTGAACGTCAGCGCTTCCGCGTTTCCAGCAAAAGTGGCGGGTCTCTCGGCGCTAAGAGGAAAATCCAGGAACACTTCATCCGCAATGATGGCCAGCCCACGCGCGGAACAAAGGGCATTCAGTTTCTCCATTTCCGCGCGTTTCGTAAAATGTCCTGTCGGGTTATTCGGATGCACGACGATCACCGCGCGCGTGCGCGGCGTGATGGCTTGTTCGAGCACGTGAAAGTCAATTTGCCAGCCGTGGTCGTAAATCAAGGGGTACCGCTTGAGCTTCACATCCTGGATGTCTGCGAGGAACTCAAACAACGGATAACTGGGCGCAGGGATCAGAATTTCATCGCTCGGGTTGCACAACAACTTGAACACATACGAATATGCTTCGCTCGTGCTCGTCGTCAGAAAAACGTCGGCAACGTCAACGCTTGCGCCACGCCCGGAGTAATACGCCGCCACCGCCTGTCGTGCGGATACCAGCCCGCGAGCCACCGGCTCATAGTGAAGCGCCTTCGGATTTCGCAGCGCGTCCAGAATTGCATTCTGGTCATAAACAAACCCACATTCGGTCGGGTTCGAAACCGTCAAGTCCAGCAAGGGCTTCCCCGCCGCGCGATGACGCGCGAGAGCTTCGCTCAAACGATTGGCCGTTAAGTTCCAATTAGTCCGCTCTGCAAACATAGTCCAGTTCGAATTGTGCCGCGAGCCCGCCTGCGGTCGGCAGGCATTATAGCTGCCGCGCCGGAGAACGCGCAGGGCCTCCGCTCGCGTATACTGATTCACGCACGCTCGCAAACATGAATACGCCATCTCAGTCCAACCCGGCTTTCGAACCGGTGCCGCAGCTCGATTTGGCCGCGCAATACGCCTCAATAGGCCCTGAGATACGCGCAGCCCTCGAGTGCGTGCTCGCCTCTCAACAGTTTGTGCTGGGTCGTGAAGGCGCCGCGCTCGAATCCGAAATCGCCGCCCTCTGCGGCGTGGCGTATGGCGTCGGAGTCGCCTCCGGCACCGACGCGCTCATCCTGGCTTTGCGAGCCCGCGGCGTTCAGCCGGGCGACGAAGTGCTGCTGCCACCTTTCACTTTTGTCGCGACGGGCAGCGCCGTCAGTGCGCTCGGAGCAAAACCCGTTTTCGCCGACATTCGCCCAGAAACCTACAACCTCGATCCATCTGAGCTCGAACGCCGGATCACTCCGCGCACGCGCGCCATCATCGTTGTTCACCTCTACGGGCTTGCCGCGGACCTGAACCCGATTCTTGCGTTCGCGAAGTCGCGCAAATTGCCCGTCATCGAAGACAACGCGCAGGCCATCGGCGCATCCTACAAGGGCCGCCCAACGGGCTCCTTCGGCGATGCCGCATGCATCAGTTTCTATCCCACTAAAAATCTGGGCGCGTATGGCGACGCGGGCATGGTGGTAACAAATTCGCCAGAACTGGCCGCGCGGCTTCGATCGCTTCGCAATCACGGCCAATCGCAAAAATACCTCAGCAACGAGCCGGGCTGGAACAGCCGCCTCGATGAGTTGCAGGCTGCCGTTTTGCGCGTTAAGCTCCGCCATCTTTCCGGCTGGCAACGTGCTCGCCGCGCGAACGCTGCCGAATACACCCGCCTGATGCAACAGATGCCCGGCGTCATGCCGCCGATCGAACCTGAGGGATTCCAACACGTCTACCACCAATACACCATTCGAATGGAGCGGCGCGACGCCCTCCAACAAGACCTCGCCACTCAAAAAATCAGCAGCACGGTCTATTACCCTTACCCGCTGCACCTGCAACCTCTTTACAAATCGCTTGGTCACAAGCCGGGCGACTTTCCGCACGCCGAACGCGCGGCGCAAGAAGTCCTCTCTCTGCCGATGTATCCAGAATTGCGCAAAGATCAAATCACGCGCGTGGTGGAAACAATCGCTGAATTTCTGAAGTGCTAGGCCGTGTCCTCTTCGAATTGCTAGCCTGAATTTCTGACGAGGCTGACAAATAATTGCGGCCACGACGCATCAACTTGTCATCCTGAGCGAAGCGAAGGATCTCAACGGACGCACAGCCCGGGCTCAGCCCAAATACAGCAGCACCAGCAAAAACACCCACAATCCATCCATGAAGTGCCAATAATAAGAAGTGATTTCCGCCGCCGTGGAAATCGAAATCTGCGACTTTTCAAAATTGCGTATCGCCACAAAAAGCAGTGCCACTACCCCTCCCAGGAGATGCACCGCGTGCGCTCCCGTGAAAATGTAAAAGAAACTGCTCGCCTGATTGCTGGCGATGTACATTCCTTCTGCCACCAGTTGCCGCCACGCCACGAGTTGTCCCGCAACAAACAGAAATCCCAGCGCTGTCGTCAAGGACCACAGCCTTCGAAAGCCGTTCACGTCTGCACGCGCTAGTCGCACTCGCGCTCGCTCCAGCGAAAAACTGCTGCTCAGCAGAATCAGCGTGTTCAACAACAGAATGCGCGGCAGATGCACCGTCACCCACGTTGTGCTTCCCCGCCGCAGAACAATGAACGCGCTCGCCAGCGCCATGAAAAACATCAGAATGGAAACGATGCCGATGGCGATGGCCGTCGAGTATCTTCGTGGTGACGGGGTCCACTTGCGCCGATCCTTGCCGCTATTGTCTCCGTCGTCGCCACCTCCGCCCGCGGGAGGCAGGCCTCCTCCGCCACCGCCGTGCGATTCCTCGATAATCAGCTCGATGTCTGGAGTTGCGGTTGTTCCCGGCATTTCCATTTCCTGTTCTTCCCTGCCTTGTCTTCTAACGTGTCTTAGCCACTTGATCTGGAGCAAGATGCTGCGGCACAAAATCCTCGGCCAGCCCAGGCACGCTGAATTCGTACGCGCCTCGATAAACCATAGGCGCCTTGGACCCAAAATCATCGTCGGGCGCTGGCGAAGCAACGCTCCACTCCAGCGTCGTAGCGCGCCAAGGATTCTCGTCCCTCACCCTTTCGCCGTGGAAAAGGCTCCAAAGAAAGTTAATCAGAAACAGCAACTGCGCCGAAACCGTGAGCACCATAGCAACCGTGATGAAAGAACGAATGGAACCGGTCATTCCCGCAACAGTAGCAATCCGGCCATCCGTCAAGCCTTTTGTATGCGACAGCAGCCCCAACCAATGCATGGACATGAAAACGCAATAGACGCCGGCAAACGTCAGCCAGAAATGCGTCTTGCCAAGCGCCTCGTTCATCCGGCGCCCGAAAAGTTTCGGGAACCAGAAGAACAACGCCGCCAGAATTGCGAACGTCGCTGCCACGCCCATCACCAAATGAAAATGCCCGGTGACAATCTCTTCGCTTATTGCGGAAGAATTCAGGGCGCGCCGCGCCAAGAAAATCCCCGACAAGCCACCAGAGAGAAACAAGGAAATGAAACCGAGGGCGAATAGCATCGAGGTGTTGAGTTGAATCCGAGAGTCCCAAATCGTCAAAAACCAACTGATAAGAAGGACCGTGGCTGGCAGCCCCAACGACGATGCCAGCACGGAAAATACCAGAGGTGAAAAGGGATTCATGCCGCTCGAAAACATGTGCTCGCCCCAAACGCAAAAGCCTACTAATCCGACTCCACACAGCGCGAGAACCACCAGCCGCTCTTTCCAGATCGGCTTGCGGGCGAACGTCGCCACCAGATGCGAAACGATGCCGAAGCAGGGCAGCATGGCCACATAAACTTCTGCTTGCGCGAAAAACCAGAAGAGCCTTTGCCAGAGCGCTGGCAGCGCATTCGACGCAATGCTCGCGGGTTGGGCCGCCAGAAAGTTCACCGCCGAGAAAAAATTTGTGCTCAAAAAACGATCCGACAGCAAGCAAACACACGCTGCGAGCAGAATACTGAAAATCAGCATCCCGAGAATCGCGTTGATGAACCACGCCCAGACCGTTAGCGGCAGCCGGGTAAGCGTCATCCCTCGCGTGCGAAGGTCAATGGTGGTCACCGCGAAATTGAGCGCACTGCAAAGGGAGGCTGCGCAAAAAACGGAGACGCTCGCAACCCACAGCGAAATTCCCGCCTGCACATCAATTAGGAACGCCGCGGTCATCCCCACCAGGGAACCTGCTGTCGCCCAAAAAGAAAGAAGGTTCAGCTTTGGAAACGCCATTCCCCGCGCGCCAATCTGCAACGGCAAAAGGTAGTTCCCGAATCCGGCCTGCGGCGCCGCAGTCAGCACGAAAAAAACCATCAGCGAACCGTGCAGCAGCGGAAGCGTGGCGTAGCGCTCCGGTGAACCTCCAAGGGCAGAAAGAAATGGAATGTGCGCGCCGGGCCAGACCAGATGGATGCGCATGAGAAGCGACATGGCCATCCCAACAAAAACGCTCACCAGCGCAAGCCACAAATATTGCAGGCCTATGGTCTTGTGATCTCGGCTGAAAAGATAGCGGGAAAGAAAACCATTCTGCCGGGTTTCCCAAGGATTCGCGCCGCTGTCGTAAGTAACCATGCCCGTTTAGGATAGACCTCTGCCTCGGGGATGAACCAGTCCCCGCGGTTGAAGTAATAGAATACACCGGCAAGGAAAAGGCAAGAGCGAGTCAGGATTGACCTTCGTCAAGCGGCCTTCCCACCGGATCCTCTATGCCTTGCGGCAGCATATTCCTTCAATCCGTGATAAAACACGGTTATATCGGAGCGTGCTCTTATGCAGACTTTTTCCTTGGCGTTCTTCCCCTTCTTTCATTTCCATCCCATATTCTGGCTCATTTCGCTCTTCTTGTACTTTCTTCCCGCATTTCTGGCGCGGAACAAGCCCAACTTCACAGGCGTTTTGCTGCTCAACCTGCTCGCAGGCTGGACCTTCATCGGCTGGATTATCGCTCTCGTTTGGGCGCTCTCCAGCCCGTCACAGGGGCAAACCGTTGCTCCGGCCCCCGGCCAACCGGTGGGCGCGAGTGCGCCGCCAACAGCTAGCGGGAGCTTTTTCTGCAATGCTTGCGGCAAACCTTGCGTGGCCGGCGCCGGCTTTTGCAGTTCCTGCGGCGCGGCGCTGCCGCCCACGAAGCGTTGAATCAATTGACGTAAGAAATTTACACACGGATCGTATTCGAGATCGCCGTACCCACGCTGACCGCGTCCACGCAATGTTTCGGCGAGGGCTCAGCAAGCCCGATGGTGAAAAAACTTGAGCGCACTGAAATCGATCAGTGAAACCATGAACGCGCTTGGAAAGAATTGGGTTGGAGATTTTGGTGCGGTAGAGAGGACTCGAACCTCCACGGTATTGCTACCGCCAGCCCCTCAAGCTGGTGCGTCTGCCAGTTCCGCCACTACCGCACAGTGGGCGACAAATCTATTTTATCTGCCGAACGAAACGCTCGCAACTGATAAACCGTTCTAAGTCGTAAGTTATAAGTTGCAAGCTCTTAGCTCAAGGACCGAGAAAACCAGTCTGCGCAATACCACAGCTACGGCTTTTTGGTTGGCGCCGGGGCAGGCTGCGAAGTCGCGGGAGTTGGTTGCGCTGGAGTTTGTGTAGCTGGCTGCTGGGCCGCGGGTTGCTGCGCCGGCGGCAGAGAATCATGCGTATTGGATTGTGGCACCCCCGGAGTCGTCGCCGGAGCCGGCTTGGGCGCGGGCTTGGACACTTTTCCCAAAACTGATCCGCTCTGTCCCACGCTCTTGTCAGTGCGAAGCACCAAAGCGAAAGCGCAAACCATGAACATGATCGCGCACCAAGTGGTCGCGCGAGAGAGCACGTTCGCAGCGCCTCGCGGCCCAAAGGCCGTTTGGCTGCCCGCTCCGCCAAAAGCGCCTGCCAAGTCAGCCGCTTTGCCGCTCTGCAGCAGCACCACGATGATGAGAACGAGGCAGTTCAGGACGAAGAAAGGAGTGAGGATCCAGGATCCGCCCCAGGAAAATCGAAAGCCCGCCGCTATGATTGCGAATCCGACGAGCAACGCAATGGCCCATTTCATCCAAGCTGGCATTTCATTACCTCAGAATCTGAAATTTCGGCGGAACAAGCTCCGCCGCTACTTGAAGTTCACAATCGACGCAAACGCCTTGGGGTCCAGGCTCGCCCCGCCCACAAGCGCGCCGTCCAAATCTTCCTGGGCCATCAACCCCCGAATATTGTCGGGCTTGACGCTTCCGCCGTAGAGAATTCGCAAAGCCGCGGCGGCAGTGGCGGAGAACTTTTCCGCCGCGAGCTGACGTAGAAACTTGTGAACGTCGGCGGCAATTTCCGGGGTCGCCGTGCGGCCCGTCCCAATGGCCCAGACTGGCTCGTAAGCTATCAGAATACGGGAGAATTCTTCCGGGGTCAACGAACCGGGGCCTCCATCGAATTGAGTCTTGCAAACGTGATGCGTATGTCCAGCCTCGCGATGAGCGAGATGTTCGCCGACGCAGACGATGGGAGTGAGCCCGGCGGCGAGGGCGGTTTTGGTTTTCTTGGCGACGGTTTCTTCGGTGTCCCCGAAGAATTGGCGGCGTTCGGAATGTCCAATGATGACGTAGCGGCAGCCCGCCTCAACGAGCATTCCCGTCGAGATTTCGCCGGTGAAGGCGCCATCTTTTTCCCAGTAGACATCTTGCGCGGAAATAGAGACGTTGGTGTTTTTCGTGGCCTCGACGGCCACGGGAATGGCGGTGAACGGTGGTGCAATGACGATGTCGCAATGCATGGATCCGGAAACGAGTGGCACGAACGCGGAAAAGAACGCGCGCGTTTCCGCTTGCGTTTTGAACATCTTCCAGTTGCCGGCAATTACGCGGCGGCGCATTTGAACCTCCAAGAACGAGGAGAAGACAAAAAAAGATAACGCAGAGGCGCAGAGCGCGCAGAGGCTTCGTGGAGAAGAGACGGAATCATTTATTTGTTCGTGAGAGCTTCGACGCCAGGGAGCTTGCGGCCGCCAAGAAATTCGAGCGAGGCACCACCGCCAGTGGAAATGTGGGAGATCTTGTCGGCGACGCCGGCTTGATGAACGGCGGCAACGGAATCCCCGCCGCCAATGATGGAGGTTGCGCCCTTGCCGGTGGCGTCAGCCACGGCCTTTGCGATTTCGAGAGTGCCTTTGGCAAACGCGGGCATTTCAAAGACGCCCATGGGGCCGTTCCAAACGATGGTCTTGGCGCCGGCAATTTTCTGCTTGTACGTTTCGATCGTTTTAGGACCGATGTCGAGTCCCATCCATCCGTCGGGAGTTTCATGGATCGAGACAGTCCGCGTCGCCGTGTCGGCTTTGAATTCGGCGCCAACAATCTGGTCGACCGGAAGGAGCAGCGGGAATTTTTTCTGTTGGGCTTCGTTGCGAAGGCGGCGAGCCAAATCGAGCTTGTCATCTTCGACGAGAGACTTCCCAATGGGATGGCCGTCAGCTTTGAGGAAAGTGTAGGCCATGCCTCCACCGATAAGCATGGCGTCGGCAATCTTCATTAAGTTTTCGACGACTTCGATTTTGTCGCTGACTTTTGCGCCGCCGAGAATCGCAACAAAAGGCCGCGTCGGATTGCTGACGGCTTTCCCTAGATAGGCCAACTCTTTTTCCATGAGCAGGCCTGCAGCGGATTTCTGGACGAAACGCGTGATGCCGACAACGGAAGCGTGGGCGCGATGTGCGGAACCAAACGCGTCGCAAACGAACAATCCATCGCAGAGGGCCGCGAGTTGCTTGGAAAATGTCTCGTCGTTCTTTTCTTCTTCGGGATGAAAACGGACATTTTCGAGGACCAACACTTCGCCGTCGCGCAACGCCTTGCTTTGGCCTTCAGCGCCAGGACCAATGCAGTCAAGCGCGAACGCCACCAGCTTGCCGAGTAGTTCTTCCAGCTTTTTGGCGGCGGGCTTGAGCGAGTACTTGGGATCGGGACCGCCTTTGGGGCGGCCCAGGTGCGAAGCAAGAACGAGGCGGCCGCCTTTTTCGATGGCCAGGCGGAGGGTCGGCAGAGTTTCGCGGATGCGCGTGTCATCGGTGACTACGCCGTCCTTCAAAGGAACGTTGAAGTCGACGCGAATAAACACACGCTTGGATTTGAGATCGAGATCGTTGATAGTGAGTTTGCTCATTTTTAGAGTTCTCTGTTGTCAGTTTTCAGTTCAAAAGAAGCTTCCCGCAACTTTTTAGTCAACTGCGCTCGGTATGCGGTCACTGAGAAACGCTACTCTTATTTCTTCCTCTCTGACTGAGAACTGAATGCTGACAATTTAGGTCAGAATTTGGAAGCCAGGAGCTTGATGAGGTCGCGGCAGCGGCAGGAGTAGCCCCACTCGTTGTCGTACCAGGCCAAAACTTTGACGCAGCGGTCGCCCACAACTTTGGTATAGCCGGCGTCCACAATCGACGAATTGGAATTGCCTTTGAAGTCCGCGGAGACGAGCTCTTCTTCCGTGTAGCCGAGAATGCCCTTCATCGGGCCGCTAGCGGCGGCTTTCAGAGCGGCGTTCACGGATTGCACTGTCGCGGGCTTGTCGACGAAGACGGTCAGGTCGACAACGCTGACATTGGGCGTCGGCACGCGCATAGCGTAGCCGTCGAGCTTGCCCTTCAATTCGGGAATGACGAGATGCAACGCTTTGGCAGCTCCGGTGGAGCTAGGAATCATGTTGATGGCAGCGGCGCGGGCGCGACGAAGATCCTTGTGGGGCAGGTCGAGCAGGCGCTGATCGTTGGTATACGAGTGGATGGTGGTCATGGTGCCACTCTGAATGCCGAAGGTGTCTTGCAGGACTTTGGCGACGGGAGCGAGGCAGTTGGTGGTGCAGGAAGCGTTAGAAATGATGTGGTGCTTGGCGGGGTCGTAGGTTTTGTCGTTCACGCCGAGCACGAAAGTGGCATCGGGGCCGTCGGCAGGAGCGGAGATGATCACTTTCTTCACCGGTGGGCGGAGATGCTTCTTCGCATCGGGGCCCTTGGTGAAGAGTCCGGTGGATTCGACGACGATTTCCGCGCCAACCGAAGCCCAATCCAGGTCGGCGGGATCCTTCACCTTGAATACCTTGAAGCTGCGACCCTCGACAGAGATGGAATCGTCGGTGTGGGTGACGTTGTGCGGCAAGTTGCCGAGAACGGAGTCGTATTTCAAAAGGTGCGCGAGAGTCTTTGCGTCGGTGATGTCGTTGACGGCGACGAACTGGATGTCCTTGTCGTCGATGGCCGTGCGCACGATGTTACGACCGATACGGCCGAAGCCGTTGATACCGACTTTGATGGGCATACTTTCCTCCGGTGGAGATTCGTTGACCGCCTTGCGGTAACTTTGGACTTGTAGCGGCTCGAAGGAGCGAAAACCAGCCGCGGGTGGAACATAAAATGGTATGGGGAGAGAGTAGGAAAGTCAACGCGAGCTGGCTGGCAAACGTGAGTGGTGATTGGTGACAGGTGACTCGCAAAGAGCCGCACTTGTGGGGGGAGGAGGAGATTTGAAGCCAAGGCACACTTGGAAGAGAATGCGTTCCAAAATAGGAAGAATCCGGATACACCCCGGCAGTTTTCGTAAGAGCGGCAACAAGGGACTTAGAGGATACGCAAAATGAAAGAGCGCGCAACACGCTGAAAACAAAAAGCAAAAATTTTGAAGTTGGAAAGAACAAAACAGAGAAAGGTCGCTGCGAGTTAAAGTAATACTTCAAGAGGAAGGCGGAAATCGCAGGTGACACCCGGCAGTTTTTGTAAGTGTAGATGATAAAGGACTTGTGCGCGTCACGGTTTGTAACTGCACATTTTAAAGAGGTTACGGTGACGGGATTTTCGTCACGGTGACGGATGGAAGAAGGTTTGAATGTTGGAAGGTGCGAAGGTTGAAGGTTAGCGACAAATACAAAGTAAGGATAACGCGGGCTTCGCCGCTCGCGGTGAAGGGACGCAGAGTGCCCTGAGAGACGGGGAGAAGAAGGAAAGAGACTGATGGTACAGGGTTTAGCGGGCGGATCGGAATGGCAAACTCGAACCACATAATGTGATAGCACGAAAAGTAAACTTTGTAAAGTTCACTTTTGGGGTACCAGGACTGAAAAGTGCGCAAAGCAGCCCCTGAATCGCCGAATGGCGAAGCGTGCACAGACTTAGTCTGTGTCACTGGAAGGACGAAGAACCGGGCTGAAGCCCGCCCTCTACGGGAAACCAGCGATCGCAGTTCCCGGCAGGAGGCGAAGCAGCACAGGAATATAATGGCGCGGGATGAAGGACTGGTCACCAGCTTCGGCGCTGCGCTGGCTGTTTGACTCCGGACAGGGCCGGGCGAACGGGCTGCTTCCCCGCTGGATATTTTTGCGGGCGCTGGGGCTGATTTTTTATTCCGCTTTCTTCTCGCTCGTTTTTCAAATCAAAGGACTCCTCGGGCCGCGCGGGATTTTGCCCGCTGGCCAATACCTGGAAGCAATGGCGGAGCGCTTCGGCCACACGGGGTATTGGTATGCGCCGACGCTGCTGTGGTTTTCGAGCAGCACGCACATGCTGACGGGGATTTGCTGGGTAGGGATGATCGCGTCGGTGCTGCTGGTGTTGAATTTCTGGCCGCGGGGAATGTTGGCGATTTGCCTGGTGTGTTTCCTTTCGTTCGTGGGCGCGGCGCAGGATTTTTCCGCATATCAATCGGATGGAATGCTGCTAGAGGCGGGGTTCATTGCGCTGTTCTTTGCGCCGCGAGGCTGGCGGCCAGGATGGGGTGAAGCAAGCCTGCCGTCGCGGGCGAGTTGGTTCCTGCTGGTGTGGGAGTGCTTCCGGATTTATTTCGAGTCGGGCGTGGCGAAGATACTGGGAGGCGATCCGGAATGGCGGAACTTCACGGCAATGGACGAGTATTACCAAAACGGGCCACTGCCGACATGGATTGGCTGGTACATGCAGCATTGGCCGCACTGGTTCCACGTGGCGACAGCTTTTGGGACGCTGGCGCTGGAATTGGCGCTGGCATGGATGATGTTCTTGCCGCGGCGGTTTCGGATCGCGTGCTTTTGCATCGTGACGCCGTGGCAGATCGGAATCATTTTGTCTGCGAATTATACGTTCTTGAATTATTTGGTGCTGGTGCTGGGATTCTTGCTGCTGGACGACAGAGTTCTTCAACGCTTCTTACCCGCGAGATGGAAGAAAAGCGGCAGCAGCGCTGCCGCACTCCAAGAAAATCACGGAACCAAGCCGGTGTTGGAGGAGGATCCGAAAAGGAGCTGGCGAGAGGTGGTGCGTGCGCAATGGGAGGTTGCGAGTCTCGCGGTGGCAGCCGTGATGCTCACGTGGATTTTCTATGCGACAACGGCAGAGATGGTGTGGATGGTGAAGCCAGTGAATCTGCCGACGACGCCGGTTACTGTGCTGGAGCCGTTCCGCATCGCGAATCGCTATGGCTTGTTTGCGGTGATGACGCGCGGGCGGTATGAGATTGAGTTTCAAGGCTCGGACGATGGGCAAACCTGGTATGTGTATCCGTTCCGGTTTAAACCACAGGATCCGGCGAAGGCGCCGGGGATTTACGCGCCGTATCAGCCGCGGTTCGATTGGAACTTGTGGTTTGCATCGCTGAGCACCTGGCGCCAGGAGCCGATTGTGCCGCGAACGGAGCAGGCCTTGTTGCGCGGGGATGCGGATGTACTGCTATTGTTTGCGGGGAATCCGTTTCCGAAAGCGCCGCCGAAGCAGGTGCGCGCAGTGCTTTGGCAATATTGGTTTACGACGCCAGAGGAGAGACAGGCACAGAAGCTGTGGTGGCGGCGGGAGCAGTTAGGATTGTATGCGCCGGTGTTGGAGCGGAAAGAGGACGGGAGAATTGTAGTGTTGGAGTGGCCAGGGATGGTGGAACCACGTGAGTAGGCTTAGTTAGATCGAGAAGCCGCAAGGATCGCTTCGGCTATGGAGTCACCTTCACCGTAATTTCGTTTGATTTCATGTAACGTGACATCTCGTAATCCCAGACGCGAAATTGGACCGTGTAGTTTGCTGGCCGACTGAGGTCATATAGTCTGCTTGCGTTCACAGAATCCGTTATCACTGCACCAGAATTCAGCTTAATCAATTTGAACGACGAGCCTGAGACCCCAAACCCTTTGATATGAGCGTAAAAGCTCGACTTGAGGGGAGTCGCTCTATTTTCATCGTGTATGTCAACTTCATAAACCCATCCGCCTTGATCATCTGAGCTTGCTCTAGCGACTTTGACAACGTGGTCGGATCGGCTCTCAATCGTAGCGACCACCCAAATCGGTTCCCCACTTTTGGTCGTGGTTTCCTTCGCCTTAATCGTTAACGATAACGAAGGCGCCAGACTTTGAGCTTGCCTTGTTTCTGGGCTAGTAACAATGCAGGCGTTGATATACCGGCGATTGCGACGAGGATGCCAAGCCGCCAGCCATCCTGAAGTGATTTGCGCAATCTTCTCACCTCCTGCCGCTTCCGAGTCGCGGTTGCCTCAGGGAATGCATGCAGGGGCCCTGTCCGTGGATAAGAAATCTGCGCTCTGCAGCGCAGATGCGAGCTTCTTGCTCCTCTTCAGGAAACTTGCTCAGATGGGCGAGGAGAATTTTTGCCAACTGGTCAGCCACGCGGTCTGCGGTCAATTTCTTTTTTGGCACGGTGAAGCGCCCTTGTTTTGACTGGCTACTGGGGGAATTGCTTGATGCTGGTGACGTGGTCGCCCAGGAAGCGAATGAAGATGGTTTTCGAGGGCGGCTGGCCGTAAATCCAATCCTCAATCTCGTTGCCTTCAGAATCGCGCTCGCGCACTTTGTGATCCGGCTTGCCCATGGCGGCGACGAGTTCTTCGCGGTCCATGCCAAGGAGAGGTTTGCGCTCCTGGATGGCTTTCTTCATTTCCGGAGGCAAAGTGTCAATCCACTGGACGGCGGCGGAGCGCTCTTTGGCAAAGTTCAGGAAGGGGGAAAGAAGCTGTTTGAGATCGTCCGGAGTCATGTCCGGAATAGACTTGTTCCATTCGAGAAAAAGGGTGCTACCCAAGCCGGGCTGGAAACCCGGAGGCCCCGTTTCCTGGGTCGAAGTGGAGGTGGCGGTCGGCATGGGAGGGCCAGCAATGCCGATTTGCAAATGGTCGCGCCAGTGATGCTTGCCGCGGCCGCCGCCGTTCAAATCAACGATGATTTGGCGGTCCTTGAACTCGAGTTTGGTGATTTGGACGTTGTCACCGGGATTGACGGCAGCGCCGTGAGTAGCCACGGCGCGGTCGAGAGTTTCGGGACTCAGCGGTTTGCCGATGTAGACGAGAAAGCCTTCCTTGCCAGCAGGCAAGGCTTTGATGGCCTTGGCAAATTCACCGGAAACAAAACGAATCAGCACAAGCTTGGAGCTTTCCTGCAAGGGACCGGTTTTAGCGGGGCTGGTGGAAGGAGTTTGGGTTTGGCCGTCATTGGAGGGGCCGCCATTGGGAAAAAGAGGAATCTGAGAGTCGGATGGGAAGGTTACTGGCACCTTTTCAGGCGAACGAAGGCTGTTGATCCGCGGAACGTCCGCGTCAGCCAAAAGAAAGAAAGCCAGAGGTAGGGCCAGCCAGTTCGACATATAAGGGCAGGCCGTCCCACGAACCCGCCATACCCTATTCTATGATGCCGCGAGGCTGCTGAACAGGTGCCCCTCTTTGTTTTGTCTGCCCCGGGCCTGGGTGCACGTTGGAGCGGGTGCGGCTGTCGGTGTGGAGGTTCACAGTCGACAGTTGACAGTTCACAGTTAAAAATGAGCAGAGACAGATAGGACCAAGGTGAAATTATAAAAGTGCCAAAAAGTATCGCGCGCCGAGAGAAAAAGGTGCAACACACCTACCGGGAAATGACCTGAACGCCCTGGCGGTCAACGGTCACAGGCAGGACCTTGGCGCCAGCATCTTCGATAGCCTTTTCAACGCGTTCGCGAACTTCTGGCTCGATCAGCAGGACGACGCATCCGCCGCCTCCCGCACCGCAGACTTTGCCTGCGAGAGCGCCATTTCGGCGGGCGTTTTCAATGACGCGATCAATCAGTTTAGTAGAAATGGTGGGCAGATTGCGTTTGCGAAAAGACCATTCCTCGCGCATGAGGCGGCCCGCTTCGCTCCAATCTGGTTTCTCGAAGGCCAGGCGCATCTTCTGAGCAACAACGGAGATCCGTTCGAGACTCGTTTGCACGGAACGCTTGCCGCCGATTTGCGCTTTGAAGACTTCCCAGTTGTTGATGCCATGCTGGCGGGGCTTGCCGGTGTAGCAAACCACCACGCGGCGCTCGAGCTCGTCGAGGTTGACGCGAAGTTCGACGCGATGCTCGCCGCCGGGCGGGAGCTCGATGGCAGCGGCTCCCCCGAATGCCGGAGGGTAGTGGTCCTGCGTGCCGGTGGGGACGTTAATGACGATGGCTTCGGCGTCGCGGCTGATGTGGATCCAATCCACTTTGCTCTTCCCTGCCCCGGTGAAGCGATCGAGGACGGCACAAATGGCAACGGCCATGGCACTGGAGCCACCGATGCCGGCGCCAGCGGGAGCCTCCGAATCGGTAAGCAGCGTGAAGCCGCCCTGGGGCTGAAAAAATTTGACAATTTCGGCGAGGAGCGGGAGGCGGTAGCGCTTGGCCTTCACAAGAGCGGCGAAAGAAGGAAAGCTTTCTTCGCGCTGAATGTCGCGGGAGACGAGGCGGATTCGCTCATCGCCGACCTGATGGGTTTCGATGCGGCTGGAAGCATAGAGGGAAATGGCAGCGTTGAGAGTAACGGACCCAGGATGAAAGAGGTAGAGCGGCCAGATATCGAGCGTGCTTCCGGCAAAATCAACGCGGGTCGGAGCCTTGGATTCGATAATCATGAGTGGAAGTCAGCTCGATTCTGAAGGATTTTCGTTCGAGCAAGTTTGACGGAAAGGAATGGCAAGCTCAAGAAAAGAGAACAAGCCATGTCAACGGAGAAGCAATGCTACTGGTATAGCGTCTGTGAGCAAAACGGACGTCAGTCGCTCCCGGCAGAAGCAGTGCGGTTACGAGGGATCAGCTGAGGACCGTCTTTTTTTTCCATGGCGAGAGCGGGATTGGGTTCGAAGCAGCGGCGGCAGCGGGCTTCATAAGCGCCCATGGCACCCACTACGATGAGCTCGTCGCTTTCGACGAGACGCTGAGTGTGCACGGCGGGATTGCCGCAGCGGACACAAATGGCAAGAAGCTTCGTAATTTCCTCCGCGATGGCGAGGAGACGGGGCATCGGTTCGAAAGGGCGGCCGCGATAGTCGGTGTCGAGGCCGGCGACGATGACGCGCTTGCCGAGATTGGCAAGCTTGGTGCAGATGTCGACGACTTCGTCGCCAAGAAATTGCGCTTCGTCGATGCCAACGACTTCCGTGCGAGGGGACAATTTGTCCATGATCTCGGCGGCTTTGCTGACATTGTCCGAAGGAATGCCGAGGCCGGAATGGGAAACGATTTCGTTCGCGGCATAGCGCTCGTCGATGGCGGGCTTGAAGATTTGCACGCGCTGCCGCGCTATCTGAGCGCGGCGCAGGCGGCGGATCAGCTCCTCGCTCTTGCCAGAAAACATCGGGCCGACGATGACTTCAATCCAGCCCATGTTGCCTTTGACGATGTCCACGGTCGCTCCTTAAATCAGTTTTCAGTAATTAGTTCTAAGTACTAACTTTCTAGAATTCCGACTTTTGGCAAAATCCTTAAGTCTAGTTCTTGCGAAACAGGGCCACAGTAGAATTTTTGCAAGCGTGCGGAGAAAGACTTAGTCATGTGATGCTGCCGCACCGGCAATTGTGTTGCCGTACATCTTTGCATTATAGAACGGGGCGAAGGCAGCGATCATGGCAACGATTTAGGGAGGCTGAGGAAAACGCGGGAGAATGGAGCGGCCTATCGGAATCGAACCGACACCTGAACCTTGGCAAGTCTGAAGCCAATGGAAAATCAGGAACTTACAAGGCACTTTCAGGAGCATTGAGTAGCGCTTAGAGCAGGTGGAAGCCCTTAATGTTCCTCAGGTTGTTCCCACGAAACGAAGAGTATAGAAGCGGTTCAGA
>DASPTW010000068.1:0-30548 GCA_035623215.1 Candidatus Acidiferrum sp.
AGCGTCTTGGCGTGAAGGTGCGGGTGGGAGACCAGCAACATCACGTTGGTATCATCCCATGCATAGCCGCCGTGTTCAGACTGTTTCTTGAGATTTCCCGTATAGACCACGCCGACGTTTGGAATCACAACGATGTCGGGAGTACGCGGGTCCCCACCTTCGCGGAGCTTGCAGCAGGGACCGGGAACGTTGGGGAGGCCCGGCGCGTTGAACAAGTCGGTCAGCGAACCGCCAAAGTAGATCTGGCCCAGCCCGGGTTGATTGGCAACAGTGGAGCTTGCCTGGGCAGCTTCCAGGTCTGCTACTGCTTCGGCGGTCTTGCTGGAATCTGTCAGCCAAAGTTGGGAAATATCGTCCTCAGCTATTCCCAAGGCGTTGAGGGGGTCACTGTAAATCTGCGGAATAAGATTTCCGATGACTCCAGACGGCGGCGTACCGTTGGTACCCGAATTGCCCGGGATAGGATAGAAGCGGTTGGGGTCAATTGGCGACTGCCCGTGTTTTGCGGTGATGATGATAGTGGTCGAATCGAAGAGATGTTGACTCTTAAGCGCGGCCACCATCTGTCCGATGGCTGCATCGACGAATGCGATCTCGCCCGCCATTAGGGGTCTTGGCGCTCCTGAGGCATCCTCATAGCCGCCTGAGTTTACGTCGGTCCTGGTTGCGGACTTCGGCGCAATCAGCTTCTGTCCAACGCTGACCGCCTGGAAGTTCATACCGAAGATGACCGGAACGGTCTGCTTCGCGGTGCCAAGGTGGTTTTTGCCGTTGATCCAATTGACAACTGCGTTCACTTTCAACTGGTCATAGCACTTGATGGCATCGAAATTGACGGTCCAGTCGTCGTTGGTAATCGGAAATTTCACACCAGAATTCGAAACAGATGGCGTCCTGCAGTCAAAACTGGCTCCGCCCTCAGGCGCAGCAGTCTTAATCCCCGGCAGGAGAATCTCGAAGGAATTCACTTCCGGAGAATAGTAGTCATCCACGTTGCTGGGCTTATCGGTTCCGGTGGGGCCAGAAACAAGAGCGTAAACTGCGTGCTTGTCCGACCAGGCAGTGAAGCCGCCATGAGAGTGGATCACACCGTAGATGGTGTTGGTGCGGATGAAGTTCCAAGGATAAACGGGTTGGCAGTTGTTGAAGGGATCTCGGATCAGCCGCTGGGGATTGATGGATGTGACGTTGCCGTCGATGAGATCCAATGGGCTCTTGGCAGGAGCGAAGCGGCCATTGAGCTGCGTCTCGTCGAATTCATCGCCCTCTTCATACTCGGTCTGCGTTCCGGTTGATCCGTCTGAGTTCTTATAGACTTGATTGGGGACACAGGGGCCCAGTGCCGGGTCGTCCGCAGTGCCCGGCAGCCCGTTGCCGGTAGTATGTAGAGGCGGTGCAAGAACGCGGTCGTAAGCGACGTCGTAGAAGCCGCCGACTGTCTTGGGTGAGCCTCCAGTCACAAGGGCCAGCAAACCAGGAAAGGAGTCGGACGGTCTGGAAGTTGTGGTACGAGTGTAATTCACACCGGTCCTGCCGAGCGCGGCAAGCGTCGGGCAATTGCCAGACGCAACGCAATTCTCGTAATCGACCGCGTGCATTCCATCGATACTGATCAGCAATACATGGCGCGTGTCGCGATCCCCATCATGGTCGTGACCCGGTCCAGCGTATAGAGGTGCGGTCAGCACCGTGGCCGCCAAAGACACGGCCGCAAACAAACGAGCGCTTACTTGCTTACTCATTTACTTCCCCCTTTGCGGAAAATACGATTGAAGGACGGAGGCGGGTGATTCAAGCCTCGCAGCCAGACTTTATGCCTTGCTTCGGTTAGCGGGATGCGACTGGAAGATTAATTGAAAATTACTGAAAGAAATTTAACTTTCACAAGGGTCGGCCCAATAGTACCGTTACGACTTTTGTCCAAGATAATGCTTTGAAGCTCCGACCTCACCTGCTCAACGATGTCCGGGGAAGCCTGAGAAAGTGCATTTCTTCAACTGATTACCGATCCTGTTCCATCATCCAGATGTGAGAATCCTAGCTTGGTGCCAGGGGCTAGAGGCACAAGCACGCAATTTATGCGCCAGGGTTTTGACCTCGCCCCCCGATTTCAAGTGAACGGCCGGCAGCTTGAAGGATGGGCATTCAACCAGTCAATTTGGCGCTGGACGCGGTCCGGTGCAGTTTGCAAGAGTCTTTGTCATGCAAATCAAGCCATTTCGCATTGAGCAGTTTTTTGGAAAATACGAATTCACGGCGAAGTACTTGCTCTCGAGCTCCGATTCGGAATCCCGCACCATCCAGGAACTCCTCGATCTCGAGCCTGGCTCGCAAGAGCGTCTCTTGCAGCATTGGTGCGGCTACACGGAATCTCCCGGCGCGCCGTACTTGCGCGAAGCCATCGCTGGAATTTACAAAGGTATTCAACCGGACGATGTTCTAGTCTTCGCCGCGACGGAAGAAGGGATTTTTGTTCTGTATCACGCGATCGCAGGGCCAGGCGACCACATCATCGTCGAGACACCTTGCTACGAAAGCGCTCTCGAAGTTGCGCGCAGCACCGGCGCTCAAATCAGCGAGTGGCAACGCAGCTTTGAAAATGGCTGGGCCCACGATTTAACTGCTCTGGAGAAACTTCTTCAGCCAAATACGAAAATCATTTACATCAACACTCCGCACAATCCGACTGGTCTATTGATGGCACGCAGCTCTTTCGAAAAAGTCATCTCCCTTGCATCCAGCCGCAAGATCATCGTCTTTTGCGATGAAGTTTACCGCGAACTGGAACACGATCCTGCAAACCGCCTGCCCGCGGCTTGCGAGGTCTACGAACGTGCCGTCAGCCTTGGCTCGATGAGCAAGACCTACGGGCTTCCTGGACTGCGTGTCGGCTGGCTCGCCTCCAGAAACCGGGAAATCTTGCGTCTCTGCCTCGAATTGAAGTACTACACCACGATCTGTAGCAGCGCTCCCAGCGAATTTCTCAGCGGGCTAGCCTTGCGTCATCGCGAAGTATTAATTCAGCGCAACCGGCAAATTGTCCTTCGCAACCTACCGCTCCTCGACGCTTTCTTTCGCCGGCACTCCAATCTTTTTTCCTGGGTCCGGCCTGATGCCAGCCCCATCGGCTTCGTTCAATTCAAACCGGACCGCGATGTTCACGCTTTTTGCGAGCAGCTCGTTCGAGATTGCGGTGTCCTGCTTCTCCCTGGCAGTGTTTACGACCAGCCCCGTCACATCCGCTTCGGCTACGGGCGCAAAAACATGCCCGAAGCTCTGGCGCAACTCAGCGCCTACCTCGATTCACGCTTTTGATTGCATATAGAACTGGTTTCTTGGCGGGACAGGATATTGGGGTAGATGGATCAATTCGCGTCGCCGGAATTCACTATTCCGCGAGCTTTTTCAGTTTCCAGCTTCTATTTCCAGTTGCTACTCTACGCGGCTCCCATCGCGCGTCTCTGCTGGAAGCACTCCCGGCAAAAAACCGGGCGGCCCTGCGTGGGACGGAAAGGAACTGTGGTTTCTTTCCCGCATTGCGAACAGTTAGTCTTTGTTTCCGCGCGTGCCGGTGAGGAGTGCCCGCCTCCCGTTTCGGCCCGCTTTGCCTTGCAGGTTTTACATCGCTTCGGTTCGTTTTTGAAGCCCTTGTCGGCGAAAAACATCTGTTCGCCGGCCGTGAACACGAACTCCGCACCACACTCCGCACACTTCAACACCTTGTCGTGGTATTCCATGAGCCGCTCTCCCCTGGTCCCGGCTCGGGCAGGAGGTTGGGCGGACTTTGCATCGAAGGACCTAGATGCTTGCGGAGACCAGTATCCGGGGACGCCGGGCGCGGATCCCTTGGGCCTACGAGTACGAAGCTGTTCAACGAACCCAAACGCTCTGCCTTACGGGGGCCTGATTCTCGGAAGTGCGGCGCTTGGCGGCGTGGAAAACAGCAGGGCGACCCTCGGTGCTTCCCGGGCCGCCCCCCTTGCTTAATCCGTTTCCCGACGCTGCTTCTTGCGCAGTCGCTTCCGCGAAAGCGCTTCTTTAGCCCGGCGCTTCTCGCCGGGTTTCATGTAGAAGCTATGCTTCTTGATTTCTTTGATGATATCTTCCTGTTGCACCTTGCGCTTGAAACGGCGCAGCGCATTTTCCAGAGACTCACTTTCCTGGATAATAACTTCGGCCACTATGTATTCACCCCCAATCCGGTTCGGATTGGTATCTTGCGGCACCTCTCGCCGGGCTATCCTGCCGCCGGCTGTCAGACCCTTTGGGCGCCGCCCCTGTTCTAATTATCGCATGTATTGGCCGCTTCGCGGTTGCACCCTGGAACTGTCGCTGGCCTCTTCTAATCAATTCCGCGGCTCCAAGTCAAGGAATCTTTGCATTTTCTTTGGGGAAAGCGTGGTACTGGTCCTGGGCCATAACCATCCGTATACTCTATTAACGTGTGAATAATTATTTGCCGCGGGCCTTTCTCCGCCCGTTGCGGTGCCTATATCCCCCTCTGGCGTCTCCCCGCATTGTCTTTTTCTCCCGTTCTGTTGTTAGAATGACCCTCTTCCACATCCTCGCCCGGGGGCGCAACGATGAGTGACATGCGGGATGCGATTGGAGTGCTCCTTGCTGGAGGACAAGGTGAGCGCCTTTGGCCGCTCACCCGCGACCGCGCTAAGCCTGCCGTCCCTTTCGGCGCCCTCTACCGCATCATCGATATCACCCTTTCCAATTGCATCAATTCCGATCTCCGCCGCGTCTTCGTCCTTACGCAATACAAAGCCCTCAGCTTGAACCGCCACATTCGTGCCGGTTGGTCGCCGCTAGCGGGGCTCGGCGATTACATCGAAGTTTTGCCGCCGCAGATGCGCGTGTCGCAACAGTGGTATCAAGGCACTGCCGACGCCGTTTACCAAAACATTTATTCCATTGGGAGCGAGCGCTCAAAATTCGTTTTCATCCTTTCCGGCGATCACATTTACAAAATGAACTACAGCCGCATGCTCAAGCAGCACGTTGATTCCCAGGCCGACGTCACCGTCGCCACTATCGAATTTCCAGCCGCCCAGGCCGCCCGCCAGCTAGGCGTCATAGAGACCGACAAAGACTGGCGCATCGTGGGTTTCGAGGAAAAGCCCGCTGTCCCCAAACAATCTCCTCTTCATCCTGGCCAATGCAACGCCTCTATGGGGATCTACATCTTCAACACGCAACTCCTGATTCCTATCCTCCTTGCTGATTCCGAGGACACCAAGTCCAGCCATGATTTCGGCAAGGACATTCTTCCGCGCATCATTACCAAGCATCGCGTCTTCGCGTACAACTTCGTCGACGAAAACGCCAAGGACGCCGTCTACTGGCGCGATGTGGGAACCCTCGACGCCTACTACGAAGCCAACATGGACCTCGTCAGTGTCTCTCCGGTTTTCAATTTGTATGACGACGCTTGGCCGCTGCGCACCTGGCAGCACCAGTATCCCCCCGCGAAATTTGTATTCGCCGATCCTGACCGCATGGGCGTGGCTCTTGATTCCATCGTCGGTGGCGGTTCGATCATCTCCGGTGGAAAAGCGCAGCGCTGCGTCATTGGCTACGACGTCCGCGTGAACAGCTTCTGCGAGGTTTCGGACTCCATCATCTACAATCACGTGAACATCGGCCGCTATTCGCGCATTCGCCGCGCCATCATCGATCGCCACGTCAGCCTCCCCGAGCGCACCGAAATCGGTTACGACACCGAGGCCGACAAGCGCCGCTTCCACGTCACCGGTTCCGGCATCGTCATCGTCGTCCGCCAGGAATCCCTCATCGAAGAGCCCGAATCCGCTTAGTCGGTCTTGCCCCTTGTTGAAGGGAACTTAGCCCCAACCGCTTGCGTATAACACCCTGAAGAGGTGTGCCGTGAGAAACCTGCTCGGGAATCTTCGTTATGCCCTGCGGCAATTCCGTCACTCGCCCGTGTTCACTGCCGCGGCGGTGCTCACCTTGGCCCTCGGCATTGGGGGCACGACCGCAATCTTTACTCTCATTCACGCCGTAATGCTGCGCTCCTTGCCCGTAACGGACCCCGCCAGCCTCTACCGCATCGGCGAAGGCGACGATTGCTGCGTGGAAGGCGGCCCGCAGGACGATTGGGGGCTCTTTTCTTTTCCTTTGTTCGAGCGCCTGAAAGCAAACGCTCCGGAATTTGAAGAACTGGCCGCGTTTCAAGGCGGACGAAGACAGATGAGCGTACGCCGCGGCAGCGTCGACACCGTGTCGCGGCCGCTCATCACCGAGTATGTCACCGGAAACTATTTTTCGACGCTCGGAGTAGGCGCCCTGGCGGGGCGCGTCATCACGCCCGACGACGACAAAGCCTCAGCCGCTCCCGTTGTTGTTCTGAGTCACCATGCTTGGCAGTCCGCTTACGGCAGCGACCCCTCGATTCTCAACGCGACGCTCTTTATGGAGGGCCATGCCCTCACGGTGGTTGGAGTCGCTCCCGCCGGATTCTTCGGCGAAACGCTCGAGAGCGACCCGCCCGACCTTTGGATCCCCCTGCAGCAGGAGCCAATGATTGCAAGCGAGAGCACACTGTTGCGTCAGCCCATTGCCGCGTGGCTGCGTGTGATTGGCCGGTTGCGCCCTGGAGCCTCCATCGAGGGCATGTCTCCTCGTCTAACCGGAATGTTGCGCCAATGGATCCAGACCGATTCCGGCTATCCCGCGAACTGGATGCCCGACGTGATTCGCATGCTACCGCAACAAGTGATCCACGTCGTACCTGCTGGCGCGGGCATCGCTGTGATGAAGGAAGAATACGGGCAGAGCCTGAAGCTCTTGCTGGCCGTTTGCGGCATGGTGCTGCTGATTGCCTGTGCGAATGTAGCGAATCTGCTGCTCGCTCGCGCGGTCGCTCGGCGAGGACAAACGGCAATCCGCCTCGCGGTGGGCGCGACGCGGCAGCAAATCATCGCGCAGGCGCTGACCGAAAGCGTTCTGCTCGCGATTCTCGGTGGAATCGCGGGGCTTGCCGTGGCCGTGGGCGCGGCTCGCTTGCTGCTGGCTCTGGCGTTTCATAGCGCGCATTTTCTGCCCATCCAAACGACTCCCTCTTTTCTGGTGCTCGGTTTCGCTTTTGCCCTGGCGTTGGTCACCGGAATCATTTTCGGCTCAGCTCCAGCATGGTTTCTGACGCGCACTGATCCCGCGGACGCCTTGCGGTCAACCGGGCGGGGTGGGACTGACCGTTCTTCTTTCGCCCGCAAGGCACTGCTCGTCTTGCAAGCCGCAGTCTCCGTCGTTCTGGTCGCCGGCGCGACCATGCTCGGACGCAGCTTGAACAAGCTCGAGCACCAGGATTTCGGATACTCGATTCCGGAGCGTGTTGTAGTTGGTCTCCACAACCCGCCTGGACACACCACGTTTGCGCAACAGATTGCGCTCTACCGCCGGATGGAAGACCGCTTGAACCGTCTGCCGGGAGTGACCGGAGCGGGCATGGCGCTTTATAACCCGCTCACCGATAACTGGAGCGAGGAAATTTTAGTGTCCGGTCACCCCGCGCCCAAAATGGGCGAAGAATCCGGCGCTTCCTGGGACCGCGTGACCGCGTATTACCTGCAAAACCTTGGAGTGCGCCTGGTGCGCGGACGCTTCTTCACCGATGCAGACAACGAAACCTCGGAACCAGTAGCCATCGTCAACGAGGCCTTCGTCAAACGTTTCTTCAAGACGGATGAAGATCCGATCGACCAGCACTTCGGCATGGACTTGCCGGAAAATTCCGGGACTCTCCGGGTTGTGGGAATCGTTCACGACGCGAAATTTGCGGGTTGGGGCCTCTCGAAGCCGGCCCGCCCGATGTTCTACGTGCCGCTCGCGCAGAACGTTGCTTACAAGAACCCCATGATGCAAAGGCTGGAACTCCAATCGCATTTCATCGCCGGAATCGTTCTCGTCACGAACACTCCGACGGGCACGCTGGAGCCGCAATTGCGTAGCCTCCTGTTCGAGCTCAACCCTGACCTGACGGTCATTTCCGTGCGCACCATGCAGCAACAAGTCGAACGTGTCTTCGACCAGGAACGCGCGGTCGCCAGCCTCGCGGGACTGTTCGGCACTGTCGCGCTGCTGCTGGCCGGCGTGGGGCTCTACGGCGTGACGGCCTATTCCGTCGCGCAGCGCACCAATGAAATCGGGATTCGCATGGCTCTGGGCGCGGACTGGACCAACGTGATTCAACTGGTGTTGCGCGGCGCGTTCCAGCGCGTTTTGATCGGCCTGATTCTCGGAATACCCCTGGCTATCGCCGCAGGCCACTTGATTGCTTCCCAGTTGTACGGCGTTTCCTGGTGGGATCCTCCGGCGTTGACCGTCGCGGTGGGCGCTCTGACGATCTGTTCGTTTTTTGCGGCCATCATTCCGGCCAGCCGCGCCGCGTCCATTCAACCCATGAACGCCCTGCGCATCGAGTAGCCCGCCCGGCGCTCTGCGCGATTCGGGCATTTTCCCCACAGGTTCTCCACCGGCGCTCGCGCAAAGAGAATCCGTTGCAATTTGCAATTAGGTGATAGCATTCGGCTGCCAAGATTTCACTATCGTTGCGGCTGGCCGAAGATGCGAGAGGCCGTCTCTCGTGCCGGCTCCGCCTTTCTCGGAGCAATGAGCGCGCAAGAACAAAACGACCAGCAAAAACGGAAAGAAATCCGGGCGGTGATCCTGGATTACGACCTCGTGCTCTGCCGGCCGCCGCGAGATGAACATGTCGACCGCATGGCCACCGCGTTCGGTGTGGATCATCACACGTTCTGGCGTCTGTACGAACAAAATCGCGCTCCTCTGGATAAAGCGGAAATCACTCCGGCCACGTATTGGAAGTCGGTGGCGCGCGACGCGGGCAAAAAAGTGGACGCGTTCACCATCGAGCGGCTGGAAGACCTGGATATCGACTCCTGGGACACGATCGAAGAGCCCTTGTTGGAATGGCTGCAGACGCTGAAAGCCAATGGATACAAGACCGCTCTCCTCTCGAATTCGCATCTTCGGTTCGTGGCTCACCTTCGACAGAATCGTCCCTGGCTGCGCGTGTTTGACGTTTGCGTGTTCTCCTGCGAAGTTCGCATGATCAAGCCGGACCCCGCTATCTTTCGCCTAACGCTCGAGAAGCTGGGAGTGGACGCGTCCGGCGTCTTGTTCATTGACGATCGCGTCTCCAACGTTACCGTGGCGCGCTCTTTGAGAATCGAGTCGATCAAGTTCACAACGCCAATTCAGTTGAATGGCCAACTGAAAGAAGCGGGCTTTCCTCACTTGGTCAGAATGCCCTGACCTCCCGCGCCGGAACTCAGCCGGCGAGCCACTGAAATTGTCTATACTCTATGCGTAAAGGGAGCATTGCGTTTGTATGCTCACCACCGATATTTGTCCGGAAACCCTCGCGCGAAGCGCGGCCGCCAAGAGAAGGAATGCCTTCACTGCCATGTTCTTTGGCGGATTGCTTGTCGCGCTTTTGCTCGAAGTTTTCTCCTTCAAGCCGGTTGGTTTTTTGGCCGGCATCCTTGTGGGGCTTCTCTACGCCAATGGCTTTGAATATTTTTTTCATCGCTTCGTGCTGCATCCTCCGGGAAAGACGCTGGCTTACTACCATGGACTGCATCACTCCACCTGGGGCACCCCCGACGAGCCGCTCTATGTGAACTTCGCCAAAAACCCGCTGGTCGTCATGCTGCTGTTTGCCTTGAACGCCTTGCCCATTCTTGCCGTCGAATACGTGTTTCGCGCCGGAATTGCTCCCGGCATGATGGCTGGCTTCGTTGTGTATTTCGTGGCCTACGAAGAAATCCACTGGCGTATTCATTTTGGCGGCTGGCTGCCCTCCTGGCTCGAATCCGCCCGGCGCCATCACCTCCAGCACCACGTCGCCGCCGAAGAGCGCTTCAACATTTTTCTTCCCATCTTCGATTGGTTGTTTGGGTCTTCGCGTCCCGCCTGGAAAACGAATCGCTGAAGCTTGATCGGTTGGTTCCATTTTGGGAAGAAACAGGGTATACCCCGGCACTTTTCGTAAGAGTGGCAGACAAAGGACTTATCCCATGCGCAGAATGAAAGAGTGCGCAAAACGATTGAAAAGAAAGCGGTGAGATGCAGAAGGAAGCGAGGCGGCGGACCAAGGCCAGTTCGGGTACTGCAGGCGGGCGGGGCGTGGTGGCTGAGATTCACAGCTCACGTTAGCATAACAGAGTAATGTTGTCAAGATAATTATTAAGCTACAGGAAAGAAAGGAGATAGTAGGGCGTTCGACCGTCGAAAAGTTGTGAGTTGAAGAGAACCCGGCGGCAAGTGCCACACCCTTAGAAGGGACACGTTCGCTGCGCTCAGTGCAAGCGGGTGCGGCGCCTGGCAATGGGGCGGGTTCATAACTGATCCAATGGGACAACCGCAAGTAGCCAAGAGCTACGGGAAATCGATTGCTGAATCGTCGTAAACTCCCTCGCCGTACAGTTCGCTGCGGGGTCAGGCGTGCCGCCGGATTGGTCTGCTTCCCGCGACCTTCCCGATGTTCAGACGTTCCAACGTTTCGACGTTCTCGCTCTCTTCCGCTACAATCTTGAGTTCACCCCTTTCAGGAGACCGTTCACCCATGTCCACGAAGATCAGCAAAGTACACGCCCGCCAGATTCTTGACTCCCGCGGCAATCCCACCGTTGAAGCCGATGTCATTCTTGATGGAGGAGTCCGCGGACGCGCGGCAGTTCCTTCCGGCGCGTCCACCGGCGAGCATGAAGCGCTGGAGTTGCGGGACGGCGACAAGTCGAAATATCTCGGCAAAGGCGTTCTAAAAGCCGTCGGCAACGTCAAAAAGGAAATTGCCAAAGCTGTCGCGGGACTCGACGCCGGCGACCAGCGCGCACTTGACAAGAAAATGATCGAGCTGGACGGCACGCCCACGAAATCGCGTCTCGGCGCCAACGCGATTCTGGCCGTGTCGATGGCCGCGGCTCGGGCCGCAGCGGCGGCGCAAAATCTTCCGCTCTACAAATATCTCGCGCGCTACTCGACCGACACTTCTGCGAATCTTCTCCCCTGCCCGATGATGAACATTCTCAACGGCGGGGCCCACGCGGACAGCTCCGTGGATTTTCAGGAGTTCATGGTCATGCCCGTGGGTGCGCCGAGTTTTTCCGAAGGGTTGCGCTGGGGCGTGGAAGTGTTTCACGCGCTCAAATCGGCGCTGAAAAAACATGGCTACTCGACCGCGGTCGGCGATGAAGGCGGCTTTGCGCCGAGTTGCAAGTCCAACGAAGAAGCGATTCAGATTGTGCTCGAAGCCATCAGCGCGGCCGGATACAAGCCCGGCGAGCAAGTGAGCATCGCGCTCGATCCGGCGGCCAGCGAGTTCTTTGATAAAGCCAGCGGCAAATATGTTTTCAAAAAGTCGGACAAGTCCACGCATGCGCCGGAGGAGATGGTCGAGTATTGGGCCCGGTGGATCGAGAAATATCCCATCGTGTCGCTCGAAGACGGCATGGGAGAGGAAGACTGGCCGGGCTGGAAAAAACTGACGGAAAAGGTCGGCTCGAAAGGCGCAAAGAAAAAAATTCAACTTGTGGGCGACGACATTTTCGTGACGAACACGGAGATTTTTGCGCGCGGCATCAAAGAAGGCATCGGCAACGCCATCCTTATTAAGCTCAATCAGATTGGCACGGTTACTGAAACCATCGACGCGATCGAGATGGGACGCAAAGCGGGCTACCACTCCATCATTTCGCACCGCTCCGGCGAAACGGAAGACACGTTCATTGCCGATCTCGCGGTGGCTACTGCCGCGGGACAAATTAAAACCGGCTCCGCCAGCCGCACGGACCGCATCGCCAAATACAATCAGCTTTTGCGCATTGAAGAAGAGCTTGGCTCTGCGGCGCGATTCAACGGCAAAGCCGCGCTCGGCTGACCGCGAGGCTCACTAACCTGCTTCTGCATGCATCTATGTTCCTAAGATTACAATTCGAGGATTAAGCGGAGTCCATCCTCCACTGCTCTCATGTGCGTTGTGCTGATACTTTCGATTTTCCGCAGGAACCGTTCTTTGGTCACGGCCCGAATTTGGTCAACGACGGCAACCGCAGCGCGACCTTCGCAGCTCAAAGGAACCAGCAGGGGAGGACTTCCGGCAGGTGAAGTCGAAAGAGGAATTACTACTACCGTGTGGCGATGACGATTCACGATATTAGTTGTCAGAACCAGACACGGGCGGGTTTTGCGAATTTCTGCGCCAAGCGTGGGGTCGAGCCTTACCCACCAGATTTCGCCCCGTTGAGGAACTTGGCCAGGGCTCGGAGGCTTCTTCGGTGATGGCGTCAAATTCTTTTTCAATTGCGCGCACCTCCGGGTCGGCGTTGGCGGCGGCGCAAGACTCGACGAGGACCCTGTCGCGGGCCGACAGCTTTTCGTGCAACGCTTCCGCCAGATACCGCGAGCGTTCCCGCGCCGGTACCCGGCGTACGAATTGCCGGGCCAGGTCTTCCGGTAGTGTAAAAGTCATCTTTCGCGAGGCCATATTGCCATACTACCATACACGACATCCTGGCATCGCGGTTGGTTACGGGGGCGGCTATGAAATCATTCAGGCTTAGCGCGATCGTTGTCTTGCTTTGCTGCTTCGTTCCGTCGATTGCTTCGGCGCAGGACGAAGCTCCCGACATCGCCGGAGTTCCGCCGAAAATTCTGCTTCTCGTGCGCCAGGAGTTTGAGCCGGGACGAGCCGCCGAGCGCCGCAAGCTGGAAGTTGCCACGGCGCGCGCTTGCGAAAAACTGAACGTTCCCAACTCGTGGATTGCGTTGGAATCGCTTACCGGTCCGACGGAAGCTCTGTCCTTCGACCCGTTCGACTCGTTCGAGCAGCTCGACGCGGCGTATGCCGGCTGGGGACAGATTTATTCGGCTCACCCTGATCTTTCCCGGATGCAGGACGAAATCAAATCGCTGCTTGTCAATGAGAGGTCTATCATTGCCGTGCGGCGCGACGATCTGGGCTCGCGCTGGCAGACCATCGATTTCTCGAAGGCGCGCTTTCTCCGTGTTCTCGAGGTGCGCCTGAATCCGGGACACGAGAGCGAGTTTGAGGAGTCCTCGCGGTCGATGGGTGGTGATTATGAAAAGTTCAAAAGCGATGTGCCGTGGGTCGTGTATCAAGTGAACTCCGGCATTCCAGCGCCGGCTTTTTTTGTCTTTGTGCCCATGCGCGCGCTCAGACAAAACGATGACTTGCTCGACTGGCGGCGCAGCTTGCGCGAAGCGGAAGGAGACGAGGCTGCTCAACGTGCGGAGCAACTTGCCCGCGACGCTTTCGCGTTTTCGGAAACAACGATTTACGCGGTTAACCCGGAGCAGTCCCACGTCACTGCGGAATTTGCGGATGGCGACCCGGGTTTCTGGACGCCGAAGGTCGCGGTTCCGGCTGCCGCTTCGGCTGCTGCTTCAGCGCCTGCGGCCACTAAACCGGCGCCGCGGAAAGAAGCCGCTTCCAAGCCGCAGCAATAGCCATGCGAAGCGTGCTTCGTCAGGTCCTGCTGCTCAGCTTCGCTGTGTATCTTACGGCTTCCACGTTGGCACAATCTGCCCCCGCGACTGCGCCCACTGAAGTCACTTTTTCCAGCGGAAGTCTCTTGCTCCACGGCTTCCTCTACAAGCCGGACGGCAAAGGCCCGTTTTCAGCTGTCCTCTGGAACCACGGCAGCGAGCGGCGCCCTGGGTGGCTTCCTGAGCTCGCTCCGTTTTTCACCGGGCACGGCTACATTTTTTTCATTCCGCATCGCCGCGGGCAGGGCCGCTCTCCCGGCGACTATGTCATGGATCAGCTCGAGATGGCCGCGCACGCTGGGGGCGCTTCGGCTCGCAGTCGAGAATTGGTGGAAGTGATGGAGCTGCAGCTTCAGGATCAAGCGGCGGCGCTGGAATATTTAAAAAAAGTTCCCGAAGTTGATTCGCAACGTATCGCGGTGGCGGGGTGCTCGTTTGGCGGAATTCAAACCGTGCTGATGGCGGAAAAGGGGCTCGGACTTCGCGCGGCGGTCGACTTTGCTGGAGCCGCGCAAAACTGGGACAGCGCTCCGGATTTGCGCCAGCGGATGCTGCAGGCGGTTCGCCAGGCGCAAATGCCCGTCTTCTTTGTTCAGGCGAAAAACGATTATGACACGTCTCCCAGCCGCGACCTCGCCGCCGCGATGGAAAAATCACGCAAGCCGCATCAGTTGCAGATTTTTCCCGACTTCGGCAAGAGCCACCAGGACGCGCACGAATTTTGCATTCACGGCAGCGACATCTGGGGTCCGCCGGTCCTCGAATTTTTCTCTCAAGCGATGAAGTAAATTTTTTTCGCTAAGGAACGCCAGGCTTCACAACAGGCCCGAAATAACGATAATGCCCGGTGATTTTCCACTGGAACAAAACGCCTTCCATTTTCGGTCCTTGACCGATGTTGTGCACGACCAAGTAGTGCCCGGTCATTTCCGATTTCTGATCCACGACAATTCCGATGTGTGGAACATCGCCGCCCAAATCCCAGGTAACGATTTCTCCTGGCAAATAATCTTCTCCGCGCTCCGAAATCGCCAGCGATTCACCTTTGCGGCTGAAAAATACCATCAGGTTCGGCACGCGCCGGTGATCTATATTTGCATCGGCGCGGCGCGCGCTCCATTTTTTGTCCCTCGGGTATTCCGAGAAATTCTTTGCCATGTCTTCGTGAACTTCTTTCTGCAAATCCACGCCGACCGCGCGATACGAGCGAATCACTTCGTCAGTGCAGACGCCGGTGTCGGCCGGAACGTCTCCATTGGGATAGGGGATGCCGACATACGCCGGGTCGTAGCGCACCGTATGGTGCGTCCTTTCGACCGCCGCAGCCACCAGCTTTTTCAAGAATTCCTGCCGGGCATTCGCGTCGGGTGGCGGCGTTTGCGCCAGCCCAAGGGTGGCCAACACCATCAGCACACAGGCCGAAAAAACTTGCCGCGCGCCCAATGTGGATCGTGTTACGAGATTTTGCATCGCTGAATCTCAGAAGCAGAACCGTCTATGGTTTCTTCGAGAGAAGATGTCTGCTCTGCGAACAAGGTTGTGTTCCTCTCGAGCGGAAACGACTTGTGAAAATTGTATCTCTTCCGCGCTAAGATGCAGTCGTTGCCATGAATGATGCCGCCAGTTCACCCGCCGGGGAAGACGCATTGCCAATTCGCTTAGCTGGACCCTCGGACGTGGAGCCGCTGGTTCATCTGATCAACGCGGCGTTCCGTGTCGAGCAGCCGTTCATCGAAGGCAAGCGCATCAATCCTGATGGCGTTCGCAGTTACATGGCGAAGGGGAAATTTTTGCTCGCGGAAGATTCGGTGGGGCTTGCGGGCTGCGTTTACATTGAACTGCGCGGCGACCGCGGATATTTGGGCTTGCTTGGCGTCGATCCCTCGCGCCAGGGAACAGGCTTGGGGCGAAAACTAATGGACGCAGCAGAGAATTACTTTCGTGAGGCTGGCTGCCGCGCTGTCGACTTGCGTGTCATCAGTGCCCGCACTCCGCTGCCCGCGTTCTATCGCCATCTCGGCTACAGTGAAACGGGCCCCGCGCCGATTCCGCCGGAAGTGCCGCTCAAAGTGGCGTGCCACTACGTCCTTATGACCAAACCGCTTGCTTGAGGCTAAAGCTGATTTGGCTTCCTGGGCAAAGGATGCCAGCGTTGTTTCATTTTCAATTTTTGATTGGTTCAGGCAAAATAGTGCGCTCGTTCAGGGGGAAAATTATGCTTCGTCGCATTGCGGTTGCATCCTTCTTGCTCGCCGGTGTCTCGCTAGCACCTATCGGCAAAAACGTCATCGCCGATGAGCAACCTCTTTATGGCTATTCCGCCGAGTCTTCGCGCGCCGAACGGCAATGGGAGGAAAAGCTGCGCGCCATTCCGAGCCCGGAGAATCTTCGCGCGTACATGAAGCAGCTTTCGGCGCATCCGCACCACGTCGGCTCGAAATACGACAAGGACAACGCCGATTGGCTATTGGGGAAATATAAGGAGTTTGGGCTCGACGCGCACATCGAGCAATTCGATGTGCTTTTTCCGACGCCGAAAGAGCGGGTCGTCGAGCTTGTCGAAGGCGGACCGAAATTCGTGGCAAAGCTTCAGGAGCCCGCGCTGAAAGAAGATCCCACTTCCGGCCAGCAGGATGAGCAGCTCCCGACGTACAACGCCTATTCCATCGATGGCGACGTCACGGCTCCACTCGTCTACGTGAACTACGGAGTTCCTGAAGACTACGAGCAACTCGAGCGGATGGGCGTCTCCGTGAAGGGCAAAATTGTGATCGCCCGCTACTTCCATTCGTGGCGTGGCATCAAGCCAAAAGTCGCGGCGGAGCATGGCGCGCTCGGCTGCCTGATTTACTCCGACCCGCACGAAGACGGATTCATGGAAGGGGAAACTTTTCCGCAGGGAGCTTATCGGCCGCCGGACGGCGTGCAGCGCGGCAGCGTTGCGGACATGCCGTTTTACCCTGGTGATCCGCTGACGCCGGGAGTTGGAGCAACCAAAGATGCGAAGCGCCTGAAAATCGAAGAGGCGCCAACCATTACTAAAATTCCGGTTCTGCCGATTTCCTACGGCGACGCGCAACCGTTGCTTGCGGCGCTCACGGGCCGGGTCGCGCCGGAAAGTTGGCGCGGCGGGCTGGCCATCACGTATCACGTGGGGCCGGGGCCAGCGAAGGTGCACCTGAAAGTGAAATCGAATTGGGACATCAAGCCGGTCTACGACGTGATTGCAAAGATTCCCGGTGCAACGTTTCCTGATGAATGGGTGATTCGGGGAAATCACCACGACGGCTGGGTGAACGGCGCGGAGGATCCCACTTCGGGACAAGTGGCGATCCTGGAAGAGGCGCGGGCGCTCGGCGAATTGGTGAAAGGCGGCTGGAAACCGAAGCGTACGATCATTTATTGCTCGTGGGATGGAGAAGAGCCGGGATTGCTGGGCTCGACAGAATGGGCCGAGCAGCACTACGACGAATTGCGCGCTCACGCGGTGGCGTACATCAATTCGGATGCGAATGGGCGGGGCTACTTCTTCGTGGAAGGGTCGCACACGCTGGAAAAATTAAGCAATGATGTCGCGCGGGACGTCACCGATCCCGAGACGAAGCTCAGTGTTTGGAAGCGCGGGCAGCTTCGGGAAATTGCCGATGCGGGATCGCCGTCCGAGAGGGAAGAAATCCGCGGCCGGGCCGATTTGCGCATCCCTGCGCTCGGCTCGGGATCGGATTTCACGGCATTTCTTCAGCATGACGGCGTGGCCTCGCTGAACTTTGGCTTTGGCGGTGAAGACGGCGGCGGCATCTACCATTCCATTTACGATGATTTCTACTGGTACACGCACTTCAGCGACACGGATTTTGTTTACGGGCGCGCACTCGCGCAGGCCGGCGGCACCGCGGTTATGCGGTTGGCGGACGCGGACCTTCTTCCATTTGATTTCGGCGATTTTGCGGACACCGTGCAGAGATATTTGAAGGAACTGAAAGCGCTGGCGCAGAAATCGCAGGACGAAATTCGCGAGCGCAACCGGGAAATCGAGGAAGGGGTTTTCAAGGCGACGAACGATCCACGCCGCCCGCTGGTTCCTCCTTCGGTGGAAGCCGTTCCGCCGCATCTGAATTTCGCCCCGTTCGAGAATGCGGTGGACCTGCTCAATCGCAGCGCGGGGGAATATCGCAAAGCATTCGAACAAGCAAACGCGAACGGTGGAGCTGCGCTGGCGTCCGCTTCGCTCGCGGAAGTCAACAAGCTGCTCATCGAGAGCGAGCGTCGCCTAACCAACGCGGAAGGCCTGCCCAATCGCCCATGGTTCAAACACCAACTTTATGCGCCCGGATTTTATACGGGTTATGCAGTGAAGACGGTACCTGCGGTGCGTGAAGCCATTGAATTGAAACAGTGGAAGCAGGCGGACGAGGCCATCGTGGTGGTTTCCCACGTTCTCGAAAACGAAGCGGCGCTGATTTCTTCGGCAGCTGCAAAACTGTCGGCGGCTGCATCACACTAACGCACCGGGGGTGCGGCAATTCCTGCATATAACGTCGCCATCGTCGGCTTCGGCAACGTCGGCAAGTCGTTTCTGCGTCTGCTGATTTCCAAGGAATCTGAACTGCGGCGGCGGTACGACGTACGCTGGCGGCTGACGGGCGTGGCGACACGGCGCGCGGGGTGGCTCGCCGATCCGGACGGATTCAATCCCATATTCATTCTCAACGGCAGGTGGCCCTCGCCGCCTGGACCGGCGCCGAGAAATGTCCGGGAATGGCTCGAAAAAGCGCGCGCGGATGTTTTGATTGAGGCGACTCCCGTTGACGCGCAGACCGGGCAGCCGGCCGTCGACCATCTGACGGCGGCGCTCGAGCTGGGAGCGCACGCCATCACAGCAAACAAAGGGCCGGTGGCCCACGCGTTTCGAGAACTCAGCGCTTTGGCGGAAGAAAAGAAAAAGAAATTTTTGTACGAAGCAACGGTCATGGACGGCGTGCCGATTTTTTCGCTATTTCCCCTGGGTTTGCCCGCAATGGATTTGCTGGGATTCGCCGGAGTGCTGAACTCGACGACCAACGTAGTGCTGACGGAAATTGAGAAGGGGCGCTCGTTCGACGAAGGCGTGAAACGCGCGCAAGCGATAGGCGTGGCAGAGCCGGATCCGTCGGCGGATATCGACGGCTGGGACTCGGCGGTAAAGACGGCGGCGCTGGCAATTGTGCTGATGGGCGTGCCGCTGAAACTGGAGCAAGTGCAGCGGACGGGGATCCGCGAGCTGAGCGAAGAAAAAATCCGTTCCGCCCGCGCGGCCGGGATGCGCTACAAGCTGGTCTGCCGCGCCCTACGTCGGGGCGACACCGTGGATTGCAGCGTGCAGCCGGAACTGCTGCTGGCCGGCGACCCGCTCGCGAACCTGGACGGCACGAGCTCGGCAATCCGGTTCGACATGGATGTCTTCAGTTTGTCGCTCGTCGAGCACAATCCAGGAATCGAAGCAACCGGGTACGGAGTGCTTGCGGATTTTGTCCGCGCCGTGTGTGCCTGAGGATTTCCTTCCTTCGACAGTTCATCCAGCCCGGGTGCCGTTTGGGACGGAACGCTCGGGAACGGCGAGGACCGGAGTGACGCCGTCGGCGTAGCCGATATCGAAAAGCATGCCTTCGGAAAGTTCGCTAGCCATTTTGCGAGGTTCGAGATTCAACACGAACAAAGCCTGACGGCCTTCGATTTCGCGGGGATTTGCGCGCTCCTTTTTGATGCCGGCGAGAATGGTGCGCGAGTGATTGCCGAAGTTGACGGTGAGCTTCATCAGCTTGTCGGAGCGGGGAATCTCTTCGACGCGGTCGATCGTGCCGATTCGAATGTCCAGCGATTCCAACACGGAGATGGGGACGATGGGCTTAACAGGCGCCGGAGCAAAGTCAGGCATGGGTCACCGCCGGTAGTTGGCCGCATAGGCCGGCGTGGGGATGGAAGGATCGCAGCGCTCGTCGCGAATCGGCGCTCCGGGGACGAGTTGAAGAGGAACGACTCCGGCCCAGATCGGCAAAGCGTAATCAGGCGCAT
Source organism: Candidatus Acidiferrum sp. (assembly GCA_035623215.1). Taxonomy (GTDB): domain Bacteria; phylum Acidobacteriota; class Terriglobia; order Acidiferrales; family UBA7541; genus Acidiferrum. The sequence continues at coordinate 19,609 of DASPTW010000068.1, forward strand.
CGTCTTCGGGAGGACCGGTGCGAATCTTGGCGGAAACTTCGGTGAGCGGCAGGCGCAAGATGCTCGTGGACTTCAGTTCTTTCTCGTTGGGCTGGCGCGCGTCGTTCCAGCGTGCGGGAAGAATTTTTTCGGTGAAAGCGTGCAAGGCTTCGAGTTTTCCATTTTGGGCATCGACGAGGGTGGCCTTACCAAGCGCAACGACGGAGCGATAGTTCATCGAATGATTGAACACGGAACGCGCCAGGACGAAGCCGTCGACGAGAGTCACGGTGATGCAAACGGGAATTCCCTCACTGAGATTGCGAAGCATGCGGCTGGCCGCAGAGCCGTGAAAATAAATGGCGTCGCCGACGCGGGCGAAAAGCGTTGGAATGACGTAGGGTTGTCCATCCACGGAGAAACCGACGTGGCAGACGAAAGCTTCGTCGAGAATTTTGTGAACGGTCTCGCGGTCGTAGTTGCCGCGCTGCGGTTCGCGGATCACGCGCGTTCGCTCGGTGGGCGAAAAGGATTCTGGCACGATGCACCTCATTGAATAGCGTGGCGCGGAGTCCATCGGGTGGCGATGGCCCATTTGATTTGTAGCCGGCGCCAATGCGGCATGAGTGGAGGACGACGAAGTATCGTAGCACGGGCCAGAGAGATTGTTTCGGCATTAGCGCGGAGCAAAAAAAGATTGGGCTCCAATTTGGATGTGAGAGGGCGCTAAGAGAATCACAAACCGCGGGCGGGGCAAGCCCCGCCCCTACAAGGCGCGGGTTTGGTGTGAGAAACTAGCGGCGCGGGGAAAATGGAAAGTTCGAGGCTACAGAAAGAATGAGTACACCGGTGATGCAAGGGACCGAAGCGCAACGATTCGATATCGCGTGGGTACGCGAGCAGTTTCCTTCACTGAAATTGAAGGTGAACGGGCAGATCGCGGCATTTTTGGACGGGCCGGCGGGGACGCAGGTGCCGTGGATGGTGATGGAGGCAGTTCAGAATTATTTTGCGAGCGCCAATGCAAATACCTGCGGAGCGTTTGCGACGAGCCAGCGGAACGACGCGATGATTGCATCGACACGGGCGGTGATGGCGGATCTCTTCAACTGCGAGCCGAGCGAAGTGGTGTTCGGACAGAACATGACGACGATTACGTTTGCGCTGGCGCGCTCTATCGCGAGAGAACTGAAGCCGGGAGACGAAATCGTGGTGACCACGCTGGATCATGACGCGAATGTGGCGCCGTGGCGTGCGCTGGAAGAAAAAGGCGTAGTCACCCGGCAAGTGGATATTCGAGAGGAAGATTGCACGCTCGATCTGGACGATTTGAAACGAAAGATTACGCCGAAAACGAAACTGGTTGCCGTGGGCTATGCTTCGAACATGGTGGGAACGATCAATCCGGTGGCCGAAATCACGAAGCTCGCGCATGAGGCAGGGGCATTGATGTTCGTCGATGCAGTGCATTACGCGCCGCACGGTTTCATCGACGTGAAGGCGCTCGATTGCGATTTTCTGGTGTGCTCGCCATACAAATTTTTTGGGCCGCACATGGGGACGCTTTACGGGAAGCGCGAGCACTTGCAGCGGTTCAAACCGTACAAGGTGCGGCCAGCGACGAATGCGATTCCGGATTGCTGGGAAACAGGCACGCAAGTGCAGGAGTTGATTGCGGGAATCGCGGCGGCGGTCGAATACCTTGTGCAACTGGGGCGGCGGTGCGATGCGCGCGCCGAGAGCCGTCGCGAAGCGTTGCAAGCGGCGTATCGAGCGACGGTGCCATACGAGCGGACCCTGCTTATGAAACTGCTGGACGGATTGCAAACCATTCCTGGAGTAAAAATCTACGGGATCGCTGATCCCAAACGATTCGGGGAACGCTGCTCGACGGTTTCGCTGCGGCTTGGCGAGCACAATCCCACGAAAATTGCGGCGTTTCTTGGCGAACGAGGAATTTTCACCTGGGATGGAAACTTCTATGCGCTGAATCTTTCAGAACGCCTGGGAGTCGAGCAAAAGGGCGGCGTGCTGCGCATTGGTTTGGTGCATTACAACACGGCCGACGAAGTAGATCGTCTGTTGGCTGGGCTAAGAGAATTTTTGACGCGGTGATTCGCTCCGTTCGAGCACGTATACTACGAGACAAATCATCATAGTAAGTGAGACCCATGGCGAAACGACCGAAACCAATTGTATTGACCGTGTTGGACGGATGGGGCTACCGCGCGGAGACCAAAGGAAACGCGATTGCGCTGGCACACAAACCGGCTTATGACGAGCTGATCCGAAAATTTCCGAACACGCTGATTCACACTTCCGGGCCATTTGTGGGCTTGCCCGAGGGGCAAATGGGCAACAGCGAAGTGGGTCACATGAACATGGGCGCAGGGCGCATCGTGCACATGGATATCACGCGGATTGATTTGATGATCGCCAACCATCAATTGCAGAACGTCCCGCTTTTTCAGCAAGCCATGGAGCGCGGGCGGCAGCGGCAACTTCATTTCCTGGGATTGCTAAGCGACGGCGGCGTACACTCGCACATCAATCATTTGTTTGCCTTGCTGGAGATGGCCAAGCAGCAAAAAGTGGAAAAAGTGTTTGTGCACTGCTTCATAGATGGGCGCGACACGCCGCCGAACAGCGGGCGCGATTACATGCGGCAGTTGCAGCAGAAGATGCGCGAGTTGGGGGTGGGCGAAATTGCGACACTGGTCGGACGGTACTATGCGATGGACCGGGACAACCGCTGGGAGCGTGTCGAGATGGCGTACCGAGCGCTGGTGCATGGCGAGGTGGAGGCCAAGGCGAACGATCCAGTTGGGGCGCTGCAACGAAGTTACGAGCAGGGCGTGACGGACGAGTTCGTGAAGCCCATCGTGGTGACGAAGGGCGACGGCGCGGCCGCTGCTCCCGTTGGGCTGATTCGCGATGACGATGCGGTGATTTTTTACAATTTCCGGGCGGACCGCGCGCGGCAGATGACCAGAGCCCTAGCCGAGCCGGGATTCGACAAGTTCACGGATGAAAAGCGGCCGAAGAACCTTTTTTTCGTGGCGATGACGCAGTATGAAAAAACGTGGCCGTGGCTGAAGTACGTGCTGGCACCAGAAAAATTGGAGCACATCCTCGCCCAGGTTTTCGCGGATTTGCAGTACAGAAATTTGCGCACGGCGGAAACGGAAAAGTACGCGCATGTGACTTATTTTTTTAACGGGGGAGTTGAAAAACCGTTTGGCGGAGAAGAGCGCATCCTGGTGCCGTCGCCGAAAGTGGCGACGTACGATTTGAAACCAGAAATGTCCGCGGCGGGAATTACGGATACGGTGGTGAAGGCGATCGAGAAGGGAGAGTTCGACGCCATCATCATGAATTATGCGAACGCGGACATGGTTGGGCATTCGGGAAAGTTGGAAGCGGCGATCAAAGCGGTGGAAGCTGTGGATGCCGGGCTGGGACAGATTCATCAAGCGCTGAAGCCGCGCGGGGGAGCGTGGATTATCACAGCGGACCACGGCAATGCTGAGACCATGATTGATCCAGTGACGGGTGGACCGCACACGTATCACACGACGAACCCGGTGCCGTTGATTTTGGTGAGCGATGAGGAGCGAGTGCAATTGAAGCCGGGAGGGTCTTTGCGGGACATCGCGCCGACGATGCTCGGGATTCTGGGGCAGCCGGAGCCTGTGGACATGACGGGAACGGATTTGCGGATACAATCGAAGTAGCAGCGCGGCCTGGGAGATTTTCATGTTTCGCATGGCGGACCGGCGCAAACCGGAGCAGCAACCGCTGCGAGTCGCCAGCACGGTGACGATACCGGGGACGAAAGCAGGCGCGATCGTCTCGATAGGAATGGTGGTGATTTGCTGGTTTGCGCTGCCAATGGCGCGTCCGTTCATCCTGGGCACCGGCGGCGTCGGGCTCATCGTGGGGTTACTTCTCTGGTGGTGGCACAACCGAACTGACAAATGAATCGCACCACGCCCGAGCAAACAAAACTGGTGATTTGCGTTTGGCACCCGTTCACGGAGTGGCGGCCGAAACCACTCATGGCGGAAGCGATTCGCAAGCGCTGGCCGGAAATGCGCGTAGTGCATTTGCCTGACTACGACAAATTGCCGGAAGAACTACCCGACACGGACATTTTTGTCGGCTATTCGCTGCGGGCCAAGCAGTTGAAGGACGCGAAAAAACTGAAGTGGATTCACTCGACCGCGGCAGGAGTGGCGCAACTGATGTATCCCGAACTGCGCGACTCTGGGATTCTGGTGACGAACCCGAGCGGCGTGTTTTCGGTACCGATGGCGGAGCACACCATGGGCTTGCTGTTGGCGCTGGCGCGCAATTTTCCGGATGCGGTGCGGCAGCAGGGCCGTGCGCATTGGTCGCAACAGGATTTGTGGGACAAGCCGCAGCATCTGACGGAGTTGAATGGCCGCGTACTGCTGATCGTCGGGTACGGGTCGATTGGCCGGGAAGTGGCAAAACGCGCGAAAGCATTCGACCTGCGCGTGTGGGGAGTGACGCGGTCCGGCGAAGGAGACGGCAAGCATCTAGAGAAAATGTTTTCCGCTGCACAATTGCACCAAGCGCTGCCGGAGGCGGATTACGTGCTGATTTGCGCGCCGGAGACGACAGAGACAAAGCGGTTGATCGGAGCGGCAGAGATCGCAAAGATGAAGCACGGAGCGCGGCTGCTCAATGTGGGGCGCGGGTCGTTGCTGGACGAAACAGCGATGATTCACGCATTGGAAACCGGCGCGCTGGGCGGCGCGGCACTGGATGTCGCACAGACGGAGCCGCTGCCCTCAGAAAACCCGTTGTGGCGCGCGCCGAATTTGCTGATTACGCCGCATACAAGCGCAGTGAGTGATAGGTTGTGGGAGAGGCAGACGGCTCTGCTACTTGATTTGCTGGAACGATGGTTCGGTGGCCGCGAACTCTTCAATCGTGTGGATTTTTCGCGCGGCTACTGAGTCAGTTTTCAGTCGTCAGTTTTCTATTTTCAGTCAGAAGAGGGAAAAGTCTCGCTGCCATTTTTGAGTAACGCACGCCTATCGATTAGCTCCACCAAAAGGTGCCCCGAGGAAAAACTGAGAGCTTACCACTGAAGAGTGAATACCTCCTTCAGTCGCCGACGCCGGCTTTCGTGGCCTGGTAGCCTTCGCGCGCGTAGACCTGATACTTCTGCTTTTTGCCCTTCTGGTCGACGACCGTCAGCGGGCCGCCATCCGGAGCGACCAGCTCAATCTTCACTTTGTGAAACTTGCCGTCCTTGGCCCCGCTCGAGGGAGTGAACGACAAGCTGTACTGATGGCGCAAGAAGGCGGCAACATTGCGAAATACATCAGGCATTTCCCCGTCGAATTGCGGGAACCAGGCAAAGCCACCTGTTTCTGCGGAAAAAGTCTTGAGTTGATTTTCGGCTTGCAGCAAATTCAAACCCTGCAAGCCTCCACGCACGGTGTTGGCGTAAACCTGTCCGAGGCCGATGCAAAAAATCGTCACGTCGCTGCCGCGAAGAGCTTTCATGGTTTGATCGAGCGTATGCTTCGAGAAAGTGTCGATGCCGCTGGCGACCAAAATAATCGACTTTTTGCCTTTCACATCTTTCAAGCGCTCTGTGGTTTCCAGGAGGGCGTCGAACACATTCGATTCGCTAAACCCGGGAAAATAGAGATGATAGAGTCCCTGTAAGACCTCCTCCTTGTTTTGCGTGAAGTCCACTTCGAGTCGAGTTTTCATGTCGAAGGTTTCCAATGCGACCCAGTCTTTTTGCTGGAGCTGGGGGAAGAGCGCCGTGGACCAATACTTCGCATAGCCGGCATATATCCCGTAGCCACGGCTGCTGAATTCGATGAGGAGCACCGTGGTAATGGGAGCCTCGGTCGGAGCAAAATTTGTGATTGCTTGCGTCACGCCTTCATCGACTACGCGAAAGTTCTCTTTCTTCAAGCCCGTGAGGAGATCGCCATGCTGTGTGGTGGCCACGACGTCCATGGTGACCACGGGCACGTCCACGGTGATGCTGACGTTGGCCTGCGGCGGCTGCTGCGCAGGATTTTGCGTCTGCGGCGCTTGAGGAGTCTGCTGTTGCTGCTGGGGCGGCGGAGCGCCGCCTTGCGGGCCAGTAGGAGCCTGCGCGAAAGCGCACTCTTCGGCTAGTGGCGAAGACAAAAGAGCAGCTAAGGCAGCGAACAATACTAATAAGCGTTTTGCATTCATGCTGAACCTCGTGTCACGGTCAAAGGGGCCGAAGCTCTAGAATTGGCGATTCTTTTATTCTTGCCTAACAGCGCGTCAGCAAGCCAGTGGTTGAGCTTACGCAACGCACCCGGAATGCCCGCGCTGGGTCCCTACACCCGCATGTTAGTATGAAGCACATTCTACGCAAAACGTTAGCTGGACCAGCCGCCAGCCATTTTGACGAGGAGGAAGGATTCGTGAATTGGAAGCAATTCGCAGTGATTTTGACCGGTGCTACCGGATTGGTGCTGGTCATCCAAACGCCAGTTGCGGCGCAAGGAATACCTCAGGCAGAGCCCCAAGTTTCTGCGAGCGCTTCGCAGCTCGGGAATACTTCGGCAGTTGCGAAAGAAGCCGAGGGCTGGCTCACGGAGCTGATCAAGATCAACACGTCGAACCCGCCGGGAAATGAAGAGGTCGCCGCCAAATACATCGCGGGCGTGTTGGACAAAGAGGGAGTCAAGCCGGAACTTTTGGAAGTGGCGCCAGGACGGAGCGCGTTGGTGGCGCGGCTGCGGAGCGGGGTGGTGCCCGATCCGTCGAAAGCTCTGCTCTTGGTGGCGCACCTGGACACCGTGCCAGTCGACAAATCGCGCTGGACCGTGGATCCCTTCGCCGCGGTAATTAAGGATGGATATTTGTATGGCCGCGGTGCGATTGACGACAAGGGAATGGTTGCGGCGAACTTGGCTGTGTTTGTTGCACTGAAACGTTCCGGCGCGCGTCTGAACCGCGACGTCATTTTTCTGGCCACCACCGATGAAGAGCCCAGCGCCGACGCCAGCATAAAAACGCTGATCGCGAAGTATTGGGACAAGTTCGCCGCCGGCTATGCCATCAACGAAGGCGGCAACGTCTTTCTGAAGAACGGCAAAGTGCAGTACATCGGCGTGCAAGCGAGCGAGAAAGTCGCCGCAAACGTTGCGGTGATTGCGCGAGGTACTTCAGGCCATGCGTCGCAGCCGACCAAAGACAATCCGGTCGTGCACCTGGCAACGGCAGTCGCCAAGATTGGAGCTTACACCCCGCCAGTGCATTTCACTTCCATCGTTCGGAGATATTTCGAAGGCTTGGCGCCCCTCGAAGATGATGACATCGGGAAGTGGATTCGTTCGATGGAGACTTCGGATCGCGGCGAGCACGCGCAGCGCGTGGTTTCGGATGCCAGCCCGCTCTGGAATTCGTTGCTCCGCGACACGATCTCGCCGACGGTTCTTAGCGCCGGCGTGGCCAACAATGTGATTCCCCCGGAAGCGCGCGCGAATTTGAACATCCGGCTTTTGCCCGGAGACACTATCGACACGGTGATGAGCGATTTGAACAAACTGGTCAACGATCCCGCCGTGAAGCTGGAGTTGCAGCCCAACGCCGGATTGGCCGCACCGCCTTCCTCGCTAGAGTCGGATTTCTACAATGTCATTTGCAAAGTAGCGACGCAGGAATTTGGCGGCGCGCCCTCGCTGCCGTTCATGTCCACCTGGCTGACGGACTCCGCGCAGTTGCGATTGCACAACGTGCAGGCCTACGGGCTCGTGCCGTTTCCACTGACTCAGGAAGATTTGCGCCGCATGCACGGCGACGATGAGCGCATTCCGCTCGCGTCTTTCGACAAAGGCGTGGACGTGCTGGCGAAGATCGTGGCCGAATTTTCGGTCGCCCACTGAAGCTGCAAAGAAGCCGATAACAAAAATTCAAAAAGACTGTCGCACTTGTCCGCCAATCGGTGAAGAATAGGGAGCCGGATATCCTAGCTGCTTGCTTCTGGAAGAACCCATGGCATTTCGCCACTCCAAGATTGTGTGCACCATCGGGCCAGCGAGCCGTTCGCCGCGCATGATCGATCGCCTGTTTACCTCGGGTATGGACGTGGCGCGGCTGAATTTCTCGCACGGCACGCCAGACGAGCACGCCAGAAGCATCACGCTGCTTCGCGCGGCATCGGGAAAATTTGAGAAACCGGTCGCGGTTCTTGCGGACCTCCAGGGGCCGAAAATCCGTACCGGAGCATTGGCGGGCGGCGGCCCGGTGATGCTTCGCGCCGGCCAGCGCTTCGTAATTACGACCGCAAAAGTGCTCGGCGATTCGACGCGCGTGAATACCACGTTCATGCCGCTGCCGCGGGAAGTGCACAAGGGCGATCGCATCCTTTTGTCTGATGGGTTGATTGAGCTGCGCGTGGAACAGGTGCGCGACGGGCAGGTGATTTGCGAGGTCGAAAACGGCGGCGCCCTTGGCGAGCACAAAGGCATCAATCTGCCGGGAATCAAGTTGCGCGTTCCCGCGCTGACGCCGAAAGACCGCGCGGACTTGAAGTTTGCGCTGAAACACGGCGCCAATTACATCGCGGTGAGTTTCGTTCGGCGTCCCGAAGATATTTTGCTTGCCAAGCAGTTGATCCGTCGCGCGGGAAAAGACACGCCGGTGATCGCCAAGCTGGAAAAACCCGAAGCCATCGAAAATCTCGATGAGATCTTGCGCGTTTCCAATGGCGTGATGGTCGCGCGCGGCGATTTAGGCGTGGAGATGAGCCCCGAACGCGTGCCCGTCGTGCAAAAAACCATCATTGCTCGGGCGCGAGAGTTTCGCCGGCCAGTAATCACCGCGACGCAGATGCTTGAATCGATGACCGAAAATCCGCGGCCCACGCGGGCGGAGGCTTCTGATGTGGCCAATGCGATCTTCGACGGCTCCGATGCGGTCATGCTGTCGGCGGAGACGGCCACGGGAAAATATCCTGCCGAAGCCGTGAGCATGATGGCGCGCATCATCGAAGAAGCGGAGGCCAGCATTCACGAATTTCCGCGGCCGGCGCCGCAGGAGCAGCTAAAAGTGCCGGAAACGGTGGCCGAGTTGGTGTGCCATGCCTCGCGCGAACTGCACATGAAGCTTATCGCCGTCTTCACGCACAGCGGATTCACGGCGCGGCTGGTTTCGCGTTACCGGCCGCTGGTACCGATTGTTTCGTTTTCTCCCGAGCAGGAAACGCGTCGGCGCATGGCGCTCATCTGGGGCGTCAATCCGAGACACATTGAGGATGTACGAAAAGTGGATGGGTTGGCGCGCGTCGCCGAGAAACGTTTGCTGGAAGAACGCCTGGTAAGAAAAGGCGACGTCATCGGAATCGTGGCGGGAACGCCGATGGGCATCCGCGGCACGACGAACTTCATGAAGTTTCACGTGATTGGTGGCCCCGCCTGAAGCAGTTCGCAGTTTTCAGTAACCAGTTGTCAGTGAAGAGCAGAAATACTAGTTGCGCGAGTTGGGAGCAAGATCACAAAGGCAGGTCATAGCCCATCCGACTAAACGAAATCATTTGTGTGAAAACTGAGGACTGACCGCTGTCAACTCTTAATTCACCCAATTGTCCGGGCGAGACGGCGGTTCTTTGCGGTGCTTGTCCAAATAAACTTGGAAGCGCCTGCGGTTGCGCCGGTGCTGCCAATCCGAAACGGTGTTGCGCACGCTGTACAGAAAAGACCCGCGCCGCAAATACAGATAGCCCACCAGCATGCCACCGAGATGGCACAAATGGCTGACGTTGTCCCCGCCCGAACCCAATGTCGCAAAAAACTCGATCGCGCCCATGACCGCGACGTACGGACGCATGGGGATAGTGATAGGCAGGGGAATCAGCCAGATGCGGCGGTCCGGAAAAAGGACCGCATTCGCCATCAAGATGCCGAAAATCGCGCCTGAAGCTCCAATCGTGGGAATCAAGGAGGGCTGCGCTCCAAAGAACACCGGAATCGTCTTCACCAAGACTTCGATGAGCCCCGCGCCCACTCCGCACAGGAAAAAGTAATTTAGAAAGCGCCGTTTTCCCCACACCAGCTCCAACTCGCGGCCGAACATCCACAACATCAGCATGTTGATGAGCAGATGCCACAGGCCGCCGTGCAAAAAAATGTAGGTGACTGGCTGCCACACGCGCGGAGGTAGCCTAAGCATGACGGCCGCGGGAATTAGGCCAAACCACTTAAGGATCCAGGTGTAGACGGGCGGGCTCAGCAATTCCGCCAGCGTTTGAATCAGGAAAGCTCCCGTGCAGACAAGCACAATCAGCTTCACACCGGGAGTAATGAAACTCCGCCAATCGAAATTGTAGCGGCGCGCACCGTACGCAGACGGCATATCGCCAGTGTAAGGCGTCGAAACGCTTCCGTCAAAGGAGTCCGAAGAAGGCCTCTCTGAAAAGCGCTAAAAAGGAAATAGTCGGGGACAGCTCTGAAGCAACGGGGCAATTTGCAAACGGGAAACGCATTCCATTTTGAAACGAACTAAAGACTCTTTCTAAACGCGCGCAAGAAAAGTGAAGGAACCGTTAGGATGGCCATCCATCTCTATCCGCGTGAGCGCCTCGTACCCCGCAGTTTCGTTCGTCCAATGCCCTTCAATGAGGGGAAAATGCACGACTTAGCGATTCCGGTGGAGGACAGATGCTAGTGTCAGTGTCTTTTCACGGCAAGAGTCCTCCGTTTGTCTTAGTAAATTCAAAGAAAGTCTGTGCAAGCAGCTCGCCTGACGTGGCAGAGGAATTGCAGGGCCAGTGCAGCTCCCGACAGGAGCCAAGGTAAACTCGCTGCACTTCCAAGGAACAGTCTAACTTCTGCTCATAAGGATTCGAGTACCAGCTTAAGGTAGTTCCAGAATTTTTCCACGGTAGAGATCCGCACCCGCTCATTCGGGCTGTGCGGATCCACAATGGT
>DASPTW010000069.1:0-28734 GCA_035623215.1 Candidatus Acidiferrum sp.
TTTCGCGTGACCCTCCGCGTGCACGGCGCTCCCTGCAAACCGGCCAACCAATACTGCCAGTCCAGCCGCTCCCAAAATCACGAAAAGTTTCCGTCTCATCTTTTGCCTCATTCCTGTTTTTTAGATTTGGCCTCTTGAGCCTGGGCCTGCAAATCATCATCTGCGAGCAATCTTCGTCCTCGATCGTTGTTGTTTCAATGAGGAGCGCCTCACCTTCGTATATCTTTTTTCTATCGTCGCAAGTCATTGAATTTAGGGGATAATGCTCCCATTCCCGTATGCCGCCCTCCAAATCATCGATCGCCTCCATGGAGCTGGACCTTGGCCGCTACGAGCTTCGCCGTTCCGGCCGCCGCGTCAAACTCGAGAAAAAGCCCATGGAGCTTCTGATTTTCCTGGTGGGCCGCCGCGATCAGCTTGTTTCTCGCGAAGAAATTGTCTCCAGGCTCTGGGGCTCCGGCCTTTTCATCGATACCGAGCACAACATCAATAACATCGTCCGCAAGCTTCGCACGGCTCTCGGCGACAACTCGGACAAACCCCGGTATCTCGAAACCGTGGTTGGGAAAGGCTATCGCTTCGTCGGGCCGGTTCGCGTCATCGATCAGCTTCACCATCGTTCCAACATCGGTCACGCCTCGGCCCGTGCTTCGGCTTCCGGTCCAGTCGAGGCCTGGACTGAGCGCACTTCGCTCGCCGTGTTGCCTCTAGCGCTTGTCGGTGGTGCGGCCGATGACCGTGGCCTTTGCCTTGGGATCGCCGACGCCCTGGTCTCTCGGCTGGGAAACCTCCAGGGAGTGGATGTGTTACCGACCTCGGCTGGCCTCAATGTCCCCGTCGACGCGGCTACTTCTGCAGTTGTCGCGCGCCTTGGCGTTCGTTTCCTTGTTCGTGGCGCCATTCAATTCTCGAAAGACCTGTGGCGTCTTTCTCTCGAAGTCCACGACTCCTACCTTCAGAACGCTTGCTTCGCAAGGAAGTGGGACCTCGACCTGGACAAACTGTCCGCCCATGAAGACGAGATTGCCGGACAAATCGCCGCCGCCCTCAACCGGCCTTTGCGCCCGGCGCCCGCCGAGCGCCGCCCTCGTTACAGTCGCGACCCGCTGGCTTACGAAGAGTTTACGCGCGGCTACCGCATCAGCGCCTCCGGCGATCCGTCACGGTTCGACGAGGCAGCGCGTCACCTAACCAGCGCCGTGGCGCGAGATCCTTCTTTCTCCCTGGCTCATGCCGAACTTTCTTATGTCTGCGCCGCTCGTCACTTCGAGTTCGATCCCGCCAGCGTCTGGCTCGAAAAAGCCGAGTTTCACTGCCAGCGCGCTCTCGAGCTGGACCCCGCTTTACCCGAAGCGCACGTGGCCCGCGCCTTTCTGCTCTGGGGACCTTCCAAGAATTTTCAGCACCTCGAAGCCATTGCCGAACTCAAACACGCGATCGCTCTCCAAAACAACTTACCCCACGCCTACAACCGCCTGGGCACCGTCCTGGCTCACATTGGCCTTTTGGATCATGCCCGTCACATGTACGAGCGCGGCCGCGCTTTTCATCCAAAGAAGCAAGTGAGCCACAGCATTGTGCAGGTCTATGTTTGGAATCAGGAACACGAGTTGGCTCGCGAAGAAATCTCCGCCTGGCGCGCCGAAAGTCCGGCGAATAAATATCCCGTCTTCTTTGCTCTGTACCCCGCGCTGATGACCGGGAATTGGAGTGAGGCGGAATCTCTTCTCGACGAAGCGCTGCGCCTTTATCCCGAAGAACCGATGATTATCAGCATGCAAGGCATGTTTTATGCGTTGACGGGCAAAGAGGCCGCCGCACTGGACTGTCTGAGCCGCGCCTGCGCCATTCCCAAATCCTTCGGACATGCCCACCACACGTACTATCAGATTGCTTGCATCCTCTCGTTGCTCAGCCGCTGCCAGACCGCCTTTGAGTGGCTCGAGCGCAGCGTCAGCACTGGTTTCGCCTGCTGGCCGTTCTTTCAGAAAGATCCTTGTTTGCGCAACCTGCGCCAGCTTCCTGAATTTGATGTCCTCATCATCTCGCTCCAGGCCAAATATCCGGACCATCTCGGCTTGCTCTAGTCTTGCCTCCATTCGCTTTCACCTGGATCCCGTGTCGCCCGCGTCGAAAAGCTGCTCGATGAGGGATGAACGTACCCCTTCAGTTCCCCGAGACGTCCAAAACGTAGGATCCCCTCAATATGCAACTGAAGCGTAGAACGGCGGCCTTCATACTCTTGCCAGCCTTATTCCTAGGTATGCCCGCCCTGGCGCACATCTGCCCTCTATCTTCTGAGCAGGTACGTGAAGCCTACTTTCTGGGGCGGAGCTCAGACCGGGCGAAGGTAGCGGAATTTTTGGGCAAATATCGGCGGATCTTCACACTGCAAGACAAGCCCATTTGCGTGGGCACCATTGAACTTTTCACGCCATACCAGCGAATCGTTCGGAGTTCCTGGTTAGACCCCGCCGGGGGTACTCGGCCCAGGATGCTGAACGAGATTATTCGGCCACGGCGGATATGATCGATATTCGGGTATATCTTGTTTTCGACAACAGCCACCCTGATCCAACGCAACTTTATACCGATCGCGAAGGCCGGGTTCTGGATCACAGGGAGAATTTTTGGCGCGACTACCAATTCCGCGTCCTTCAAGAAAAAACGATTACGCCTAGAGAGATCAATGCCACAACGAAATACGGGTGCTGTGGCGGAGGGTTGCTCGGAGTCATCGTGGACCTGAAATTCGACGCCGAAGAGGTAGCAGCCCGCGCAACAAAGGTGGAAGTTGTGGCGCCGGACGGACAGACCTCGACTGCGGTCTTCGCCCTGGATCAGTTGAAATGAAAGAAGAAGTCTATTCTCACGTAGTGAGTCTAGAAGCCATCGCGAAACCCTGCCTTGGCGTCCCTAACTCATGGTTCCATAGGGCCTCCGACCGGTTTTGCAACAGGTTCTAGAAGTGAGTTTGGCTGTAACCCCGGGCATCGCCATTGAATGTCGAACCTTGCGAAACCAACGCACCGCTTGGACTTCTTATCTCCCAGGTCCAAGCGCAAGGCCCCCACCAGTAATGAATACATTGCCGTTCGAGAGCAGAGAAGCGCGCGATCCGCTACGCTGGTCGAACAGAGATCCCGTCGACACGAAGTTCCCGTTCAGATCACGAATCTCCCATGTGCTCGGAGATCACGCGCAACTTTCTCCTCGGGAACGGGTTTATAGCAAACGGGGAATACTAGATGAACCTCTGCGGTTCCTGGGTTGTTGCGGAGGTGGAACGTACGCATTTCCCGGCCAAACCTTTGCTGAAGGTTTTGCTATCTAATAATTTAGAACCTTTCACTTGCGCCTCGCGATGTTTTTTCGTTGGCCCCGCAACGCAAAAAAGGTTCCGAGTGGGACTCTTGCAGGTGGGAAGGGGAAATGAAAATAAGCATTCGGCTGTTACAGTTTAGTTTTGTCATTGCCGGCTCGCTGGCGCTCTGCGTTTCCGCTGGCGCGCAGCAGGCCAGGACTTCGGATTTGGCAAACCTTCAGGGCTACAGTGTTAGCCGCGAAGGCTCTCTTGTCGGCACGGTTGTTAAATATGACCCTGCTTCTTCAACGCCTCCCCAGGGCGCTCATCTCCTGATCCAAACCGCGTCCGGTCAGGTGGATGTCCATCTCGGCAACGCCAAGCTTCTGGAAATCAATCATCTTCAATTGAACCCTGGCGACAATGTCCGCATCGTCGGCGAAAATCTTGCGCTTGAGGACGGCACCACGTTCTTCGCCGCCCGCATCCTCCAGAAGGGCACCCAAGCGGTCACCCTCCGCAGCGTCCGCGGCTTCCCGTTGCGGCCGATGGCTGCGACGTCCGGAAGCAAGCAGGGAGGTGTGCTGTGAAGCGCCTTTCCTTACTGCTTTCTGTTGCTTTGGCTTCCTTTGCTGCTGCTTGCAGCAGCGGCGGTAGCGGCGTTCAGCCCCCGCCTCCTAGCGGCAATTTCACCAACGCTAGCCTGAAGGGGAACTACGCCTTTTCGATGGTAGGTGAGGATACTAGCGGAGGCTTCATCACCAGGGTGGGAAGCTTTATTGCCGACGGCAACGGTGGCATCACCAGCGCCTTTGAGGACTTGAGCGATGGCGGTGCGCTGAGCACTGTTGCGTTTACACAACCCGGCTCCTATACGATGCAAGCCAACGGCAAGGGCACCCTTACATTATTGACTGCGGCGGGAACCGGCCTTCAGTTGAGCATCGCTTTGAGTGCTCCAGCGCCTGCCGGCCAGGGTTTGATGATTCAGACCGACCTCAACGCAACATCGAGCGGATCCTTCTCCCAGCAGAACACTGCCATCTTCGCCACACCATTTGCCGCCAGTAACTACGTTTTTGATTTCAGCGGCTTGGACAGTGTGGGAGCACCAACCTCTTATGTTGGCGAAGTAGCGATCAACGCTGGCGGCGTCGTAGGCGTCGGGACTTTCGACCGCAATGATGCCAATATTCCCACTGACCCCTCGGGCCCTCAACCCATCATCGCTGGCGGAAGTTATCTGCCCGACCCAATAAACAACGCAACTTATGGTCGCAGTACGATCACCTTCGCTGGCCTAAGTTATGCCATTTACCCAGTCGATCAGACGCACGCCAAGGTGCTGGAAACCGATGGCCAGGCCCTCACTTCCGGCGACCTCTTCGAGCAAACCGGGACAATTCCCAGCCAGAATTCCGCCTTCACCACAAGCTTCGTTTATCTGGTTGGCGGTACCAGCTTTAATAGCTCAAACACGTTTGCCCTCACCCGCGCCGGCAGTTTCCTGCCAGACGGCAACGGCACTTTGACCACCTCCGCGATTCGCTATGACCAGAACAACAACGGCACACACTTGTGCGTTGACTCTGGGGATAGCGCTTGCGCTGCTTCCGCCGTCGGAGCGTACGTGATCGGGACTGGGACCAACTTCACCGTGGGCCGTGGCACCCTTTCACTCTCGCAGATCACAGGTCAGTCGGCCACCATCAGCGATGTCTTCTACTTCATCTCACCGAACTCCTTCGTGATTCAGGACACCAGTTCGAGCGTCGTTGCCGACGGCTCGGCAGCCACACAAAGCGGAACTTTCACGAACGCTTCGTTGGCCGGGAATTACATTTTTAATTTGAGCGGCCAGGTCTTGGGCGCTAATGGCTTCGAAGAGGATTTCGTTGGTCAGTACGCCCTTTCCTCGGCTGCCTCGAGCAATATCACCGGTGTATCTGACTTTGTGGAACTGGGGAGCGGCAGCAATCACAGTCCAGCATTTTTGAACGAAGCAATCGCGGGAACCCTGCAGGTAAATGGCGACGGCACAAAGCGCAATGGCTACCAGTTGAACATCACAGGTACGTCCCCGTCCCCGCAAATCAACTTCATCGCCTATATAGCCAGCCCGCAGCAGATGTTCTTAATCGGCACGGGCACCAACCGAGTCACGGCCGGGACGGCTGTGTTCCAGCCAACTCCATAAGCTCGCTGATTTGATTGTCGGTATTCAACGTTAGTATCCAACGCCCGGCGGAGTTCCCGCCGGGCAGCTTTTTTAGACGAGGTTGCTCGTTCAGAGGTGGCGGAGAATTTCTGTCAAAAGTGCAAGCCTACCGTCAACCTAACCCGTTTAGAATCCGCACTTATAAAAAGTAGCGGGAGGGGCCTCCACATCTTCTCAGTCCAATTTTTGGAATTTTCAACTCGTCTCCTGTAGTGGCGGGTCTTCAGACCCGTTCTTTTTGTCCTTGTAGCAACCGCTCGACTCTTGCCACATCTTCCGGTACGTCCACACTCACCGCGTCGTGTTCCACTTCAGCCACGCGAATCTTCCACCCGTTTTCCATCCACCGCAATTGTTCAAGCTGCTCGATGCGCTCGAGTTCCCCCTGCGGCAAAGTCGGATACTCCAGCAGCGCTTCCCGCTGAAACACGTACAATCCCAGATGCTTCAGGTGCCGGACCAGAATCTTGCTCGCGGTATCCCGCACCCAAGGAATCGGCGCCCGCGAGAAGTACAACGCATTCCCGTCAAAGTCGAGCACCGTCTTCACCACGTTCGGGTCCATAATGTCTGCCGGGGTCTTGATCGCCGTTGCCACCGTGCTGATCGCCGCCACCGGTTCTTCCAGTAGGGAAGCAACCGCCGTGTCCACCGCCGCGGGATCGAGCAGCGGCTCATCGCCTTGCACGTTCACGAAGACGTCGCCGTCTTCGTGCGCCGCAACTTCGGCAACGCGCTCCGTGCCGGTGCGATGATCGCTCCGCGTCATGCGCACCTCACCACCGAATCCCTTCACGGCGTTCACAATGCGCTCGTCATCGGTGGCTACGATCACACGATTCACGCGCTGCACTAACTTGGCTCGTTCGTACACGCGCTGAATCATCGGCTTTCCGGCAAGCGACACGAGCGGTTTCCCGGGCAGCCGCGTCGAGCCGTAACGCGCTGGAATTACAACCACTACTCTCAACGAACCCATCTTAGCTTCTTCCTCTTCTTCTCTCCAATCCAGTTCCACGTGCCGGGAATAAGCGTACGCTGTCGCCAGTCTGCGTAAAGACGAGACCTGCTCCGCGCGCGATGCTATCACACGCCTACTGCCTCCGCCGCACCATGCAAGTTTCGCATGGTAAGGATTGAGCAATTGCCCTTGTATTCGTCGAACCGAGTGGTAGAATTCGTTTTAGAGCGAGCCACGCGGCCGTCCCAGCTGGACCGGGGCGTAGGGGGTGCCGTGAAACGCGATGTACCGGTGACCAGGTCGAGGTCACGTGCTGAGAACGTTCGCGTTTTGTTTGTTTCCTTCCGTATCCTGCTAATCCTCTGTTCGATATGCGCGCTGTCGATTTTGGCTCGCGCACAG
Source organism: Candidatus Acidiferrum sp. (assembly GCA_035623215.1). Classification (GTDB taxonomy): domain Bacteria; phylum Acidobacteriota; class Terriglobia; order Acidiferrales; family UBA7541; genus Acidiferrum. The sequence goes on from DASPTW010000069.1 coordinate 6,886, forward strand.
TCTCCGGCGGAAGATGTTAAACCGCAAGATGACTCCAAAGATTTAAAGAAGGAAGTGGTCAAACTCGCTAAGACGGATGACGTCACGAGAAACACGGCCGGAGTGAAGTTTAAGCCCGGGGACACGATCCACATCGACGTCGATATGGCCCTTCTCAACGTGACGGTCACCGACCCTTACAATCGCCTGGTTACGGGACTTGAGCCAGACAACTTCCGAATCTTCGAGGACAACGTCGAGCAGGAAGTCGTGACATTTTCCTCTGAGGATGTCCCCATTTCCATTGGCGTGATTTTCGACTACAGCGGCAGCATGTCCAACAAGGTCGGTAAGGCCCGCGAAGCCGCGTTGCAGTTCTTCAAGACCGCCAATCCCCAGGATGAATTCTTCCTCGTCAGCTTCAACGAGCGCGCGGAGCTTACAAGTTCGTTCACCAACAGCGTCGAGGATTTGCAAAGCCGCATGATGCTCACGGCTCCGAAGGGAAGAACCGCCCTGCTTGATGCGATTTACCTGGGTCTGAGCCAGATGAGGGGTGCACACAACGCCAAACGCGCCTTGCTCATCCTATCCGATGGAGGCGATAATCATAGCCGGTACAACGAAAGCGATATCAAGCGATTGGTGAAGGAAGCCGACACTCAGCTTTACGCCATCGGCATCTTTGACCCGCTCGGATCGCGGAACCGGACACCGGAAGAACTGAACGGTCCCTCGCTTCTCAGCGAGATCACGGAAATGACCGGTGGGCGGGTCTTCGCCGTAGAAAAGTTGGAAGATCTGCCGGATATCGCCACCAAAATCGGCATGGAGCTGCGAAATCAATATGTACTCGGCTACAGACCAAGCAACAAGGCCCACGACGCGCGCTGGCGCAAAGTCAAAATCAAACTGCGCGCCCCACGCGGGCTTCCTCCGCTCACGGTTTATTCGAAGATGGGGTACTACGCTCCCAGCCACTAAGCATTTCCGCCCTCTTGCTTCCGGTGCTTTCCTGCTCCTGTCGTTCTGCTGCGTCATTTTCTTGTTTTCGTCCGCCACAGCCGCGCAAGTTCCTGTAGCCACACCGACGCCGCCTCCCCCTGGCCAGGCATCCAACGTCGACAAGCAGCAAGGCGCGAGCATCAAGGTCAACGTCAATTTGGTGGTGCTGCACACGACGGTTTTGGATGACCGGCAGCGCTTCGCGGACGGATTGAAATCGGAAAATTTCCGCGTGTTCGAAGACAAGGTGGAGCAAAAACTATCTGTTTTCCGCCGCGAAGACGTGCCCGTGAGTATGGGGCTGGTGATCGACAATAGCGGCAGCATGCGCGACAAGCGCCCGCGTGTAAACGAAGCGGCAATTACACTCGTGCAAGCCAGCAACCCGCAGGACGAGGCATTCGTCGTCAATTTCAACGACGACTTTTACCTCGATCTCGACAAGGATTTCACCAGCAGCATCACGGATTTGAAGGAAGCGCTGGAACGCATCGATGCGCGCGGCAGCACCGCGCTCTACGACGCCATCATCGGTTCACTCGATCACTTGAAAAAAGCTTCTAAAGACAAGCACGTGCTTCTAATCGTGACGGATGGCGAAGACAATACCAGCCACAACTCGCTGGAAAAAACCGTTCGTGAAATTCAAAAGACCGACACCGTCATCTATACGATCGGATTGCTCAGCCAGGAAAGCAAGAAGAGCGCGAAGAAAGCGAAGCGCGCCCTGGAAGAAATTGCCAAAGCTTCCGGCGGCGTCGCGTATTTCCCCGAAGACGTAGAAGACGTGCACAACATCTGCGAGCAGGTCGCGCACGACATCCGCAACCAGTACACGCTGGCTTACTATCCGACGAACTCGCGGCGTGACGGCACGTTCCGCACCGTCACCGTCGAAGTGATCCCGCCACGCGGTCGCGGCAAACTCGTCGCGCGCACGCGCAACGGCTACTACGCCCCTAACGACACCACCGCCTCGGGCAACTAATTACCCGAGGTTTCCCATCCCGTTGAGCCTTGCCCTCGGACGTACGTTCATAGGTTTCCTCCGGAACTTCTTCCCCCGCCGTTTCCGTTGAACTTGTATGTTGCGAGCCGGAGGTAGCCGGGAATCGCAGCCGCTAGATTTATTGCGGCTTGGGCAGTTGCAGGATCATGCCGCTGGCTTGCCCGTTTTGCACCGCAGGCAACTGACCGTTCCACTTGTCGATCATGGCGCGGGCATTTTCGATACGGCGCAGTTCGAGCAATTGAGGCGTCAGAGAATTTTGACGGATGCGGTTGGCATCGGCTTCGCCTTGCGCGCGAGTCACCAACGACTTCGCGTCACCTTCCGCTTCCGCAATTTTCTTGGCGGCTTCCGCTTGCGTTGTTGCCAACTCGTTGCGGGCACGCTCCGCTTGCTGGATGGCTTGGGCTTTCGCGGTAATCGCCGCGGCGATCACGGCCGGCACGCGCGGCGCTCCAATGAAACCGAACTGCTGCACGCTTACGCCGACCGGCGACATTTTCTGTTCGATCATGGCCTGGACTTTGCGCAAAAACTCGGCTTTCTTCTCGCCGTAGATGTCTTCGACGACGTAAGTGGAAGCGACCTCGTTGAGCGAATTGCGAACGACGTCGCGAAGTATGCCGTGGGTAAACATCTCCATGTCCGCCACGCGGTATTTCACATAAAACTCCGGCACCTTGGTAGGTTCGATCGCGTAGGACATGGAAACGTCCACGTTGATCTCCATGCCCTCCTTCGAATTGAAGTTCATCTCTTCATTGATGGGATGGCCCTCGTTGACGTCGCGAGTCCATTTCACGGTTTGCACGTAGGTCGGAAACTGGATGATTTGCGTGCTAATCGGCGAGTAAAACACCCAGCCCGTGCGCACAGGAATTTCCGATGCGCCGCGCTGGCGGCCCGCCAGGTTGATTTCGACGCCGACGTGGCCAGCTTCGATGCGGGTCACGCGAACCAGGAACACGCTCGTCAGAAGCAGCAAGAGAAAAATCCCAACACCGAAGGCCGCGAATTTCAGAAGCGGGCCCTCCCGGCGCATTTCAAATGGCGCGTCGTCGCGCCCGCCACCCCGATTGAAAATGGTCATAGCAATCCTCCCTTTGCCAGAGCTCAAGTTTGATCACTCTGTGGGGCCAGAGTACCTCAGCAGGCATAAGAAAGTCGTGATGCGCGATCTACGGCCAGAGAGACATATGACGAGTTGAACGAGAGGTGGCTGCGAGCCAGAAAAGCTAGGAGCCGGGCTGAGACATGGTTTTCAGCGGAGACTGCAGCTGTACTTCGGCTAGGAAACTTTTGCCGTGGGGAATTACCGTGCCGAAATTCTCAGCGACGGTTTGCCCCATGTCGGCGAGGGTGTCGCGAACGCCCAGATTCACGCCTGCGCCGCTGGCTGGCGAATAAGTGACGATTGGAACGTATTCGCGGGAGTGATCGGTGGTGGGCCAGCGCGGATCGGGGTCGCAGCCGTGGTCCGCGGTGATCATGAGAAGGTCACTCAAGCTGAGCCGGGGAAGAAAATCACTGAGCAGGCAGTCAAATTCCTCCAGCGATTTGGCGAAGCCTTCCACATCTTTGCGGTGGCCGTAGAGCATGTCGAAATCGACGAGATTGCAGAAGATCAGGCCGTTCTTTCGCTCTTGAGTAGCGACGGTCAATTTTTCTATTCCGTCGGCGTTGCCTTTGGTAGTGACGTACTCCTCGATGCCGCGGCCGTTGTAGATGTCATGAATTTTGCCAATACCGAAGACGGGAATTTTGCGCTGGGAGAGGACATCCAGGAGCATGGGCTTGGGCGGATCGACGGCGTAATCGTGGCGGCGCGTGGTGCGGGTGAAATTTCCGACGGTTCCAGTGAACGGACGAGCGATCACGCGGCCAACGCGGTGGGGCCCATCCAGGAGTTTTCTTGCGATTTCGCACATGCTATACAGCTCGGCAATAGGAATTACGTCCTCGTGCGTGGCGACCTGAAACACGCTGTCGCCGGAGGTGTAGACGATGGGCTTGCCAGTTCGAACGTGCTCCTCGCCGAGTTCTTTGATGATTTCGGTGCCGGAGGCCGGTTTGTTGCCGATGGTTTTTCGACCGATTTGTTTTTCAAATTCTTCGAGTAACTCTCGAGGGAATCCATCTTTGTAAACCGGGAAAGCTTGGTCCAGCCAGACGCCAGCCATTTCCCAGTGGCCTGTAGTTGTGTCTTTTCCCGGCGAACGCGTCGCGCCTTTCCCGAATGCACCTGCCGGAATCGTCGGCGGATTTAGATATTTGAGCGGAGCAATGTTTGCGAGGCCCAGACAAACCAGATTGGGGATTTGCAGCGGGCGCGATTCGGCGATGTGACCGAGGGTGTTTCGGCCGACGTCGCCGTAGTCCGCGGCATCGGGAAGTTCGCCAATTCCTACGCTGTCCAAAACAATCCAAAAAATTCGCTCGAATGCAGTCACGTTGAGCCTCGCAACTTGCGTGCGCCATTTATGCTAAGAGGGATTATGCTCCAAAGAGCGGGAGGATTCGAATCCTGTGTGACGCATGACTCCGCAAGTGGTCGTAGGTCACAACGAGGGCTGCGGAGACGCAACATTTCCCCGGGTACTCAACTGATGTACAGTGTAGCTATTCCGCGATTGAACTATTTCTCTCCGGCGTGCGTAGTACAAGGTAGTGGAGGTGTGCGATGCCTCAGGACGGAAGTCCGAGACGAGTTTCGCTCGTTTTTCCCCTCATACTGATTACCATTGGAGCCCTGTTCCTGATCCAAAGCTGGCGCCCGGCGTTCGACCCGTGGTCGGTTTTGCGGGATTGGTGGCCAGCCCTGCTCATTTTTGTCGGCTTGGGAATGGTTTGGGACAACATGCAGAAGAGCCGCAATCCCAACGCGCGTCCCGGAGTGTCAGTCGGTTCAACTTTGGGAGTTCTGTTCTTCGCCCTGATCCTTATTCTAGTTGTCGCACGCGGGCGAAGTTTTTCCCGGCACCACGGTTTTGATTCGGGAAGCAACCACACTTCTCAGACCGTGGATATCCAAGGTGCGAAGTCAGTGAATGCCAAGATAGAAATGGGCGCGGGGCAGCTCAACATTTCCAGCGGCACAAATCACTTGCTCGACGGCGACTTCACGTTCAGCGGCTCTTTTGACGAGCCACGCATAAGCTACAACGTCAGCGAGGGCGTCGGTCAACTCAGCATTTCGCAGGATTCGCAGACCGTGCACTTCGGAAATTCCCACAATGAATGGACGCTCCATCTCAATAACGAAATTCCGATGGAGCTCCGCATCGATATGGGCGCGGGACAGGGAAACCTGAATCTCCGGAATATTCCGCTGACGCGATTGGATCTGAACCTCGGAGCCGGGCAAGTGCAGGTTGACCTGACGGGAGACCGTACGAAGGATTTGACCGCCGACATCGAAGGCGGTGTTGGCCAGGCCAACGTGCGATTGCCAAAAAATGTTGGAGTGATCGCGCAGGCCTCCGGAGGAATCGGTTCGATTCGCGTGCACGGCTTGAAAGAAGAGGGCGGTTCCTACACGAACGAGGCTTACGGAAAGGCTCCGGCTACAATCCACCTGAAGGTGGAAGGCGGTATTGGAGAAATCGTTTTGACCGAAGAGTAGAGTTGGACCCCGCCGAGTTCCTCGATTCTGCGCGGTTTGCCCCGCTTTGACAGCCGCCGTATAATTTGAAGTTTAGGCAGTGCGCGCGAAACGCGCTGTCTGGGCTTCCCCTTTGGCAACCAAAGAAATCAGCGCGGCTACGAACCATTTCCAGCCAGCCGAAGACACCTTGCATGTCCAAGGGGCACGGGTCCACAACCTCAAGAACGTGTCCGTCGAAATCCCACATAACGCCATCACTGTGGTTACCGGAGTGAGCGGGTCCGGGAAGTCTTCTCTGGCATTCGACACGATTTATGCGGAAGGGCAGAGGCGCTACGTCGAATCACTGTCGGCGTATGCCCGGCAATTCCTCGAGCGCATGGAAAAACCGGACGTGGATGAAATTTCCGGGATCGCGCCCGCGGTGGCAATACGGCAGAAAAATTCGACACGCAATCCGCGCTCGACGGTGGCCACGTCAACGGAGATTTACGACTATTTACGGTTGCTTTTTGCGCGCTGTGGGCAGACGTTGTGCATCAAGTGCGGGGCCGAGGTTCGCAAAGACAGCCCGGACGAAATCGGGACAAGAGTGTTATCCCTATCGCCGGGGCGGCGATTTTATGTTTTGTACCAGTTTCGGATCGCCGGGCCGGCGGGCATGACAAGCGCAAAACGCTCGGCAAAGAAGGCATTGGCGTCAACGGCGGAGGCCGTTCGCCAGGGCTTGCTCGATCTGCAAAAGCGAGGATTCAATCGCGTGTACCAAGCTGGGCGGGTGCACGAATTCTCCACTCCCGAAACGCTGCTCGATGTGGATTTCTCAAAGCCGGTCTACGTGCTCGTGGACCGGCTGTCAGTGAATCCAGAGTCGCGTTCGCGGCTGGTGGATTCGATTGAGATTTGTTACCGGGAAGGGCAGGGCGAGGCGATTCTGGAATTTCCGGGTGACGGCTCGGGAAATTCGGCCGAGCGGCTGACGTTTAACGAACGCTTCGAATGCAAGAACGACGGCACGCTTCATCAGGAGCCGGAGCCGCGGCTTTTTTCGTTCAACAATCCCTACGGCGCTTGCCCGCGTTGCCAAGGGTTTGGCAATACCATTGATTTCGATTTGAATTTGGTAGTTCCGGATCCGAGTAAGTCCATCGAAGACGGGGCAATCGAGCCATGGACGAAGCCGCGCTATCGCGGCCTGTTTCAAGATTTGAAACAATGGGCTCGCGACAAGGGCATTCCCACGAACGCGCCGTGGCGCCAGCTCACGGCCGAGCAGCGCCGGCTGGTCCTCGAAGGCGACCCTGAAAGCAAATACGACGGAGTAAAGGGTTTCTTTCAGTGGCTCGAGCGGAAGAAATATAAATTGCATGTGCGCGTTTTTCTGAGCCGTTTCCGCGGCTATGCCACTTGTCCGGACTGCGGCGGCACGCGGTTGCGCCCCGAAGCACGCGCCGTACGAATCACAGGAAAATCGATTACCGAGGTCTCCAAATTCACGGTAAAGGAAGCGCGGGCGTTCTTTGTCGGCTTGCAGCTTTCCGAAGCGCAGCTGAAGATCGCTGACAAAATCCTCGAAGAAGTCCGCACGCGACTGCAATTCCTCGACGAAGTGGGACTGGACTACCTGACACTCGATCGTCTGACCTCGACTCTTTCCGGCGGCGAGTCGCAGCGCATTCAATTGGCCACTTCGCTCGGCTCTCATCTCGTTGGAGCTCTCTACGTTCTCGACGAGCCTTCCATCGGCTTGCATCCGCGCGACACGCAGCGGCTGATTGACATCCTGAAATCGCTGCGCGACCTGGGAAACACAGTTTTGGTTGTGGAACACGATCCAGACACGATTCAAGCTGCTGACCACGTGATTGATCTTGGTCCCGGCGCGGGCGAACTCGGCGGGAAGCTGCTTTTCGCGGGCCGATACGCAGCCATGCTGGAGGAACATAAGTCTCTCACCGGTCGGTATCTCAGCGGAGAATTGCGGATTCCTGTGCCCAATGTGCGCCACAAGCCTGCAGGCAGATTTCTTAGGATATTCGGTGCGAATCTCCACAACTTGCAGAATTTGGACCTGATGATCCCGCTGGGCATGTTGACAGTCGTAACGGGAGTGAGTGGTTCGGGAAAATCCACGCTAGTTCATGACGTGCTCTACAAAGCGCTGGCGGCAAAACGCGTCGGTGGCAGCGTGAAAGAATTCTGCGACCGGCTAGAGGGCGACGGAAACATCCGCGAAGTGGTCATTGTGGATCAATCGCCTATCGGCCGCACTCCTCGATCGAATCCCGCGACGTACCTCAAAGCCTTCGATGCCATTCGCGAAGTCTTCGCCGAAACGCCGGACGCCAAGCGGCGCGGTTACACCGCTGGCCATTTTTCGTTCAATGTGCCCGGTGGGCGTTGCGAAACGTGCCAGGGCGACGGCACGGTTACCGTCGAGATGCAATTTCTCGCGGACGTCGAGCTGATTTGCGAAGAGTGCCGCGGCACACGCTTCAAAAGCAGCGTGCTTGAAGTGCGCTACCACGGAAAAAATATCCACGAGCTCCTGCAGATGACGGTGCGCGAGGCGCTGGCGTTTTTCGTGAACGTTCCGAAAGTTGTTTCGAAGCTGCGCGTGCTGAACGAAATTGGGCTGGGTTATCTGCGTCTCGGACAATCGGCCACAACGCTTTCCGGAGGAGAAGCGCAACGCCTGAAGCTAGCCGCACACCTGACGCAAACGGACAACGCAGGCATTCTCTACATTCTCGATGAGCCTACAACCGGCCTGCACTTCGACGACATCGCTAAGCTCTTGGGCGCGTTTCGTAAATTGCTCGACGGCGGAGCGTCGCTCTTGGTCATCGAGCACAATCTTGATGTCATCAAATCCGCCGACTGGTTGATCGACCTCGGCCCGGAAGGCGGCGACCGAGGCGGCAAGATCGTGGCAACGGGCACACCCGAACAAGTCGCACGCAACGTGCAATCCTACACGGGCCGTTTCCTTGCCCACGTGCTGAACGGCAACGGGCAGGCAAAGCGTGCGCTCAATGGCGCATCCAAACCTGGGAACGGTTCAGCTACAATTTCCAACGGAGCGAAAACTTCTCCTCCAGAGCCATGAAGCGATTGCATCCGTGGACGTATGCGGTCCGATTTCTTCGATGGCCATTGTGCGTCCTATTTTTTATCAACGCACAATCCGAAACGCTCCTATCGGCAAACGCGCAAACAAACCCAGGGCCGGAGCCTAAGCCAAAGGCGGCTGTGCAAGGAACGTCAAAGAAAGTAGCCAACCCGCTGAATGAGTATTTGGATGAAGCCCAGCAGCACATCGACAAAGGTGAATTTGAGGCTGCCATCGCCCCTCTGCAAAAAGTGATCGCGGAAGAACCGGGGTTTGCCTACGCGCATTTTCAACTCGCTTATGTTTACACAGCGCTGAAGAAGCCAACGGAAGCACGCGCCGAGTATGAACGCACCATCGCCCTCGATCCGAAAATGTTCGAAGCCTATTTGAATCTCGGAACGCTGTTGCTCGATACAGATGCCGCAGCCGCACGCGCGCCGCTCAGCAAAGCAGTGGAATTACTGCCTGCGCGGTCGCGCCCCCGGTTTCTATTGGGAGTGGCCGAAGAGCGAACGGGTGATCTCTCGAAGGCAGCTGAATCGTTCGAGGGAGCCGCGCGTCTGGACCCTGGTGATTCGGAGACGCTGCTTCATCTTGCGAATTTGTACGTGCAATTGAAGCGCCCCGTGGAAGCCGAAGCTAAATTCCGGAGAGTGCTCGAGATTCAAAACAACGATCCGCATGCGCTGCTCGGATTGGCGCGAAGCGTCGATGCTCAAAAGAAACCAGAAGCAATCGAGGCGTACAAAAACTATCTAACAGCGCAGCCAGGAGATTCCGCTGCGCGTTCCCGGCTTATTCACTTGCTGCTCGAATCGCAGCAGGCCGACGCTGCGCTCGCCGAACTGGATCGCGCGGACGGCGGAAAACCGACCGTCGATTCGCTGAAGCTTCGCGCGGACATTCAAATCGCACAGAAGAAATGGACCGACGCCATCACGACGTTGCAGCAGGCCGTCGCGCTGGCACCGGGCGATCCAGAGCTTCACGGCGGCCTTGGCCGCACTTGCCTGCAAGTGCGCGATTTTGCTGGCGCCGAGAAGGAATTGAAAATCGCGCTGCAGCTCGATGGGAAAAATCTCGACTATTGGAGGGATCTCAGCACCACCTACTACCTATCCAAAAACTACCCAGCTACGCTGGCGGTGCTCGACCGGCTTGACCAGTTCGAAACTCCCGGAGCCGGGACCTGGTTCATTCGCGCGCTCTGCTACGATAATTTGAAGCAGCCCAAGCCTGCTCTCGAGGCATATCAGAAATTTCTCGATCTAGACCAAAACAAGAATCCTGATCAGGTCTGGCAGGCGCAGGAGCGGAGCAAAGTGTTGCGGCGAATGCTGGAAGGAAAAAAATAATCGAATGGGGACAGCGAGCTGCTTACGAAGGCTATTTGCGTGCACTGGCATTGTCATGCTCGCGGCGCTTCCTGTGCCTGCGCAAAGCACCGCGGACTTGCAGCAGCAGTTCGACCGCGAGACAGACTCCGTTCGCAAAGCCAAGCTGCTCGTTAAGCTCGGAGACGCGCAGTTTGATGAAACGCGTCGCGCGGGACAAGCTGGCGACAACAACACTGTCGACTCCATTCTTGAAAAATACCGCGATAATGTGCGCGCGGCGTTTGAGGCTCTCAAGAAGCAGCACGCCGACGCCGAGAAACATTCCAACGGCTACCGCCAGCTCGAGATGCACGTTCGCAAAGGGATTCGTGAGGTCGAAGAATCCATAGCCGCGGCGTCTGATCCCTACAAGCCTCCGCTGCAGATCGTTCGCGCTGATTTGATTGCCACCGACGAAGAGCTGATCAAAGCGCTTTTCCCGCATCGGCCCACGGACCAGCATCCGCCCGCTCCCCCTACGGAGAAGCAACCATGAGAGCAAAACTGAGAGTCTTTCTTTCTTTGATCTGCATGCTTCTTGCGCTGCCTCTCGCCCAAGCTCGTACTGCGCAACAGAAAGACTATCTCACCTCGCTCGAAGCCGACAAAATCCGCGACGCGGAGAACGATAACAACGAACGTATCCGTCTTTTCCTTTCTTTTGCGGAGGACCGGCTGAAGAAATTCCGGTACGAGTTGGAACATCCGTCGTCCAACCGCCATGCGGATATGCTGAATTCGCTGCTGAACGCCTACGTAGGTTGTGTCGATGATGCTGCGGACCTTATGCAACTCGGCGTTGAAAAACAGGAGAATATTCGCAAGGGCATCGATCTGATGGCAGCGCGAACGAAAGATTTCCTGGCGATTCTGGAAAAAATCTCTTCCGACGCGATCGAAATCGATACTTATAAGGATAATCTTGACGATGCTATCGAAGGCACGCGAGATGCCATGAACGACGCTGAAAAAGCAAAAAAGAAAGTGGCGGCTGGTCCTGTCCGGCGGAAGAATTAGTTGTAAGAAGAGCCTCGAAGAGCATGCAGGTGCATCGCAGCAAATTCGATTCTGTGCCGGGTGGAGCGCCGCTCTTTCAGCGCATGTACACGCGCCTGGGTTGCGACGGCCGCCCGCCACGCTTTCGCGTTGAGTTTTATCCGTATTCGAGCCTCGTGCTGACCATTCGCCGCCGCGAAGAAGTGGTCTTCGTGCGGTTTTCCGATTTGTTGCGCCGCGCACCGCTTGCGGTGTTGGAGGGCGCTGCCGCGCTGTTGCTAGCGCGAGTGTACCGGCGCCGCGCGCCAAGACAACTTGTCGAGCCGTATCTCGAATACGCGCGTTCCGCCCGCACGCGCAGCCGCATGAACCGCATGCGCAGCCGCAGGGTGCGCCGTTCGCATGCCGGACCCCAAGGCAGGCACTTTGACCTTCACGAGCTCTTCGATGAGCTTAATGAGAAATATTTTCAAGGCCAGTTGGCGCGACCGCACATTGGATGGAGCGTGCGAAGCTGGTGCCGGCAGTTCGGTTGCTACGATCCGGGGCCGAACCAGATTTTGTTGAATCGTCGCATGGATCACCCCGCCGTGCCGGCATGCGTCGTCGAATACGTGCTTTATCACGAGATGCTCCACGTGAAACATCCGACGCGCCGGTCGGGCTGCAGCCTGGTTTCCCATTCGCCGGAATTTCGCGTCGAGGAAAAGCGCTTTCCTGAATTCGAGCGTGCCAGGAAAATTCTCGACCGCCTCGCGCGGTGATGTGTCGCAAAAAATCGGTCTCGCCGGACATTCTCTCGGCGGTTACACCGTTGTGGGGATCGCAGGCGGTTGGCAGAGTTGGATTGATCCGCGAATCCGCGCGGTTTTAGCCCTCTCTCCTTATGTCATGCCATTTCAAGTGAAAAGCACTTTGGGCAATGTTCATGTTCCCCTGATGTATCAGGGCGGCACTCTCGATGTGGGCATTACCCCTTTCCTGGAAGGTCCCAAAGGGGCTTACGCTGCCGCCAATTCTCCGGTGTACTTTGTCAAGCTGAAAGCAGCCGCGCATCTTGCCTGGGCCAACTGCGGCAACGAGCGCACCACGCAATCGTGCCTTGCGAACGTCGCGAACGCTCGCCTCATCGCCGATTACGGCATCGCCTTCTTCGATCGCTACCTCAAAGGGCTGCACGAGCCTTTTCTGGAGCAAATAAACTCATCGCTAGCCGAATATAAGTTCAAGCTGTAGCCGCGAAGGGTGGGTTCTCGCAGCGCAAGTTCAAGATATAATTCGCTAGGCAGAGGTTTTCCGAACCTTATATAACTTCTGGGGGAGGAATATACTGTGCAGCGTTGCGGCAAGTGTCGACGTCTGAGTTTGCTTATTTTTACTGCGCTTGTCTGCTTGCTAGATCCTGCTTTTTCAACGCCTAAATCCGGCACTGCGAAACCTATCACTGTGCAAATAGCGCACACGCCTGTTGCTCGGGCGGAGTCCCAATCAGCGCCAACCGCGGACGTGGTTCCGCAGGATGCGGAGGAACTCCTTTTGGCTGCCGCACAGGTCAATGGCCTCGACGCTCCCAGATTGAAGCCTTGGCATATCCTCGTAAGTTACGACAAATTCGATGAAGACGGGGACAACGTGGATAGTGGCACTTACGAGGAGTTCTGGGCGGGAGCCAAGCAATATCGCCTGATCTTCACCAGCCACGATTTTACGCAAACAGAAATCGCTACCGACGCGGGGCTCTTTCGGACCGGCGACGACAAGTGGCCCGGCGTATTGCAGACTAGAGCTCGCGATGAGTTTGTGCGCCCTATGTTTCGAGAGATGAAACTTCAATTTGCCAGGGCGGAAAAAAGGTACGAAAGTTCGGCAAGTTACAACTTCCTTGCGTCATGCTCCGTCGCAGCGACATGAGCAATGTGATATCTGATAACGGACTGGCAGGGTTCTGTTTCGAGCCCCAGTCGCTGATGCTTCGATATAGCAAAGGGGGATTCGGCTCCGACACCGTATGGGATGAAATCGTTTATAACAAGATTCTGCGATTCGAGGGCCGATATGTTCCTTCGGATGTGCGGGTCACGCGGGGCGGGAAACTATACTTGACGCTGCATCTCGAAAGGTTGGAGACCATCCCGCAACCAAATTCCGCGGACTTCACTCCCCCGCCAGCCGCAGTGGCTGTAAATGAAAAACTGGTTGTTCCAGATGGGCGCGTTTTGATGCTCGATTACCTCTTGCACCAAGAATTCCCTAAATACCCGAAATCCATTCGTCCACCCGGCGGAGAAGCAGTTGTGAAGTATAGGATCAAAACGGACGGAAGCGTCACAGGCGTGCAATTGGTCGAGGGCACACAAGAAATGGGAAAGGCGATAGAGGACGCACTGAAAGAGTACGTGTACCGCCCGTTTTTGGTGAGGGGAGAACCCGTTGAGGTGGAAGTTAAACAGGAGTTTGCTTACCACGTGCACTAAGAGGGCGGTTGGAAGAAATCTAGTCTTTCTTCTCTTTTTCTATATCCTTGTACAGCTTGTCGATTTTCTTTTTGATTTTGTCTCCGTCGTCCGCGTGCGGAAACAAATCCAGATACCGCTGGTAGGATTTGATGGCTTGTTTCTTCAACCCCTTTTTTTCCTGAGCCTCACCTAAATACCGGAAGGGAACGGCGTAGCCGGGCTTGGCGATGATGGCGTCCTGAAAGCGGTCGATGGCCGCATCCAAGTCACCCTTGTGCATGTAGTGCTGGCCGACTTCGATATCTTTTTCGGCGCGTAGCGGATCCCACATCGGCTGGTCGGGCGCGTTTTGCGTCGCGGAGTCCTTGTTCGGTTTTGGCGGGGATTTGGGCGGTGGGGCCGGTGGCGCATCCTGCGGCTTTGAACTGGAATCTGGCTGCGGATCCTGCGCCCGACCCAGCGGTACCGCAAGGAGAAAGGCGAGCGCTACGAACGTTGTAATCGATTTCCGGACTCTCATGAAAACTACCCTGCTTCTCCCCGTCCTATGATTCCCTCTAGTATGATGGAAGTTGTCTGCTTTTGCAGCGTTGTGTAATCCAGCATGGAACCTCGCGAAAAGGCTGCGTTGCTGCCAGAAAGTCCGGGCGTCTACTTGTTCAAAGACGCCGGTGGAACGGTTCTGTACGTCGGCAAGGCGCGAAGCTTGCGCAGCCGCGTGCGTTCTTACTTCCTCGAATCACGGCGGATTGACGCCAAGACGGGGTCGTTGGCGCGGGAAATTGCCGATCTCGAAACCATCGTCGTCGGCAATGAACGCGAAGCTCTGGCCCTCGAACACAACCTCATTAAACAATACCGCCCGAAGTTCAACGTCCTGCTGCGCGACGACAAGACGTATCCCTACATTAAATTGACGGCGGCGGAGAAATATCCACGCGTTTATTTCACACGGCGCATCAAGAAAGACGGCTCCCTCTACTTTGGCCCATATTTCCCCGCCGGGCTGGCGCGCCGCATTCTTCACTTTGTACACAAACGCTTCCTGGTTCCTTCGTGCGCCGTCGACCTGGCTCGCGCTCATCCGCGGCCATGCTTGCAGTACTACATCAAGCGCTGCCTGGGACCTTGCTCGCAAGGATTGACGACCCACGAGAAGTATGCGGAGGCAGTACGCGACACGAAAATGTTTCTTGAAGGCCGCCGCCACGATTTGATGAAAAGTCTCGAAGAGCGCATGACGGCTGCGGCCGAAAAAGAACTCTTCGAACAAGCGGCCGCGTACCGCGATCTGCTTCGCACGCTTGAAGACATCGAAGAACGCCAGCGCATCGCCGCCGCGCAAGGAGACGACACCGACGTGCTCGCATACTACGCCGAGCCGCCGCTGGTTGCTGCGAACGTCTTTCACTTGCGTGGGGGCCGCGTCGTCGACCGCCGCGAATTTTATTGGGAGGACCTCGAGGAGTTCGATCCGCAGGAGTTCGTTCCATCGCTTTTGAAGCAGCTCTATCTCGAAGCTGAGTACTTGCCCAAAGCCATCCACGTCGCCACAGATTTTGAGGAGCGCGCTTTGCTGGAAGAGACCTTCAGCGAGCACGCAGGACACAAGGTGGAAATTTTCACTCCGCAGCGGGGTTCCAAGCGCGCCTTCCTCGATTTGGTGGAAAACAATGCCAAGCATTCCTTCGAGCAGCGCTTCCGCGTGTTGAAGCCTAGCTCCAAGGCCATTGGCGAAGCGTTACAAAATGCCCTGAACCTGATCGAAGAGCCAAAGCGTATCGAAAGCTTCGACATTTCGCACATTCAGGGAACCGACACCGTGGCCTCGATGGTGGTTTGGGAAAACGGCCGCATGAAGAAGTCCGATTACCGGAAATTTATCATTCGAGGCGACGAGGGAGCAGGCACGGAGGGAGGCAACGGCGCTTTTCCGCGTCTGAACGACGATTTTTCCAGCATGCGCGAGGCAGTCGCGCGGCGGTACCGGCGAGTGCTCGAGGAAAAGCACGAGTTGCCAAGCTTGATCTTAATCGACGGCGGGATCGGCCAGTTGCATGCTGCCGCGCAAGCCCTCGAGTCGCTGCAAATCATCAATCAGCCCGTGGCCAGCATCGCCAAGAAAGAAGAAATTCTGTACGTCCTCGGCCAGGAAGATGAGCCTATTGTTTTGGAGCACCACTCGCCCGTCCTCCATCTGATTCAGCAAATTCGTGACGAAACGCATCGCTTTGCGGTGACGTTTCACCGCCAGCGCCGCGGCAAACGCCAAACGCACAGCGCGCTCAGCGAGATTCCCGGCGTCGGGCCAAAAACCACGCAGAAACTTTTGCGGGAATTCGGCAGCGTCGCCAACATTCGCAAGGCGGGCGTTGAGCGTCTAAGCGAAGTGATCTCGCGCAAGCACGCCGAAATGATTCTGGCGGGCCTGCAGAATTCGAAAAGCAACACTTAACCGATTCGAATCGTCAATGTGGTTAGCTGGGATTGCAGCCTGCATTTCCGTGTGCTACGGTTTCTTTGGAGGTTGTCATGGCTGACAACGTGGGATCCAAGGTCACCTATTTTCTTGTGGGACTGGGAGTTGGAGCGCTGGTGGGAATCTTGTTCGCGCCAAAATCCGGCGAAGAGACGCGCGAGTTTCTTTCGAAGAAGGCGGATGAAGGCAAGGACTACGCGCAGCGCAAAGCTCGCGAACTGCGGGAGCGCGCCGATGAATTGATCGAGCGGGGCAAAGATGTTGCCGTTCGGCAAAAGGACTCGATTACGGCCGCTGTAGAAGGCGCGCGGGAAGCGTACCGGCGCGAAGCAAAGTCGTAAAGGCCTCAGGGGATAGTGTCGTGGAAGCGCCTCGAAGAGAAGCGCACAGTATGAGACTGTGGCGCTAGGGCTTCGCCGGAAGAGGCGAGTGGGGTGAGTATGCAATTCTGGCTTGAGTTGTTCAGCATCGTCTCGGCAGTTGCGCTTGTCGTCCAAGTAGTTGTTTTGACCGCGTTGCTGTTTGAGGTGCGCCGGACGACGGAAAACGTAAACCGTCTCATGGGAGATTTGCAGTCGCGCGTAGGGCCGATTCTGACCCGCGTGCAGATTCTCTTGGACGATACGCAACCAAAAATCTCAAGCATGGTGAACGACGCCGCGCATATTGTTTACCTCACGCGCGGGCAAGCGCAGAAGGTGGACCGCGTGTTTACGGAAGCGGCGGACCGGCTGCGCGGTCAACTCGTTCACATGGATCGCATTTTGAGCGCGGCGCTCGAAACGGTCGAAGAGGCTGGCTCGCAATTCAAACACAGTTTCTGGAGGCCAATGCAAAAGGCCTCCGCGCTAGTGCAAGGAATTAAAGTCGGCCTAGATCTTCTGCGGTCGCGCCGCAGCTCCAGCTCTCGTAGCGACGAACCGCGCGAATCTCAGGAAGAAGAGCTCTTCATTTAGCTGCAGTTGTCGGTCTCTAGTTTTCAGTGAGATCCTCTGGAGTGCCTCTGGCTGAATTTGCCGTTTCGCGAACTGAATTCCCTTCAATGTGCCAACATCTGCTTTAGGGCAATGGCCCGTTCTTTTCTGCAGAAAACTGAGAACTGAATATTGACGACTGTTTTCAGCGGATCCAGCCGCCGCCGAGGACAACGGCTCGATCGTAGAAGACCGCGGCTTGCCCGGGTGTGATGGCGCGCTGCGGGGTATCGAAAGAGATTTTGGCTCGCGTTGCTCCGAGCGGCTCGACGGTGGCGAGAGCGGGTTCATGCTTGTGGCGAATCTTTACGGACGCGCGAACCGCACGGGACGGTGGCGCAATCGAAACCCAGTTCACGTCTTGCACTTCAAATGATGCGGAGCGAAGCGCGGCGGTATCACCAACAACAACGCGATTGTTCTCCGGATCGATGGAAAGCACGTAGAGCGGCTTGCCCGCAGCAAGACCGAGGCCCTTGCGCTGGCCCACGGTGAAATTATGAACGCCGTTGTGGCGGCCAATGACCGCTCCGTCTTCGTTGACAATTTCCCCGTCCGAATCGTTCAGTGGAATTCCGCGCTCGCGCGAATAGGCATGGATGAATTGCACATAGTTGCCGTTCGGCACAAAGCACAGTTCCATGCTTTCGGGCTTTTCCGCCACGGGAAGCTTCACGGATCGAGCCAGCGCGCGCACTTCTTCCTTGCTGAGTTCTCCCAAGGGAAACTCACTGCGCGAAAGCTGTTCCTGTGTCAGTCCCCACAAGAAATAGGATTGGTCCTTGCTGTCATCGCGCGCACGCAATAGTTCCCAGCGGCTAGATTCTTCATTCTTCCGGATGCGTGCGTAGTGGCCGGTGGCGAGGCGTTCCGCGCCAATCTGGCGCGCCATGCGCAGGAGCGGCTCGAACTTCACGTCGGTATTGCAATTGGTGCACGCAATAGGTGTGCGGCCAGCGAGGTATTGATCGACGAACGGGCGCACGACGCGCGACTCAAATTGTTCTTCGAAGTTAACGACGTAGTGTGGAAAGTTCAGATGCCGCGCAACGGCCTTGGCATCGTAGACATCGTCAAGCGAGCAACAGCGATGCTGCGCTGGGCCGTCGCCTTGCAATTCCGGAAGGCGGCGCTGATTCCAAAGCTGCATCGTGAGGCCGACGACGCTGCGGCCCTGCTGTTGCAAGAGTGCGGCGACGGTCGAGGAATCGACGCCGCCGGACATGGCGACCGCGACGAGGCCGCGTTGGGTTTCCGCGCGCTGGGGCAACGTGTCGAATTCGGTTCCAGTGCTCATGATTGCAATTGTATTTTAGCGGATTTGACTGCGTTGATAGGGATTCTCGCATCGTAAACCGTTCAGGCCGGAAAAAATCATGATTCGGCAGGAATCATGAGAAGCGCACCGCGGCTAGGTCTTTGCGGCAGCCTCCTTTTGATAGGTCGGGGAAAGCTGGCGGAGTTGGGCGACGGCGGCGGGAACCACGCTCAAAGCGAAATCGATGTCAGCTTGAGTCGTATGTCGCCCGAGGCTGAATCGCAGGCTCGCGCGCGCTTCTTCGGCGGGCAAACCGATCGCGGTGAGGACATGCGAAGGCTCAACGGCGCCGGAAGAACACGCAGCGCCCGTGGAGCATGCCAAACCTTTGAGATCAAGCGCGATGAGCAGAGCCTCGCCTTCGACGCCAGGAAAGACAAGATTGGTGGTGTTGGGGGTGCGAGGAGCGCGCCGGCCGTTGATGCGCGAATGCGGCACGCGGTGAAGGAGACCGTTCTCGAGTTGATCGCGGAGTGTGCTCAAGCGACGGGCGTCATTGGTCAGTGAAGTGCGCGCCATCTCCGCGGCTTTGCCGAAACCGACGATTCCTGGGACGTTTTCAGTGCCAGGGCGAAAGCCGCGCTGGTGGTGGCCGCCGTAGAGGAGTTGGCGAAGCCGAGTTCCCCCTCGAATGTAAAGCGCGCCAATACCCTTGGGAGCATATAGTTTGTGACCGGACACGGACAGCAAATCAACGTGGAACAAGTTTACGTCGATGGGGATTTTTCCGGCGGACTGCACGGCGTCGGTATGAAAATAAACGTCGGCTTCTTTGGCGATGCGGCCAATTTCCTCGATGGGCTGGACGGTGCCAAGCTCGTTGTTGGCGTGCATGATGGTGATGAGCACGGTTTGTGGGCGAAGAGCGCTGCGCAATTGTTCCAAATCAATCTGGCCATCCTGATCCACGGGGAGGTAAGTGACGTCAACGTCTTGCTTCTCCAGTGCTTGGCTGGCATTGAGGACGGCCTCATGTTCGACAAAAGAAGTAATGACGTGGGGACGGGAATTCGGCGAAGCGGAGGCCGCCACGATGCCGAAGATAGCGTGGTTGTCCGATTCGGTGCCGCCGCTGGTGAAGATGATTTCCTGAGGCCGTGCGCCGATCAACGCAGCCACTTGCTCGCGCGCGGTTTCGACGGCAGCGCGAGCCTTTTGCCCGAAGGTGTGGATGGAGGCGGCGTTGCCGAATTCCCCGGAGAAATAGGGCAGCATGGCGTCGAGGACTGCGGACTCGACGGGGGTCGTTGCGTTGTAATCAAGGTAGACGCGGTTCATGGGGTACATTCTCGATGATACGCGAAGTGGGGCCGAATTGCGTGGGCTGAGGGCGAGTTGGCCAGCCCAGAGAGTACTCGGAGTGAACCAAAATGGGAATTGTTTTGGGTACTCCGGCAGTTTTCGTAAGAGAAGCAGAGAAAGGACTTATCCCATACGCAAAATGAAAGAGTGCGTAAGGCGCTGAAAAGAAAGCGGGGAGATCCTTCGACTCGCTGCGCTCGCTCAGGACGACTATCCTCATCGGATAGTCGCTTAGAGCATACGTAAAACGGAAGAGTGTGTAATCGGTTGAAAACAAAAGGGCGATTTGAAAGAGAAATCGCTGCCCGGAGATGCCAGGACCGTGGGGGAAGGGAAAACGGGATGCCCCACCCCCGGTGTTTTGCGCAAGTACAGAAGCTAAAGGAGTTACGGGCGTCACGGTGACGGGGTAGTTTACAAGGGCAAGAAGCGAAGGGGGTTACGGCGTCACGCTTGGCGTCACACGCGGTGGTGTGTCGGGCGTAGGCGGAATGGGGACTGAAAAACACAAGAAGTGTTAGCACATCTATTATATTCAGTTAAGATAATTTCAATCAGAGTTGAGAGTTCTTGGTTTTGTGGCCTCACAACTTACTGAGGTAACAATTCTGCTGAATTCACTCTTTGGAATTGACTCGGCGGAATCTCTGTCACGGCATGCGAAGCGCCGAAACAGCCTTGAACGGTAGTACTCGTTCTTTCCCACCCCTGTACTATGGCCCGATTACGCCCGCAGCCCTAAAACTACTCCTACCCAAAGCAAGGGTCCCCCAATCAGGTTCGCGGTGGTGCGAGCAGCCACCAGGAGACGAAGAACCAGAAAATGACACCCGACGTAGGCAAAAACACGCGGAAGCAAGGAAGCGTACTGAAAACCACGACGTGGGGCTCACTAATCGCCTCAGGGTTGACGCTGGCCGTCCTTGGTTTTGGGGGCGGTGTTCGATGGCAGCTCTCAAGCTCTGGCCAGGCTGCGTTGCGTCTGGCGCCGCAGCCATCGGAAGCTGTTTCGAGCGTTAATGCCAGCCACGAAGAGAAACTTGCCAGTGGGATTGCGCTTAGCGCCAGCGTTCGGCCAACCGCCGCATCCCAGCCGAAGCGGGCGGATGTTCCGACTGAACCGGCCCAGATGGCTTCGCTGACTGAATCTGCTCAGAAACCGTCCGCCACAGTGCCGCAAGTGATCGCGGATGGATCGAGCGAACCGCAAGCCGCGCCAGCCACGAATGACATTGAAGATCCCCAGTCTTTGATTGAGGCCAAAATCGCGCCGGATTTGAAAGGCATCGACCCGAACAAGAGCGTGGATGTCATCGTGCAGTTCAAAGGTTCGCCTAATACTGCGGACCTGGACAATGCCGCGGCACAGAGCAAGGCCGACCTCTCCGTGATCAGTGCAAAGCTGGTCACCATCCAGGGCAGCAATCTGAACACCCTGGCTAGTGGCTCCAGCATTGCCTACATCTCCCCGGATCGCGCCGTGCGCGCCTCTATGAACCACGTCGTAACCGCCGTCAACGCCGACTTGGCCACCGCCAACGGCTGGAACGGGACTGGCGTTGCCGTGGCTGTCGTTGACAGTGGAATTGCCTCACCCAACTACGACTTAAATACCGACAATAATGCTTCGTCGCGCGTGGTTTACAACCAGAGCTTCGTGCCGGGTAACTCTGGGGGTGACCCCTTCGGGCACGGCGGCTACATTGCCTCGCTCATCGCCGGCAACGGCTACGCCTCCCTCAACAACGGCTACTATCCCGACTTTTACCGCGGCATCGCGCCTGAGGCGCAGATCATCAACCTTCGGGTTCTGGACAACCAAGGGTTCGGTACGGACAGCAACGTGATTGCCGCGATTCAACAGGCCATCGCGCTCAAGAGCACTTACAAGATCGGAGTGATTAATCTTTCGTTGAGCCGCCCGGTATTTGAGAGCTACACGCAGGACCCTCTCGACCAGGCGGTCGAGGCAGCTTGGCAGGCCGGCATTGTGGTCGTCTGCGCCGCCGGCAACATGGGCGAATACTACGAAACGGGCACGCAAGGTTATGCCACCATCGGCGTTCCGGGTAACGACCCCTACGTCATCACGGTCGGCGCCACCAACACTCATGGCACCGGTAACCAAACCGCGCAGACCATGACCAGCTACAGCTCTAAGGGCCCCACGATGGTAGACCACATCGTGAAGCCGGACGTGGTTGCTCCCGGCAACGCTATCATCGCCCGCCAAGCC